>PNNH01000023.1 GCA_013824165.1 Methylibium sp. | reverse complement strand
CGCCATGGCCGAGGCCTTGCTCTGGCCTTGGTGGCCCACGTCGCCGATGTTGGATTCACCGAACATCAGCTTGTCGCGGATGTCGGCCACGCTGCGGCCGTCGCGCAGCAGCTTGAAGTACCAGGAGCCGTCCACCGTGTCGCCGTACAGGCAGGCGCCCACCAGCTTGTCGTCCTGGATCACCAGCTTCTTGTAGACGCCGCCCGATGGGTCGCTCATCACGATCTCTTCGGTGTTGGCGCCGCCGGTGAAGTTGCCGGCGGAAAACAGGTCGATGCCGGTCACCTTGAGCTTGGTCGAGGTGAGCGAGCCCACGTAGCGGCCGATGCCGAACTCGGCCAGGTGCGTGGCCAGCACCTTGCCCTGCTCGAACAGTGGCGCCACCAGGCCGTAGGCGATGCCGCGGTGCGCCGCGCATTCGCCCACCGCGTAGATACGCGGGTCGGTCACGGTTTGCAAGGTGTCGCTCACCACGATGCCCTTGTTCACGTGCAGGTTCATGGTCTCGGCCAGCGCGGTGTTGGGGCGGATGCCCACGGCCATCACCACCAGATCGGCCGGCACTTCGCTGCCGTCCTTGAAGCGGACTGCTTTCACACGCGCATCGTCACCACCCAGCAACTCCTGCGTCTGCGCGCCCATCAGGAAGGTCATGCCGCGCTCTTCCAGCGAGGCCTGCAGCAGCTGGCCCGCCACCTCGTCGAGCTGCCGTTCCATTAGCCACGGGCCCACGTGCACCACGCTCACCGTCATGCCACGCTTCATCAGGCCATTGGCCGCTTCCAGGCCGAGCAAGCCACCACCAATGACCACCGCATGGGTGTAGCGCGTGGCCGCGTCGATCATGGCCTGCGTGTCGGCGATGTCGCGGTAAGCCAGCACACCGGCCAGGTCCTTGCCCGGGATGGGCAGCATGAACGGATTCGAGCCGGTGGCGATGATCAGGCGGTCGTAGGGTGCTTCGATCACGCTGCCGTCGGCATCGGTGGCGCGCACCACGCG
>PNNH01000111.1 GCA_013824165.1 Methylibium sp. | reverse complement strand
GCATTCGTCTCGATGAACTCCCGGCGCGGCTCCACTTCGTCGCCCATCAGCATGGTGAACACGCGGTCGGCCTCGATTGCGTCGTCGATCTGCACGCGCAGCAGGCGGCGCACCTGGGGGTCCATGGTGGTTTCCCAGAGCTGCTCGGGGTTCATTTCGCCCAGGCCTTTGTAGCGCTGGCGGCTGGTGGTGCGCTCGGCCTCGCTGATGAGCCACTGCATGGCCTGGCGGAAGTCGGCGGTTTTTTCTTCTTTCTGGCGTTCGCCTTCGCCGCGTTGCACGCGGGCACCTTCGCCCAGCAGGCCGCGGAAGGTGTTGGCGGCTTCGGCCAGGGCAGCGTAGTCGGCGCCGTGCACAAAGTCTTGCGTGATGACGCTGCTCTTGATGTTGCCGTGGTGGCGGCGGCTGATGCGCAGCAGGGGCTTGTCGGTGCGGACGTCGAACTCGGCTGCCACTTCAGCGGGGATGCCGGTGGCTGAGAGTTCGCGCAGCCGGGTCTGTAGCAGTGCAGCGCTGGCCTCGGCGTCCTGCGTGGTTTCGAGGTTCAGCGCCACGCCGTCGGCCACGGCGCGCAGGGCTTCGAAATCCATGAAGCCCGACAGGCGCGCAATCACGTGTTCGGCCACCTGGTGCTTGCGCGCCAGTTCGGCCAGGGTGTCGCCGGACAGGGTCTGCGGCTGGGCGCCGCCGGTGGTCACGCTGGCGTCTTTGAGGGCGATGCGCAGCAGGAAGCCGTCAAGCGCCGGGGCGTCCTTGAGGTACAGCTCTTCCTTGCCGGCCTTGACCTTGTAAAGCGGCGGCTGGGCGATGTAGATGTGGCCGCGCTCGACCAGCTCGGGCATCTGGCGGTAGAAAAATGTGAGCAGCAGGGTACGGATGTGTGCGCCGTCCACGTCGGCGTCGGTCATGATGATGATGCGGTGGTAGCGCAGCTTGGCAACGTCAAAGTCGTCGTTGCCGGTGCTGCCGCCCGCCTTGCCAATGCCGGTGCCCAGGGCCGTGATCAGCGTGAGGATTTC
>PNNH01000057.1 GCA_013824165.1 Methylibium sp. | reverse complement strand
TAAGGGGTATCCGCTTAGCTCCACTAGGCCGTTTCAGCCGCTTCTTCGGCGGGCAGCACGATGTCGGCATAAGTCACCGGATCGGTAAGCACAGCTTGCTGCATCAGCCGGTAGAACAGCATCCCGCGGGAACTGGAGGTGCGGCGGTTAAATCGAAAGACGAACTCGTCCAGGTAGGCGTCCAGGTGTTCGGGCTGGACCGAACCGTGGTGGGTGCCCAGAATCCAGCGCTTGATCAGCGAGGCCACCCGGTGCACCCCGGCCATGGAAACGTGGGCCGGCACATCCGAGCCCAGCATGACATTGCGCTGATGCTCATAGCCCAACTCCGACAGCGATCGGTAAGCGGCCGAGCCATCGGTTTTCACTGTCGCACCGGGCTCCACCGACGCTTGAACGAACGGCACCACGAACTCCTCGGAGTCCTTGTCGATGCGGCGCAAACGGATCCGCCCGAACCCCTTGGGTTGTAGTATCTCCACCGCCAGCACGATCAATACTTTGCTCGTGTTGTTCTTGCGTCCCGCTGGGGAAATGGGCTGCTTGCGGTCCGTGATGGCCAGGTAGGCCTCGTCAACTTCGACCACGCCCTTGAGCCGTTCGCGGTCGGGCCGCACCATTGCCCGGCGGAACCGGTGCAGCATGGTCCAGGCGGTCTGGTAGCTTCCCAGGCCGAGCACCCGCTGCAACCCCAAGGCGCTCACGCCTTGCTTCTGGTTGGTCACGTACCACGCTGCGGCCAGCCACACTTTCAAGGGCGTGCGGGTCTTGTCGAAGATGGTGCCGGCAGTGACGGTGCTTTGGTGGCCGCAGTCCTTGCACAGCAGCCGCGTGCGGCTGGCACGGTACGGCGCCCCCGTCATGGAGCCGCAGCTCGGGCAGATGAAACCCTGCGGCCAGCGCAGGCGCTCCAGGTAGGCCAGGCAGGCGTCCTCGGAGGAAAACCAATCAAGGAATTCGCTCCAGGTGCGCGGATAGTCGTTGACAGGGACTGGACTCATTGCTGTATATTTGTCCAGTATATTCTATCCTCTGTGGAGCTAATCGGATACCCCTTA
>PNNH01000093.1 GCA_013824165.1 Methylibium sp. | reverse complement strand
GGTCTGAGTGGACCACAGGTCGATCGTTGGTCTCTGCCACCGTCTCGATAGCAGCATCCAGCATAGTGTTGACCAGCTCAGCATCCGGGCTCGTGCCAATGGTCCAGCTCACCACCATCCCGTCGAAGCAATCGATGATCGGTGACAGGTAGACCTTGCCTGCAGGGATCTGGAACTCTGTGATGTCGGTCAGCCATTTCTCGTTGGGCGCCGCAGCCTGGAAGTCACGGTTGATGATGTTCTCTGGTGCCGGGCTGATCTCGCCAAGGTAAGAGGCATACCGCCGCCGCTTGGGCTTTGCAACGACCAAGCTCTCTTGCTTCATCAGCCGCTGCACTACCTTCTCGGAGATCGGGCCTTGCTCTCTGGCCAGTGAGGCTTGCAGCCTGCGGTAGCCGTAGCAGCGGTGATTGGACTCGAAGAGCTCGGTGATGGATTGGCGCACCTTCACGTACTTGTCTCCTATTGCCGCGCGGGCCCGATGGTAGAAGTATGAGCTGCGCGCAAGACCCAACTGTGCAAGGAGCTCAGGCAGACCATAGTGCTCCCTGAGGGCGTCAATCAGCAGTGTCTTCTCCCGGTTGGACAGGAGTTGCAGATCGACGCCCAGGCCTTTTTTTAGCAGTTCGTTGGCCTTGTTCAAGAGGTCCTGCTCAAGGCGCAGTTGCCTGACTTCGTGGCGCAGTATTTCAACCTGGCGCTCGAGCTCTTCGCGCTCTTGCGCCTGCGGTGATCGATCGGTGTGTTTCATTGATGCGGGTGCCTCACGCCCCAGAAGCTGGTTCTTCCAGTTGTACAACGTTGGCCGGCACACGCCGAGCCTGTCGGCAACAGCCTGTGCACTTTCCTGCCGGGTGCAAAGCTCCATCACTCCCGCGTGCTTCAAGCTCTCGGGATATCTTCGCTGGCCCACACTGCCGACAAGGGCCATCCTGGCTTCAGGGAATGCCTCGCGGACCCACTTGGTTAGCGTTCCACGCCCTGGATAGCCCAGCGCCCTCATGGTGGCAGCGATGCATCGATCATGTGTGAGGTAGTGCTCGATGGCCGCTGCCTTCTGGCCCTGCGAGAACTTCGGCTCCCGACGGGCATATCCCAGCGGCAGGTCGAGCCGCTGCTGATACTCGCGGTACCACCCC
>PNNH01000052.1 GCA_013824165.1 Methylibium sp. | reverse complement strand
ATCATCTTCGGCCGCTACCCCTTCGATGAGCAATGGAGGCCTCTGGTCGCCACCGCGTTGCTGATGGGCCTGCTGATGGTCTGCTGCGTGCGCAGTTTCTGGAAGCCCTGGCTGGGCCTGGTGTGGGTGGCCGTGCTGGCCGCCTACTTCGCGCTGATGCATGGCGGTGTGGCCGGACTGACTGTCGTCACTACCGATCTCTGGGGCGGCCTGCCGCTGACCATCGTGCTGGCCTCGCTGTCCATCGTGATGGCCTTCCCGCTGGCGGTGCTGGTGGCGCTGGGGCGGCGCTCGCAGATGCCGGCGATACGGGCGGTCTGCACCGTCTATGTGGAGCTGATCCGCGGCGTGCCGCTGATCTCGGTGCTCTTCATGGCTTCCTTCATGTTCCCGCTGTTCCTGCCGCAGGGCATGACGATCGACGTGCTGATCCGCGTGCTGGCCGGCATCACGCTGTTTGCCGCGGCCTATCTGGCCGAGATCATCCGCGGCGGCCTGCAGGCGATACCCAAGGGGCAGATCGAGGCGGCGCAGTCACTGGGCCTGACGTACTGGCAGCAGCAGCGCAAGATCGTGCTGCCGCAGGCGCTGACCCTGGTGGTGCCTGGCATCATGAACAGCTTCATCGCGATCTTCAAGGACACCTCGCTGGTCACCATCGTGTCGCTGTACGAGCTGACCGGCGCCATGGGCCTGGCCTTCAACTCGGATGCCGACTGGCGGCCTTTCAAGATCGAAGGCTATCTCTTCATCACCGCGATCTACTTCAGTTTCTGTTTCGCGATGTCGCGCTACAGCCTGTGGATCGAGAAGCAACTGAACAAGTCACGATGAGCTCAACCGACACCACCCCCTTGATCAGTTTTGAGCGCGTCAACAAGTGGTACGGCAACGGTTACCACGTGCTGCGCGACATCGATCTGAATGTGCGCGCCGGCGAGCGCATCGTGATCTGCGGCCCCTCGGGTTCGGGCAAGTCGACGCTGATCCGCTGCGTCAACGGCCTGGAGGAATACCAGGAAGGCAAGTTGACGGTGGCCGGCACGGTGCTGAGTGACGATGTGCGTGCACTGGACACGGTGCGCCGCGAGGTCGGCATGGTGTTCCAGCAGTTCAACCTCTTCCCCCACCTCAGCGTGCTGGAGAACCTGACGCTGTCACCGATGTGGGTGGGCAAGATGCCCAAGAAGGAGGCCGAGGAGCGCGCGATGCAGCAGTTGGCCCGCGTGCGCATCGCCGAGCAGGCGCACAAGTACCCGCTGCAGCTCTCGGGCGGCCAGCAGCAGCGCGTGGCAATCGCGCGCGCGCTTTGCCTCAAGCCCAAAGTGATGCTGTTCGACGAGCCCACCTCGGCACTCGAT
>PNNH01000095.1 GCA_013824165.1 Methylibium sp. | reverse complement strand
AGCCTGCAGATCGGCGTCGCCGCGGTACTGCGCATAACGGGCGCGGTAGTCGGCCAGCGCAACGATCTCGCCGACCGGCAGCACTTCGCGGCCCATGCTGGCGGCCTTGCCGCTGGCATAGCCGCCGCGGCCGTATTCATAGATGTAGTCGCCCAGGTGGATGGCGGCGTCGATGTCGTCTCGCTTGGCGGCTTCGGCGTAGGCGTGGAAGTAGCCGGCCGGATAGTTGGAGCAGGAGAACACCGCCAGCTTGACCTGCGCCACGGCGGCGCCAGCCAGGGTCTTGGTGCGGCCGACCGGCGAATACAGCTCGTAGGCCTTGAAGCGGAACCAGTAGCGGGTGCCGGCCTGCAGGCCGGCGGCGTCCACCTTGACGGTGAAGTCGCTGGCGGCGGTGGCCACGGCGTCTCCGCTGGTCACCAGGGTGTTGAAGCCGGGCTCGGCCGCCACTTCCCAGCGCAGCGGGATGTCGCGCTTGTCGGCGCTGTCCAGCGCCAGCACGCGGGTCCAGAGGATCACGCGGTCGGCCAGCGGGTCGCCGCTGGCCACGCCCTGGGCGAAACGCACGCCGATGCTGGGACTGTCGCTGCCGCCACCGCAGCCCGCCAGCAGCGCGCTGCTGCCGAGTGCGCCCAGCGCCACGGCGCCGCGCACGAACTGGCGGCGGCCGGCGTCAGGGGCGGCGTCGGAGGCCGGGTTGAGG
This sequence comes from Methylibium sp., assembly GCA_013824165.1. GTDB lineage: Bacteria > Pseudomonadota > Gammaproteobacteria > Burkholderiales > Burkholderiaceae_C > JACDQM01. The sequence continues at coordinate 662 of PNNH01000095.1, read as the reverse complement.
AGGTTGTGGAGGGGGGCTTTGGTGTCTTTGCTCATGGCGCACATTCTGGTGAGCGCGCATGACAGGCATGCGACAAGCGCACAGCCCTCTGCCCGAGCCAAGCAAGTGGCGGCGCACTGGGCTACGCTTGACAGCTTGCGTGCACGCCTTCGCCGCACGCCATCAGGACAGGATCACGCCATGCAATACCGTCGTCTGGGCCGCAGCGGCCTGCAAGTCTCCGAGCTGTCGCTGGGCTCGTGGATCACATATCACAACCAGGTCGACACCCAGGCCGCCACCGAGATGCTGGCTGCGGCCTATGACGCTGGCGTGAACTTCTTCGACAACGCCGAGGTCTATGCGCTGGGAAAGAGCGAGGAGGTGATGGGCGCGGCCTTCAAGCAGCTGGGCTGGGCTCGCCACCGCTACATCGTCTCGACCAAGTTCTTCTGGGGCATCGACCGCGACGCAGCCCACACCACCAATTTCAAGGACACGCTGAACCGCAAGTACCTGATGCAGGCCATCGACGGCTCGCTCAAGCGCCTGCAGCTCGACCATGTGGACCTGATCTACTGCCACCGCCCCGATCCGCACACGCCGATCGAGGAAACCGTCTGGGCGATGAGCGACATCATCCGCCAGGGCAAGGCGCTGTACTGGGGCACCAGTGAGTGGAG
>PNNH01000035.1 GCA_013824165.1 Methylibium sp. | reverse complement strand
GTAAGCGTGGCCCCAAGGCCCTTCTTGTGAGGAGCGGAGGGTCAATGCAGGATATGTCCATATGCAAGACAGTGGACACACCCCAGAGTGGAACGGCCCGACGGTGGAGCGAGTCATGCGCAACGGCAAGCGCATCTACGTCTCGGCCTTCAAGGCCTGGCTGGTGGAGCAAGCGCTCAAGCCAGAGGTTTCGGTTGCCGGCCTGGCACTTCGCCACGGTGTCAACGCCAACCAGCTTCGCAGCTGGATGAAACTCGAGCACTGGCAGTCCTCACCTCATACGTTGTTGCCGGTCACGGTCGTCGCAGACGCTCGGCCAGCTGAGGTGGTGGCCACCACAAACGCTCGTCAGCCAACCCAACCCAAGGGGGTGATGGAGATTGAGGTGGGCGGCACTGTCATCCGTCTGCGCGGCCCAGTGGATACCGAGCAACTCAAGGCGGTGCTGGCCGTGGTGCGCGCATGATCGGTTTGCCAGCGAACACGCGGGTGTGGATCGTGGCCGGCCACACCGACATGCGCAAAGGCTTCGACGGTTTGGCGGCAATGGTCCAAGGAGCTTTGAGCGAGAACCCGTTCAGTGGCCACGTCTTTGTCTTTCGCGGCCGGCGCGGCGACATCCTCAAAGTGCTGTGGTTTGATGGCCAAGGTTTGCTGCTGCTGAGCAAGCGGCTCGAACGCGGCCGCTTTGTCTGGCCGCAAGCTGCATCCGGCGGCGTGTCTCTGACCTCAGCCCAACTCTCGATGCTGCTTGAAGGCATCGACTGGCGCATGCCGGCGCGCACGCACCGTCCCGATCTGGCGGCGTAAAGCTTGGCAGTTGCGGGTCATTCCCGATGAGGTGAGACAGCAGAGTTGGGCATACTCAAAACCGTGCCGACGCCCCATCAACCGCCCCAGAACATCGACGAATTGCTGCGCATCATCGCGGCGCGCGACAGCGAGGTGGCCCTGCTCAAGTTGATGGTCGACAAACTCAAATTGCAACTGCTGCGCCGGGTTCGCTCCGAATTCGGTACCTCCAGCGAACAGTGGTCGGCGCAGATGCCTTTGATCGATGGTGGCGAGACCGCGATGGTCACTCGAGCCAAGGCCGCATCTGCACCGGCCCCCGCCAATGACCCGCAGATCGACCGCAGTCTGCCCGCGCACCTGCCGCGCGATGTTCGGGAGCACCTGCCCGAGATCAGCGACACGCACCAGGACACAAATGGCCAGTCCTGCGGGTGCACCGCTTGTGGCGCTCGACTGCGTAAGATAGGACAGGATGTCTCCGAACAACTGGAGTACGTGCCTGCCCACTTCAAGGTGATCCGGCATGTGCGTCCCAAGCTGGCCTGCGTGGCGTGCCATGCCATCTTCCAGGCCAGCGCACCCAGCCGCCCCATAGCGCGCGGACTGGCCGGTGCCGGCCTGCTGGCCCATGTGCTGGTGTCCAAGTACTGTGACCATTTGCCTCTCTACCGCCAAAGCGGCATTTACGCCCGCAGCGGTGTTGAGCTGGACCGCTCAACGCTGGCCGGCTGGGTTGACCAGGCCGGTCAATTGCTTGATCCCCTGGTGGCCGCACTGGGGCGCTACACCCTGGCGGCTGCCAAGATTCATGCCGACGACACCCCCGTGCCGGTGCTGCAGCCCGGGCGCGGCAAGACCAAGACGGGGCGCTTGTGGGTGTACGTCAGAGATGACCGTCCGATCGGCTCAAGTGCGCCACCGTCGGCCTGGTACCAGTACACCCCAGATCGCAAAGGCGAGCATCCAGAGCGCCACTTGAAGAAATATCGCGGCATTCTCCAGGCGGATGCCTATGGCGGCTGGGGCAAGCTGTACGCCTCAGGACAGATCACCGAGGCAGCATGCTGGGCGCACGCGCGCCGACCGTGGTGGGACCTGTACCTGAGCAGCGGCAAAGACGAGACGTCTATCGCAGCACAGGCGCTCAGACGCATTGCCGATCTGTATGCCATCGAGCGTGACATTCGGGGAAAGCCTCCCGACATTCGACAGGCCCAACGCCAGGCGCGTGCCGGGCCGCTGCTGCAGGAGATGCACGTCTGGTTGAGCCAGTTGGTTGGTCGGGTGTCGGCCAAATCGGAGTTGGCCAAAGCCATTGGCTATAGCCTGACACGCTGGCAGGCTCTGACGCGGTATTGCCAAGATGGGCGCATCGAGATGGACAACAACGCAGCAGAGCGGGCATTGCGCGGGGTGGCTTTGGGACGGGGCAACTACCTGTTCATGGGATCGGATGCCGGCGGCGAGCAAGCGGCGGCGATCTACAGCCTGGTGCAAACCGCCAAACTCAACGGGATTGACCCCGAGGCCTACTTGCGGGAGGTGCTCGGCCGCATAGCCGACCACCCCATCAACCGCATTGATGAGTTGCTGCCCTGGAACCTGATGCGGCAGTCCCGTCAGGCGGATCAACAACGCAAGGCGGCATGAGCGTGTCTGGCATTGACCCGCGGGTGCTGGACGCCCTGCAGAACGCAAGCAGCCTGGAGCTGTTCCAGCTCAGCACGCTGATCGAGCGGCTGCTGGCCGACCCACGCCGCATCATTGCCGTGCGCAAGGACATGAACCTGGGTCAAACCGTGCGCTTTGTGGACTGGCGCGATGGCAGTCTGCGAGAAGGCAAGGTGGTGGCCATGCGTGACACGCAGGTCACGTTGCAAGACCTGCGCGAGCGCAAAGAGTGGAAGTTGCCTTACGCCGCGATCGAACCGCCCTTGCCCGATCCTGCAACACGCCCTCAAGCTGTGGCGCCAGAGCCGCCGGCCGCCCCCCGACCGACGCGCAACGACTTTCGCTGCGGCGAGAAGGTCGCCTTTGAGGACAAGTACCTGCAGACCGTGGTGGGCACCATCGTGCGCATCAACAGCCGCACTGCAACCATCGACCCCGGTGATGGCACGCAGTGGCGCGTAGGCTTCGGCTTGCTGCGACACATCCTGGACGTCTGACTATCCCATAAGGACCTCGTCAAGAGGGTGCTGAGCTGACGCTTAC
>PNNH01000012.1 GCA_013824165.1 Methylibium sp. | reverse complement strand
CGTAAGCGCTCTATTGACCACGCCCTTGCACTCGGGTGCCCGTTGAGGCAATGAATGTTCTCTCGGCGTGGTGCGGTCTGCGACGCGCGAGAATCTGGGTCAACGCCGCATTTCACATTCAGTTGATGACAGACCCATTTGCTCCCTTGTCCGAGGAAGAGTTCGAAGAACTCGACCACTTTCTGCTGTTCGGCGTTGACACGGAAGAAGGCATGACCATGGACATGGTCGATGGGTTCTTGCACGCCATTGCGGTCGGGCCGACGACCGTACATCCCAAGCAATGGCTGCCCAAGATCTGGGGTACCAAGGAGATGATGCCTCCGATGGGTTCCGTCGAAGAGCTGAACCACATGCTGGGCTTGGTCATGCGCCACTTCAACACCATCATTGCCGGCCTGGGGGATGACCCCCGGGAGATCAGCCCGTGCTGGTCAACGATGGCCTACGACGGTGACGAGCGTGAATACGACGACGCAGAATCGTGGGCGTACGGCTTTGTCCAGGGGATGAGGCTTTGCTGGAAGGACTGGCAACCGTTGCTGTCCACTCCCCAAGGGCAAGTTTGGTTCAGACCCATTGCCCTGCTGGGCGAAGACGACTATTGCGTGGATCAGGACGAACTCACCCGAACACCGGCCATGCGATCGGAGCTGGCTCAACAAATCCCGCCGGCTGTTCTGGACATGCACGCTCACTGGCTGCCACTTCGGCTCGCTGTCTATCAGCGGGAGGTGGCCAAGTCGATGCAGCCCAAGGTGGGGCGCAATGATCCGTGCCCTTGTGGGAGCGGGGCGAAGTTCAAGAAGTGCTGTGGTGCTGCGGCCGATTTGCACTGAGCCATCTCGCGCCTCGAACTGTCAGGCGGTGGATCACCGCGCCAGTCGCCAGGGCAGCAAGGCCTCGTAGTCATCGACGGTCCTGGCCCGTGGAAGTGCCACTAGCAGCGAGCGCAGGTACTGGTACCCATCAACGCCGTTGACCTTGCAGGTCTCCAGCAACGAGTACAGGTTGGCGCTCGCGTTGGCGCCGGCCACGGTGTCGGCGAAGAGCCAGTTGCGTCTTCCGATGACAAACGGGCGGATCGAATTCTCGCAGCCGTTGTTGTCTATCGGGTAGTTGCCGCTGGTGACGAAGCGCTCCAGCTTGGCCCACTGCGAGGACAGGTAGTGCAGCGCCTTGCCCAGCAAACTGCCTGGCAGCACCGCATGAACGTTGGCCAGCAGCAAGGCCTGGATCTCTTGCAGCACGGGCACACTGTTGGCTTGGCGGCTATGCAGCAGCGCATTCGCATCCAGCCCTTGCTCTTTGGCCAGGGCCTCCACGCGGTAGAGCTTGCCGATCAGCGCGATGAACCTGGCCGCCAATTGCTCAGCCCCCCGGTTGGCTTTGGGCAAGGCCTGCAGCGCGTCATTGAAGTAACGCCGGCAATGTGCCCAACACCCGATTTGCACGAGCTTGTTCGCCAAGGCGATCTTGTTGTAGACCTCGTAGCCGTCGGTCATCAGCACGCCGCCCTCGCGCGCACCGACGTACAGAAGCTGCGCCGCCTCTGTGCTGCGTGAGGGTGAGTAGGCGAACAGGCGTATGGGCGGACCTGTGCCGCTGGCGCCTGAACCATCGGTCATCTGCGCCCACATGTAGCTCTTGGACTGGGCGCTGCGACCGGCCTCCTTGAGCACCTGAATCTCGGTCTCGTCACCGAAGATCAGCGGGGCGTCCAGCACCCGGTCGCGCAGCAGGTTGATGACGGGCTGCACCGCCTGGCCCACCCGCACCACGCTGGCGGCCATGGTGTTGCGCGAGAGGTCGCGGCCTCCGAAGCGCCCCAGCAAGGCCGCCTGGCGGTACAGCGGCAGGCCGTCCACATACTTGGAAGTGATCACCCAGGCCAGCAGGCCTTCGCTGAACAGCCCCTTGGGGATGACTTGCTCGGGCTTGGCCGCCAGGCGCAGCGTGCCATCGCAGCACGGGCAGGCGTACTTGACCCGCTCGTGGCGGATCACGCGCACTTGTTGCGGAATGATGTCGAGCTGCTCGCTGGCCTCCACGCCAATCTCCCGCAGCACGGCACCGTCGTGAGGACAGACACGCTCGGATTCGGGCAGTTCGTGGCGCACCACCTCGCGCGGCAGGGCTGGGTCCAGCGGCTTGCGCCCGCGCTTGGTCCGTTTGTGAGCGGGAACCTCGACAGTGTTGTCGTCGGCCTCGGTTTCTTCCTGGGCCGGCTGGGTTGCCGAGCCGAGCGCCTCGGCCTCGTTGAAGAACATGTCCTTCTGGTGGCCTGCGCTGGCCTCGCTCTTGGCGGCGAACAACTGGCGCTTGAATTTGTTGAGCTGCTCCTTGAGCAGGTCGCGCTCGGCGCGCGTGATGCGCAGCTCACCAGCGAGTGATTCGCTGGTCTGGGTGGCCTGGGCCAGCGCCTTTTGCAAGGCTGCAAATTCTTCGGCGGTGGGCATGTGAACCATCGCCTGCTTCGATCTGCTTGTCGCTCAGGCGGTTCCTTGTGCTGGGGATTTTGCGGCAAATATTCTCAGCAGTGGCATTGCTCATTTCGGCAGCACCAGCCTCACGCAACGCGCTCGTAGAACCGCTGTGGGTGTCGCTGTGTGACCGCCAGATCAATGCCATCAAGCAACCAGTGCAGTTGTTCCACCGTCAGCGTCGGCACCACCGCCTCGTCCGGCCAGATGAAGCGGTCTTGCTCCAGGCGCTTCATCAACAACCAGAAGCCGTTGCGCTCCCAGACCAGGATCTTCACCCGGTTGCGCTGGCGGTTGCTGAACACATACACCGCCGCCGCGAACGGGTTCATGCCCAGGGCTTGCTCCACCAGGATGGCCAAACCGTTGATGCCCATTCGGAAGTCGATGGCCGGGCGGTGCAGGTACACCGTCAGCGTGTCGTCGAGCCGGAACATGGCAGGCGCCCCAGAAGTTCAAGGACGGGCAGCAACCCACCCGGGTCTGCATCGCTGAGGTCGATCTCCACCCCATTGGGCAGTCGGGCGTGCAGGCGTGTCTTGACCTCAGCGGCGGTGACGGGAGATGCCTCGGGGGCCGCCAGCCGCAACGGCACAAAAGCACTGGTGCTGGCCATGGCCACGGTCGGCAGGTTGGCACGACTTGCCTTCAGGTCCGAGCCCATGCTCTGGGTGATCCAGCGGCGCAGCAAGTTGGCGTTGATGCCGCATTGCAGCGCCATGCGCGCCACCGACACATCCGGCTGCAGGCACGCCCGCACCACCTCGGCCTTGGCCTGCGGGTCGTACACGGCACGTCCATCGTTCTTGCGCCCCGTGACCAGGCGCCTCACCACCTCTGCATCGATCTCTGACATACGTGTCCACCTTGTTCTACATGGACACGTAGCTTCCCCTCTCAGACGCTCTGTGGGAAGACGTAGTTGGCGGATCGCTT
>PNNH01000109.1 GCA_013824165.1 Methylibium sp. | reverse complement strand
CGTTCTGCTCCACCAGCAGCACGGTAACGCCCTGTCCGTGGATCTCGTTGACCACCTCGAAGATCTTGTCCACCATGATCGGGCTCAGCCCCATGCTCGGCTCGTCCAGCAGCAGCACTTTGGGCTGGGCCATCAGCGCTCGGCCCATCGCCAGCATTTGCTGCTCGCCGCCCGACATCGTGCCCGCCAGCTGCGCTCTGCGCTCCTTCAGCCGCGGGAAGATGCCGAAGACCTTGTCGATGTCGGCTTCGATCTGCGCCTTGTCGTTGCGGATGTAGGCGCCCATCATGAGGTTCTCGGTGATGGTCATGCGCGTGAAGGTGCCCCGCCCTTCCGGCACCATCACCAGGCCTTGGCGGACCAGATCCCAGGCGCCCTGCCCCTTGATCGGCTTGCCCATGAATTCGATGCTGCCTTGCGCCACCGGCTGCAGCCCGGTGATGGCCTTGAGCGTGGTGGTCTTGCCCGCGCCGTTGGCCCCGATCAAGGAGACCAGCTCGCCTTGGCGCACTTCGAAGTTCGCGCCTTTGACCGCCTGGATGCCGCCGTAGGCCACTTTCAGCCCGCTGACCTTGAGCAGGATGTCTTGGTTGTCTGCTGCCATGTCTGTGTGTCCTGTTCTTGTCAGTGCGCCGCCGCAACCTGAGCGTGCCCAGCACCGAGGTAGGCTTCGATCACCTTCTCGTTGCGCTGCACGTCCGCCGGTGTGCCTTCAGCGATCTGCTTGCCGTAGTCCAGCACCGTCACCCGGTCGCACAGGCCCATCACGAGCTTCACGTCGTGTTCGATCAAGAGAATGGTGCGGCCGTCCTTGCGGATGCGGTCGATCAGCTCTCTGAGCACCACCTTCTCGGTGGCGTTCATGCCGGCGGCCGGCTCGTCCAGCGCGATCAGCTTGGGGTCGGTGGCGAGTGCGCGCGCAATCTCCAGCCGGCGCTGGTCGCCGTAGCTGAGCGTGCGGGCTTTGTACTCGGCGTACTTGCCGATGCCCACGTAGTCCAGCAGTTCCTGGGCTCGCTGGGCGATCGCCGCTTCTTCGCTCTTGAAGCTGGGACTGCGCAGCACCGCACCCAGCAGGCCCGAGTGCGTGCGCACGTGGCGGCCCACCATCACGTTCTCCAGCGCGGTCATCTCGGCGAACAGCCGGATGTTCTGGAAGGTGCGCGCAATGCCCGCCTTGGCGACCTGGTGCACGGCTTGCGGTGTGTAGGGGGCGCCGCCGAGCTCGAAGCTGCCGGAGTCGGGGGTGTAGAGCCCGGTGATGACGTTGAAGAAGGTGGTCTTGCCGGCGCCGTTGGGGCCAATCAGGCCGTAGACCTGGCCGGCGTTGATCTGGATGCCCACGTCGGAGAGGGCTTGCAGACCGCCGAAGCGCTTGGAGACGCCGCTGACTTTGAGAACGATGTTGCTGTTGCTCATGGGGTGTGCTCGCTGGTCTTGTTCTTCTGTGCTTATTGCTTCACCGGCGCGGCTTTGCCGTGCTCGGGCGCGGGCCACAGGCCGCGCGGGCGCAAGAGCATCACCGTGATCATGGCCAGTGCCACCAGCAGCTGGCGCAGGATGGCCGCGTCCAGGCGTCCGCCGGTCATCTCCTGCAAGGGTCCTGCCACGTAGCGCAGCACTTCCGGCAGTGCGGCCAGCAGCAGCGCGCCCAGGATCACGCCGGGGATGTGGCCGATGCCGCCCAGCACCACCATGGCCACGATCATCACGCTTTCTTGCAGACTGAAGGATTCAGGGCTGACGAAGCCCTGGAAGGCCGCGAACATGCTGCCGGCCACGCCGCCGAACGTCGCTCCCATGCCGAAGGCCAGCAGCTTCAGGTTGCGGGTGTTGATGCCCATGGCCTTGGCCGCGATCTCGTCTTCGCGGATGGCCATCCACGCGCGTCCGATGCGCGAGTTCTCCAGCCGGTAGCAGATGATCACCGAGCCCACCACCAGGGCCAGGAACAGGTAGTAGTACAGCGTCACCGAGGGCAGCTTCATGCCGAAGATTTCCAGCCCTTTGCCCAGGTCTAAGCCGAAGAAGTGGATGGAGTCGATCTGTCCGATGCCGCGCGGGCCGTTGGTGATGTTGACCGGGTGCTCCATATTGTTCAGGAACACGCGGATGATCTCGCCGAAGCCTAAAGTGACGATGGCCAGGTAGTCGCCGCGCAGCTTGAGCGTGGGGGCGCCCAGCACCACGCCGGCCAGCGCGGCCAGGCCGGCGGCCAGCGGGATCACGATCCACAGCGGCGAGTGCAGTCCGTCGGGGAACATGGCCCGGAAGGCTTCGAAGTTCTCGCTCAGGTGCGGACTGGCCAGCAGGCTGAACATGTAGGCGCCGACCGCGTAGAAGGCCACATAGCCCAGGTCCAGCAGCCCCGCGTAGCCGACCACGATGTTCAGCCCGAGCGCCAGCAGCACGTACAGCAGCGCCAGGTCGATGATGCGCACCGGGCCGTTGCCGAATTGCTGGGCAATCAGGGGCACGACCAGCAGGCCCAGAGCCGCCAGCACGAAGACGATGAGTTTGTTCTTTTGCATGATGAGCTTCTCTCCTGTCCTGTCCTGATCAGGCTCGGTCCGCGACGCGCTCACCCAGCAGGCCCGAGGGCCGCAGCGTCAGCACCAGGATCAGCGCCACGAAGGCGAAGATGTCGGCGTAGTGGCTGCCCAGCACGCCGCCGGTCAGGTCGCCGAGATACCCTGCGCCGATGGCTTCGATCAGCCCCAGCAGCAAGGCCCCCACCACTGCCCCGGCCAGGTTGCCGATGCCGCCCAGCACCGCCGCCGTGAAGGCCTTGAGCCCGGGCATGAAGCCCATCGAGTGCTGCACGGTGCCGTAGTTGGCCGCCCACATCAGGCCGGCCACTGCGGCCAGCGCCGCGCCGATCACGAAGGTGGCCGAGATGATGAAGTCGGGCTTCACGCCCATCAGTCCGGCCACGCGCGGGTTCTCGGCGGTGGCCCGCATCGCGCGGCCCAGCTTGGTGTGATTGACCAGCCACAGCAGTCCGGCCAACACGATCGCCGTCACACCCAGGATCAGCACCTGCGTCACCGTGATCACCGGTCCGCCCAGGTCAAAGGGCTCGGTCGGCAGCAGCAGTGGGAAGGGCTTGGGGTTGGGCTTCCAGATGATCATCGCCAGCGTCTGCAGCAGCAGCGACACGCCCATCGCCGTGATCAGCGGTGCCAGTCGCGGTGCGTTGCGCAGCGGCCGGTACGCCACCTTCTCGATCATGAAGTTCAGCGCCGAGCACACCACCACCGCGCACAGCAGCGCCACCGACATCAGCGCCCACCCCGGCAGCCCCGAGTCCGCCAGCAGCGTCACCACCGTCCAGCTCACCAGCGCACCCACCATCAATACCTCGCCGTGCGCGAAGTTGATCAGGTTGATGATCCCGTACACCATCGTGTACCCCAGCGCCACCAGCGCGTACATGCTGCCCAGCACCAGACCGTTGATGATCTGTT
>PNNH01000083.1 GCA_013824165.1 Methylibium sp. | reverse complement strand
CCCTGCTCGCTGCCCCAGACCGCGGCCTGCACGCGCGAGCTCAGATTGAGCTTGCGCAGGATGTGCTGCACATGGATCTTCACCGTGGTCTCGGCGATGCCCAGGCTGCGGGCGATCTCCTTGTTGCTGGCGCCGCGCGTCAGCTGCTTGAGGATGTCGATCTCGCGGGGCGACAGCTGCGGTGCGTCCTTGTCCTGCTCCGGCTTGGCCGGGCTGGTCGCACCCCCCCCGTTTCGCAGCGCGTTCAGCAGCTTGTGGCTCATCTCCGGGCTGACCACCGACTCGCCGCGCATCGTGCGCTTCAGCGCCGCGGCCAGATCCTCGCCGTCGATGGTCTTCAGCAGATAGCCCTGGGCCCCATTGCGCAGCGCCGCGCTGAGGTCCTCCTCGTCCTCGCTGACGGTCAGCATCAGCACCCGGGATGCCGGCGCCACCTGGCGCAGCGCCGGCAGCAGCGCCACGCCGGTGACGCCTGGCATGTGGTTGTCCAGCAGGATCAGATCGGGCTTCAGCGCCTCGGCGATGCGCAGCGCATCGCTGCCATCGGCTGCCTCGCCCACCACCCGAACGCCCTCCTCCTGACCCAGCAGGGCGATCAGGCCGCGGCGGAACAGCGTGTGGTCATCGACAACCAGAATGGTGATCAGCGTGTTCATGAGTGCAAAGAAACTTTCTGGGTCGGGTCGTTGGCCTGCAGCGAGCTCAGCAGGGGCAGCGTCAGGCTGACGACGGTGCCACCCTCAGGCGCTCGGCTGACCTGCAGTTGCGCGCCGATGCGCTGCGCGCGCTCCTGCATGATCTGCAGACCGACATGGGTCTGCCCGCTGCCGAAATCGGAGCTCTCGATGCCGCGCCCGTTGTCGCGGATCTCGAAGCGCCAGCGCGGCAGCTGTTCGACAGTGACGCTGACATGGTCGGCCTCCGCATGCTTGCGCACATTGGACAAGGCCTCCTGAATGATGTGCAGTACCTGCACCTGATGATCGGGCGGCAAGGGCAGGCCATCGCCCTGTAAACGCAGATGGGTGCTAAGGCCGCTCTGGCGCTCGAACTTGGCCAGCGTGCTGCGCAGCGCATGCTCGATGTCTTCATGGCCGGGCCGCGTGCGGAAGTGCACCAGCAGTTCACGCACATTGGTGTAGCACTCCTTCACGCCTGCATCGATCTCGTCGAGGCTGCGCGTCACTTCCTCGGGCCGCTGGCGGGCCATCGCACCGCGCAGCAGCTGAACCTGGATCTTCAGGAAGGCCAGCACCTGGGCGATCGAATCATGCAGCTCCTGCGCCAGCAGATTGCGCTCCTCCGACACCGCCATCTCGCGGTCGCGCGCCGCCAGCCGCACGTTGTCGACCTGGATGGCGAACTGGCCCACCAGCGCATCCAGCAGCTGGCGCTCGGCTTCGACCAGGCTGCGCTCGCTGTAGAAGAACAGCTCCACCTCGCCGATCACGCGGCCGCCGGCGCGCATCGGCACCGAGATCACGGTCTGGTAGCCCGCCGCCTCGCAGTGGCTCAGCTTGGGCGCCTCCAGGCCGCGGATCGGAATGACGCGGGCACCGGGTGCACCAGGTGCGGCGCTGCCGCAGGCGCACTCGCCCTTGCGCAGGCAGCGCTCGGCATCGATCATCGACTGCGGCATGCGGTTCTGCCCCATCAGCAGCCAGCGCTCCTCGTCCTGCGCAGCCAGCCGCACCGCGCTGGCGTCGGCCCGCGCGATGCGCGCCACCTTGGCCGCAAAGGACTGTGACATCGATTCAAGACTGGCATCCGCCTGCCCCGCCATCAGCGCCACGTCATACAGCGCCTCCAGCCGCTCGTTCTGCTGGGCCAGATGGGCGGTCTTGTCCCTCACCTTGCCTTCAAGGCCCTGGTGCGCCTCGTCCAGTGCCACCGCCATCTGATTGAAGCCTTCAGCCAGGCTGCTGAACTCGACCACCGAGCTGGTCTCGTCGACGCGCACGCCAAGCTGGCCGGCCGCCATCTGCCGCAGGCCGTCACGCAGGCGCTGCAGCGGCTGCACGATCCACACATAGGTGCCTGAGACAAACACCACCGAGGCCGCCACCACCAGCACCACCAGGCTGAAGCACAGCCCGCCCAGGATGGCGGTGCGCGCGGCGATGGTGCGCTCGATGGCGCCAACCAGCTGATCGATGGTGGCTACAAAGCTGTCGACCTGCGGCCGCAGTCCAGGCCCCGGGGCCAGCAGCGCGGCACGCAAGGCGGGCCATTGCTCTTCGACGGCCAGCAACCGCTCGGTGCATTCCTCGGTATCGGGAACAAACAAGGGCCGCTGCGCGTCGCCGACCCGCAAGCGATGCACCATCGCGTCGAACTCCTGCAGATCACGCTGCAAGGCCGCTGGCGTGGCATCAACCTGCGACAGCACCATGCGATAGCTCATCATGCGCATGCGGCCGGCCTCGTTGATGGCGCCGGCGCCACCCTCCAGCTGCCACGACACCCAGAGGGTGAACGCGATCGAGGCCAAGGCGACGACCAGGAAGCCGGTCTGTATCAAGGCCAGCTTGCCGACGAGACTGCGGAGCGGGGACGACGTCATCTAGTAATGTTATTCCCTTGACGTCTGCCGCAGACCCGACTAACTACTCGCCAGAAGCCCTGCTGAAGGGCGCTTTATCCGGACATGTGACCTGGGTATTGGGATCCAACACAAGGGCCCTGCCTTGAAGAATGGGCACGTGCAATCGAATGCTGGTAGCAGATTGATGACCGTTTCGGTGGGTTCCTGTGCTTTGACCTGGGACGTCTAGCCCGCAAGTTGGAGCGTCATGAAACGTCTGGTGCGTGATCCTCAGGCCCAGTCGATCTGCTCGATCTCCATCCAGAGTCCAAGTGCGGCGTGCGTGATCACGACGGATTGGTCCAGGGGGGAGGGGAAGCGCCTAGGCCATCGCGTCGGGCGGTACAAGTCGGCGTCACTCGCCAAACAGTCTAGCGCCTGGGGGCACAGACAAGTTGGCGTCGAGCTATACGCAGCTTCACTCCTACGCTGCCTTGACACCGCGCCTGTGTGTGCTGACCAGGTCCTGGGCTTTTGCACCTTTGGACAGCCCGTCAAGCAACTCCGCCCAGGCCTGTAGTGCAGACATCCTCTCGTCGAAGTAGTCATGCCGATCGTAGATGCCTTCTACGCTCTTCAGTTTGTGATTCAGGGCACGTTCAGCCACGAAGCGATCCACACCAAGCCTGGCCATGTTTGTCCGCGCTGTGCGGCGCATGTCGTGAACGGTGAAATGCTCGATCTCAAGGGCGTCCAGTCGCTTGAGTGCTACGTTCAGTGTGTCTGGGCCGACATGAGGAAATCTGTTGACGCGTCGAATCCCCAGGCGCTCTCGCACAAGCCTGCGAGCTGGGAACACGTAGGGACTGCCACATCCCAGAATGCGGGCCTCTTTAAGCCAGCCGACGACTGGATCCGCCAGCGGGATCAAGATCGCTGAGCTCGTTTTCGTATTCGCTTTCGCCAAACGCCATACCCGTTCATGCAAATCGAAGTCCTCCCATCGTGCCGACAGGAGCTCCATCTTGCGCACGCACAGCGACAGCAGGAGCCACATGGACAACTCATTCTGTCGTCCGAAGTTCGGCGTCTCCCTCATTGCAGTGGCGAGTTGCTCGAGCTCTTGAAGTGACAGCGCGCGGTCGCGGGATGACTCGGTGCCGCCTGCATCTGCAAGCTCGAAATCGGCAGCCGGGTTGCGCTCGATCCAGTGGTTGCGCACGGCCATCTTGAACATCCGGCTCATGT
>PNNH01000062.1 GCA_013824165.1 Methylibium sp. | reverse complement strand
ATTGCGGACTTCCACATCACCGATGCGCAAGGTCTCCAGTTGCAGGCGATGCGCGGGAACCGTGCCATTGGCGGTATGCGTCATGATGCGCCGCCCCTCGCGAAAGCGAAGACCCAGCCGCTCGGCTTCGGCCTGGGCGATCGCGACGCTGGTGGCGCCGGTGTCGACCAGGAACTGGGTGCTGCGGCCGTTGATCATGCCGGCGGTGAAGAAATGCCCGCCGGAGCCGGCACTCAGCAGGATCTGTCGTGCACTGCCGGAGCCATTGATGCCCGGTCCGACGCGTCCGGGCGAGGCGCCGAGCGTCAAGCTCAGGCGCTGGCCATTCAACTCGACCGTCGCCCGACCGTCCTCCAGGGCGATCAGGCGAACGCCGTCGACGACCTGCCCGATCCTGACGGTTCGCGCTTCGCCGTCAATCAGCAGCAGCGCAGCCTGCGAGCCGAGGCTGCCATTGAAACTGACGTTGGAGGCCGCCTGCGCACAGGTGGCGCCCATCAGCAAGGACAGCAATAGCAGCAAAAGCGCGGGCAGGCTGCGCATCGCGGTCAATCGCGGAAGTTGCCGCAGTTCAGCGGCATGTCGGCAAACTCTTTCTTGATAAGCGCGATGGCCACCTGCAGATCGTCGCGGTTCTTGCCGGTCACGCGGACGGTGTCGCCCTGGATGGAGCCCTGGGTCTTGAGCTTGGCGTTCTTGATGGCAGCCACGATCTTCTTGGCGAGCTCGGCGTCAATGCCATTGCGGATCTTGTAGACCCGGCGCACCTTGTCCCCGCCGAGCTTCTCGATCTTGTCCTGCTTGTCGAGGAAGCTGATCACCACGCCTTGCTTGATCAGCTTGGCATACAGCACCGCCTCGATCTGCTCCAGCTGGAAGTCACTGTCGCCGGTCGCGTGGATCTCTTTCTCCTTGTCCTTCAGGCTGACTTCGGCACTGGTGCCCTTGAAGTCGAAGCGGGTCGAGATCTCCTTGGTGCTGGTTTCGACGCCGTTCTTGATCTTGACCATATCGGGTTCGAGGGTGGTGTCAAAGCTGGGCATGTTTTTTCGTAGGTAAGGGGCGGGGTGCCCCGGTTGATCTGTGAAAATTCTGCCATGCCCGAAGCCGTACCGAATCCCTTGAGCAGGCGAGACTTGCTGACGATAGAGCATGACGTCAATCTGAAGCCGTATAACAGCTTCGGCCTGCCTGCGCTCGCCCACCGTTTGGTGCGCATCCGCACGGAGGCTGATGTGCGGCGGGTCGTCGACCATCCTGAGCTGGGCCGGGCACCCAAGTTCATCCTGGGTGGCGGCAGCAACATCGTGCTGACGCGAGATATTGATGCGGTGGTGCTGAAAATCGAGATTCCGGGCATTCGCTTGCTGGAAGACCGCTCCGACGCCTGGATCATCGAAGCTGGCGCCGGCGTCGCCTGGCAGGAGCTGGTGCAGTGGAGTATCGATCACGGTTACCCAGGTCTTGAGAATCTGGCCTTGATTCCGGGCACGGTCGGTGCATCGCCGGTGCAGAACATCGGGGCTTATGGCGTCGAGTTGAAGGACCGGCTGGACAGCGTGGAGGTGATGGATCTGGTCACCGGGCGGCCCGCCTTGCTGCCGGCGTCGGTGTGCCGCTTCGGCTATCGTGACAGCGTCTTCAAGCACAGCGATTTCGGTGGGCTGGCAGGCAAGAGCGTGATCACCCGCGTGCGGCTTCGTTGCCCCAAACCTTGGATGCCGCAGCTGAGCTATCTGGATCTGGCGCGCAAGGTTGAGCAGACCGGCATCGCCGAGCCCAGTGCACGACAGATCTTCGACTGGGTCTGCGAGATCCGTCGCGCCAAGCTGCCAGACCCGTCCGTGATCGGCAATGCAGGAAGCTTCTTCAAGAATCCGGTGGTCACCGAAGACCAATGCAGGGACATCATTGGCCGGGACCCCGGGATCGTGCACTACCCGATGCCGGACGGCAGCATCAAGCTGGCGGCCGGCTGGTTGATCGACGCCTGCGGCTGGAAGGGCAAGTCGGTGGGCGGCGCGGCGGTCTATGACAAGCAGGCCCTGGTGCTGGTGAATCGCGGCGAAGCGCGTGGTGCCGAAGTCGTGACCTTGGCGCGCGCCATCCAAGAGAGCGTCTACGGACGCTTCGGCATCCGGCTCGAACCTGAACCCATCTTGCTCTAAAGCCTGTCCAGACCGCGACGACAGGACTTAGAGCAGACCGCGCTCCGCGCAGAGCTGCAGGCTGATGGTCAGCGCATCGCTCAGCGCGGCCGATCGTTGGCTGAGCAGCTCGGAGGGGGCGCCCTGGCGCGCCGCCAGCTCAAGCTGACGCGCGGCATCCGCAACATCCATCAGGCCCAGGCTGCCACTGGCGCCTTTGATGGAGTGGGCGGTGCTCTGCAGGGCCGCGGCGTCAGCCGTCCTGGCGGCTTGCTGAAGCTCTTGGATGGTGTGCTGCAGGCTGTCGGCAAAGCCGCGATACAGCTCGCGGATGCGCTCCATCGGCAGGTTGCGGCGCAGTTCCTGGAACAGGACCTCGTCGAAAGCGGGGCGCAGTGCCGGGGCCGCTGAACCGTAGCGCGCAGCGCTGCTGGCAGCGCCGATGCTGGCGGACAGCCGGGACAGATGCTCGCCCAAGGCTTCAATGCCGATCGGCTTGGTGATGAAGTCATCCATGCCGGCGTCCAGCGCGCGCTGGTGCGACTCCTCAAAGGCGTCGGCGGATAGCGCGACGATCTTCACCGCCGCTTTCGCACCCGGCAGTGCGCGCATCGCCTGCGCCGATTGGTAGCCGTCCATTACCGGCGTGTGCAAGTCCATCAGCACCAGGTCGAAGTCCTGCTGCTTGAGCGTCTGCAGCGCGTCGAAGCCGTTGTCGCAGAACACCGCCTGATGACCGAGGCGCTCCAGCGCGGCTTCCAGAAAGCTGCGGTTGGTGGGGTGGTCTTCGGACACCAGGATGCGCAGTCGCCGGCCGGCTGCGTCGGCCGAGACCGGCAGGTGCGAGGCGGGCAACTCGGCCGCTGCTGCGCAGGCCGGTAGCGGCAGTTCGACCGTGAAGACCGAGCCTCGGCCCGGCGCGCTGTTCACGGTGATGTCACCGCCCATGGCGCGCGCCAGATTGCGCGAGATCTCCAGCCCCAGCCCGGCGCCACCGAAACGGCGCGAACTGCTCTGGTCGGCCTGGCTGAAACGTTGAAAGAGCTGCGCCTGCGTTTCCTCATCCATGCCGATGCCGGTATCGCTGACTTCAAAGCGCAGGTGCTCAGGGTCGGTCGCCCGGCTCAGCCGCAAGGCGACACGGCCGCGATCCGAGAACTTGACGGCGTTGCTCAGCAGGTTCAGCAGGATCTGGCGCAGCCGGGTGGGGTCGGCCTGCACCCACGCGGGCACGTCGGCGTCAACGCGCAGCGCCAGATCCAGGCCCTTGGCCTGGGCCTGCGGCCATGTCAGCTCTTCAAGCTCTTGCACCAACCGACGCAGTTGCACGGCCTCGGGGCTGATGCTGATCGCGCCCGCTTCCATCTTCGAGAGGTCGAGGATGTCGTTCAGCAGGTTCAGCAGATGGCGGGCGGAATCATTGGCGGCTTGGAACTGGGCGCGCTGGGTCACGCTCAGCGGCGTCTCGCGCAGCAGGCTCAGCATGCCGAGCAGGCCATGCATCGGAGTGCGCAATTCATGGCTCATATTGGCCAGGAAGGCGCTCTTGGCGCGACTGCCGGCTTCGGCGGCCTGCTGGGCCAGGCCCAGACGCTGCGCCAGCGCGGCCTGCTCCTCATTGCGCCGCTCCAGACTGCGGAACTGGCGGACGATGATGATGGCAAAGGCCAGCAGCAGCGCACATTGCA
>PNNH01000024.1 GCA_013824165.1 Methylibium sp. | reverse complement strand
GCCCTCGGACGGCTGGAGAAGAACACCGACGGGCTGCAGATGTTCACCAGCAAAACCGCCTACCTGGCGCGCCTGCAGCGCTTTTTTGAAGTGGGGCCGAACGCCTTCACGCTGCTCAACCGCGCGGCGGGCCTCAAGCAGCTCAACAGCATCGACGAGATTTTTCGCGAGCTGGTGCTCGATGACCAGTCGGCGTTTGACGACGCCCTGAAAGTGGCCGACAGCTTTGACGAGCTGGCCACCATCCACGCCGAGCTGGAGCTGGCGCACCGGCAATACCTGGCATTGCTGCCACTGCGCGACATGGCGCAGCAAGAGCAAGCGCAGCAGCAGCGCCTGACCGCCCTGCGCACCCTGCAGGCGGCGCTGCCGCACTGGTTTGCCAGCCAGGGCCACCAGCTGTGGCAGCAACGCAGCGCCGATCTGCAGGCGCAGGGTGGGCAACTGCTTGGGCAAATGGACGGGGCGCAGACCACACTGAAGGGCGCGCGGGCCGACGAACACGCGCGGCTCGAAGACTACCTGCGCACCGGCGGCAGCCACATCGAGCTGCTGCAAGGCAGCATTGCCACGCACCGCCAGGTGCTGGGCCAGCGCCAGGCCGCGCTGATGGATTACCAGAAGCTGGCGCGCAACCTGGCGCTGGCCATGCCCACCGACACGCAGTGCAGCGCCACGCTGCTGGCCACGCACCAGGACCAGGCCCGCAGGGCGCTGGAGCAACTGCAGGCGCAGCAGGCCGAACACACGGCCGCCTTTGAAGCCGCCGTGGCGCGCGAACGCAACGCCCATGCCGCGCTGGAGCAGTTGCAGGTCGAGCACGAAGCGGTGCGCATGCGCCCCGGCTCCAACCTGCCCAGCGAATTCCAGCAGTTTCGCGCCGCGCTGGCCGACGCGCTGCAACTGCCGCCCGAGGCGCTGCCCTTTGCCGCCGAACTGATTGAGGTGCGCAAAGACCAGCAGGCCTGGCGCGGCGCCATCGAGCGCGCCCTTGGCAGCCACCGCCTGCGCATTCTGGTGCCGCCGCAGGCCCTGCAGGCTGCGCTGGATTGGGTCAACCAGCGCCACAACCGCCTGCATGTGCGGCTGCTCGAAGTGCACGCCGCTCCACCCGCCACTTTTTGGGACGACGGCTTTTGCCACAAGCTCACGCTCAAGCCGCACGCCTACCAGAACGCCCTGCGCCAACTGCTGGCCGAGCTCGACCGCCACTGCGTCGCCAGCGCCGAGGCCCTGCGCCGCACACCCCACGCCATGACGCAGCAGGGGCTGATGTCGGGCAAGGCGCTGCACTTTGACAAGCAGGACCACAAGCGCCTGGACCAGGACTGGATGACCGGTTTTGACAACCGCGACCGGCTGTCCCAACTGGCCGCGCAGATCACCCAGGCCCAGGCGCAGTGGCACACCCTGGAGCAGGACAAAAATGCCGCCCAGAGCGTGCTGGCCGACGCCGCCACCCGGCAGCGCCTGTGGCAAAGCCTGCAGGCGCTGCGCTTTGACGACCTGGACGTGGCGCAGGCCCAGGCGCAGGTGCAGCGCCTGCAGGACCAGCTCGACGCGCTGCTGAACCCGCAGTCGGACACCGCGCAGGCCAAGGCGCGCTGGGAGGCCGCCCAAGCGCGCAGCCAGCACGCCGACGCGGCCCTGCGCACGCTGGAGCAGCAACACGCTGCGCTGCAGGCCGAGCAGCGCAGCGCCGCCAAAAAACAGGCGGACTTTGCCACCCGGCTGGCCGAGCTGCCGGCCGACGCGCCCCCGCTCGATGACGCCCTGGCCGGGCTGCTGCCCGGCGGCCTGCCGCTGCCCGACTGCGACCAGTTCGACCGCCAGGAGCGCAAGGCGCTGGACGACCTGCACCGGCACCTGGAAGTGCAGACCCGCCAATGGGTCGATCTGCAAAAAGACCTGATCCGCCAGATGGGCAAGGCCCTGAAGGAAGACCGGGGGGCGCTGACCGACCAGACCGAAGACCTGGCGGCGCTGCCGCACTACCTGGAGCGCCTGCGCGTGCTTGAAGAAGAGGCCCTGCCCGAGAAGCGCCAGCGCTTTCAGGACTACCTCAACCAGGCGTCGGAGCAGGGCGTCAGCACCCTGCTCAACGGCATCGACACCCAGGTGGCCGAGATCACCGAGCGCATCGGCGAGCTCAACCAGACGCTGCAGCGCGTGGACTTCCAGCCCGGCCGCTACCTGCAACTGGACCCGCAGCCCGTGGTGCACCAAAGCCTGCAAACCCTGCACAAGGCCATGGCCCAGCTGCGCACCGAGCGCCTGCGCGACGACCACGGCCAAAGCCACTACCAGGCGCTGCGCGGCATGGTGGAGTTGCTGCGCGAGCACGCCACCAACCGCCGCACCAAGGCCGCGCAGGCCCTGCTCGACGCCCGCTACCGCCTGCAGTTTGCCGTGCATGTGCTCGACCGCGCCAGCGGCCAGGTGCTTGAGCGGCGCACCGGCTCGCAGGGCGGCAGCGGCGGCGAGAAGGAAATCATTGCCAGCTATGTGCTCACCGCCTCGCTCAGCTACGCGCTGTGCCCGCCGGGGCGCACGTGCCCGCTGTTTGGCAGCATCGTGCTGGACGAAGCCTTCTCCAAAAGCTCGCAGGCCGTGGCGGCGCGCATCATCCAGGCGCTGCGCGAGTTCGGCTTGCACGCCCTGTTCGTCACGCCCAACAAAGAGCTGCGCCTGCTGCGCAACCACACGCGCTCGGCCGTGGTGGTGCACCGGCGCGGGCGCCAGGCCACCCTGGCGTGCCTGAGCTGGGAAGAGCTCGACCAGCATGCGCGCCAGCGGCAAATTGAGCATCAAAACAGCCTATAGCGCTTATGCATCAAGCGTTAGTAGCTATACTTTTGATATCACCATGAAGTCCCCGCAGCAGCTCGCCGCCCACCTGGCCCGCCAATGGCAGCGCAGCGCCTGGCGCGAACACCACCTATTGCCCAACCCCGGCGTCTGGCCGCTGGTGCTGCCCATTGGTGCCCCCGGGGCTGACACCTTCCGCGACGCGGGCGAAGCGCTGCGCCAGCACCTGCAGCAATGGAGCGCCATCGCCACCCGCGGCCCCGGCACCGTGCAGTGGCAGGCGCGCAGCTACCGGGGCGGCGCAGCGCCGGTGAATGTGCCCACGCACTGGACCCTGGCGCGCCCCTCGGAATGCATGGCCGCCATCAGCCACCTGGCCGCACCCGGCCATGCCGACATGGCGGCCGACTACCAGGCGCTGGCCGCCGTGCTGGGCAGCGCGGATGCACGCTTTCACCGCCTGCTGCTGCGCCGCCTGGCGCTGTGGCGCCACCTGCCCACCGAACAGGTGGTGGCGGCCGCGCGCATCGCCCTGCAACTGGAGCCGGGCTGCGCCGCAGGCAAGCCCCTGCGCGCGCTGGCCGTGGCGGGCAACGACAGCAAATTCTTCGAGCGCCACGACAGCCTGCTCAAAGCCCTGCTGGACGAGCGCTTTGACGGCGAAGCCAGCCGCCAGGGGCTGACCGCTTTTCTCGGCGCCAGCCCCGAGGGCGAGCACTGGGTGCTGGTGGCACCGCTGGACGATGGCCTGCTGCCCTTTCGCCGCCTGCGCGTCACCACCACCGAGCTGCACACCACTGCCGTTCCCGGGCACCGCATCCTGCTGGTGGAAAACGAGCGCTGCCTGCACCAGCTGCCGACGCCGCTACCGGACACTGTGGCCGTTCTGGGCAGCGGCCTGAACCTGGCCTGGCTGGCGGCTCCCTGGCTGCATCAGCGCAGCGTGGCCTACTGGGGTGACATTGACACCTGGGGCCTGGCCATGCTGGCCCGTGCACGCCAGCAACTGCCGCACCTGCATGCGCTGCTGATGGACCAGGACAGCTTCAGCGCCCACCAGCGGCTGGCCGTGGCAGAGCCGGTCCATGCCTCCAGCCCGCCAGCGGACGCACTGCGGCCCGATGAAGCGGCGCTGGACCAGCACCTGCGCACGCAGGGCCAAGG
>PNNH01000063.1 GCA_013824165.1 Methylibium sp. | reverse complement strand
TTCTGGAGAGCGAGCTGCGCGAGCCCTCGGCCCAGTTGCTGGCGGGGCTGGACCTGAGCCTGTCGGCCTTTTCGATGCGTGCGCTGTACGGCGACGAGCCGCAGCCCTGGCTCGGCGCCTTCGACGCCACCAGCCACGCTGGACTGTTCGATGCCGCTGACGGGCCGCTGGCTTCGGTGGCGCTGCTGCCGCTGTCGCGCCATGGCGAGCTGATTGGCAGCCTGCATTTCGGCAGCCGCAGCGCCGAGCGCTACGACGCTGCCGCCGGCACGCGCTTTCTGGAACGGCTGGCCGACATCGTGGCGGTCTGCCTGGAGAGTGCGCTCAACCAGGAGCGCCTCAAGTTGGCCGGCCTGACGGACATGTTGACGGGTGTGCACAACCGGCGTTATTTCGAGCACCGCTGCGGCATCGAGATCGCGCAGGCACGGCGTTACCGGCATCCGCTGGCCTGCATGTTCCTGGACATCGATCACTTCAAGCGCATCAACGACACGCATGGACACCAGACCGGCGACGAGGTGCTGCGCACCATTGGCGAAGCCATCCGCGGCCAGCTGCGCGCCGGCGACACCATTGCCCGCTACGGCGGCGAGGAGTTCGTCGTGCTGCTGCCGCGAACGCCGGGCTTCTTCGCCCGCGAGATCGCCGAGCGCATCCGCGCAAGCATTGCCGAGCGCCGCCTGCTGGCCGCCTCGGGCGACGGCATCGGCCTGACCATCTCCATCGGCCTGGCGATGTTGGGCGGCGAGACGGCGGGTCAGTCGCCGGGCAAGCTGGCTGAACGCCTGGTGGCGTCGGCCGATCAGGCGCTCTACGCCGCCAAGCACGGCGGGCGCAACCGGGTGGTCTGCGATGCGCCGGAGTCCGCCGTATGGACCGAGCGCGAGTTCGTCGGCTCGGCATGATTTCCGACCTGCGCTGACAATGCGCGGGTCGTCCTCTCTGACGGAGCCTTTGCATGAACGAGCCGCGCCCCACCGATCCCGCCAAGAGCCATTGGGAACGTGTCTACCGCGACAAACCGGCTGATTCGGTCAGCTGGTTCCAAGCGCATGCGCAGCAGTCGCTGGCGCTGATTCGCGGCATTGCCGCCGGGCAGGCGGCGCGCGTGATCGACGTGGGCGGCGGGGCATCCACGTTGGTCGACGATCTGCTGAACGCCCCCGAGGATTTCTCGGTGGCGGTGCTTGATATCTCGGCCGCGGCGCTCGATGTGGCGCGGTGCCGCTTGCAGCAGCGTGCGGCTGCGGTGCGCTGGCTGGAGGGTGATATCACCCAGATCGCGCTGCCCGAGCAGGCCTGGGACATCTGGCATGACCGCGCGGTGTTCCACTTCCTCACCGAGCCGGCGCAGCGCGAGGCTTATGTGGCACGGGTGCGGCGCGCGGTGCGGCCCGGCGGCCATGTGATCGTTGCGGCCTTCGCGCCGGACGGCCCGACACATTGCAGTGGCCTGCCTGTGATGCGCTATGCGCCGGATGCGCTGCATGCGCAGTTCGGCGGCGCCTTCGAGCTGCTGGAGCACCTGAGCGAATCACACCTCACGCCGTCCGGCGCGGTGCAGCAGTTCGTCTACTGCCACTGCCTGCTGCACTGAGCGACTGCCGATGCGCCGCTTACGCCCCGAGCCCGGCGTTGCCGCGGTGTTGCTGGCCGCCTTGCTGTTCGGCGCCGCCACGCCGCTGGCCAAGCCCATGCTGGCGCAGACCAGCCCCTGGATGCTGGCGGCCTTGCTCTATCTGGGGTCGGGCCTGGGCCTGTGGTGCTGGCGCCGCCTGAGCCGCGCGCCGGCCGTGCAACTGGCGCCGGGCGAGGGCCGCTGGCTGTTGGCCGCCATCGTGTCGGGCGGCGTGCTTGGCCCGGCCTTGCTGATGCTGGGACTGTCGCGCATGCCAGCCTCCAGCGCTTCCCTGCTGCTGAACCTGGAAGGCGTGCTGACCGCGCTGCTGGCCTGGTTCGTCTTCAAGGAGAACTTCGACCGGCGCATCGCCCTGGGCATGCTGGCCATCGTCGCCGGCGGTCTGCTGATCGCCTGGCCCGCTCAGCCGGGCGGGCCGACGGCGGAGCTGTCCGTGCTGCCGGCGCTGGCCGTCGTGGGCGCCTGCGCGGCCTGGGCGCTGGACAACAACCTGACCCGCAAGGTGGCGCTCAACGATGCCGGTTTCATCGCCATGAGCAAGGGCCTCGCGGCCGGCTCCACCAATCTGCTGCTCGCGCTGCTGGCCGGTGCCGACTGGCCCGCGCCCGGCACGGTGACGGCCGCGGCGCTGCTGGGCTTTGCCAGCTATGGCCTGAGTCTGGTGTTGTTCGTGCTGGGCCTGCGCCATCTGGGCACGGCGCGCACCGGCGCCTATTTCTCGCTGGCGCCTTTCATCGGCGCCTTGCTCTCGGTGTTGCTGCTGGGCGAGCCGATGACGGCGACGCTGGCGCTGGCTGCCGCCCTGATGGCGCTCGGCGTGGCGCTGCACCTCAGCGAGCGCCATGTGCATGCCCACCGCCATGAGCCGCTGGAACACAGCCATAGCCATGTGCACGGTGCCGGCGATCCACACCATGAGCACGCGCATGCCGAGCCCGTGCCGCCGGGCACCCGCCACTGCCACTGGCACCGGCACGCGCCGCTGGAACACAGCCATGCGCATTTCCCGGATGCGCACCATCGGCACGGCCACTGAAGGCCGCACCCCGCCTCACCAGGCGCGCGGCGTGCCCGTGTCGATGTGGACGAAGCCGTCCTTCGGGTAGTAGCCCACGCCGCCGGCGCGCAGCGACAGTGCCGCCAAGCGCAGGGCGGCCAGCGGCACGCCGGGCAGGCGAACATCGATGGCACGGCCTTCCATATGCAGGCTGCGCTTGGCCACGCCGCCGGCACGACTGACGCGTAGCGCCGCATTGGTGGCCGGGCTGCGGTAGGCTGAGATCACTTCGAAGGCGCCCACGCCGCCCAGCCGCGCGTGCAGGCGGTGCAGCAGCTCGAACAGCTGCGGGTCCATCTGCCCCACCTCGCCGCTGTAGTGGTCTCGCAGGAAATGGTTGAGCCTGCTCAGCGATTCGTCGATGAAACGCTCGCCCACCGCATAGACGATCTGGATGCGTTCGCCGGTGTGGGTGTGGGCAAAGGCCAGCGCGCGTTCGCCGCTGCCGACCGAGGCACGCGCCGCGCCCGTGGTCATGCCGGCCAGGGTGCCGGCGGCGGTCAAGGAGAGGCTGCGGCGCAGAAAGCCGCGGCGGTTGGCGGTGTGGCGGTCGTCAGAGTTCATCATTCAATCCTCGCTGGAATCAGGGCGGCTGGCTTGCGCTGGCGCAAGGCCTGGTCGAGCACGCGGTCATGGCCGTAGATGTCGGGATAGACGTACAGCCGGCCCTGCTTGACCAAGGTGGTGCCGTAGGCGATCAGCACCGGCACCGGCGTGGCGAGCTTGATCGTCTGCAGCTGGCCGGCGGCCATGGCCTCGCGCACGCGCGGCTCGCTCCACTGCGGCATATCCTGCAGCACGAATAGCGCCAGTTCGACCGGTGCTTCCACACGGATGCAGCCGTGGCTGAAGTCGCGGCGCTCGCGGCCGAACAGGCCGACCGAGGGCGTGTGGTGCAGGTAGATGTGCTCGCTGTTGGGAAACACGAACTTGATCTCCCCCAGCGCGTTCTTCGGCCCCGGGCGCTGGCGGATGCGTGCGCGTCCGGCCAGCACATCGGCCAGCACCGCCGGCGTCACATCCGTGCTGATGCGGCCGTCAGCCAGCACGAACTCCATCTCTTCGCGCGCCAGATAACCGGGGTCGCGGCGCAGGCGCGGCACGGTCTCCTTGCGGGCGATCGAGGGCGGCACGTTCCAGAAGGGGCTGAACTCGATGAAACGCATCGCCTCGTCGAACAGAGGCGTCTGCGTGTCCATCGCCTTCCCGACGATCACCTTCATCGTCTGCTTCACCGAGATGCGGCCGTCGCTGACCTCATAGGCGCGCAGCACGAACTCAGGGATGTTGATCACCACCATGCGCTGGGCCTGGGTTAGCGGTGTCCAGCGCAGGCGCTCCAGGTTCAGCTCGACCTGGCGCGCGCGCAGGGCGGGCGTCTGCTCCAGTGCGGTGAGCGTGTCGCGGCCGATCACGCCATCAGGCGCCAGACCGTGGCGCTGCTGGAAGCTTTGCAGCGCCTGCAGCAGCGGGCCGTCCAGCAGCGCGGCGGGCGGCAGGTCAGTCTGCAGAAGATCACCCAGGGCCTGCAGTCGGCGCGTCAGCAGCGACAGCCCAGCCCAGGCCTGGCCGGGCTCGAGCTTGGGCGGCGCGCCGGCGCGCGCCTTGGCCGGGCGCGGCAGCGGCGGCAGCGGGGCATCCCAGGCTGCTGTGTCGGGTGTGGCGCGCAGCTGCGCCAGTGCCTGGCGAAGTTGGCCATAGAGAGGCAGC
>PNNH01000115.1 GCA_013824165.1 Methylibium sp. | reverse complement strand
AGTCACCCTTGCCCGCCAAGCTTGCCGGCAACGCCCGGTTGACCACCAGCATTCCCACGGCCGCGATCACCATGCCGGTGACCGTGGTGACGGCCAGTGCGTCCACCACCCGGCTGCCCTGGCGATCTGCCCAATCCTGCGCCTTGGCATGTGCGGCCTTGCGCTTCTCCACGAAGAACACGAAGCCCGTCGCGATGCACACGCAGCCCAGCAGCCCGCCCAGCACGTACAGCCAGCGCAGCAGCCAGTGCTCGAAATGCTGCAGGTGCAGGCCGGTGAGGAACTCGTTGATGGTGCCCACCGCGCTGGGCGGGGGCTCCTCGCGAATCACCTCGCCCGTGCTGCTCTTGAAGTGGATGCCCTCGCCCACCAGGGCCACGCGATCGCTGCCAGCGCGGTAGAGGCTGACGTAGCTGTTGGCGTCGCCCACGTGGTGCACCATCAAGAAGCCCACCTCGCCCGCCATGTCGCGCGCGGCCCAGCGTCGCTTGGCTTCGGCCACCATGGCATCGACGGACGCGAGCGGAGCGGCCACGCCGGCGGCCTGGCGCGGCAGGCCGGTTGCCTGCGCTTCCATCACCTCGTGGCGGTCGTGCAGGCTCTTGAGCGGGAACTGCGACACCGGCAGGAAGTAGAAGGCGGCAAAGATCACCAGGCCGGTGAAGGCGAAGAAGAAATGGAATGGCAGCGCGACCACGCCGGTCAGGTTGTGCAGGTCCAGAGCGCTGCGCTGCGTGTGCTTCTTGGGCCGGAAGGTGAAGAACTCGCGGAAGATCCTGCGGTGGATCACCACGCCGCTGAGCAGGGCAGCCAGCATAACCAGCGCAGCCAGGCCAACAAGGAAGATGCCGACGTTCTTCCACGACCAGTTCAGGCTGTAGTGCATCGGGTAGAACCAGTCACTGCCGATCTTTAGCTGGTCGGCGCGCACCACGGCGCCGCTGCGAGGGTCGATGGTGATTTGGCCGTGGATGTGGTTGTGGCCGTCCGCGTCTTTCGGCAGCGGCACCTTGAAGCCGATGCCCATGCGCAGCACCGGGTCGCGGTGCGTGGTGTAGGCCCAGTACTCGTCGGCCGGCAGCGACAGGCGCGGCGCCATCGGGCCTTTCGCCGGGTCGTGCAGCGTGGCCATGTTGGCGGCGTAGTCGGCCTCATCGGGTTCAATCTTCTTGAAAGCCGGTAGCAGCAGCTCGTCGAACGAGGGCATGGGCTGCGGGTCGAAGCGCGTCTCGGGAATGGCCCAGCGGTCAATCTCGCGGTCGAACACCGAGAGCGAACCGAAGAAGAACACCACTATCAGCACGAAGCCGATCACCAGGCCGAACCAGGTGTGCAGCCATGCCATGGACTGCCGGATGTTTTGGAACATGGGAGTCCCTTCAGGACAGGAGCGCGCGCTGGAGGACCCAGGCGGCGGTGAACAGCAGGGCTGCACCCCCGGCCAGTACGGCCCAGACGCGGGCTATGCTGGCGGCGGTGAAGCTCCAGAGGAAGAGGCCCAGGAACACCAGGAAGGCGAGCATGAGCACGCCCATCTCGGCCTCGTGGTACGCCACGCCTAGGCCCACCAGCGCCGCCACGCCGGCTGCCGCCAGGCCCCAGGTGAAGACGTAGGCGCCGAAGACGCCAGCGGTCACGCGGGCGGTGACCTCCGGCCATCGCAGCGGGCGGGCCCGAGTTTTCACAGCTTGTATTCCAGTGTGAGGGCCCCGTTGCGCGGCGCACCGTAGATGGCGCCGTAGGTCACGGATCGGATGTGCTTCTTGTCGAACAGGTTCCGCACGTTCAGGCGCAGCGTGGCCTTGTCCGTCAGCGCGTAGGCGGCGAAGGCGTCGACCAATGCGAAGGCGTCCTGCCGGGCGCCCTTGATCTTGGATACGTCGGACTGCCAACGCATGCCGGCGCCGATCCTCAGTCCCGGCAGCGCGGCAATGTGGGTGTCGGCGAGCAGCTTGAGGGTGCGGCGGGGAACCCACTCGTAGATGTCCTGGCCGTCTGGGCCCTTCAGGCTCATCGCGGTGAAGCCGGCCGTGAGTTGGGTGTCCGGGGTGACACGGCCGCTTGCCTCAACCTCGACGCCGCGGGCTTTCACGTCTTTGGGCTCGTAGTAGTTCTGCTGCGCCACGGTGTCGAAGCCGGCCACGGTGGCCAGGCCGCGCTGCTCCGCGGTGAATAGCGCGGCGGTGGTCAGCAGCTTGCGGTTCAGCCACTCGGCCTTGACACCGACCTCGGCGTTGACGCCCTTCATAGGCTTGAGGAAGGCGCCGTTGATGTTGCGCTGGTCCTGGGCCTGGAAAATGTCGGAGTACGAGGCGTAGGCCAGCGCGTTCGGCGTGATGTCGACCGTCAGCCCGATATAGGGGCTGGCCTTCTCGGTGGTCTCGTTGTCGAGGTTGGTGCCGCCGCCGTAGATGGCGGTGCCGTCGCGCTCCAGCCGGATCGCGTTGACGCCGACGATGGCCTTGAGCGCGTCGGTCAGCTGCAGTCGGGTGGCCGCGTACAGGCGGGTGAGGTTCTGGTCGCCCTCGTTCGCGACAGTCCTTGCGCCCCAGGCCGGCTCGGGAAACACGTCCCCCGCGTACGGGAAGGCCGGCAGCGCTGGGAAGGTGGCGCCCGCGTAGGTCCAGGTCTTGGTCGTCTGCTTGGAATGGCTCAGGCCGAACAGCGCGTCGTGTTGCTGGCCGAAGGCACTGAACTTGCCCGAGAGGTTGAAGTCGGCGATGTCGCTGCTGGAGCGGCCGTCACTGCGGTAGGGCCAGCCGTTCAGGCCGGTGTTGTCGTTGTTCAGATACCCGGTGAAGGTGTAGGCATAGAACAGGTTGGTGGCGTCCTTGCCCTCGGCGTGGTTGAGCGTGAGCTTGGCCTCCCAGCCATTCGGCAAGGTGTGGGCGTACTCCGCGAACACGCTCTGCCGGCGGTTGTTCCAGTAGGTCCAGTCCTGCGAGGTCGAGGCCGACACGTCGAACTCGGCCAGCGAGCCGTCGGCGTACGGCAGGGTCAGGGAGCCCCACATGGGCGAGCGCTGCTTCGAGTCCTGGTAGCTCAGTCCCAGGGTCAGCACGCCGTTGAGGCCGATCTGCCCCTCGACGATACCGGAGAGGGCGGTGCGCTGGTTGCCCAGCGCGCGCAGGTACGAGTCCTTGTCGTCGTGGGCCACCACCAGCCGGCCGGCCCACTGGCCGTCCTGGGTCAGCACCTTGTTGTAATCCAGTGCCACGCGCTTCTGGCCGTAGGAGCCCAGCGTGAGCTGCGCTTCGCCGCCGTCCTTGTTGGTGGGGCGCTTGCGCACGTAGTTGATGGTGCCCGAGGCGTTGCCAACACCTGTCAGCAGGCCGTTGGCGCCGCGGATCAGCTCGATCTTCTCGAACAGGTAGGTGTCCAACTGGCTTTCGGCGATGCCCCAGTCATTGGTCATGCCTAGGCCGTCGATCTGCGTCAGCATGACGTCGAAGCCGCGCGAACTGTAGGACGTGCGGTTTGTCTCCCACTCGTCTACGGTGAGGCCGATGCCGTAGCGCAATGCGTCGTTGCTGTCGGTGGTGCCGAAGTTGCGCAGGGTTTCCTGATCAAGCGTGCTGATGGACTGCGGCGTGTCCTTGACCTCCATCGGCAGGTTGGTTGCGCCCTTGGAGACGCGGTTCTCGCGCCTGGCCTTGATCACCACTGTGGGCAATTGAGGCGAGGTGGCGGACGGTGTCGCAGGGGTCTCGGAACTCGCCGGACTGGCCGGCGCGGTTTGGGCGAACGCGCTGACGCCGAAGCCGGCGATCAGGGAGGAGGCAAGGGCGATGCGCGCCGCAAGGGCGAGCGGGGTTGGCGCGGCCGACAGAGCAAGATGGGGGTGCATAGACCAAGAGAGAGCGGCGAGCCGTCGGGGCGACGGGGTTGTCGGCTGGCGCTTGAGGCGTGCGGACGGTGCACTCAAATGGCTGGCTGGTTCTAAATGATAATGATTAGCATTAAAGAATGTCAAGCAATCCTGCGGCGTCGGCCCCGGCCCCTGTCGGTTTCAGGTCACCGCCCGCTCCAACTGCTGGGCGAATCGCCGCCGCACGTCGTCGGGCCGCGCCAGCCCGTTGCCGGCACTGAGCCGTGCGGCCGAGCCGGCCGCCGCGCCCCAAGCGAAGGCCTGATCGAGCGGCATGCCGCGCTGCCAGCGAGCGGCATCACCCGCACCAGCACCGCCGTGGACGGCCGGTCGGCCACCAAGGCAGGCCAGCAGCGCTGGCGGCAGGCCATAACGCCACAGACATGGGCACCTCGCCCGGTTCGTTCTTCTCGGGCGAATCGACCTTGACGGGTGCGATCTGACCGCACCTCGCTCACACGCCGCTAGCTTGCGCGTCTCCCAGCTGGCAATGCCCGCCATGACCAGCAGCTACGAAGTTCAGGGACAAGCCTGCGGCTCGACACTCAGGATCTGCCCATCGTGTCTGCGCCATAGTTAGGGCAGGCCCCGGGGCGATGCCGCGACATCCCTGGCCAGCACTTCCTGGGTGTTTCCTCGCCCGTCGCGCAGCAGCAGACGGAAATCTCCGTGCGGCCGCTGCAGGCGCAGCCCGCCCTGCCCGTCGGCGCGCCATTGCCGTAGCTGCCTATGCCCGACGTCCAGCTCTATGCGCGCACCGGGCGATGGATGGCCATCGGCCTCGGCTGCTAGGTGGGCACTGGCGTTGGCTTGCGGCTCAGGCCGAAGCCGCCTGCGCCTCCAGCTCGGA
>PNNH01000078.1 GCA_013824165.1 Methylibium sp. | reverse complement strand
GGGTCTTCGCGCAGCGCCGATCGCAAGGCGTTCGAGAAGCTGAGCGTGTGCGGCCCGACCTCGCGCTGGTTGATCAGGCTCTTCTTCGATTCGTGCACGAACTCGATCGGGTCCTCGATCGTCAGGATGTGGCCGTACTCGTTCTCGTTGAGGTGATTCACCATGCCGGCCAGCGTGGTCGACTTGCCCGAGCCTGTCGGCCCCGTCACCAGCACCAAGCCGCGCGGCTTCAGCGCAAGTTCGGCAAAGACCTTAGGCGCGTTGAGCTGCTCCAGCGTCAAGATCTTGGACGGAATGGTTCGGAACACCGCGCCGGCGCCGCGGTTCTGGTTGAAGGCGTTGACGCGAAAGCGCGCCAGGCCCTGGATCTCGAAGGAGAAGTCGACCTCCAGCGTCTCCTCGTACATCTTGCGCTGGGTGTCGTTCATGATGTCGTACACCATGTCGTGCACCGCACGATGGTCGAGCGACTCCACATTGATGCGGCGCACATCGCCGTGAACCCGGATCATCGGCGGCAAGCCGGCCGAGAGGTGCAAGTCTGAGGCCTTGTTCTTGACCGAGAATGCCAGCAGTTGGGTGATGTCCATGTCGAAGGCGAAGTGGCTTGGGCCATTATGACGATCTCCGAGAACTTACAACAAGTCCACCGACGCATTGCTGAAGCCTGCCGGTCCGTCGGCCGGCCCGTGCAAAGCGTCACGCTGCTGAGTGTCAGCAAGACGTTTCCAAGCGACGCCGTGCGCGCCGCGCATGCCGCCGGCGAGCGTTGCTTTGGCGAGAACTATGTGCAGGAAGGCCTGGACAAGATTGCTGCACTGGCCGATCTGCGCAGCCAGATCGAGTGGCATCTGATCGGCCCACTGCAAAGCAACAAGACCCGCGCCGTGGCCGAAGCCTTCGACTGGGTGCACAGCGTCGACCGGCTCAAGGTCGCGCAGCGCCTGTCCGAGCAGCGGCCCGCAGCCTTGCCGCCCTTACAGATCTGCCTGCAGGTCAATATCAGCGGCGAGGCCAGCAAGAGCGGCATCGCGCCGGCCGAACTGCCGGCGCTGGCGCGCGAAATCGCCGCCCTGCCCCGGCTGCGCCTGCGCGGCCTGATGGCCATCCCCGAGCCGGCCGGCGACTTCGAGGCGCAGCGTGCCCCGCACCATGCGCTGGCCGCGCTGCTGGCCCAGGTCAATGCGCAACAGGACTTGCATCTCGATACCTTGTCGATGGGCATGAGCGCCGATCTGGAAGCCGCGATTGCCGAAGGCGCGACGATGGTGCGCATCGGCACCGCCATCTTCGGCGGTCGAGTCCGTCCAGCCGCCTGAAGCCGATGCGCATCCCGCCCCCTCTTGCCGCCCTGCTGAGCGCCCTGCTGTTCGCAACAGCCGCCGGGGCCGCGCCGCGCGTCGAAGACAGCCTGGCGCAACGCGCCATGGCATGCACCCTGTGCCATGGCAAGGAAGGCCGAGCCGCAGCCGACGGCTACCACCCGCGCCTGGCCGGCAAGCCGCAGGGCTATCTGCACAAGCAGCTGCTTAATTTCCGCGATGGGCGCCGCCAGTACGGCCTGATGAGCGAGCTGATCGCGCCACTGTCGGATGCCTATCTGCTGGAGCTGGCCGGCTACTTCGCCCAGCTGGACCTGCCCTACGGCCCGCCGCAGGCGCCCACGCTCCCGGTTGAAGCCCTGCATCGTGGCCAGCGCCTGGTGCAGCAGGGTGATGCGGCGCGCGGCATTCCGGCCTGCGTGGCCTGTCATGGCGAAAAGCTCACCGGCCTGCAACCCTACGTGCCCGGCCTGCTCGGCCTGCCGCGCGACTACCTCAACGGCCAGCTCGGCGCCTGGCGCAGCGGCCAGCGTCGCGCGGTCGAGCCCGACTGCATGGCCAAGATCGCACGCCAGCTGCAGCCCGAGGAAATCAACGCCATCTCGCAATGGCTGGCTGCGCAGTCGCCCCCCGCGACGGCCCAGGCGGCCAAGCCAGCCACCACCTTGCCCGCGCCGATGCCGCTGCGCTGCGGGGGGCTGGAATGATGAAGGCGTGGCGCCGCGGGCTCATCGCCGCAGTCCTGATCCTTGCTCTGGCGGGCTTGGCCCTGCTGTGGCTGAACCTGCGCGAAGAATCGGTGCCTGGCACCAGCCCACCGCAGATCACGCCGGCCCTGATCGAACGCGGCGCCTATCTGGCACGCGCCGGCAACTGCATGGGCTGCCACACCGAGCGCGGCGGCCTGCCCTATGCCGGCGGGCGACCGATCCCGACCCCCTTCGGCACCGTGTTCGCCTCCAACCTGACGCCGGACCGCCAGCACGGTCTGGGCGACTGGTCGGCCGACGACTTCTGGCGTGCACTGCACCACGGCCGCAGCCGCGATGGCCGGCTTTTGAGTCCGGCCTTCCCTTACCCCAACTACACGCTGCTCACGCGCGAAGACAGCGACGCGCTGTATGTGTTTCTGCGCAGCCAGGCGCCGGTGGCGCAGGCCAATCTGCCGCACGAACTGCGCTGGCCCTATGGCACGCAGCTGGCGCAAGCCGTCTGGCGCGCGCTCTACTTCCGGCCGGCGGTCTTCCAGCCCGAGCCCGCACGTGACGCCGCCTGGAACCGCGGCGCCTACCTGGTGCAAGGGCTGGGCCACTGCAATGCCTGCCATGCGCCGCGCAATGCGCTGGGCGCCACGCCAGGTGCGACAGATTTCAGCGGCGGCATGCTGGACACGCTGGGCTGGTACGCGCCCTCGCTGCATGACGCCGGCGAAGCCAGCGTCGCCGGCTGGAGCGCTGCCGAACTGCGCGAATGGCTGAAGACCGGCAGCAACCGCCACGCCAGTGCGCTGGGGCCGATGGCCGAAGTGGTGCTGGGCAGCACCCAGCATCTGAACGAAGCCGATCTCGCCGCGATGGGCCGTTACCTGCAGGCGCTGCCGCAGCGCGGCGCAGCGCGCAGCAGGCCGGCAGCGCCGCCAGACCAGGCACTGCGAGAGCTGGGCGGCAAGCTCTACGAGCAGCACTGTGCCAGCTGCCACGGCGAGCAGGGCCAGGGCGTTGCCGGCATCTACCCGGCGCTGGCCGGCAATCGCGTCGTCACGATGGGCAACAGCAGCAACCTGCTGCGGGTCATCCTGCGCGGTGGCTTCGCGCCAGCCACGGCCGAGAAGCCTCGCCCCTTCGGCATGCCCCCCTTCGCCAGCGAGTTCAGCGAACGCGAGCTGGCCGCCATCGCCAGCTTCCTGCGCAGCAGCTGGGGCCACCAGGCCGGCGACGTCAGCGAGCTCGACGTAAACCGGCTCAGGTAATTCCAGCAATGCGCGGCGCCGCGAAGGCGGCAAGACCTGACCCCCGCCAATTCGACGGGCCAAACCCCCACACGGGGAAACCCTGACTGGTGGCTGACGGCTGCGATCTATTTCACGCTCGCAGCGCCCTTGGCAAGACCTGCCCCTCAAACGGGGGATGAAGGCGCCGATAGTCGAGGGGCGCCCCGCCACGAGCGGGCGTCATAAGACCAACGAAAACTCCGAGGGCTCTTCGAGAATGAAGTTTCTATCCAAGCTGCGCATCAGCCAGCGACTGGCCATCAGCTACACCTTGCTGGTGTTGCTGCTGATCGCAATTGGCGTCTTCGGCGCCTTCAACGCCAACCGTCTGGCGCACGACCTCGACAGCACGGCCAACACCAGCCTCGTCAAGATCGCTGCGGCCAATGCGCTGGAAGGCAACGTCAACATCATCGCCCGCGCCGCGCGCGACCTGATCCTGCTGGACGAAGCGCGCCAGATCAAGCGCCAGAACGCCGCCATCGACACGGCCCTGGCCGACACGGAAAAGCAGCTGGCCAGCCTGGAAGCAAGTATCAGCGACAGCAACGAGAAGAAGCTCGTCACCCAGGTGCGCGAGCGCGAGATGGCCTTCATCGCCGCGGTCGCCAAGTTCCGCCAGGTGGCCGAAGCCGGCAACCCGGACGATTCACGCGAAAGCCTGATCAAGGATGTCCGCCCGGCTCAACAGGCCTACCAGGAAGGACTGAAGACCCTGGTCGACCTGCAGTTCGACACCGCCCGCGAGCTGGCGGTGTCGGGTGGCGAACTGGCGCGCTCGTCGGTGATGGTGACGGCACTGCTGGTGCTCGTGGCCGTGGTCATCGGCGTCGTCGGCGGCCTGACCATCGCCCGCTCCATCGTGCTGCCGGCACGCCGTGCCCGCGAGGCCGCGCAGGCCATCGCCGAGGGCGACCTGACCCAGCACATCGAAGTCGACGGCAGCGATGAACTCAGCCAGATGCTGCGCGCCATGCGCGAGATGCAGAGCGCCCTGTCGGGCGTGGTGCAAAGCGTCAGCAGCGCCGCCGGCGAGGTGGCTCACAGCTCCGGCGTGATCGCCGGCGGCAACCAGGACCTGTCTGACCGCACTGCGCGCTCGGCGGCCAGCCTGCAGAACACCGCAGCCTCGGTCGAGCAAATCGCCTCCAACCTGACTGGCGCCAGCGAGCTGACCCGCAAGGCCGCCGGCATTGCCACCAAGGCGCGCCAGTCGGCCTCGGCCGGCGGCACCGTGGTGACCGAGGTGGTCACCACGATGCGGGCGATCAGCGAAAGCTCCAAGAAGATCGGCGACATCATCGGCGTGATCGACGGCATCGCCTTCCAGACCAATATCCTGGCGCTGAATGCCGCCGTCGAGGCCGCCCGCGCGGGCGAACATGGCAAGGGCTTTGCCGTCGTTGCGTCGGAAGTGCGCGCACTCGCCTCGCGCAGCGCCCAGGCTGCCAAGGAAATCAAGCAGCTGATCCAGGAATCGTCCGAGAAGGTCGACACCGGCA
>PNNH01000056.1 GCA_013824165.1 Methylibium sp. | reverse complement strand
TCGCGGTCAACTGCGGCGCCATCCCGGAGCAGTTGCTGGAGGCCGAGTTCTTCGGCTACCGCAAGGGCGCCTTCACCGGCGCCAACGAGGACCGCGAAGGCTTCTTCCAGGCGGCGCACAACGGCACGCTGTTTCTGGACGAGATCGGTGACCTGCCGCTGGCGATGCAGAGCAAGCTGCTGCGCTCGATCCAGGAGCGCTCGGTGCGGCCGGTCGGCGCGGTGGCCGAGGCCCCGGTCAATGTGCGCATCCTGAGTGCCACCCATAAGGACCTTGGCGCGGAAGTCGCCGCAGGCCGCTTTCGGCAGGACTTGTTCTATCGGCTCAATGTGATCCAGATCCGCGTGCCGCCGCTGCGCGAACGCATCGAGGATCTTTCGGCCATTGCCGAACGCGTGCTGGAGCGCATTGCCCGCGACGCCGGCGTCTCGCCGGCGCCGCGGCTCACCGCGTCAGCGCTGGCCCAGCTGGAGCGCTACACCTTCCCAGGCAATGTGCGTGAGCTGGAGAACCTGCTCCATCGAGCACTGGCGCTGGCGGGCGGCGAGCAGATCAGCGCGGACGACCTGGGCCTGCCCGACGCACTGCTGGACGAATCCCAGCTGGGCGCTTTGGATGCGCTAGAGCCGCTGGCGGCGGCAGCAACAGCGCCGCCTGTCCCGCAAGAGGCCGGCGGCACCGAGCCGGACCTGCCGCAGGACCTGGCGACCTATCTTGATGAGGTGGAGCGCAGCATCCTGTTGCGTGCCTTGGCCCGGCATCGTTTCAATCGCACCGCAGCCGGAGCCGCATTGGGGCTTTCACTGCGGCAGATGCGTTACCGCATGGCCCGGCTGGGCGTCAGCGAAGAGTCCGACAGCTGAGCCTCTCGCTGCTGGTCCGGCAGGCCTGCAGAAGGCCCGGTTCCGAGCAGGGGCAGCCCTGAACCAAGCTGTGAGCGATTGTGTCCGCGGACACCCCGTCAAATGCGCCCGCGTGAGTCAGCGGCGCCAGCGATCACGCAAACGCGATGCGAGCGCTGGCGCGGTTTAGCGGGCGTTTTCGCGCTGCAGGCCGCATGCCTTCTCTCGACGGGCAAGGACACGCCGATGTCATCGAAGCAGACGCCCGGATCGGTGCGGCGCGAGGTCTGCGCACCGCCTTTCCGGACGCGCCAGCTAGCGCTTTCCAGTGCTGCGGTCAACGGGGTTCGCACGCTATCGGTAGTGCTTGAAGCCCCGTTGACCCCCAGATATAGTGTCCTTCCATGCTATTCTGCGGACCTAGCAATACAGCCATGCGCCACCTCACCGCTGACCTGAACGCCTGTGCCGCGACCGTGCTCGCGGAAGGCCCGCTCAGCGGCCAAGGAGCGCCGGCCAGTCGGTCCGGGCAGTTCGCAGATTCGACCCGGCCCTGGCGGCTCAACCCCCTTTGGCAACGGCAAGACCAGCTCACGCAGCGCGCGTGACCGGACTTGCCTTGACCTATTCGAACAATCAGACGAGGACCCTTATGCAGACCATCGCAGTCAACCCGCACTCGCAAGCCGTGCCGGGCGTCCAGGCCGGCGAGCCTGTCAGTGCAGCCAGGCACTCGGCCTATGAGGCCTACCAGATCATCCGCCGCAACGGCGCGGTGGTTTCCTTCGAGCCGAGCAAGATTGCCGTGGCCCTGATGAAGGCCTTCCTGGCGGTGCATGGCACGACGGGCGCGGCTTCGGCCAGCGTGCGCGAGGCGGTGGATGGGCTGACTGAAGCCGTGGTGCGTGCGCTGCTGCGTTCGCGGCCGAGCGGCGGCACCTTCCACATCGAGGACGTGCAGGACCATGTCGAGCTGGGCCTGATGCGCGGCGGCCACCATGAAGTGGCGCGCGCCTATGTGCTGTATCGCGAGCGCCGCGCGCAGGAGCGCCTGGCCAAGGGTGAAGCAGCCCAGGCCGCGGTGCAACAGCCCGGCCTGACGGTGATCGACAAGGGTCAGCGCGTGCCGCTGGACCTGGCCCAGCTGTCGGCGCTGATCGCGTCGAGCTGCGAGGGCCTGGGCGCGGATGTGAAGGCCGACCCCATCCTGGCCGAGACCAAGCGCAATCTGTACGACGGCGTGCCGATCGATGAGGTCTACAAGGCGGCCATCCTGGCGGCGCGTACGCTGATCGAGAAGGACCCGGGCTACAGCCAGGCCACCGCGCGCCTGCTGCTGCACACGATCCGCCGCGAGATCCTCGGCGAGGAAGTGACGCAGGCGCAGATGGCCGAGCGCTATGCCGAGTACTTCCCGACCTTCATCAAGAAGGGTGTGCAGGCCGAGTTGCTGGACGAGAAGCTGGCTCA
The DNA here is from genome assembly GCA_013824165.1 of Methylibium sp. Taxonomy (GTDB): domain Bacteria; phylum Pseudomonadota; class Gammaproteobacteria; order Burkholderiales; family Burkholderiaceae_C; genus JACDQM01. The sequence goes on along the minus strand of PNNH01000056.1, from coordinate 2,697 downwards.
ATATGACCTCGCCCGCCTGGGCGCGGCGCTGAAGGCCGAGCGTGACTTCCAGTTCGACTACCTGGGTCTGCAGACGCTGTTCGATCGCTACTTCCTGCACACCGAAGGCAAGCGCATCGAGATGCCGCAGGCTTTCTTCATGCGCGTGGCGATGGGCCTGGCGCTGAACGAGATCGACCGCGAAGCCCGCGCGATCGAGTTTTATGAAGTCCTGTCGAGCTTCGACTTCATGTCCAGCACGCCGACGCTGTTCAACTCCGGCACCCGCCGTTCGCAGCTGTCCAGCTGCTACCTGACCACGGTGGCCGACGATCTGGACGGCATCTACGAGGCGCTGAAGGAAAACGCGCTGCTCTCCAAGTTTGCCGGCGGCCTGGGCAATGACTGGACCCCGGTCCGCGCGCTTGGTTCGCACATCAAGGGCACCAATGGCAAGTCGCAAGGTGTCGTGCCCTTCCTGAAGGTGGTCAACGACACCGCTGTCGCCGTCAACCAGGGCGGCAAGCGCAAGGGCGCGGTCTGTGCCTATCTGGAGAGCTGGCACCTGGACATCGAAGAGTTCCTGGAGCTGCGCAAGAACACCGGCGACGACCGCCGCCGCACCCATGACATGAACACCGCGAACTGGATCCCTGATCTGTTCATGCGCCGTGTCATGGATGGTGGTGACTGGACGCTGTTCAGCCCCTCGACCTGCCCGGACCTGCACGACCTGTTCGGCAAGGCTTTCGAGAAGGCCTACGCCGAGTACGAGGCCAAGGCAGACCGTGGCGAGATTAAGTTGTTCAAGCGCATGCCGGCCAAGGACCTTTGGCGCAAGATGCTCTCGATGCTGTTCGAGACTGGCCATCCCTGGATCACCTTCAAGGACGCCTGCAATGTGCGTTCGCCGCAGCAGCATGTGGGCGTGGTGCACTCGTCCAATCTGTGCACCGAGATCACGCTGAACACCAACGACAGCGAGATCGCGGTCTGCAACCTGGGTTCGGTGAACCTGAAGCAGCACCTGAAGGATGGTCAGATCGACCACGACAAGCTGAAGAAGACGGTGGCGACGGCGATGCGAATGCTCGACAACGTCATCGACATCAACTACTACGCGGTCAAGAAGGCGCGTGACTCGAACCTGCGTCACCGTCCGGTGGGCCTGGGCGTGATGGGCTTCCAGGATGCGCTGTATGCGCTGCGCACGCCTTACGCTTCCGACGCTGCGGTGGAGTTCGCCGATCGTTCGATGGAAGCCGTCTGCTACTACGCCTACTGGGCCTCGACCCAGCTGGCCGAAGAGCGCGGCCGCTACTCGTCCTACCGTGGCTCGCTGTGGGACCGCGGCATCCTGCCGATCGACTCGCTGGATCTGCTGGCCGAGGCACGCGGCGGCTATGTCGAGGTGGATCGCAGCACTTCGATGGACTGGGATGCGCTGCGCGCCCGTATTGCGGCCCACGGCATGCGCAACAGCAACTGCGTGGCGATCGCGCCGACCGCGACCATCTCCAACATCATCGGCGTGGACGCGTCGATCGAGCCCTGCTTCGGCAACCTCTCGGTCAAGTCCAATCTCTCGGGCGAGTTCACCGTGATTAACGAATCGCTGGTGCGCGACCTGAAGAAGCTGGGCCTGTGGGACGACGTGATGGTGATGGACCTGAAGCACTTCGACGGTTCGCTGCGCCGCATCGACCGCGTGCCGGAAGAGCTGAAGAACCTCTATGCCACCGCCTTCGAGGTCGAGACGCAGTGGCTGGTTGAAGCGGCTGCGCGCCGTCAGAAGTGGATCGACCAGGCGCAGAGCCTGAACATCTACATGGCCGGTGCCTCGGGCAAGAAGCTCGACGAGACCTACAAGCTCGCCTGGCTGCGCGGCCTGAAGACGACCTACTACCTGCGTACGGTCGGTGCCACGCACGCCGAGAAGAGCACGGTGACCAACTCGGGTCAGCTCAACTCGGTGTCGAGTGGTGCTCCCGCAATGGTGTCGGCGCCTGTGGCTGCGCCGGTGGAAGAGTCGGTGCCGGCCACCGACATCAAGTTCTGCTCGATCGACAACCCGGACTGCGAAGCTTGCCAGTAATGACGATGGACTGAGGGCGTCGCGCTCGCTGATTCGACTCGTGCCGCTTGATACAGCGAGTCGAATCAGCAGCCGGCCCCGCGCTCCCAAAGCAGGTGATGGAGAAAGCAGCCATCGCCCGCGATGCGAGTGTTCATCGATGCAAACGGCCGATCGTGCATCGATGAATGCTTGTGCCGAGGACCTTGAATCGCTGAGCTGCCGATGCAGTACAGCAACAGCGCGCAGTGCGCCTTGTCAATAAGTCCTTGGCGTTTTCGACACATCACTCCGATAATTCGACGCGATAGGAAATCCACCATGTTGGTTTGGGACGAAGACCTGAAGCCCTCTCATAGCGCCCCTGGCGGCGCCACTCCAAACGTCGCACCGAGTTCGGCTCCGGTCGCGCGGGCAGCAGTCTCCGCGGTGCAGTCCGCAGCGCCTCAATCCGAGTCTCCCGCGCAAGCTGCCGCTCTCTCCGAGCGTCGCGTCAATGTGGCCGACAAGCGCATCATCAACGGTCAGACCGACGTCAACCAGTTGGTGCCGTTCAAGTACAAGTGGGCCTGGGAGAAGTACCTCGCCACCTGCGCCAATCACTGGATGCCGCAGGAAGTGAACATGTCGCGCGACATCGCGCT
>PNNH01000108.1 GCA_013824165.1 Methylibium sp. | reverse complement strand
CGGCACGCGCTGCTCGGGGCGGTCACCCAGATTGACCGCGGCCGGCGCGGCCACTGCCGGCAGCGGCTTGGCCACCGACGCGGCGACAGGCGCCGCGACCGGTGCGGGCACCGCGGCCTTGGCGCCACCGGCCACAGCAGCCAGCACGTCACCCTTGGTCACGCGGCCGTCCTTGCCGGTGCCGGCGACATCGCCGGTCGACAGGCCGTTGTCGGCCAGCAGCTTGGCAGCGGCCGGCATGGCGACATCGCCCTTGCCGGCAGCTGCGGGAGCGGCTGCGGCAGGCGCAGCAGCAGGTGCAGCGGCAGCGGGTGCGGCGGCCACGGCGCCAGCCTTGCCGTCGCTGTCGATGCGGGCAATGACTTCTTCGCTAACGACGCTCGATCCATCCGCCTTGACGATCTCTGCCATCACGCCAGCGCTGGGGGCCGGCACCTCCAGCACCACCTTGTCGGTCTCGATCTCGACCAGGATCTCGTCGATGGCGACCGCCTCGCCGGGTTTCTTCTTCCAGGTCAGCAGCGTGCCTTCAGCCACGGATTCAGACAGTTGGGGAACTTTGACTTCTACGATTGCCATGATGTTGTTTCTCTCTCGGTTTTGGTAAACCGGAGCCTCGCGCCTGCCGGCTGGACGCACCCGATCAGGGTGCGCACGGCCGGAGTTATGACGGCGCGACAGCGTCCGTCATAACGTTATTTGGTGAGGATGAAGCCCTTGAGCTTGCCGAAAGCCTGGTCCAGCAATGCCTTCTGCTGGTCCTGGTGCAGGTGCGCATAGCCGACAGCCGGCGAGGCCGAGGCCGGACGACCAGCGTAGCCAAGCTTCTGGCCGTCGGCCATGTTCTCGTGCACATAGTGCTGGACGAAGAACCAGGCGCCCTGGTTCTGCGGCTCGTCCTGACACCAGACGATCTCCGCCAGGTTCGGGTACTTCTTCAGCTCGGCAGCGAAGGCCTTGTGAGGGAAGGGATAGAGCTGCTCGACACGGATGATGGCCACGTCGGTGGCCTTCTTTTCGGCACGCGCCTTGATCAGGTCGTAATAGACCTTGCCCGAGCACGCGACCACACGCTTGACCTTGGCAGCGTCGATGCTTGCATCGCGCTCGCCGATGACGGTCTTGAACTCGCCCTTGGTGAACTCGGTGATCGGCGAGGTCGCGTCCTTGTTACGCAGCAGCGACTTCGGCGTCATGATGATCAGCGGCTTGCGGAACATGCGCAGCTGCTGACGACGCAGCAGGTGGAAGATCTGCGAGGCCGAGGTCGGCTGCACCACCTGCATATTGTTGTCAGCAGCCAGCTGCATGAAGCGCTCCAGGCGGGCCGAGCTGTGCTCGGGGCCTTGGCCTTCGTAGCCGTGCGGCAGCATCAGCGTCAGGCCGTTGGAGCGGCCCCACTTCACTTCGCCGGAAGCGATGAACTGGTCGATCACGACCTGCGCGCCGTTGACGAAGTCACCGAACTGGGCTTCCCAGATCGTCAGCGTCACAGGGTCAGCCGAAGCGTAGCCGTATTCGAAGCCCAGCACCGCCTCTTCGGACAGGATGGAGTCGATCACGACGAAAGGCGCCTGGCCTTCGGCGACGTTCTGCAGCGGGATGTAGGTGCCTTCGTCGAACTTCTCGCGGTTCTGGTCGTGCAGCACGGCATGACGGTGCACGAAGGTGCCGCGGCCGCAGTCTTCACCCGACAAACGCACCGGATAACCGGAGGCGACCAACGAAGCGAAGGCCATGTGCTCGCCCATGCCCCAGTCCACATTGATCTCGCCGCGGCCCATCGCGGCGCGGTCAGCGATGACCTTCTCGACCAGGCTGTGCGGCTTGAAGTTGGCGGGGATGGTGGTGATCTTCTCGGCCAGGCGCTTGAACTCGGCCACCGGCAGCGCGGTGTCGCAGCTGTCGGTCCACTTCTTGCCCAGGTACGGCGACCAGTCGGTGGCGTACTTGCTCTTGAAGTTGGTCAGCACAGGGTCCACGGTGTGGCGGCCCTCGTCCATCGCGGCACGGAAGGCCTTGACCATGGCGTCGGGGCCGTCCGCAGGCAGCACGCCCTGGGCAACGAGCTTGTCGCCATACAGCTTGCGCGTGCCCGGATGCTGAGCGATCTTCTTGTACATCAGCGGCTGGGTCAGCGCCGGAGTGTCTTGCTCGTTGTGGCCCAGCTTGCGGAAGCAGACGATGTCGACGACGACGTCCTTCTTGAACTGCTGGCGGTATTCCAGAGCCAGCTGCGTGCACAGCACCACGGCTTCCGGATCGTCGCCATTCACGTGCAGCACGGGCGCCTCGATCATTTTGACGACGTCCGAGCAGTACAGCGTCGAGCGGGTGTCGCGGGGGTCCGAGGTGGTGAAGCCGATCTGGTTATTGATCACCAGATGCACCGTGCCGCCAGTGAAATAGCCGCGTGTCTGGGCCAGCGCCAGCGTCTCCATCACCACGCCCTGGCCGGCGAAGGCCGCATCGCCGTGCACCAGCACCGGCAGCACCTGCGCGCCGTCCTTATCGCCGCGGCGATCCATACGCGCCTTGACCGAACCCTCAACTACCGGGTTGACGATCTCAAGGTGGGAAGGGTTGAAGGCCAGCGACAGGTGAACCGGGCCGCCAGGGCTGGTCACGTCGCTGGAGAAGCCCTGGTGGTACTTGACGTCACCGGCCGGCAGGTCTTCCGGCGCCTTGTGCTCGAACTCGGCAAACAGGTCCTTGGGCATCTTGCCCAGCGTATTGACCAGCACGTTCAGGCGGCCGCGGTGGGCCATGCCGATCACGATTTCCTGCACGCCCTCGGCGCCGGCAGTCTGCACCAGTTCGTCCATCGAGGCGATGAAGCTCTCGCCGCCTTCCAGCGAGAAGCGCTTCTGGCCCACATATTTGGTGTGCAGATAGCGCTCCAGGCCTTCGGCTGCGGTCAGGCGGTCGAGGATGTGCTTCTTCTTTTCAGGCGTGAAACTGGGCTTGGAGCGCATGGCTTCCAGGCGCTCCTGCCACCAGCGCTTTTCGGTCTGATCGGTGGTGTGCATGTATTCGGCGCCGATGGAGCCGCAATACGTCTCACGCAAGGCCTGCACGATCTCGCGCAGGGTCATGTTCTCAGCCTTGCTGAAATAGGTGTTCGAGGCACTGAACGAGATGTCCATATCGGACTCGCTCAGGTCATAGAAACCAGGCTCCAGCTCGGGAATCTTGGGACGCTCGGTGCGCTTGAGCGGATCCAGATCGGCCCAGCGTGAGCCGACATTGCGGTAGGCCGCGATCAGCGACTGCACATGCACCTGCTTGCGGGCGATGGCGAGGTCGGTGCCGGAGGCCTTGTTGCCGAAGGCATTGGCCTTGGCGCGCTGTGCGAAGGACTCGATCACGGGCGCATGGGCCACGTCGCGAGAGTCGCTGCCATCGGTGGCAGGCACATGCTGCAAGGCATCGAAGTAGGCCCGCCAGTTGTCGGGCACGGAGCCGGGGTTGTCGAGGTAGGCCTCGTACATTTCCTCGACATATGGGGCATTGCCCCCGAACAGGTACGAGTTAGACCTGTATTGCTGCATCATTTTCGCTCACCTCTCACCCCGGTTTCCAGGGCTTTGGCTGGTTGACAAACCTTCCGCGACACGGCTCGACCGGTTGGCGGATTGCGACCCGCCTTCACTGTTGCCAGAAAAGGGGACGGGAAGGACCAATAGTTCCAAGGCACGCACTGTAGCACCCACGACTGACGCCACCTATACGGAGTACTACAGCGTTCTCGGCACAAATCGACGGCGCTGAAGCTCTGCCAGCTAACTGAGCGCAGATTCAGGCGGCCCGGCCTCATCGCGCAGTTTGGGACTCTCGCCCTGAGACTTGCAAACGTTTGCGATTCCAGGTGCCCTGTCCTAAACTCCGCACGCCGCTGGGCCCCACGATTGAATGGCCCGGCAGCGGGACAGCTCCAGGAGATCCCATGCAAGTCAAAGTCGTTGACTACCGCGCGGCTGACGCCGCCGAGCAATTCACCCGCTCCCTGCACGAGACCGGCTTCGGTGTGCTCGTCAACCATCCGATCCAGCAAGCGCTGGTCGAGAAAATCTACGCCGACTGGCTGAGCTTCTTCAACGGCCAGGAGAAGCATCAGTACGCCTTCTCCAAGGAGAAGCAGGACGGCTACTTTTCCACTGAGATCTCGGAAACCGCAAAAGGATTCACGCAGAAGGACATCAAGGAGTACTTCCACGTCTACCCTTGGGGCCGCATCCCGGAGCAGCTCAGGGCCGATGCGATGAGCTACTACGAGCAGGCGAACGCGCTGGCCGCAGAGCTGCTGTCCTGGGTCGAGCGCTACACGCCAGCTGCCATTGCCAAGCTTTACCGCGAGCCGCTGTCCCGGATGATCCGCGACAGCCAGCTGACCTTGCTGCGGGTCTTGCGCTACCCGCCGCTGACCGGCCAGGAGCCTGCCGGCTCGCTGCGCGCTGCGCCGCACGGTGACATCAACCTGCTGACCATTCTTCCAGCCGCCAACGAGCCCGGCCTCCAGGTTCTGGGCAAGGACGGCCAATGGTTCGACGTGCCCTGCGACTTCGGCACCCTGATCATCAATATCGGCGACATGCTGCAAGAAGCCTCGCAAGGCTACTACCCGTCGACCCAGCACCGAGTGGTGAACCCCATTGGAGAAGGTGCGAAACGCAGCCGCGTCTCTTTGCCTCTGTTCCTGCACCCGCGCGACGAAGTGGTGCTGTCCGACCGTTACACCGCGCACAGCTACCTCGAAGAGCGCCTGCGCGAGCTGGGCGTCAAGAGCTAAGGCTCGCGCAGCTGTCCTAAAGTGACGCATGCCCAAGTCACGCGGACCGCAGATCATCCACATCCAGCCCGAGGCGCCGGCCAAGCCCGCCCTTGGTGAGCCCTGCAACGGCTGCGGGCTTTGTTGCCTGGCTGAGCCCTGCCCTGTCGGCGTCATCCTGAGCCGCCGTCGGCATGGTGCATGCGTGGCGCTGCGCTGGCTGCCGCTACAAGGGCGCTACAGCTGCGGCGTCATGAGCTGGCAAGGCCAGTCGGCCGCCACGCGCATCCTGGAGCGTCCGCTACGCGCCTGGATGGCGCGCATGATCGCCGCCGGACAAGGCTGCGATGCCGAGCTTGAAGCACATGCACCAGAGTCAGGCAGCGAGCCCTGAGCCGGGGCTGCGGGCAAGCCACTAGACGCCTGTTCGGCCGTTGCCGCTAGGATCAGCGACCTCTACTGACCCACTCGGAGTGAGCCTCGATGAATCACAAGCTCAAGCTGGCAACGCTATCTCTTGCTCTCGGCCTGATGGCCGCCACGTCGGCTCAGGCCGTGCCACTGCGCTGGGCTGCGCAGAATGACATCCTGACGATGGATCCGCACTCGCAGAATCATGCGACAACCAATGCGATCCTGATGCATGCCTATGAAGGCCTGACCCGCTACAACAACAAGTACGAGGTCGAGCCGGCACTGGCCACCAAGTGGACCTACATCAACCAGACGCAGGTGCGCTTCGAGCTGCGCAAGGGCGTCAAGTTCCATGATGGTTCGCCT
>PNNH01000022.1 GCA_013824165.1 Methylibium sp. | reverse complement strand
ACCGGCGGCAGCCAGGGGTTGGACGGGCCGCTGAGGTTGCCGCGGTCCAGCACGTCAACGCCGTGGCCTTGCAGCGTGGCGGCGATGCCGGCCACGCGCAGGGCTTCAGGGCCCATGCTGGCGCCGCGCGCGCCGGCACCGATGTCGGTGGGGGCGCCGATCAGCGAGACAGCTTGTGCGGCGGCGGTGGTGGAGCGGCTCATCGGGCTATTTCCTTCAGGGGGCGCTCGTGGCGCCGGGGTTCATGTCGTATTCGCGCTCCAGCAGCGCCCAGCCTTCTTCGGCAGTTTCGACGAAGTGGAACAGTTTCTCGTCGCCGCGGCTGATCATGCCGGTCTCCACCAGCAGCTCGAAGTCGAGCAGGCGCTGCCAGAAATCCTTGCCGAACAGCAGCACCGGGCGATGGCGGCTCTTGCCGGTCTGCACCAGCGTCAGGGTCTCGAACAGCTCGTCCAGCGTGCCGAAGCCGCCGGGGAAGCAGGCCAGTGCCACCGAGCGCATCAGGAAGTGCATCTTGCGCAGCGCGAAGTAGTGGAACTGGAAGCACAGCTCCGGCGTGATGTAGGGGTTGGGCTGCTGCTCGTGCGGCAGCACGATGTTCAGGCCGATGCTGCGCATGCCGGCTTCATAGGCGCCGCGGTTGCCGGCCTCCATGATGCCGGGGCCGCCGCCGGTGACCACATAGATAGGGTTGTCGCGCTGGGCTGAGGCGGTGGAGACCAGGGCCGCGAAGCGCCGCGCTTCTTCGTAGTAGCGGCTCATCTTGAGTTGCATCTCGGCACGCTTGATGGTGCTGGCGTCGCCGCCGGCCTGGGCCTCGGCGAGCAAGGTGCGGGCTTCGTCCTCGGACTTGATGCGGGCGCTGCCGAAGATCACGATGGTCGACTTGACGTCTTGCTCCTGCATCACCAGCTCGGGCTTGAGCAGCTCCAGCTGCATGCGCACCGGCCGCAGTTCTTCGCGCAGCAGGAAGTCGTTGTCGGTGAAGGCCAGGCGGTAGGCGCTGTTGGGGCCGGCGTAGTCCGCCGGCGGCGGCACGGCGCTGCGGGCGTCTTCCTTGGCGCTGGGGAAGTTGCGGGCGGTCAGTGCCTTGCGCTTGCTGGTGGTGTTGTCGCTATTGCTCATCGGGTTGTCGGCGTCGCGGCCGCAGCATAGGGGAGTCGGCAGGAAATTTAATTCCGTACTTTCGGGCTTGGGACGTTTTTTCTTCAGTGCGGGCCGGCCATGCCACACACCGGACAGGCCGGATCGCGCGGCACGCGCACCTCGCTCCATTCCATGCGGCGTGCATCCAGCATCTGCAGGCGCCCGCTCAGGCTGCTGCCCAGCCCCAGCAGCAGCTTCAGGCCTTCAGCGGCCTGCATGCTGCCGATGATGCCCACCAGCGGCGCGAACACACCCATGGTGGCGCAGCGCGCTTCTTCCACCGGCGCCTCGGGCGGGAACAGGCAGGCGTAGCAGGGGGCGTCGGCGCGGCGGCTATCGTAGACGCTGATCTGCGCATCGAAGCCGATGGCTGCACCGGCCACCAGCGGCCGGCGGTGCGCCACGCAGGCGCGGTTGAGGGCCTGGCGGGTGGCGAAGTTGTCGCTGCAGTCCAGCACCACATCGGCTTCGCGCACCAGGCGATCCAGCAAGGCGGCATCGGCGCGCTGCTGCAGCGCGATCACGCGCGGCTCGGGGTTGAGCGCGGCGATGCCCTGCGCGGCCGACTCCACCTTGGGCCAGCCGAGCCGGGCCAGGCTGTGCGCCAGCTGGCGCTGCAGATTGGTCAGGTCCACGGTGTCGTCGTCCACCAGCGTGATCTGGCCGACGCCGGCCGAGCCTAAGTAGAGCGCAGCCGGCGAGCCCAGGCCACCGGCGCCGATGACCAGCGCGCGGCTGGCCAGCAGGCGCTGCTGGCCCTCGATGCCGATCTCGTCCAGCAGGATGTGGCGCGAGTAGCGCAGCAGCTGCTCGTCGCTCAGGTCTTGGGGTTCATCTCGCATGGCAGCAAGCATAGCCCGCGTGGCAGTGCCGCAATGAAAACAGCCCGCCTTGCGGGCGGGCTGTCGGGCCGTGCGCGAGGACTGCGCTCAGTCGATCTTGGCTTCAGCCTTGCGCTCGGTGACGGTCTTGGACACCATCACCGGCTTGCCCTTGAGCTGGTTCAGCGCCTGCGCCAGCTGGAAGTCTTCAGCGCTGCCGAACTCGGGCAGCGGCTTGATTTCCTTGGACTTGGCGCGCTCTTCTTCGAGCTTCTTGAGGGCTTCCTCGCGGGCCTTCTCGCGCGCACTGTCTTTGGTCTCGGGGCCGTTCTCCAGATGCTTGACCAGATCAGCCTCGCGGGTGCGCAGTGCGGCGAACACATCGCCCTCAGCGGTCTCGTCCAGCCAGACGTCGGGCACGATTCCCTTGGCCTGGATGGAGCGGCCGCTCGGCGTGTAGTAGCGCGCGGTGGTGATCTTCAGAGCGGTCTCTGGGCCGAGCTGGCGCACCGTCTGCACCGAGCCCTTGCCGAAGGTCTGCGAGCCCATGATGACGGCGCGCTTGTGGTCCTGCAGCGCGCCGGCCACGATCTCGCTGGCCGAGGCCGAGCCTTCGTTGACCAGCACCACCAGCGGCACATTCTTCAGCGCGGCCGGCAGCTTCTTCAGCGGGTCAGCGCCGCCGCGGCGGTGGTAGAAGTCAGGATTGGCCTTGAAGCTGGCCTTGGAGTCGGCGATCTGGCCATTGGTCGACACCACTTCCACGTCCTTGGGCAGGAAGGCGGCAGACACGGCCACGGCACCTTCCAGCAGGCCGCCCGGGTCGTTGCGCAGGTCCAGCACCAGGCCCTTCATATTGGGTTCCTGCTTGAACAGCTCGTCGAGCTTGCGGGCGAAATCGTCCACCGTGCGGTCCTGGAACTGGCTGACGCGCAACCAGGCATAACCGGGCTCGACCACCTTGGCACGCACGCTCTGCACGCGGATTTCCTCGCGTGTGATCGTGACGGGGAAGCTGCGGTTCTCGTTCTTGCGATAGATGGTCAGCTGTACCTTGGTGGCGGGCTCGCCGCGCATGCGCTTGACGGCCTGGTCCAGCGTCAGGCCGCGCACCGGCGTGTCGTCGATGCGGCTGATCAGGTCGCCGCTCTTGAGGCCGGCGCGGAAGGCTGGGCTGCCTTCGATCGGCGAGACGATCTTGACCATGCCGTCTTCCATGCCGATCTCGATGCCCACGCCGACAAACTTGCCAGTCGTGCCTTCGCGGAATTCCTTGAAGCTCTTCTTGTCGAAGAACTGCGAGTGCGGGTCGAGTCCCGAAACCATGCCCGAGATGGCATCGTTGATGAGCTTCTTCTCGTCCACCGGCTCGACGTAGTCGCTCTTGACCATGCCGAACACCGCGGCGAGCTGCTGAAGCTCTTCCAGCGGCAGTGGCGACAGGCTGCTGCGGGCGTTGGCCTGCAACTGCATCGTGGTCATTGCGCCCGCCAGGGCGCCCAACGCGACCCAGCCGGCTACTTTCAGTTTGGCACCCATGATGCGAGTGTTCCCTATCGGTGGATTACAGCGAGATTGCAGGGGCTTTGAGCGGCCGCAGCCGTTTTGTCAACACCCTGCTGCGCCAGTATAGGGCGCAGCCCTGAAGCCTGCCTGAAGGCATGCGGCCCAGATGACCGCTCAATTCGGGCTTTCAAGCGCACTTTGCCCGGCGTTTGCGGATCTTCACGCAGCTTTACAGGCTTCAGTCGTCGCCTCCGGGCGCCAGGCGGCCGAATGTCACGACATGGTCGACATGGGCGCGAATGCCGATCCACTCGCCGACATGGTGGTCATGGTGCGAGGGCACATGGGCCATGACCCGCTCGCCGCTGGCCAGGCGCAAGGTGTAGAGGAATTCAGCGCCGCGGAAGATCTTGCGCTCGATCTGCGCCTTCACCGGGGCGGCGTCGTCATGCACGATGTCGTCGGCGCGCAGCAGCAACTCGCATTCGCCGCCGGGGTAGGCCGAGGGCAGCGGGCATTCATCGGCGTCGCTCAGGTCGCCCAGCGGGGTCTGCACCAGCGGGCCTTGCGGGCCTTGTGCGATGCGCGCCGGCATGAACACGCCATGCCCGATGAAGTCGGCCACGAAGCGCGTGGCCGGGCGGTGATAAACGGTGTAAGACGCGTCCCATTGCTCCAGCCGGCCCTGGTGCATCACGCCCACCACATCGCCGATGGCAAAGGCCTCGGCCTGGTCGTGGGTGACGAACAGCGCCGTCGTGCCGCTGGCCTGCAGGATGGCGCGCAGCTCTTGCGATAGGTGCTCGCGCAGATCCACATCGAGGCTGGAGAAGGGCTCGTCCAGCAGCAGCAGGCGCGGCGAAGGCGCCAGCGCGCGGGCCAGCGCGACGCGCTGCTGCTGGCCGCCAGAGAGCTGATGCGGCGCGCGCTTGGCGGCATGGGCCAGGCCCACCAGGTCCAGCACCTCCTGGATTCGGCGCTCGCGCTCGGCGCGCGCGAGGTGGCGCAGGCCAAAACCGATGTTGTCGGCAATGCTGAGGTGCGGAAACAGCGCGTAGTCCTGGAACACCATTCCGATGCGGCGCGCCTCCGGGGCGACGTGCAGGCCGGTGGCGGCATCTGCCAAGGGTTCCTTGTCGATCAGGATGCGGCCGCTGTGCAGTCGCTCCAGCCCGGCAATCGAGCGCAGCAGAGAGGTCTTGCCGCAGCCCGAGGGGCCGATCAGCACACCGATCTGGCCGCGTGCCAAACCCAGCGATACGCGGTCCACCGCGTGCCGTGTAGTGCCGGCACCGGGATAGCGCAGGCTGACCTGATCGAGAGCGAGGAACATGATGGCCCTATGATACCGGGCTCAAATGCGGATCGTTCTCATCTCAGGCTGAGGAGCCGCCGCCTGCTACTTCTTCATGCTGCGTCTCGTTACCCTTTTCTGTCTGCTGCTGGCTGTTCCCGTGCTGGGTGTGCTGGGCTCCTGGCTGGCGCTCGATGCGCAGGCGTTGGAGATCCTGCGCCATCAGCTTGACACGGTGCTGCCGCAGTACGCCTGGGCCTCGCTGCTATTGAGCGTCAGCGTGGCACTTGGCGTGGCCGTGGTGGGCGGCGCAACGGCGGCGGCGGTGAGCTTGTTCGATTTCCCCGGCCGGCGCTTTTTCGAGTGGGGCCTGTTGCTGCCCATGGCCATGCCGGCCTATGTGGCGGCCTATGCCTACACCGACTTTCTGCAGTTCAGCGGACCTCTGCAGACCGCTCTGCGCGAGCTGACGGGCGCGCAGAAGGCACTCTGGCCCGATGTGCGCAGCCTGCCGGGCGCGGTGGCGCTGTTCATCCTCTGCCTCTACCCCTATGTCTACCTGCTGACCCGCACGGCACTGTCCGAGCGTGGCGTGGCGCTGATGGAGGCGGCGCGCATGCTGGGTGCCGGCACGCTGCGTCGCGTGCGCGAGGTGGCGCTGCCGTTGGCCCGGCCGGCGCTGGCCGCCGGCATCGCGCTGGCGCTGATGGAGACGCTGGCCGACTACGGCGTGGGCGCCTATTTCGGCCTGACCACGCTGACCACCGGCGTCTACAAGGCCTGGCTGGTGCTGAACGACCGCACCGCTGCAGCGCAACTGGCCTCGGTGCTGCTGTTTGCGGTGGCGGTGCTGCTGTGGTTGGAGCGGCGCGCCCAGGCAAGGCTGCGCTTTGCCACCAGCCGCAGCGGCGCGCTGCATGCGGCCGAGGCGCGCCCC
>PNNH01000123.1 GCA_013824165.1 Methylibium sp. | reverse complement strand
CCCCCGCCACCAGCAGCACGATGCCTGCCAGCGTCATCGCTTCAGGCGGCCGGCCGCGCAGGGCGAAGGCATAGGCCAGCGCGGCCAGGGTCTCGAAGACGATCAACTGGCCTACCAGGCTGGTGGGCAGGCGCTGGCTGGCTTCGTTCCAGCACAGGGTGCCGGCCCAGGAGGCGAACAGGCCCACCGCCAGCATCAGTCCCAGATACTCCCAGGGCCGCGGCCCCAGCGGCAGTGCAAAGTCGGCGGCCAGCAGCGGCACACCCAGTGCCTGCAGAGCCAGCAGCGCGGCCAGCGCCAACAGCGACATGGGCAGCGTCACCAGGCCTTGCGCGGTAGCCCAAGCGCGCGGGCTCCGGTCGGCGTGCGCGCGCAGCCAGTCGGCATTGCGGATCGGATACCAGGTCCAGCAGGCCAGAGCCACCACGGCCAGCAGCGCGCCCTCGCCATAGCGACGCAATTCACCAGCACCCGCACCCGCGGCCAGCGCCGCCAGCTCCACCTGATTGACGCAGGCAATGCCCAGCGCGATCAGCCCCAGCGAAGGCGCCAGCCGGGCCCAGGGCAGGCGCCCATCGCGGGCGTGGTCGCGCAGATTGGAGCTGATCGCGATCACCACCGGCAGCGTGCCGATGATCACCGTGGGCAGCGGCCCGCCGGCGCGCTGGATGGCGGCTGCCAGGCACAGGTAGTAGAGAAAGTTGCCAATCGCGCTGAGCTTGGCCGCCTCCAGCCAGTCAGCCCGCGTCAGCTCGCGCAGGCTGGCGCGGTCCACCAGCGCCAGCGGCAGCGCGATCAGCCCGAAGGCCAGGTAGCGCCCCACGGTCAACAGGGCGGCGGGATAGTCAGGCAGCAGCAGCGGTGCCACAAAGACCAAGCCCCACATCAGGCCGGCCGCCAGGGCGAACAGGGTTCCAGCAAACATGCGCCAGTATGGCCCGGCCCGCGCCGTGCCCAGGCCACGCAGACGGTCTAGGCCCGGCGCTCCGCCATCAGCAGATGCGGCCGGCCGATGTCGATCAGTGCCGCCTGGGCCAGTTCGCTGCCGGTCTCGCCCGACTCGCGGTAGACCGCCATGCCGATCTGCAGCGTCAGCTCGGTGCTGGTGGAATCCACGCAGTAGCGCCCGGCGATCACCTTGGACAGGCGCGTGCGCACCACCTCGGCCTCCTTGCGGCCGGCACCCATCAGCACCACGCCGAAACGCAGGGCGCCGATGCGGCAGACCACGTCAGTGGAGCGCACCCGGTTGGCCAGGCGCGCGCCAGCAGCTTCCTGGGCGATCTGGCGCACCGCCGGCCGCAGCTCTTCGGGCAGGTCGATCGCGATCATCAGCACCGCCAGCCGGCTGCCGCCGCGCCGGCACAGGCCCAGCTGGCGATTCAGCAGCGCCGAGAAATGCTCAAGATCCGGCACCTGCACCAGCGGTGTGCGCAGCTCCAGCCGGCTGCGGTCAGGGCTGTTGGGGGGCGCGGCAAGGGCGGTGGAAGTCATGGGGCGAGGCGTTGTTTCTTGATCCAAGAAGGACGGCGAAAAGGCAGGCACAAAGGTGAGGGCAATGACCGCCTGCAGCCGTACTCAGCCTCCCTGGCAGCTGTCAGACCGTCATGCCCTCACCTTCTTAAAACGCAGCCCGTCGCCAGAACCCGACATGCGCCGCTGCGGAAGCCGCTAGAGTCCGTCCCTGCCTGCTTCCCTGCACCCACGCCCGACCCCGCCATGCCCGCCGAAATCACCCAGCTGCTGCGCGCCGCAAGCCAAGGCGATGCCGGCGCCGCCGACCAGGTGGTGGCCCTGCTCTATGGCGATCTGCGCCGCATCGCCGGGCGCCGCATGCAGCAGTCGGGCGACATGACCCTGCTGGACGCCACCGCGCTGGTGCATGAGTCCTATCTGAAGCTGCAGCGCGCCGGCGAGCTGGACTTTGCCGACCGCAAGCAGTTCCTGGCCTATGCGGCCAAGGTGATGCACAACATCGTCATCGACCAGATCCGCGCCCGCCAAGCCGACAAGCGCGGCGGCGAGCAGGTGCTGCTGACCCTCAACACCGCCATTGCCGACCTGGCCCCGCAGGGCGACGAAGAGGTGCTGCGCGTGCACGAAGCCCTGGCCGAGCTGGCCGAGGCCGAGCCCCGCCTGGCCCAGGTGGTGGAGATGCGCTATTTCGCCGGCCTCACCGAAGCCGAAATCGCCGAAGCGCTGGACATCACCGAGCGCACTGTGCAGCGTGACTGGGCCAAGGCGCGGCTGTTCCTGGCCGTGTCCCTCAAGACCTGACCCCAGTCGGTCGACAATCCCCGCATGGCTGCAATCGACAAGGAACGCTGGCAACGCCTGAGCCCGCTGCTGGACGAGTTGCTGGACCTGGCCGCGCCCGAGCGCGCCGCCCGGCTGGCTGAGTTGCGCGCGCAAGACCCGGCCCTGGCGGCCGAGCTGCTGCCGCTGCTGGAGCAGCAGCAGGCGCTGGAAGGCTCCAACTTCCTGGCCGCGCCGCCGCAGCTGCTGGACGAAGTGCTGACCCGCCTGGAGCCCGGCCAGCAGATCGGCGCCTACACGCTGGAGCGCGAGCTGGGTCGCGGCGGCATGGGCACGGTCTGGCTGGCGCGCCGCACCGATGGCCGCTTCGAGGGCCAGGTGGCGATCAAGCTGCTCAGCAACGGCCTGTTCGGCGGCAGCCCCGGCGAAGCCGCCCGCTTCGCGCGCGAAGGCCAGATCCTGGCGCGCCTGTCGCATCCGCATATCGCACGCCTGCTCGACGCCGGCCTCACCGACCCCACCCGCCAGCCCTATCTGGTGCTGGAGTATGTGGACGGTGCGCCCATCACCAGCTATTGCGAGAAACAGCAGCTTGGCCTGCAGGCCCGCGTCACGCTGTTCCTGGACGTGCTGGCCGCCGTGGCCCATGCGCACAACCGCTTGATCCTGCACCGTGACCTGAAGCCCTCCAACATCATGGTGGACCAGGGCGGCGCGGTGAAGCTGCTGGACTTCGGCATCGCCAAGCTGCTGGGCGACGCCACCCAGGCCGAGCAAGGCGCCGCCGCCACCGAGCTGACGCGCCAGGCCGGCCGCGCCTTCACGCCGCAATACGCCGCGCCCGAGCAGGTGCAGGGCGGCGACGTGACCACCGCCACCGATGTCTATGCGCTGGGCGTGCTGCTCTATGTGCTGCTCAGCGGCGCCCACCCCACGCCAGGCCGCACCAAGAGCGGCGAGCAGGCCTCGGCGCTGGAGCAGATGCGCGAGCTGGTCGAAGTGGCGCCGCGCCGCCTCTCCGAGCAGGCCGCGCGCAGCGACCAAGCCGCCGTCAGCGCCAGCGCCCGCCTGCTGCGCGGCGACCTGGACACCATCGTCGCCAAGGCGCTGAAGAAAGCGCCCGCCGAGCGTTATGCCAATGCCGAGGCCCTGGCCCAGGACCTGCGCCGCTGGCTGGCGCACGAACCCATCAGCGCGCGGCCCGACAGCCGGCTCTATGTGCTGGGCCGCTTTCTGCGCCGCCACCGCCTGGCCGTGGGCGCCGGCAGCGCCGCCATGCTGGCCATCGCCGCCGGTGCCGGCATCGCGGTGTGGCAGGCCAAGGAAGCGCATGAGCAGCGCGTGCAGGCCGAAGGCCTGATCGAGTTCATGCTGGGCGATCTGCGCAAGAAACTCGACCCCGTCGGCCGGCTCGACGTGCTGGACGCCGTGGGTGACAAGGCGCTGGCCTACTACTCAAGGCAAGACCTGACCCGCAGCGACGCTGACGCGCTGGGCCGCCGCGCCCGCGCCCTGCACCTGATGGGCGAGATCGCCGAGAAGCGAGGGAAGATGAGCGAGGCTGAGCAGCGCTTCAAGGAGGCCGCCGAAACCACTGCCGAACTGCTGGCCCGCGACCCGAAGAACACGCAGCGCCTGTTTGACCACGCGCAGAGCAGCTACTGGGTGGGTTACGCGGCCTGGCGCCAGCGGCGCCTGCCGCAGGCCGAGGCGGGCTTTAGCCGCTATCTGGAGCTGGCTGATGAACTCGTGCGGCTGGAGCCGGGCAAGCCGGAGTGGCTGACCGAGCAGGCCTATGCGCAGCAGAACCTCGGCGTGCTCCGACTACGCAGCGGCGCGGTCGCGGAGGCGCTGACCCATTTCCAGGCTGCCGAAAAGATATGGCAACTCGTTCTGCCTGAACGCCCCGCACTGCGCAGCGAGTTGGCCACCAGCCTGGGCTGGCTGGCAGAAGCACAGGAGCGTCTGGGCCTGTTCGACGCCAGCATCGCCAGCCAGCAGGCCAAGCTCGCTGCCTTGCTACCACCTGGCGGGCAGATTGGAAACGACCGCAAGCTGCAGCAGGCACAAGTGGCGATCGAAGCCGCGCTCGGCCGGCTGCATCTGGCAGCCGGGCGTCGCATTGAGGCGCTGGGGGCCGCACGCCGTGCCCATGAGACCTATGCTTCGCTGGCCGCGCACGACCCAGAGAACCTGGAGAAACTGGAGCGCCTGAGCTTTGCACGGGTACAACTCGCCGAGACCTTGGTAGCACATGGTGAAGCTGACGTGGCACGGGCCGAGCTTGCACGACTTGGCCCAGACCTCGAACGATTGCGTGCTGCGCATGAGCGAAAGCCGGACGTTCAGGTCAAGCTCCGCGGCCGCTCGCTGATCACCGGCATGGCAGCTGCAAACACATCAGAGCAGCGGGAGGCTAGCCGCCTGGATCTGGCTAGATTCCTGGAGAGCAAAACCGTCGAGACAGCCAGTAGCGTATCGGACACCGACACGCAGTGGGTGTTGGCCATGGCAGCACTGACCCTGGGCGATGCGCTGCTGCCAGGCGAGGCCACGGAGGCCGGCAAGCAATGGCAGGCAGCACTCGCGCGGCTGGAAGCGCTGAGCAACATGGTCGACCCGCGCGTGATTTGTTTGCGCGCCCATGCACTTTGGCGACTAGGCCGCACTCAAGAAGCCCGCGCACTCGCCGAGAAACTAGAGACCTCGGCCTACCGCCACCCGCTGTATGCCGAGCTTGTCCAGCGGCTGGCCCCATCGCCAGCCCCGCATTGAGCCCGGCCTTCGCTTCGCGCCGCACGCGTAGCGGCGAGTATCGGGCTCATCACACAGCCAACCCACGTATTCAGCAGGGAGTCCTTCACCATGCCCACCCAACAAACCCCGATCCAGAACAATGTTTTTGCCGTCACCGTGTCGGTCAATGCCGCTGGCACCGGCCTGAACTTCAACCCCGACCCAGTGCAGCTCACGCCGGTAGCCAACGCGCTGATCGTCTACTCGCTGGTGACCCCGGGCTACTACTTCCCTGTCGACGGCTCGGCGCTGGTGATCGCCGGCGACGACGAAGGCCAGGAATTCCCGATCGCCTGGTACGTCAATGCCGCGATGCTGGCCCTGGGCGACTACAACAACAACTCGCAGAGCTACAAGTACACGATGACCGTGGTCAACGCGCAGACCGGCACGAAGATCAGCACCGACCCGACGATTGACAACGACACTCCCTGATCCGCAAGGCGCCTGGGCGCCCCGGCAGGGTTCGTCTGCATCGCATCGACAAGGCCGGCGACAATGCTGGCCTTGTCGTTTCTGCTTGGCTTAGCCTCCGCCCGGCGCCACCCCATGTCTTTCACCTCTCTCGGCCTGACGCCGCCCCTGCTGCGCGCCATCGCCGAGCAGGGCTTCGAGCTGCCCTCGCCCATCCAGGCCCAGAGCATTCCCGCCGCTTTGCGCGGCGAGGATGTGCTGGCCTGCGCGCAGACCGGCTCGGGCAAGACGGCGGCCTATGCGCTGCCGCTGATGCAGGCGCTGCTGAGCCAGCCCGCTCAAAAACCGCCGCGGCGCACCCAAGCCCTGGTGCTGGTGCCCACACGCGAACTGGCAGTGCAGGTGGGCGAATTCCTGCGCACGCTGGCCGATTGTGTGGCCCTGCCGCCCCGGGTGGCGCTGCTGTTCGGCGGCGTGTCCATCAACCCGCAGCTGATGGGCTTGCGCGGCGGCGCCGAGATCGTGGTGGCCACGCCAGGCCGGCTGCTGGATGTGATCGAGCACAACGCGCTGTCGCTGGGCAACGTCCAGACCCTGGTGCTGGACGAGGCTGACCGCCTGCTGGACCTGGGCTTTGCTGAAGAGCTGGCGCGCGTGCTGGCGCTGCTGCCCGCGCAGCGTCAGCAGCTGCTGTTCTCGGCCACTTTTGCGCCGGCCGTGCAGGAGCTGGCCCAGCGCCTGCTGAAGCCTGATGCGCTGCGCATCACGCCGCAAAACCCGGCCGAAGGCCCGGCGCTGGACATCGCGCAACGCGCCATCGCGGTGGATGCGTCCCAGCGCACCCAGCTGCTGCGCCACTTGATCGTTAGCGAAGCCTGGCCGCAGGTGCTGGTGTTCGTGGCCACGCAATACGCCACCGAGCTGGTGGCACACAAGCTGG
>PNNH01000071.1 GCA_013824165.1 Methylibium sp. | reverse complement strand
AGCCGCGCGTCTTTCCAGGTGTCGATCAGCTGCCCGTTGCTCATCACGATCTCGGGCACGATCACCGCCGCCAGCGCAGCCAGCGGCGCATAACGCAGCCCTTGCTTGGCCCAATCGGGCATCGGCAGCTCGCGCTTGGGGATCATGAAGAAGGCCCGTGTCAGCAGCGTGATCAGGCCCATACCGACGATGCCCAGCGCCATCAGCCATTCACTCATCGCGCGCCCCCCCGGCTGGCCGGTTGGCTGGTTGCCAGCGCTCGATCAGCAGGCCGGCCGCCACGGCCGCCGCAATCGCCACCACGATATTGAGCCGCAGCGGCAGCGCATAGGCAGCCACCGCCGCACAGCCGGCCACCGCCGCGCTGACCCAGGTCTTGTAGTCGGACAGCAGCGAGTAGCTCAGCCCCAGCAAGGCCAGCACGCCGGCAAAGCCCAGGCCCCATTGCGTGGGCACCCGGTCGGCCAGCACGATGCCCAGGATCGAGGGCACCTGCCAAGCGGTCCAGTTCAGTGCCACACCGCCCCAGAAGTAAGGGCGCTGCTCCGGCGCCGGCACGGGCTCAGGGAAGCGGCGCAGAAAGGCCACATAGTTGAGGTCAGCCGCAAAGTAGCCGATGCGCAACCGGCTGAGCAGCGGCAGATGGCCGAAGTACAGACGCCACTGGGCACTGAAGATCACGAAACGCAGGTTGACGCAGAAGGCGGTGGCCCACAGCACCCACAAGGGCGCGCCGGCGGCCAGCAGCGGCAGCGCGGCCAACTGCGAGCTGCCGGCAAACACCACCAGGCTCATCAGCAATGCCAGCGGCATCGACAGGCCGCTCTTGATCATCGCCACGCCGGTGACCAGGCCCCAGGCCGAAATGCCCAGCGTGATGCCGGCCATATCGCGCGCGCCGCGGCGGAATTCGGGGTGTCGGATCAGGGCGCCAAGCTCGGAACTCATGCCCCCATTGTCGGGCTTCGTGCCGACCCGCCCCGGGCAGGCGTGCGCTGTGCGTCAGTTGCCCAGCTTGCGCACCGAGCCGCTGCCGGCCACCGAGCTGCTGACCTCGGGCGAGCCGACATAGCGGACATCACCGGAGCCGGCGATGCTGACCTTGAGTTGCTTCGTGGCCTGCACGCGAGCATCGCCGGAACCGGCGATGCTGACTCGGACCTCATCGGCGATCAGCTCGGTGGTCTTGACGTTCCCGCTACCCGCCACCGAAACCCTCAGGCTGTTGACGCGACCCTTGGCCTCGACATTGCCCGAACCCGCGACCGAGAGGGTCGCCTGTTCGCTGTACAGCTGGGCAAAGCTGACGTCGCCTGAGCCGCCGATGCTGACATCCAGCTGCGGCGTTTTCATGGCCTCGACCAGCACGTCGCCGGAGCCGCCGATCGCGATCTTCTTGAGGACCACCATGTCCACTACCAGCAGGATGGGCCGCTCGCTGGACAACTGATAGCCCTTCTTGGCGCGCACCTCCAGGGTGCTGCCGTTCAGCTCGGTCTCGATGTAGGGCAGCAGATTGCGATCGGCCTTCAGCTCCACAGCGTTCGTACTGGCCTGTCGCACCCGCAGCTTGAAGTTGCCGCTCAGCGCAATGCCGTCGAAGCTGCCCGGACTGCGGGTTTCCGTGGCGACGTCGCCCGAGCCCTGCACGCGCTCGCCCTTGCCGAAGCTCCAGGTCCAGGCCTGGGCGCCGCCAGCCAGGCCGAGTCCGGCGACGGCGACGGTCATGAGGGCGAAACGACGTGTGTGCATGGCGGGCTCCTGTATGGGTATTGATGGCTTGCATCGTGCCCGCCTAAGGCTGCGGTGCCCAGTGGCACGCGACCATTTGCAGAAATCGAGGCGCCATCTGCCGCACGGCGTAGCCAGCCGTCACGGCCGCAGGGGCCGGAGGCCGGCTTCAGCGCCCCTTGGCGGCAGCCGCCTTCGGCGTGGGCTCGACGACCTCTTCCTCGTCGTCCTTGGGCTTTTTGGCGTCAGGGCGCGGCACCACCGGCGCCACGCCTTCGAGCTTGTTCTCGCGCATGTACTCGTCCATCTCGCGCCAGCCGGCATGGACGGCCGCCCGCTGCGCCTTGGGGTTCAGCACATAGCAATCCTCGATGGCACGCATGGCATGCCTGCAGGCGCTGCCAATCGCCTTGCCATCTGCTTCCTTGGCGGCGGCGACCTTGGCCGGGTCCTCAATGCCCAATTGCTCGCAGCCGCCCAGCAGGGCGGCGCTAAGGACCAGCAGGCCGGTCTTGAGCAACACAGAGATCTTCATGCCAAGGCTATCGGCGCGCGGCCGCGGTTCTTGAGGCGCTTCAGCGCTGGCGCGCCAGGGCCATCAGGCGCTCGATGCGCTCTTCCGTCGCCGGATGGGTGCTGAACAAGCCCTTGATGCCACCGCCGGAGAGCGGATTCATGATCATCATCTGCGCGGTCTCGGGGTGGCGTTCGGCCGCCTCCAGCGGGATGCCTTGGGCATAGCGGTGGATCTTGTCCAGCGCTGAGGCCAGCGCCGCAGGGTCGCCGGAAATCTCGGCACCACCGCGATCAGCCTCAAACTCGCGCGCCCGGCTGATTGCCATCTGAATCAGACTGGCGGCAATCGGCGCCAGGATCATCACCAGGATGCTGACGATGGGGTTGGCCGGGCGGCCCTCGCTGTCGCGGCCGCTGAAGATCATCGCGAAATTGGCCAGCATCGAGATCGCGCCGGCCATGGTAGCGCTGACGGTGCTGATCAGGATGTCGCGGTGCTTCACATGGGCCAGCTCATGCGCCATCACGCCGCGCAACTCGCGCTCGGACAGCACCCGCATGATGCCGGTCGTGGCGGCGACGGCCGCATGTTCGGGGTTGCGTCCTGTTGCAAAGGCGTTGGGCGCGTCTTCCTGGATGATGTAGACCTTGGGCATCGGCAACTGGGCCTTGTCGGCCAGCTCGCGCACCATGCGATAGAACTGCGGCGCCGAGGTCTCGTCGACCTGCTGCGCGTTGTACATCTTCAGCACCATCTTGTCCGAGAACCAGTAGCTGAAGAAGTTCATGCCCAGCGCCACGAGCAGCGCGATCATCATGCCCTGCTGTCCGCCCAGCACCGAACCGATCGCCATGAACAGCGCGGTAATGGCAGCCATCAGGATGGCGGTCTTCATCAGATTGAACATCGGTTCACTCCAACAGTGAGGGTTCGGGGGCAATTCCCCAAGGGCACATCTGTGGGCGCCAGGCGCCAATTCAAGCGCGCGAGGTGACCTCGACGGCGCTGAATGTAGCGCCAAGCGACACCGGACGTGCTTGCAGGAACGCCTTGGCAGGCATGCGCTTGCCACCGGCGCGCTGCAGTTCACGCAGGCGCAGGGCGTGCTCGCCACAAGCCACCGTGATGCCGGCATCGTCGACCGCCAGCACCGTGCCGGGCAAGCCCTGGCCCTCGCAGAGCTCGGCGCTCCAGATTTTGATCGCTTCGCCGTCGAGCTGCGCCAGGCCGCCGGGGAAAGGATCGAAGGCGCGCAGGCGCCGCTCGATCAGCGCCGCCGGCTGCGCCCAGTCGATGGCCGACTCGCTCTTCTCGATCTTGTGGGCGTAGCAGACACCCGCCTCGGGCTGAGGCGTACGCGTCAGACCACCGCAGGCCGCCAGTTCCAGCGCCTCGACGACCATCCGCCCGCCCAGTGCCGCCATCCGGTCGTGCAGGGTCGCGGTCGTGTCGTCCGGCCGGATCGCCTGCTTCTCGACCAGCAGCATGTCGCCGGTGTCGAGGCCCGCGTCCATCTGCATGATGGTGATGCCGGTCTCGGCATCACCCGCCTCGATGGCACGGTGGATCGGCGCCGCACCGCGCCAGCGCGGCAGCAGTGAGGCGTGGATATTCAGGCAACCCAGGCGCGGTAGGTCCAGCACCCATTGCGGCAGGATCAGGCCATAGGCCGCGACCACCATCACGTCAGCACGTGCGGCGAGCAGCGCCTCGCGCGCCGCCGCTGCCTCCTCGGGGTACTTGCCATCCAGGCGCAGGCTGCGCGGCTGCGCAACGGCCATGCCCTGGGCGACAGCATATTGCTTGACCGGCGAGGCCTGCAGCTTCATGCCGCGGCCGGCCGGGCGGTCGGGCTGGGTCAGCACCAGGGGCACATCGAAACCGGCTTCGTGCAGGCGCTGCAGCGCCTCCTTGGCGAATTCCGGCGTGCCGGCGAAGACGACGCGCAGGCGGGGCATCAGCGGCGACGCGCGTACTGCTCGTCTTCGCGCTGCTTCTTGACCATCTTGGTCTTGATGCGTTCGCGCTTGAGCGGGCTCAGGTACTCGACGAAGACCTTGCCCATCAGGTGGTCCATCTCATGCTGCACGCACACGGCGAGCAGGCCCTCGGCCTCGAACTCGTGCGGCTGTCCGTCACGCCCCAGAGCACGCACGGTCACGCGGGCATGACGCTTGACCTTGTCATAGGTGGCGGGCACCGAAAGGCAGCCTTCTTCGCCTTCCTTGATCTCGTCGCTGGTGGCGATCAACTCGGGGTTGATCAGCACACGCGGCTCATTCCGTCCCTCGGAGGTGTCGATGACGACGATGCGCTCATGCACGTCGATCTGCGTGGCCGCCAGGCCGACGCCTTCGGCCGCATACATGGTTTCAAGCATGTCATCGACCAGCTGGCGGACGCGATCATCGACCGCCGCGACCGGCTTGGCCACCGTGTGCAGGCGGGGATCGGGGAACTGCAGGATGTTCAGGAGAGCCATCGGTATCGTCGTTCAGGTGGGCGGCTTGCGGCAGCCGGCGCTGTGGATTGCGCACAACGCATGTTTGTAAGTGCTTGCAAGAGCGGCAATGCTCCCGCTTCATCGATTGCGACCCCGCCCGGTTTAGGGGCAGAATCGTCGCCAGCAGTGGGGATTTTCGCCGATCTTGGCGCTTGCCTGCCCGAAGGGGGTTTGATACCCCTGCGACAGCCCCATCCACCAATGATGATGTCTGACCAGACGGCGCCGCGCGAATCGACCCGCGCGGTCGCGGCGCGGGAGAGTTCTTGATGACCCAGAGGCGGCCCTTTCGTCCCACCCCTTCGGCGGCTCGCGCCGGCCTGAGCGCGATCAGCGCGGCACTGGCCCTGAGCCTGGGCAGCAGCAGCGCTTGGTCCAGCAGCTATCCCGTCACCGCCGAACAGCGCCAGACCGCCGAGCGCGTGGCGCAGTCGGGCGTGCCCTTGTCCGAGCTGGCCGACAACGCGCCTGATTCGCACACCGTCAAGCCTGGCGACACGCTGTGGGCCATTTCCTCGCTGTTCCTGAAGAGCCCGTGGCGCTGGCCCGAGCTTTGGGGCATGAACCGCGACCAGATTGCCAATCCGCACCTGATCTACCCGGGTCAGGTGCTGCTGCTGGTCAAGTCCAACGGACGCGCCACGCTGCAGCTGGCCCAGGATCGATCAGCCGGCGGCGATGCTGCCGGCCAGCAGACCGTCAAGCGCTCGCCGCAGGTGCGCAGCAGTGCGCTGTCTGCCAGCGCGATCAACGCCATCCCGCAGCATCTGATCGAACCCTTCCTCAACGAAGCCGTCGTGTTCGACAACGAAGCGCTGGCGCTGGCGCCGCGCATCGTCGCCGCGCAGGAAGGCCGCGTACTGATGACGGCCGGGGATCTGGCCTACGCACGGGGCGACCTCAGCCAGGCCACCGACTACCGCGTGTTCCGTCAGACCCGCCCGCTGCGTGACCCGACAACAGGCGAAGTGCTGGGCCACGAGGCCACCTACCTGGGCAATGCCGAGCTGAAGCGCCCGGCCGAGGATCGTCCGCTGGCCGATGGCAAGGTCGAGACGGTGCCGGCCACCCTGGCCATCAGGAACGTGCGCCTTGAGATCGGCGTCGGTGATCGCCTCTCACCCGTGCCGCAACGCAACTTCAACCGCTATGTCCCGCACGCGCCTGCGCAGGACATCGCCGGCCAGATCATCTCGATTTACGGCGACGCTCTGACGGCGGGCCAGAACCAGATCGTGGCACTCAACCGCGGCAAGCAGGACGGCCTGGAGCGCGGGCATGTGCTGGCCCTGTGGCAGGACGGTCGGCGTATGCTGGACCGCACCGGCGTCAAGTCCGAGGACATCAAGCTGCCGAACGAGCGTCACGGCACGCTGTTCGTGTTCCAGGTCTATGAGCGCGTGTCCTACGCCTTGATCCTCTCGGTCCAGCAGCCTGTCGGGCCTGGCGACCGCTTCACCCAACCCTGAGGGCGGCAGCCCTCGCCCACGGCCGGCAGACGGCGATGGATCGCGAGGAACTGAACGCTTGGCTGCGTCTGCTGGAGACGCCGGGGATCGGCCTTGAAGGCGCGCGCCGACTGCTGGCTGCCTTCGGTTCCCCGCAAGCGGTGCTTGAGGCCGCGCCGGCTGCGCTGGCCGCGGTGGTCGGGCCGGTGCTAGCGCAGGCCTTGGGCGAAGTCCCGACTACCGTGCCCGCGCTGCAGAACAAGACCTGGCAGTGGCTGAACGAGGACCCGCGCCGCAGCATCCTGCAGCTGGGCGACCTGGACTATCCGCAAGCCCTGCTGGAAACGGCCGATCCGCCCCTGCTGCTCTACCTGGAAGGCCAGCGCCACCTGCTCGGCGAGAACGCGCTGGCCGTGGTCGGCAGCCGCAATCCGACCGAGCAGGGCCGCGACAACGCCGAAGCCTTCGCCCACGCCCTGGGTGCTGCCGGGCTGTGCATTGTTTCCGGCCTGGCTCAGGGCATCGATGCCGCGGCACACCTCGGCGCGCTGTCGGCCGGGGCCGGCACCATCGCCTTTGTCGGCACCGGCCTGGATCAGGTCTACCCGCCGCGCAACAAGGCGCTGGCCCGGCAGATCGCTGACAGCGGATTGCTTGTCAGCGAGTACGCGCTGGGCACACCGCCACTGGCCGCCAACTTTCCACGCCGAAACCGGCTGATCGCTGGAGTTAGCCTGGGCTGTCTGGTTATCGAGGCCGCCC
>PNNH01000110.1 GCA_013824165.1 Methylibium sp. | reverse complement strand
TGACCTGCTACGGCGCGCCCATGGCGCCGCGCCCAGCTACTTCCCGGCTGAAAGCCTGCCGGCGCCGGGCCAGCCCGAGCCGCTGCTGGCCTGGGCCCAGGTGCTGCAGCGCGCCGCACGCCACGCCGAGCATCCGCTGAACGCGGGCCTGCTACTGGAATCACTGGTGCTGCAGGGGCAGGCGGCGCTGAGCACGCCGCGCGGCGCGGCACGGCGTACTTGAGTCGAGCGGCGGCGTGCCCGCCCTGCGGATGGGCAGCGATTCGCTTCGATTGACCGCGCTTGACCCGGCTTTTGCGCGTCCGCCTGCGGCGGGGCATTCGCTACACTGCGCCCTATGAGCGAGCTTCCTGCCAAACCTCAAGCTGCGGCCCTGGCGGCCGTGGGCCAGGCTGCGGCCGGCGGTGCCCGGCCCAGCGTCATCCAGCTGGTGTTCCGCGAGAAGGGTGCGCTGTATGCGGCCTACATCCCGCTGTTCACCGATGGCGGCCTGTTCGTGCCGACCAATCGCGACTACAAGCTGGGCGAGGACATCTACCTGCTGCTGTCGCTGCCGGATGACCAGCAACGCTATCCGGTCGCCGGCAAGGTGGCTTGGCTGACACCGGCCAATGCCTCAGGCGGCCGCACCCAGGGCGTGGGCGTACGCTTCCCGGCAGACGAGAAGACCCGCCTCATCAAGCTCAAGATCGAAGAATTGCTGGGCACCTCGATTTCTTCCGCCAAGCCGACCCAGACGCTCTGAGTCGCGGGCGCCTGCCCGTGCTCCTCCTGTTTCTTCCCCTGCCATGTTCATCGACTCCCATTGCCATCTGAGCTTCCCCGAGCTGCGCGCGCAGCTGCCGCAGATCCTGCAGGCCATGGGCGTCGCCCAGGTGGAGGCTGCGCTGTGCATCTGCACGACGATGGAGGAGTTCCCGACGGTGCATGCGATTGCACAAGCGCATCCACAGCTGTGGGCCAGTGTCGGCGTGCACCCCGACAACGAGGAGGTGCATGAGCCGACCATTGACGAGCTCGTCTCTGCCGCCGCATCGGACAAGGTGCTGGCCATCGGCGAGACCGGCTTGGACTATTACCGCCTGAATGGCCGCACGCTGGAGCAGATGGAGTGGCAGCGCGAGCGCTTTCGCACCCATATCCGCGCCGCGCGCCAGGTCGCCAAGCCGCTGGTGATCCACACCCGTAGCAGCGCAGCCGACACGCTGAAGCTGCTGGTGGAGGAGGGCGGTGAGCAGGCAGGCGGCGTGTTCCATTGCTTCACCGAAGACCTGGCGGTGGCACAGGCGGCTGTCGAGATGGGCTTCTACATTTCCTTCTCGGGCATCCTGACCTTCAAGAACGCGCAGTCCATTCGCGACGTGGCCGCTGCCTTGCCGCTGGAGCGCATCCTGATCGAAACCGACAGCCCTTACCTCGCGCCGGTGCCCTACCGCGGCAAGACCAACAGCCCCGCCTATGTGCCGCATGTGGCGGTCTGCCTGGCCGAGCTGCGCGGCCTGCCAGTGGACGAGATCGCGGCGCAGACCACGGCCAATACCCGGCGGCTGTTCCGCATGCCATGAAGCGTCGTGCCGTCCTGCTTGCAGCATCGGCCCTGGGGCTGGCGGCACTGGCCGGCCCGGCCGAGGACGAGCTGCTGATCGCCGCGCAGCGCGATGACGGCAAGCGCGTGATGGTGCTGATGCTGCGCGGTGCCGATCCGAATGCGCGCAATGCCAAGCGTCAGAGCGCGCTGCATGTGGCGCTGAGCCAGGAATCTGAGCGGGCCTTGAAGAGCCTGCTGGAGCACCCCGGCCTGGACGTCAACGCGATCAACCAGGCGGGCGAAACGCCGCTGATGCTGGCGGCGCTCAAAGGCCGGGTCGATTGGGCCGAGTCCCTGGTGGCGCGCGGCGCGCTGGTCAATGAGCCCGGCTGGAATGCCTTGCATTACGCGGCCAGCGGGCCTTCGCCCGATCTGGTCAGCTGGCTGCTGGGCAAAGGGGCCGAGATCGACGCCCTGTCGCCCAACGGCACGACTGCGCTGATGATGGCGGCCGGCTATGGCCCGCTCAGCAGTGTCGAGCGCCTGCTGAAGGCCGGCGCCGATCCGACGCGGCGCAATCAGCAGGGGCTGTCGGCGGCCGATTTCGCGCGCCGTGCCGGCCATGACAGGCTGGCGCAGCAGCTGGACGGTAGCCGGCGCTGAGCCTGCGGTGCCGGCCCAGGCGCTGACTCGCCGAGGACGACAGGCCGCGGCCGCGCGGATGGCAGTCGTGTAGGAGTTCGCCTGACACGCGCTTTGGCGCAGGGCCGACTACGGCAACGGGGCCGGCCGCTCTACATTGGTTTACATCCTGAAACCACGGACCGGAGCCGCACCATGCGCCACGAGACCCAGATCGCAAATCCCTTCGCCATGCTGCTGGACCCCGAGCGCATCGCTCGTGAGGTCGAGTGCTCTGAGCGCCTGAAGCGCCTGCACAGCCGCATCTGCCGTCCACTGGACAAGCCGCTGCTCGCACGCCGCGGCAACGAGCTCGACGACTTCGATGCGCAGATCGAGGACAGCATCATCGAGCCCGAACTCGAGGTGCTGGATGCCGAGGACGCGCTGCACGACTGACGCTGCCGGCCTGGACGCCGCTACTGGGAGAATGTCGCCCAAGGCGCGGCCGCATGGAGCCGCCGCCCCATCACAGGCGCCAAGCTCCGATGCGTTTCCTGAAGTTCCCCTGGCCTGAAATATCCTCGCTGCGCCGCTTGCTTCTGGCCGGGCTGGCCCTTGGCCTGTGGGGGAGCAGCGCCGCGCAGCCCAGCGACTCGCCGACGCTGCAGCGCATCCGCGATACCGGCGTCATCGTGATGGGCTATCGCGCCACCTCGCCGCCTTTTTCCTATCTGGACAGCCGGCTCAAGCCGATTGGGTATTCGATCGAGCTGTGCGAGCGCGTGATCCAGGCGGTCCGAATGCAGCTCGGCTTGAACGAGCTTGAGGTGAAGCGCGTGCCGGTCAGCTCGGCCACACGCATGCCGCTGGTGGCCAATGGCACGCTGGATCTTGAATGCGGCATCACCACGCACACCGCCGAGCGCGCGCGCAACCAGTCCTTTTCCGTCACCACCTTCGTGGCCGAGACCAAGCTGCTGGCGCGTCGCAGTGCCCGCTTGCGGCAGGTGGACGATCTGCGCGGCAAGGTGGTGGTGTCCACCATCGGCACCACCAGCATCCAGTATCTGCATGCGCTGAACAGCCGCCAGAGCTTGGGCATGCGCATCCTGCTGGGACAGGACGATCAGGAAGCTTTCCGCACCCTGCAGTCTGGCCGGGCCTATGCCTTCATGATGGACGATGTGCTGCTGGCCAGTCTGATGGCTGAAGCGCCGGATGGCGGCGACTTCCAGATGTCCAGCCAGGCGCTTACCGTCGAACCCTATGCGATCGGCCTGCCACCGCGCGACCCTGGCTTCAAGCGCCTGGTCGATGCCGAGCTGGCGGCCCTCTATCGCAGCGGCGAGATCCAGACCATCTACCGTCGCTGGTTTGAGTCTCCGATTCCGCCCAAGGGAACCAATCTGCGCCTGCCGATGAGCCCGGCCTTCCAGCGCGTCGTCGAGCGGCCGATCGATTCGCCGGACCCGGCGCAGTACCAGTAGGCGGGCTCAGTCCGGCGTCTGCCGGAATCGCTCCAGCTCGATCGCGTGCCGGTGCAGCTTGTCGTAGAGCGTCTTTTTGGCTATGCCCAGCAGCTCCATCGTCGCCGGAATGCGGCCCTGGGTGCGGCGCAGCGCCTGCTCGATCAGCGTCTTCTCCACCAGGTCCATCTGCCGAGCCAGGCTGGGCGGCGCGGGCTCGATCAGCGGCGCGCCCTGTGCCTCGTCGCCGAGTGCCAGCACGAAGCGGTCGGCCGCGTTGCGGATCTCGCGCACATTGCCGGGCCAGTCGTGGGCCATCAGCTCGCGCAGGCGCTGCGGTGTCAACTCGGGCGGCACGCGCTCGTAGCGTGCTGCGGCCTGTGCGACGAAATGCTGGAACAGCAGTGGGATGTCCTCGCGCCGCTCGCGCAGCGGTGGCAGCACCAGGCTGGCGACGTTCAGGCGGTAGTAGAGGTCGCCGCGGAACTGGCCCTGCTCGCCGAGCTGGCGCAGATCGGCCTTGGTGGCGGCGATGAAGCGCACATTGATCGGCAGCTCCTCGTTGGAGCCGAGGCGTTCGACGCGGCGTTCCTGCAGGATGCGAAGCAGCTTGATCTGCATCGAGATCGGCATGGTCTCGATCTCGTCCAGCAGCAAGGTGCCACCGTTGGCATGCTCGATCTTGCCGATGCGGCGCTTGGCGGCCGAGGTGAAGGCGCCGGGTTCGTGGCCGAACAGCTCGCTCTCGAACAGGTTCTCGGGCAGGCCGCCGCAGTTGATGGCCACAAAGTTGCGGTCGCGCCGTTTGCTGTGGTCGTGCAGGCATCGCGCCACCAGTTCCTTGCCGGTGCCGGTCTCGCCCAGGATCATCACATCGGCCGAGGTCGAGGCCAGGTTCAGGATCTGCCGCCGCACCTGCTGCATGGCCGCCGACTGGCCCAGCAGCACCGCCTCGATGCCGCTGGCGCGCTGCAGCTGTTCGCGCAGGTCGTCGACGGCCGAGCGCAGTAGGCGCTTATCGAGCGCGCGGCGCGCGGTGTCGACGAATCGCTCCGGGTCGAAGGGCTTCTCGATGAAGTCATAGGCGCCGGCGCGCATCGCGCCCACCGCCATCGCCACATCGCCATGCGCGGTGACCAGCACCACCGGGATGCCGTCATCGGTGGCCACCACATGGTCCAGCAGCGCCAGGCCGTCCATGCCCGGCAGCCGCACATCGGTGATCACGACGATGGGCGCGCCCGGCACGATGTGCGGCAAGGCTTCTTCGGCCGAGGCACAGGCCTGGACCTCGAAGCCGGAAAGCTCCAGGGTTTGTGTCAGGCTGGCCCGCACCGGCGGGTCATCCTCGACGAACAGGATTCGATATCCCTCAAACATGTCTTGCCAACTCCAGGTCGAATTCGAACACCATGCCCACTTCGCCGGGCAGGGCCTGCAGGCTGCCGCCGAACTCGTGCACGATCTTGGATGAGATCACCAGCCCCAGCCCCAGGCCCTGACCGGCCGGCTTGGTGGTGAAGAAAGGCTCGAACAAGCGTGGCATCAGCGCCGGCGCGATGCCGCTGCCGGTGTCGGCTACGCGCACCCGCACGCGCTGCCCGCCGGGTTCGGTGCTGATGGCCAGCTCGCGCTCATCACCGCTGCCTTGCATCGCGTCCATCGCATTGGCGCACAGATTCAGCAGCACCTGTTCCAACCGGTTCGGGTCGCAGTTGACGCGCAGGCTGTCGCTGACGTCGATGCGCAGCTTCACTTGCTCGGCTCGGATGCGGTGCTCTAGCAGCAGCAGCACATTGCGCACCGCCGCGGCCAGCGAAACGGGCGTGGCCGTCGCGGACTCGGCCTTGCGCGCAAAGCTCTTCAGCTGGCGCGTGATCAGGCTCATGCGCTCCACCATCGCGTCGATGGTGCGAAGGTTCTCGGCCACCGTCTCGTGGCGGCCGCCCTGCTGCAGCAGCTGAGTGTTGCGCGACAGCGCGCGCAGCGCGGTCAGTGGCTGGTTCAACTCGTGCGAGATGCCCGCCGACATCTGGCCCAGGACCGCCAGCTTGCCGGCCTGCACCAGCTCGTCCTCGGCGCGCAGGCGCTGGGCGATCTGGCGCTTGAGCTCGGCATTGGTGCTGCGCAGCTCGGCGGTGCGCTCGTCCACCAGCTTTTCCAGCTGGCCATGCGCCAGCTGCAGTTCGGTCTTGGCCTGAAAGAGCTGTTGCAGCGCGCGCCGCCGCGAAGCCAGATAGAGCGCCAGCAGGCCCAGACTGGCGCCGAAGGCCGCGCCGCCCCAGGCGGCATAGCGGGCCTGGCGCCAGACTTCGGCGGGGTCGGACAGCGTTACCAGCCGCAGGCCCAGCGGCGGCATGCTGCGCTGCTGGGCCAGCAGCCTTGCGCTGGCGCTGGGTGGCTGCCCCTCGCTGGCGGGCACCGGCAGCAGGCTGGCATCCGCCTGGGCTAGCGACTCGCGCTCGATGCCCAGCGCAGGCAGCGCCTCACTGCCATAGCGTTCGCTGGACTGCAGGCGGGCGAGCCGATCAGGCTCCACCGCGCCCAGCGTGCGGTAGCGCCAGGCCGGCACCGAAGACATGATCACCACGTCCTGCTCGTCCAACACCAGCAGCTTCTCACTTTGTGAGCGCAGGCCCAGATCGGCCCAGGTGGCCTCCAGCGGCGCCAGATTGATGCGGACGACCACCGCGCCGAGCAGGCGACCCTGCCGGCGCAGCGCATGCAGCTGGACGAAGTCGGTGCTGCCGCCGTTGCGGGCGTCCCGGATGAAATAGTGACCCAGGCCGTCGACCAGGGCGCGTGTCAGCTCCGGCGCTGCCTGGCCGTGTTGGCCTTGGCTGTCGGCCAGCAGCCGACCGTCCGGTGCCAGCACCAGCAGCTGCCGCGCGCCCGAGCGCACGCTGATGCCCGCCAGCTTGCGCGCCACCCGCGTGGACAACTCGGCGTCGCCCGGCGTATCCAGCAGCGCGCGGACATCCTCGTCAATCGCGATCAGGCTGGGCAGATAGGCATGCCGGGCCAGCTCGGCCTCCAGCGAAGCGGCATAAAGCTCCAGCCGCTCACCGGCGACCGCGGTCAGCTGCGCCATGCCGGTGGACTGGCTGAGCTGATGGCCCAGCATCAGCCCGAGCGCCGACATCGCCAGGGTCAGATAGACGTAGAGGCTGGGGCGGCTCAGGCGCGACGCCAGTTGGCGCAGCAGATGGGAAATCGTGGGTGCGGTCGGCAGCGGCATGAAGGGCTGTAGTTTGCCCAAAAAGCATGGCTGCAAGCGGGCTCGGCCGGCGTGTTTCAAGCGCTTGGCGCGCGGCTGCCAAGCCGCGCGCAGTCCGGGAGTGTGGAAATCCGCACGATGGCCTGGAGGGCAGGGCGGATTTCCACACCGGGGCGTGGTGCATCGCGCACTGGCTCGGGGAAAGCGGCCCGAACACGCATCAATTTGGCGAGTTTTCTCGGTGATTACCCGTGAGTCTGGCCGTTTGGCACATGGCTTGCAAAGGTGCTCTCCCGTGAGGCGGCACATCCGTCCGACAAGGAAGCCTGAGCCATGGAAACTTTTGTGC
>PNNH01000092.1 GCA_013824165.1 Methylibium sp. | reverse complement strand
CTCAGCGTGGCCACTGCGGCGGCCAGCAGTCCGTTCTCGGCCATCGCGACAGCGAGGTTGACACGCACCACCGGTGTGGGCTCCAGAGGGAGCAGCGCCGTGTACAGATGAAGAATCTGAGGCCAGTCCGGCGCAGGCTCGGCCATCTGGCAAGCGCTGATCGCCGCTTTGATCTGGAAGGGCCCGGCCCGTTTGCGCCGCAGTGCCGTCTCCAGCCTTTGTCGCCCCTCGGCTTCCACGTCGCGATGCCAGAGTCGGCGATCCTGTTCGCCGGGCGGCACAGTCGCGCCGCAGACGCTGACCCGCGCCGCACGGCGGGCATCGGTCAGCAACATCAGGGCGAGTGCGCCCTCGATCTCGGGCTGTTCAGGACACAAAGCATCCAGCAAGCGCGCCAGAAACAGCGCTTCGCCGCAAAGGTCGCGGGTTTCGTCGGGTGCGGCGGTGTAGCCGGTGGTGAAGATCAGGTAGACGGTGGTCAGAACAGCCTGCAGCCGGTCGTCCCATTGCTCGGGTGGCGGCACGGTGTAGGCAATGCCTGAGCGGGCGATCTTGGTCTTGGCCCGGCTCAGCCGCTGGCCCATGGTGGCCTCGTGATCGAGAAACAAACGGGCGATCTCGCCGGTGGACAGGCCGCAAACGGTTCGCAGCGTCAGCGCCACCCGCGATTTGAGTTCCAGCGCGGGGTGGCAGCAAGTGAAGATCAGGCGCAGCCGCTCGTCAGGAATGGGCTCAGGCTCGTCTTGACCGAGCAATTCCTTGACCAGCTGCACTGCCGCTTCGCGCTCGCCGTCGCGGCCCTCGGCGCGCAGCTGGTCGAGCGCCTTGCGGAAGGCCACGCGGATCAGCCAGCCCTGGGGCGACTGGGGCAGCCCATCGCGCGCCCAGTGACTCAGCGCTGACAGGCTGGCCTCTTGCAGCGCGTCTTCCGCGCGCTGGAACGAGCCGAGCCGCAGCGTCAGCGCGGCCATCAGCCGCCCCCGGTCGCGGCGCAAGACGTTCTCCAGCGCCTGGACAAGCGCGATGGCCTGGGCGGGGGCGCTCATGCGCTTGCCACCGATCAGGCGTCGGCCGGGTCGTAGTTCAACAAGGGCCGCACCTCAACGGTGCCAAATGCAGCAACCGGCATTTGCGCCGCGTAGCGCAAGGCGGTGTCGAGGTCGGGCACGTCGAGCACGTAGTAGCCGCCCAAATGTTCGCGGGTTTCGGCAAACGGGCCGTCCATGGTTTCGACCTTGCCGCCGCGCACTTTGATGGAGGTGGCGGTTTCGATGCCTTGCAAGCCTTCACCGCCTCGCAAAACGCCATCGGTCTTGGCCTTCTCGCTGAAGGCGGCGAAGTCGGCCATCATGGCCTGGAACTCGGGCGTGCCGTAGACGGGCTCTGCCTCTGGCGTGCTGTAGAGCAAGAACATGTATTGCATGGTGAATTCTCCAAAAAGAGTTCTGGGAACGATGAAACGAAGGGTAGAGGACAGGCGACAAGCCGCCAGCCCTTCACGATGGGTAGCGCCCGCTGCGCTGGCACCCTTACCCAAGACGCCGCCAACTATCCGGATTTCGACATCGGCAAGCAAAAGATTTTTCTGCTGATGCCAGCAAGACCGCCTTCATGCGCAAGACCTACGCCCATGTGCCGATGCCACCCGGCGGGCCGAAGGCCTCGTATGAGTTGGTGAACCAGATTCGGTATGACACGCTGCAGGCCTGCGAGGCAGATCTGCCCAGCGCGGGCGAGCGCCATGTGCGCCGCCAACTCTGGTATGACCAGCGCCATCCCTGGATGGACCGGTGGAGCCTGGAGGCAGCCTGGGCGGCGCCCATCGCCGGGTTCACTTCGGCCTGCGCCGGCATCACGCTTTGGATTGGGGTGGCGGCAGCGCGGCGTCGCAGGCGGTCGGAATGAGCTGAGCTGAGCTGAACTGGCTGCGACGACAATGCCCGCCATGGGCGAATTCGATCTCATCAAGCGCTTCTTCACGCGCGACCCCGCACTGACTCCGCAGCCTGCCACCGTGGCCCTGGGCATAGGCGACGACTGCGCCGTGCTCAGCCCGACGCCAGGCGTGCAGTGGCTTGTCTCGACCGACATGCTGGTCGAGGGCCGGCATTTCCTCTCGACCGTGGCGCCGGATCGGCTGGGCCACAAGGCGCTGGCGGTGAACCTGTCGGACCTGGCGGCCTGCGGCGCCACGCCGCGGGCCTTCACCCTGGCGCTGGCGCTGCCGCGGGCGGATGAGGTGTTTCTTGAAGGCTTTGCGCGCGGACTGTTTGCGCTGGCTGATGCACACGGCATCGCACTGGTGGGCGGCGACACCACGGCCGGGCCGCTGAACATTTGCATCACGGTGATGGGCGAGGCGCCGGCCGGCGCGGCGCTGCTGCGCAGCGGCGCGCAGGCGGGGGATGACTTGTATGTCTCGGGCACGCTGGGCGACGCACGCCTGGCGCTGGAGGCTTTCCGCGGCACGGTGCAGCTGAGCGGCGAAGACTTTGCGCTGGCGCGCCGCGCGATGGAGCAGCCGCAGCCGCGTGTGGCGCTGGGCCAGGCGCTGCGCGGTGTGGCCCGCAGCGCCATCGATGTGTCGGATGGCTTTGCGGGCGACCTGGGCCATGTGCTGAAGCGCTCAAACCTGGGCGCCACGGTGCAGGCCGATGCGCTGCCGCGCGGCCTGGCCTTGGCCAAGCAGCCGCTGGCGCTGCAGCGCCTGTGCACGCTGGCCGGTGGTGATGATTACGAGCTGATCTTCAGCGCGCCAGCTTCGGCACGCGAAGCCGTGCAGGCCGCTTCCACCGCCAGCGGCACGCCCGTCGCGCGCGTGGGCCAGCTGGACGCCGAGCCCGGGCTGCGCCTGATTGATGCGCAGGGCCAGGTCTTGCCTGAGCAGCCGGCGGGCTTTGACCATTTCAAGGCAAGCGCATGAGCGAAGAACCGATTCAACAAGCTGAAGCTGCCGCCCCCGCGCCACCGCCGCCGCCGTTGCCTTCCAGCAGCGGCCCGCGCCGCGCCACCGCGCGCTTCATGCTGGGCCATCCGGCGCACTGGATTGCGCTGGGCTTCGGCAGCGGCCTGTCCCCCAAGGCGCCGGGCACGGTGGGCACGCTGTGGGCCTGGGCTGCGTTTCTGGTGTTCGATGTCTGGCTCAGCGAGGGCCAGTGGCTGGCGCTGATCGCCATCGGCACGCTGGTGGGCTGGTGGGCCTGCACGGTGACCGCCCGCAATATGGCAACGCCTGACCCCGGCGCCATCGTCTGGGACGAGGTGCTGGCCTTCTGGCTGGTGCTGGTGCTGGTGATGCCCACGGGTTTCTGGGGCCAGGCGGCAGCGTTTGCGCTGTTTCGCTTCTTCGATGCGGCCAAGCCGGGGCCGGTGGGATGGGCCGATGGCCTGTTCAAAGGTCAGCGCGGCAAGCCGGTGGGCTATGCGCAGGGCTGGGGCATTCTGTTTGATGACTTCGTGGCGGCCGGATGTACGCTTGTGGTGATCGCGCTGTGGCGCGCGATCATGGGCTGAAAAAAGACGACGACCACGACGAAGATCCCGCACCAGGAGATGAACACCATGCTGCAACCCGACGACAACGAGCTGATCCACCGGATCGCGCTGGCGCTGATTCAGCGCCGCGAGCGCATGGCCACGGCCGAGAGCTGCACCGGCGGCCTGATTGCGGCGGCCTGCACCAGCCTGTCGGGCTCCAGCGAGTGGTTCGAGCGTGGCGTGGTGAGCTATAGCAACCAGTCCAAGACCGAGCTGCTGGGCGTGCCTTCGGCCTTGATCGAGCTGTATGGCTCGGTCAGCGCCGAGGTGGCTTCACACATGGCTCGCGGCCTGCTGGCGCATGCGCCGGTGGACTGGACGCTGGCCGTCACCGGCATTGCCGGCCCCACCGGCGGCAGCGAGGGCAAGCCGGTGGGCACGGTGTGGCTGGCGCTGGCACGCGCCGGCCAGCCGCCCAAGGTCTGGAAGGAGCTGTTTGCCGGCGACCGCCATGCGGTGCGCATGGCCACGGTGCGCGCCGGCCTGATGGCCTTGTGTGAGGCCCTGGAAGAAAAAGACCTCTGACCGTGGCTTTGTTGTTGACGGGCCGCTGGGATGCGGCCGAGCGCGACGCCTGGCTGGCCCATTTGCAGCAGGCCCTTCCCGGCGAGCAGTGGCTGCTGGACGCGCCGCGCGATGCGGCCGAGGCCGCAGCAGTGGAGGTGGCCATCGTGGCCAACCCGGCCCATGGCGTGCTGCAGGGGCTGCCCAATCTGCGCCTGATCCAGTCTGTGTGGGCCGGCGTGGACAAGCTGCTGACTGACCCGACACTGCCCGCTGGCGTGCCCTTGGCGCGCATGGTGGACCCAGCAATGAATGAGGCCATGGTGCAGACCGCGCTGTGGGCGCTGCTGGGACTGCACCGCGGCTTCCTCGAGGTGCAGGCACAGCAGCAGCAGGCGCTGTGGCGCCAGCCCGAGCAGCTGCGCGCACACGAGTGGCAGGTGCTGGTGCTGGGCCTGGGTGAGCTGGGCGGGCGCGTGGCGCGCACGCTCTCAAGCCTGGGCTATGCGGTGAGCGGCTGGAGCACGACGATGCGGCCGGCGCAGCAGGACGGTGTGAACTGCCTGCAGGGCGAGGCGGCTCTGGCTCAGGCGCTGGCGGCGGCCGACACGGTGATCAATCTGCTGCCGCTGACCGAGTCCACGCGCGGCTTCTTCAACGCGGCGCGTTTTGCACAGATGAAGCGCGGCGCCAGCCTGGTGAACCTGGCGCGCGGCGCGCATGTGCTTGAAGCCGATCTGCTGGCCGCGCTGGACGCGCGCCAGCTCAGCCATGCGGTGCTGGATGTGTTCACGGTGGAGCCGCTGCCGGCCGAGCATGCCTTCTGGCGCCATGCCCACATCACCGTGCTGCCGCACACCGCGGCGCAAACCGACCCCCGCAGCGCCGCCGCCGTGGTGGCCGCCAATCTGCAGGCCCTGCGCAGCAGCCAGCCGCTGGCTCACCGGGTGGAGCGCCAGCGCGGCTACTGAGCCACTACGCGCTCAAGCGCGTGCCGCCCCCTGGCAGCAAGCGCTGCTTGCGCACCAGCAGCATGGCGGCGATGGCCAACAGCAGCAGCCATACGGTTGCCGGCTCCGGGACATCCTGCCCCAGCGCCTCGCCGTTGCGCAGCAGATCCAGCGCCGCCGATCCCAGCAGTGCATGGGCCGCGCGCGTCGGGTGGATCGCGTCCCAGAAGGTCCATCGATCCGCGTTGGCGCAGCTGATCTCGGTCAGTGCAAGGAAGCCCAGCGAGCGGCACTGCCCGGTGGTGTTGGTGAATCCGAAATCTGCTGGTGAGTCGAGCACCTCGTTGAACACCGAGAACACGTCAAGAAAGTAGATCGACGCGCTGGTCTGGCCACTCAAGCCCGTCAGCATCGA
The DNA here is from genome assembly GCA_013824165.1 of Methylibium sp. Classification (GTDB taxonomy): domain Bacteria; phylum Pseudomonadota; class Gammaproteobacteria; order Burkholderiales; family Burkholderiaceae_C; genus JACDQM01. Next base: position 1,900 of record PNNH01000092.1, on the reverse strand, counting down.
CAGCAGTTCCTGATTCCACAGGTTGCTGACCTGAGTGGCCGAGTTGGCACTGGCCTTGCCGCGGTTCTCGGGAATGCGTCCCAGGTCCGGCAGATTGGGAACCAGCAAGGTGGTTGCGCCCGCATTCAGCAAGCCGGTCAGCACGCCGCTGAGTCGATTGATCGCGCTTTGAACGGCGTTGAGCGGATTGGCGTTGCTGACCAGATCGCGGGCGTCATTGCCTCCACCCCACACGACGTAAAGGGCATTGGCATCGGCGCCAGCCGCGCCCTTGCCGCCGATGTAACTAGCGTACTGGTTCTGCACGCCGGCCGACGCGCCGGTGGCGTTGTCAACCCGAGCACCGCCGTGGGCATAGTTGTTGCCGCCGCCGCGCGAATGCGTGGGGGCCGTCAGGCCCAGTCCCGTGGCCAGGCTTTCATGCCAGACCGGCCCGTTGGAGAAGCGGCCGTTCGAGCCATAGCCGGCGATGTTGGAGACGATGGCGCCCGAGCCGACCACCGCCCTGGTGTTGCCGGTGTCCGAGAGGCTGTCCCCGAACACAAACATGGTGCTGAAGGTGGGTGCCGCTTGGGCCAGCGGCAAGCACAGCAGCAGCGCGCATTTGACGAGGCCTGAGCGCAGCCATGAAGCTGGGCCGGGTTTGAGGGTCATGATTGTCTCCGTTAGTTCTTAGGCCAACGGATTTGAAGCCAGAAGTAAAGGCAGGCCTAACCCTCAAGCAGGCGTCGCACTTTCCCGGCTTGACAGCGGGGCCGCAGCTGCCGCGGGTTCAGGGGGTGCCGCCGAAGCCGTCTGAGAAACCCGCTGGCACCAACAGATCGGCAGCTCCCTCCAGCGGCCGTATCGCCAGCAGGCGGCTGCGAATCATCACGCCGGCCCGCGTTTCCTCCAGGCTCAGCGGCAGCTGCCCGAGCGCTAGCAGGGGCAGCAGCGGGTTGGCCGGCAAGGCCAGCGGCAGCAGGGTTTGGCGGTTGAGCGCGTCGTAGGTCTTTGCCATCGCCCCCAGCAGGGCCATCACGGCCTCGCCGCCCGGCACCTGCGTTGGCGGCGCCGCGCAGACCCTTCCGGTGGGGGTCGACCCTGTCCGAATTTCGTACCAACGGCAGGCCTGGTCGGCGAACTCGCCTTTTTGCGCCGTGAGCTTGAAGTGGACGGCAGCTGGCGGCTTGGCCGGCGCGCCCAGCAGCTCCTGCAGGCGCTGTTCAGCCAGAGCACGCTCGGCCGCTGGCAGGGCGCTGGCTTCGGCTCTGGCCTGTGTCAGCGCTGCATTGACATCGTCGGCCAGACGCTTGATGCGGGCAGGGTCGAGCCGTCGATAACTGCGCTGCTCGTGATCCAGCAGAGTCAGGACGGCTGACCGGCGATCAAACAGCAGACTGGGGCGCTGCTGCGCGTCGAGCACCGCCACCTGGCTTGGCGTCACCCGCATGCCGATGCGTTCAGAACGTTCACCGATGCGCTGATCGAAGTCCAGGCGCACCGGCGCTGCGCCGGCCGCGCTCACCTCAGTGCCCAAGAGCATGAGCGTCAGGCCGCACAGGGGTGAGTAGCGATACAGGGTCTTGATCATCAAGCGCGTGCTCCGGCAATGCGTGAACCAGTATGACGCGCATCCAGACTGCTCGGCGTGTCGGGTCGATTGCACGCATGCGCCGTGCTTGCGCGATCAGCGCACAGGCTGCGACTGTTGCATGTGGCGCACCTGGGAATAGTCGGCCCGCCTCCGCGATCCGGCGCTGTTGCCAAAACCTTTTCTGACCGATGGGCACCGGATGACTCGGGCGGTAGCCGAGGCGGAGTAGGCCGGTGGCGGGCTTTGCGGCCCGAACATCACTTGATGCGTGTCAAGTCAACCCATGGGGCGCCACCCTACGCTCGCCCCATGCTCCACCGTCTG
>PNNH01000075.1 GCA_013824165.1 Methylibium sp. | reverse complement strand
GGGCGCCTTGCGGGTCAGTGGCGCTTTCCGGACGGGAGACAGCGTCGGCTTCGTGCGTGCGGTGGCCGTGCTGCACGGTCTGGTTGTGCGGGAGCTGCCGGATGAGCTCGAGCTGGTGCAGAAGTAGAGCTGCTGATCTGGATCGGTGCGTCAAGGCGGTGGATTGCCTTGTATCCAGATCGGCCGTCTTCAGCGAGGCTGTCGTTGGCGCGGATGCGGCATGCCGTGTTCGCCACGGCGAGTGGTTGTTCGGCGTCAAGTTGCTAAACGCGGATGAAACTGTGCTTAGGGAGCGCTTGAGCGCCTTTGACGACTGGGTACTGAGTTTCCGTTTTTCAAGCCAGTCGTATCGCCTGTGGGCACGGCTTGCCTTCTGCATTTGAGTTGCCTCAAGCCCTTGCAAGTGATGCCGCTGCCTTTTATTCATTGATTGCTTATATTCGGTGGCGTTGCTGCACCGATGCTCATGCAGGCTCTTGGTGCAGCTGCCGCAACCCTGGAGCATCTTCATCAATGAGCAAGAACTACCGCGAGATCACGGCCGAGGTTTCGGCGTCCCTGGCCAAGCTGCGCCCTGACATTCCAGACACCACGCGTGGCTTTTCGGCGCTGGCGCAGGCGGCCACCAAGGATGGCGTGCTGGACAAGAAGAGCAAGGAGCTGATCGCGATGGCGCTGTCGGTGGCGGCGCGCTGCGATCCTTGCATCGGCTTTCACGCCGAGGCGTTGGTCAAGCTGGGCGCCACGCGCAAGGAGTTCGAGGAGATGCTGGGCATGTGCATCTATATGGGCGGCGGCCCGGCGCTGATGTATGCGGCGCACGCGCTGGATGCGTATGAGCAGTTCGGCGGCGAGCGCGCGCCGGTGGCGGCCTGACACGACTCAAGCCGAGCGCCTCGGCCTTGGTCGTCTTGCGCTGAGGGCTCAGCGCGCCCGCTGGGCTTAGCGCCTACCAGGCGATGTAGGCGTAGCCCTGTTCCTGCAGTTCCATCATCGCGGCAGCGCCGACTTCTTCGATGCGGGCAAAGTCCACCATGTCCTTGTCGGTCCAGCCGACGGTTTTCATGGTGTTGCCGCAGGCGATGAACTTCACACCGTAGTCGCGCGCCTGGCTGCGTGCGCGCTCGCGCAGCGCGGCGGGGATTGGGCGCTTGGGCGCCTTGGCCAGCAAGTGGATGCCGGGGCCGAAGACCACCACCACCAGGCTGATGTTGTCGGCGTACTTGCCGATCATTGCGCCCACCGAGTTCAGGATGTGCTCGATGTAGTCGGCGTCCGCATGGTTGAGTTGATACAGCAGCTTGTGCTCGGGCGGGTCGCCCGGGAAGCGCTCGGCCTTGGCGGCTGCCGCTTTCGGGCCGGATGAGGCCGTGGTGGCCGCCACAGCTGCGGCGCTGCTGCCAAGCAGCGGAAGGGCGGTCAGAAGGCGGCGGCGCAGGTTCATGGCGGGGGAGAGGCTTGGGTGGGCGGTGGTGAGGCGGCTGAGTGAGGCTGTCTGTATATCACCTGTGCCTGATGAACGCCTGATCGCCGCGCAATGGCCGACGACCCCGCTCCAGCACGGCGCACGGCTTGCTGCTCCAATGCGGGCCATGATCCGCCAGCCCGTTGCCCGTCCCCTCTCGATCCTGCTGACCTGCCTGACTTTCGGCGGCCCTGTGCTGGCCCAGGCTCAGGGCAACGTTTCTGCTTCTCCGCAACAACTCGAGCGCGTGGTCCTGACGGCCAGTGGCACTGAGCAGCGGGTGTTCGAGACGCCGTTTGCCGTCAGCGTGGTCGATGCGGCGGAGCTGCAGGGCGCTGGCCCGATGCTGAACCTGTCTGAGGCCTTGGCGCGGGTGCCGGGCCTGGTGGTGAACCTGCGCCACAACTATGCGCAGGATCTGCAGCTCAGCTCGCGCGGCTTTGGCGCCCGCGCCAGCTTCGGCGTGCGCGGGCTGCGGCTGTATACCGATGGCATTCCCGCCAGCGGCCCCGACGGGCAGGGCCAGGTCTCGCATTTCGATCTGGCCGGCGCGCAGCGCATCGAGGTGCTGCGTGGCCCGTTCTCCGCGCTCTACGGCAACAGCTCGGGCGGCGCCATCTTGCTGCACAGCGCGGCACCGACCGAGCGGCGCATTGCGCTGGATGTCGACGCCGGCAGCGCGGGCCTGCAGCAAGGGCGCCTGAGCCTGGCTCTGCCGCTGGAGGGCGGCTTCAGCCTGCGCGCGCAGTTGTCGCGTTTCGATATCGATGGTTTCCGGCCGCACAGCAGCGCCAGCCGCGAGCTGGCCAATCTGCGGCTGGGCTGGGAGGGCGCGCAGGACCGCGTGCTGCTGGTGTTGAACAGCCTGGACCAGCCGGCACTGGACCCCCTGGGCCTGACGCGCGCCCAGTGGCAGGCTGATCCGGAGCAGACGGCCAGCATCGCGCTGCCGCAGCGGCAGCCGGGCGAGCCCGATCGCTTCAACACCCGCAAACTGACGCGTCAGCAGCAGGCCGGCGCCAGCTGGCGGCATCGCTTCGAGGCGGCGGGGGCGGGGCCGCTGGCCGAGAGCCAGCTGAGCGTCTATCGCGGCGAGCGCGCGGTGACGCAGTGGCAATCGATTCCGGTGGCGACGCAGGCGAATGAGCGCCAGCCCGGCGGCGTGATCGACTTCGACCGCAGCTATCAGGGCCTGGACGGCCGCCTGCTGTGGCGCTGGCCCCTGGCCGATGAGCGCCGGGCCCGACTGGTGACCGGCCTGTCGCTGGACCAGAGCCGCGAGGAACGGCGCGGCTTCGAGAACTTCAGCGGCCCGGCGGCCACGCGGCTGCTGGGGGTGACCGGGCGCTTGCGCCGCGATGAAGTCAACCGGGTGGAGAGCCGCGACGCCTATGCCCAGGCCGAGCTGGAGCTGGCGCCCGATTGGGTGGCCAGCGCGGGCCTGCGCGGCGGCGTGCTGCGCTTTCGCGCCGAAGACCGCTACATCGTCGGCGCCAATCCGGATGATTCCGGCAGCCTGCGCTTTGCCTACCGCAATCCTGTCGCGGCGCTGCAGTGGCGGCCGAGCGAGACGCTGAATCTCTACGCCAGCCTGGGCCGCGGTTTCGAGGCGCCTGGCCTGGCTGAACTGGCTTACCGGCCGGATGGCCAGCCTGGCTTCAACAGCGTGCTGCAGCCGCAGACCAGCCAGCAGTGGGAGCTGGGCGCCAAGTGGCGCTGGGCGCCGCTGCGGCTGAGCCTGGATGCAGCGCTGTTCCAGGCCGACAGCGCCAACGAGATCGGCGTGGCCAGCAATAGCGGCGGCCGCGCAAGTTTCCGCAATGTCGGCCGCACCCGCCGGCAGGGGCTTGAACTGGAGCTGGGCCTGAGCCCGGCACCCGGCTGGCGGGCGCAGGTCTCGGCCAGCTGGCTGGACGCGCGCTATCGCGACAGCTTCGCGATCTGTGCCGGCGTGCCCTGCACCACACCCACTCTTCTGGTGCCGGCCGGCAATCACATCGCCGGCACGCTGGCGCGCAGCGCCTATGCGGAGCTGGGCTGGACGCCGCTGCCGGCCTTTGAGCTGGCCCTGGAAGTCCGCGGCCAGGGGCGCATGCCTGTCAATGATGTCAATGCCGACTTCGCCGCGGGCTTTGGCCTGGCCGCGCTGCGGGCGCGCTGGCGCCATGAGCTGGGTGCTGCGGGGCGGCTTGAGGTGCTGGCGCGGGTGGACAACCTGGCCGACCGGCACGTGGTCGGCAGTGTGATCGTCAACGAAGGCAATGGGCGCTTCTTCGAGCCCGCGCCGGGTCGCAACTGGCTCTTGGGCTTGCGCTGGAGCCGCGGCTGGTAGTCGGGCGCTCCGGGCGCGCCGGGCCGCTCAGGGCAGCAGTTCGAGCTGGTGGCCGAGCTTTTCGCGCTTGGTGCGCAGGTAGCGGCCGCTTTCCTCGTTGGATTCGACTTCGTGGCCCTCGCGTGCCACCACCTCGATGCCCAGTTCGTGCAGTGCCGCCAGCTTGAAGGGGTTGTTGCTCATCAGGCGCACGGACCTGACCTTGAGGTCGCGCAGGATGTCGGCTGCGGCGTCGAAACGCCGGCCATCGATGGGCAGGCCCAGCGCCACATTGGCCTCGACCGTGTCCATGCCCTTGTCCTGTAGCACATAGGCGCGCAGCTTCTGGCCCAGGCCGATGCCGCGGCCTTCGTGGCCGCGCAGATAGATCACGATGCCGCCTTCGGCCTCGATGCGCTGCAGCGCCAGCGCCAGTTGCTCGCCGCAGTCGCAACGCAGCGAGCCCAGCACATCGCCGGTGAAGCATTCGGAGTGCATCCGCAGCAGCACCTCGTCACGCGCCACATCGCCCTTGACGATGGCGACATGCTCTTCGTGGCTGCCCGGCGCCTGATAGACGTGCACGACGAATTCGCCGTACTTGGTCGGCAGCCGGGCGCTGGAAACACGCTGCACCGCAGCCGGGCTGTCGTTCGACGCAGGGGAAGAGGTGGAAGGCAAAAGCGGGTTCACGCGGACGGATCTGATAGCAGGGCGAAAGAAGCCGGGAGCCGCATACAAGCACGCTCCCGGCCCTACATGGTAGCGCCCACGCTCAAACGCAAGGGGGCTGCCAGTGGCAAGGCCCTTGCGATTCGTCCGTTCAGGGCTTGCCGGGGGCCTGGACGGCCGGTGCGCGGCTGACGCGGGTCTTGCCGCCGGTGGTCACCAGGATGACGGCGTCACCCGGGTAGAAGACTTCGCTGCCCTTGGCTTGCACCACCGAGCGGCGCTCGCCGTTGCGCAGCTGCAGGATGATTTCCAGTGCCTCTTCGGCGGTGCTGCTGCGCTCAATGGCGTTGCCCACCACGGCGCCGGCCACGGCGCCGAGCACGCCGACGACCTGGCCTTCGCGGCGGCCACCGACGCTGGAACCGGCGATTGCGCCGACCACACCGCCAGCCGCAGCGCCGACGCCGCTCTGTGAGCCGTCCACCTTGACGCTGCGCACCGTCAGCACGGTGGCGTCCTGGACTTGCGAGAGGCGCTGGGCGTCGCCGCGCTGGATGGTGTCGGGGCTGGTGGTGGAGCAGCCGCCCAGCAGGGCAAGGGCGCTGACGGTGGCTGCAAGCAGGAATTTCTTCATTGTCTGGTTCTCCGATGGCGGGTTGATAGCCAACGCACACCATTGTCGTGGCGTTGACCGAACCCGTCAGCGGTGCAACAAGTCTTTACTTGTGCGTGCGGCTCAGCCGTACTTAGCCGTGCAGGCGGCTGTTGCGCGGCACGCTGGCGAGCAGGAATTCCATCTGGTCGGCCAGGATGCGGCGGCCGCGCAGGATCATGTCCTCGTGCAGGCTGGGCACATAGGGCAGGTAGAGCAGGCTCATGTGCGCCTCCTCGGGCATGCGGCTGCCTTTGCGCCCGTTGCAACTGCGGCAGGCGGTGATGCAGTTCATCCAGCTGTCAGCGCCGCCGCGCGAGGTGGGCACGATGTGCTCGCGCGTCAGATCGTCAACATGAAAATGATGGCCGCAGTAGGCGCATAGATGGCGGTCGCGCACGAACAGCTTGGGATTGGAGAGCGCTGGCGCCAGGCGCCAGGCGCGGCTGGGAATGGCGCCGCGCACCGCAATGATGGGGTGCACTTCGATGCGCGACTGCAGGCCGGTGCGGCGCTGCATGCCGCCACGCAGCACATGGCAGGGTTCGCCCAGGGTCCAGGCGACGCCGTCGCTGGCATAGATCACCGCAGCTTCCTTGGTGGTGATCCACGCTTGCGGCCGGCCACAGATATCCAGTTGAAGAACATCCACAGCATTGACCTCCTGGTGCCAGGGTACTGCATTCGCCGGGCGGCGCTCAAGTCTTGCGCGCTGGGGCGCCCAGCTGTGTCGGCGCCGCCACCTTGTCACCAGCCTGTCATTCCGACGCGGATCCACCGCGCGTGCCGGTCCCAAGTGTGCGGAACTAGGCGCATTCCCCTAAAGATTGCATCGGCATTCTTTTGCGCGGCAGCGTCACTTTCTGCAAAATAGCACGACCGTTCGTTTTATTATCCGGCCCGAATCGATTCCCCAAAGCCTCTGCCGTGAGCGACACCCCCACCATTGATCAGCCCAGCCCCCCGAGCGCGCCGCGCCGCGGGGCGCGTTCGCTGCAGAAGGGCCAGCACACCCGTGCGGTGATCCTGGACGCCGCGCTGGGCCTGGCTTCTCACATGGGCCTGGAGGGGCTGTCCATCGGCGCGCTGGCCGATGTCACCAAGATGAGCAAGTCGGGAGTTTTCGCCCACTTCGGCTCGCGTGAAGAGCTGCAGATTGCGGTGGTGACCGAGTACCACGCCAAGTTCGAGGAAGAAGTGTTCTTCCCGGCCATCCGCGAGCCGCGCGGCCTGCCCCGCCTGCGTGGCTTGTATGAGCGCTGGGTGCGTCGTGTGTCGGTTGAAATCGACTCGGGCTGCATCTACATCAGCGGCGCGGTCGAATTTGATGACCGGCCCGGCCCGGTGCGCGATGCCCTGGTGTCCATGGTCAAGGCCTGGCACGCGGCGCTGCGCAAGGCCATCGTGCTGGCCAAGGACATCGGCCATCTGGCGCCGGACACCGATGTCGAGCAGATCCTGTTCGAACTGCACGGCCTGATCCTGTCCCTGCACCACGACGCGCGCTTCATGCGCATCCCCGGAGCCATCGGCCGAGCCGGGGTCGGGTTTGATCGCGTCATCCATTCCGTCATCACGCCGGCTGGTCAGCACATCGATGCCGAGACCAAGAAGAAGCTAGCAACAACCGCTCCCAAGAAGCGGACCTGAATCACCCTCATCCCAATCCGGAGTTCTCCATGCCTCAGTACACCCCTCCCTTGCGCGACATGCAGTTCGTGATGCACGAAGTGCTCAACGCGGTCGACGAGCTGAAGATGCTGCCTGCCCATGCGGACATCGATGCCGACACGATCAATGCGGTGCTGGAAGAAGGCGGCAAGTTCGCCGCTGAGGTGCTTGCGCCGCTGAATCTCTCCGGCGATGCCGAGGGCTGCGTGCTGGACCGCAGCACCCATGAGGTCAAGACGCCCAAGGGCTTCAAGGAAGCCTACAAGCAGTATGTCGAAGGCGGCTGGCCGGCGCTGGGCTGCGACCCGGAATACGGTGGCCAGGGCCTGCCGGTGCTGGTGAACCAGTGCTTCTACGAGATGCTGAACTCGGCCAACCAGGCCTGGACCATGTATCCCGGCCTGAGCCATGGCGCTTATGAGGCCCTGCATGCCCACGGCACGCCCGAGCAGAAGGCCACCTACCTGCCCAAGCTGACCAGCGGCGAGTGGACCGGCACCATGTGCCTGACCGAGCCGCATTGCGGCACGGACCTGGGCCTGCTGCGCACCAAGGCCGAGCCGCAGGCTGACGGCACCTACAAGATCACCGGCGCCAAGATCTTCATCTCGGCCGGCGAGCACGACATGGCGGACAACATCGTCCACCTGGTGCTGGCCCGCCTGCCGGAGGCGCCCGAGGGTTCCAAGGGCATCTCGCTGTTCATCGTGCCGAAGTTCCTGGTCAATGCCGATGGCTCGCTGGGCGCGCGCAACGGCATCTACTGCGGCGGCCTGGAGCACAAGATGGGCATCCACGGCAATGCCACC
>PNNH01000089.1 GCA_013824165.1 Methylibium sp. | reverse complement strand
GGTGGCGCGCCAGCAGGTCGAGAACGGCGCGCAGATCATCGACGTCAACATGGACGAGGCCATGCTAGACAGCAAGGCCGCGATGGTGCGATTCCTGAATCTGATCGCCTCCGAGCCCGAGATCGCGCGCGTGCCCATCATGATCGACAGCTCCAAGTGGGAGGTGATCGAGGCGGGCCTGAAGTGCATCCAGGGCAAGGGCATCGTCAATTCGATCTCGATGAAGGAGGGCGAGGACGAGTTCCGCCGCCAGGCCAAGCTGGTGCGCCGCTATGGCGCGGCGGCGGTGGTGATGGCCTTCGACGAGAAGGGTCAGGCTGATACCTTCGAGCGCAAGATCGAGATCTGCGCGCGCGCCTACAAGATCCTGGTCGATGAAGTCGGCTTCCCGCCCGAGGACATCATCTTCGACCCGAACATCTTCGCGATTGCCACCGGCATCGAGGAGCACGACAACTACGCGGTCGACTTCATCAACGCGACGCGCTGGATCAAGCAGAACCTGCCGGGCGCCAAGGTGTCGGGCGGCGTCTCAAACGTGAGCTTCAGCTTCCGCGGCAACGATCCGGTGCGCGAGGCCATCCACACGGTGTTCCTGTACCACGCCATCCAGGCGGGCCTGGACATGGGCATCGTCAACGCCGGCATGGTGGGCGTCTATGACGAGCTGGAGCCGGTGCTGCGCGAGCGCGTGGAAGACGTGGTGCTGAACCGCCGACCTGATGCCGGCGAGCGCCTGATCGAGGTGGCCGAAAGCGCCAAGGGCGCGGCCAAGGACGACAGCGCGCGCCTGGCCTGGCGTGCTGGCGATGTCAACGCACGCCTGTCGCATGCGCTGGTGCATGGCATCACCGACTTTATCGTCGAAGACACCGAGGAAGCCTGGGTCGCCATCAAGGCCGGCGGCGGCCGCCCGCTGCATGTGATCGAAGGCCCGCTGATGGCCGGCATGAACATCGTCGGCGACCTGTTCGGCCAGGGCAAGATGTTCCTGCCGCAGGTGGTGAAGAGCGCGCGGGTGATGAAGTCCGCCGTGGCGCATCTGGTGCCCTATATCGAGGAAGAGAAGCGCCAGCTCGAGGCCGCCGGCGGCGATGTCAAGCCCAAGGGCAAGATCGTCATCGCGACCGTGAAGGGTGATGTGCACGACATCGGCAAGAACATCGTCACCGTGGTCCTGCAGTGCAACAACTATGAAGTCGTGAACATGGGCGTGATGGTGCCCTGCCAGGACATCCTGGCTCGCGCCAAGGTGGAAGGCGCCGACATCATCGGCCTGTCAGGTCTGATCACGCCCAGCTTGGAAGAGATGCAGCATGTGGCCGCCGAGATGCAGCGCGACGACTACTTCCGCATCAAGAAGATCCCGCTGCTGATTGGCGGCGCCACCTGCAGCCGCGTGCACACGGCCGTCAAAATCTCGCCGCATTACGAAGGCCCGGTGGTCTATGTCCCGGATGCCTCGCGTTCGGTCGGTGTGTGCACCGAGCTGCTCAGCGACGACCGCGCCGCGGCCTATATCGCCGAGCTGAAGGCCGATTACGACAAGGTGCGCGAGCTGCACGCCAACAAGAAGCAGACGCCGCTGGTGACGCTGGCGCAGGCGCGCGCCAACAAACTGCAGCTGGACTGGGCGGCCTACCAGCCGCCGGTGCCCAAGTTCACGGGCCGGCGCGTGTTCAAGAACTACGACCTGGCCGATCTGGCCGAGTGCATCGACTGGGCGCCGTTCTTCCAGACTTGGGACCTGGCCGGCCCCTTCCCGGCCATCCTGAAGGACGAGATCGTCGGCGCCGAGGCGCAGCGTGTGTTCAGTGACGGCAAGCGCATGCTGCAGCGCCTGATCGAAGGCCGCTGGCTGACCGCCAACGCCGTGCTGGGCCTCTACCCGGCCGCGCAGGTGAATGACGACGACATCGAGATATACCGCGACGAGAGCCGCAGCGAGGTGCTGATGACCTGGCGCGGGCTGCGCATGCAGAGCGAGCGCCCGGTGGTCGATGGCGAGAAGCGGCCGAACCGCTGCCTGGCGGACTACATCGCGCCGAAAGGATCGGTGCCCGATTACATCGGCCTGTTCGCCGTCACCGCCGGCATCGGCTGCGAAAAGAAGGAAGCACAGTTCCTGGCCGACCATGACGACTACTCGGCCATCATGCTGAAGGCCCTGGCCGATCGTCTGGCCGAAGCGCTGGCCGAGCGCCTGCACCAGCGCGCGCGGCGCGAGTTCTGGGCCTATGCGCCCGACGAGGCGCTGGCCAATGAGGCACTGATCGCCGAGCAGTATCGCGGCATCCGCCCGGCGCCAGGCTATCCGGCCTGCCCGGATCACCTCGTCAAGCGCGAGCTGTTCCGCACACTCGCACCCGAGGAAATCGGCATGGGCCTGACCGAGAGCATGGCGATGACGCCGGCGGCCAGTGTCAGCGGCTTCTACTTCGCCCACCCGGAGGCGGCCTACTTCAATGTCGGCCGCATCGGCGACGATCAGTTGAAGGACTGGGCCGCGCGCATGGCGCTGGACGAGGTGGCCGCACAGCGCGCGTTGGCGCCGCTGCTGTCCTGAACAGGGCTGGCGTTTACAGCTGCTGACAGCTTGAGCGCTCCGCCTGGCGGAGCCCGCTGATCGCGTGGCATGCTGATGGCCGTCTATTTTCAAAGGAGGCCCCGATGTCACAGCGTTCGAACCCCACGCCCAAGGCAGCAGCCCTGCTCGTCCTGGTGCTGGCCCTGTTCGGTGGCGCCGCGCAGGCACAGCCCGAAGCGGCAGCGTCGAAGCCCAGCGCCAAGCAGCTGGCCAAGCTCTGCGCCGATTGCAGCTGGGTCAGCGAGGTGCACAGTTATGAGCACAAGGGCGAGGGCAGCGCGCTGGGCGTGATCGGCGGCGCTGTGGTGGGCGGCCTGCTGGGCAGCCAGGTCGGCGGTGGTAGCGGCAAGAAGCTCGCGACCGTTGGCGGTGCGGTGGCTGGCGGCTATGCCGGCAACGAGATCGAGAAGCGCAGCAAGTCTTACCGCGTCTGGGTGGTGACTTTGATCGACAAGGATGGGCGCAGCCACACGCATGAGCAGCGCAGCGATCCGCAGCTGCGCAGCGGCGACAGCGTCGTGCTCAAGGACGGCAAGCTGGAGCGGCGCTGATCGGCTTGCTGCCTGCCGCGCAAGGCGCTCTGACCGAGCGTTAGCCGGATGTGAGGCGGGCACGGGGATTGCATGGAAGGAACTGTGCCGACTGGGTGCGCATTCCATCACGAACCATGCAGCCAAACCTCACGATGCCGGCCGCCGGGGCCATGTCCATGGTCAATATGGCCGCGCGCCAGCGCATGCTCTCGCAGCGCCTGGCCTTGCAGATTCTGCTGGCCGAGCGCGCTATTGCCGGCCAGCTGGAAGCCGCAGAAGCTTCGCTTAAGCTGTTCACCGACAGCCATGTCCAGTTGATGGAGACGGCGCGCAGCGTCGGCCGCGAGGAGGGTGAGAAGATTGCCGACGTCTATGGCCGGCAGCGTGTCGGCGAGGTCGTGCAGGGCTTCACCCAGCGCTGCCAGCGGGCGCTGCAAAGCCTGCGCCTGCCGCCTCAGCGGCGTGGTCCGGTGGACGATGTCTACCAGGGGCTGGACGAGGTGCTGAAGGCGCTGAACCTGGCGACTTCGGTGTTCGACGAGATCAGCGCACGCCGCGAGCAGCGCCTGATGTCCGAGCTCAAGGGCATCGTCACCGACATCCAGCAGGTGGCCAAGCAGGCCAAGATTGTCTCCTTCAATGCGCTGGTGATTGCGGCCCGCGCGGGCGATTCCGGCCGCGAGTTCGGCGTGGTCGCAGGCACGCTGTCGGAGATTTCCACCGAGGTCGACCGGCTGGCGGTCAAGGGGATCGATCTGGTCGGGCGGCGTTGAGCTGATGTGAGCGTCTGACGCCCGCGTTCAGCGCGCACCGGGCAGGCCGCGCCGCAGCTGCAGCGCTTCGGCCATCTGTGCGCAGGTGATGGTCGGGCTGGCCGCCAGATCAGCGATGGTGCGTGCCACCTTCAGCACCCGGTGGTAGCCGCGGCTGGACCAGCCCAGGCGCAGGGCGGCCTGCTGCAGCAGCGCCAGAGCATCTGGTTCCGCCAGCCCATGCGCATCAATCTGGCGCGGACCCAGTTTCGCATTGGTGCAGCCCTGGCGCTGCAGCGCGAAAGCGCGGGCCTGCGCCAGGCGCACAGCGACGCTGGCACCGGATTCGCCGCCGGCCTGCGCGGCCAGCTGAGCCGGTGGCAGCATAGGCACCTCGACCAGCAGGTCGAGACGGTCCAGAAGTGGGCCGCTCAGCCGGCCCTGGTAGCGCGCCACCTGCTCGGGTGTAAAACGGCAATTGCGCAAGGGGTTGCTTAGCTGCCCGCAAGGGCAGGGGCTCATCGCGGCGATCAGCTGAAAGCGCGCCGGAAACTCGGTGCTGCGCGCCGCACGGGCGATCTTGATGCGGCCGGTTTCCAGCGGCCCCAGCGCGTGGCGTCGAACTGGCCGGCCAGGCGTTGCGCCAGCATGGACTTGCCGCTGCCTGGAGGCCCGACCAGCAGCAGGCTCAGTTCGCCGGCGGCGGCGATTTCCAGTGCGCGCTTGGGGTCCGCCTGACCTTTGACCTCATCCAGATCCGGCAGGGCTGCCGGGGCGGCAGTGTCATCAAGCGCCCTGGCGCGCCGCAGCGTTTCAGTGCCGCCCGGCGCCAGTGCGGCCTCGGCGGCGCTGGCCGCCGGGATGCCCAGCGCGATGGGAAGGTCGAAGCGACCACCCTCCTTGGGCAGGTCGGCCGGCGCCAGATGGACCCTGATGCGCTTGTTGTGAGGGAAGGACAGACTGTTGTTCAGCAGCGCCGCGCGCGCACGCGCGACTCCCCTTTGCTTCGGTTTCGGCCAGGCCTACCAGGGTGAAGGCCGGCAGACCGTTGGCCAGGTGCACTTCAACGCTGACGGGGGCGGCGTTCAGTCCCTCGAGTGCTCGGCTGTGGATGACGGCCAGTGACATGGCTTGGGCTCCTCGCGCGGCAGCGCTCTCGTCGGTTCACGATCGGCACGGCGGCGTCATGCACGGTTTGGGGGCACGCACCGAAGCGGCGCATCGCGCCGAGTGCTCGTTATTGGTGCATAACCCTGAGTTCAACAGGCATTCCCCGTTGGGGAGGGCCTGAAACGGTCCTGTTTGATGCTGGCACGGAAGCTGCAAAGAAGGGGATGTCTTCCATAGTTCTTCTAATCAATCCACCTGAGGAGTCATCGATGAAAACGATTCTTGCCGCACTCGCTGCCACGCTCGCCTTGTCCGCCCTGCCGGTGCATGCCCAGGAGGCCGCGGATCCCTTGTCGTTCAATGCCAGCCTGACGAGCGACTATCGCTATCGCGGCATCTCCCAGACCCGCCTGAAGCCAGCCGTGCAAGGTGGTGTGGACTACGCGCACGCCAGCGGTTTCTATGTCGGTGCCTGGGGCTCCAGCATCAAGTGGATCAAGGACGGCGGCGGCGATTCCAGCGTTGAAATCGATGTCTATGGTGGCTACAAGACCGAAATCACACCCGGCGTGATGCTGGACGTGGGCGTGCTGACGTACAACTACCCGAGCAACAAGCTGGCCGTCAGCGCCAACACAACCGAGCTGTATGGTGCGGTGAGCTACGGCCCGGTGACGGCCAAGTACTCGCACAGCACGACCAATCTGTTCGGTTTCGCCGACAGCAAGGGCAGCGGCTACTTCGACCTGGCGGCCACCTTTGATCTGGGCGATGGCTACACGCTGACCCCGCACATCGGCTACCAGAAGGTCAAGAACAACAGCGACTTCACCTACACCGACTACTCGCTGACGGTGAACAAGGACTTCGGCGGCTTCCTGTTCGGAGTGGCCGTGGTCGACACCGACACCAAGGCCTATGTCGGCCCCGGCGCCAAGGACCTGGGCAAGGCCAGCCTGGTGCTGTCGGTCAAGAAGAGCTTCTGATTCCAGCAGACGAGGAGAGATAGCCATGAAATTGATCACTGCCGTCATCAAGCCCTTCAAGCTTGACGAAGTGCGTGAAGCCCTCAGCGCGATCGGCGTGCAGGGCTTGACGGTCACCGAAGTCAAAGGCTTCGGCCGCCAGAAGGGCCACACCGAGCTGTACCGCGGCGCCGAGTACGTGGTGGACTTTCTGCCCAAGGTGAAGATCGAGGCGGCGGTTGCCGATGCCGTGGTCGAGCAGGTCATCGAGGCCATCGAGAGCTCGGCCCGCACCGGCAAGATCGGTGACGGCAAGATCTTTGTGTCGCCGCTTGATCAGGTGGTTCGCATCCGCACCGGCGAGACCGGCCAGGACGCACTCTGATCGGCCCCAGACTCGCCAAGAGCATCCAAGACTTTCCCGGAGATCCCTCATGAAGAAACTACTTGCCAGCGTGGCGCTGGCGCTGCTGGCCTGTGCGCCAGCCGCCTGGGCCCAGGACGCCGCCGCGTCCGCTCCCGCCGTGGCAGAGGCCGCTGCTGCCGTCGTGGCTGCAGCTTCCGACGCCGTCGCTGCTGCAGCCCCGGCTGCAGAAGCCGCCTCTGCCGCTGCTGCACCCGCACCGGTTCCCAACAAGGGCGACACCGCCTGGATGATGGTGGCCACGCTGCTGGTCATCCTGATGACCGTGCCCGGCCTGGCACTGTTCTACGGCGGCCTGGTCCGCAGCAAGAACATGCTGTCGGTGCTGATGCAGGTGATGGTCGGCTTCTCGCTGATCGTCGTGCTGTGGTTCGTCTACGGCTACAGCCTGGCCTTCACCGAGGGCAATGCCTTCATCGGCGGCTTCGACCGGCTGATGATGAAGGGCGTCTGGGACAACGTCGCCGGCACCTTCGCCAATGCCGCGACCTTCAGCAAGGGTGTCTACATTCCCGAGATCGTGTTCGCGGCCTTCCAGGCCACGTTCGCCGGCATCACGGCGGCGCTGATCATCGGCGCCTTCGCCGAGCGCATGAAGTTCGGCGCGGTGCTGCTGTTCCTGGCGATCTGGTTCACCTTCAGCTACATCCCAGTCGCGCACATGGTCTGGTTCTGGATGGGTCCGGATGCCTACAGCGCCGCAGGTGTCGTCGATGAGATGAACGCCAAGGCCGGTTTCATCTGGCAGATGGGTGCGCTGGACTTCGCTGGCGGCACTGTGGTGCACATCAATGCCGCTGTCGCTGGCCTGGTGGGTGCCTATATGGTCGGCAAGCGCGTCGGCTACGGCAAGGAGGCCTTCACGCCGCACAGCCTGACGCTGACCATGGTTGGTGCCTCGCTGCTGTGGGTGGGCTGGTTCGGCTTCAACGCCGGCTCCGCGCTGGAAGCCAACGGCTTCGCTGCGCTGGCCTTTGCCAACACCTTCGCTGCCACCGCCGCGGCCGTGCTGGCCTGGTGCATCGGTGAGGCGCTGCTCAAGGGCAAGGCCTCGATGCTGGGTGCCGCCTCGGGTGCCGTCGCGGGTCTGGTCGCCATCACGCCGGCTGCCGGCAACGTCGGCATCGGCGGCGCCCTGATCATCGGCTTCATCGCCGGCTTCGCCTGCCTGTGGGGTGTCAGCGGCCTGAAGAAGATGCTGGGCGCGGATGACTCGCTCGACGTGTTCGGTGTGCACGGTGTCGGCGGCATCGTCGGTGCCCTGCTGACCGGCGTGTTCAACTCGCCCAACCTGGGCGGCCCGAGCGCCGTCGGCGACTGGGTGACCGTCGGCATGATCGCCCCGGACGCCTACTCCATCGCCAGCCAAGTCTGGGTCCAGGCCAAGGCCGTGCTCGTGACCATCGTCTGGTCGGGTGTGGTCTCGGTGATCGCCTTCAAGGTGGTTGACCTGGTGATCGGTCTGCGCGTCACGGAAGACGAGGAGCGTGAAGGCCTGGACATCAGCTCGCACGGCGAGACGGCTTATCACAAGTAATCTTCTGCAAGAGCAATCAGGGATTGGGGCGGTGGTCCGCTGCCCCCCGATTTCTTTCAAAGCCGCCTTCAGGCGGCTTTTTTTATGGCGCATTCTTCGTTGAGTCGCGA
>PNNH01000008.1 GCA_013824165.1 Methylibium sp. | reverse complement strand
CTGGTCAACTCGACGCTGGGCCTCTTGTCCATCGTGGCCAGCGGCAGCTGCGTGGGCCTGCTGCCCTATCAGATCGCGATGCACCCCTTCGCACAACAGCATCTGGATGTGGTGCCGGTGGCCGAAGGGCCGCTGAAGCTGACGCTGGGCGCGCTGGCCCGCACTGACGCAGCGCTCAAGCCCAGCGTCCGGCATTTCCTGGCTCATCTGCACCGCGCGGCCCACCACCTCAGCGGCGGCGCGGCGTAGCACAGAACCGCACCCAGCGGCTTTGCTATCCTGCGCGGCCCGCAGACCCGCAGCGCCATGGCCGATACCCTCAACCCCGCCCAGCTCGAAGCCGTTCATCACCTGCACGGCCCCTGCCTGGTCATCGCCGGCGCCGGCTCGGGCAAGACGCGCGTGATCACGATGAAGATCGCGCGCCTGCTGCAGGCCGGCTATGCGGCCAAGAACATTGGCGCCATCACCTTCACGAACAAGGCCTCGCAGGAGATGCGCGAGCGCGCCCGCGATCTGGTGGGGCCGCGCGCCGCCAAGGACCTGGTGATCTCGACCTTCCACAGCCTGGGTGTGCGCATCCTGCGCTCCGAAGGTCATCTGGTCGGGCTCAAGGAGCAGTTCTCCATCCTCGACAGCGACGACGTGCTGGGCCTGCTGCGCGATGCTGGCGGCACCACCGACGCCAAGCAGGCGCGCAGCTGGCAATGGACCATCTCGCTGTGGAAGAACCAGGGCCTGACGGCCAAGCAGGCGCTGCTCGCAGCCAAGGACGAAGACGAGCGCGCGGCGGCCGTCGTGATGGAGCGTTATCAGGAGCGGCTGGCGGCCTACCAGTCGGTGGACTTCGATGACCTGATCTCGCTGCCGCTGCGTCTGCTGCAGGATTTCCCCGAGGCGCGCGGCAAGTGGCAGGACACCCTGCGCTATGTGCTGGTGGACGAGTACCAGGACACCAATGCGGTGCAGTACGACCTGCTCAAGCAGCTGGTCGGCGAGCGCGCCCACTTCACTGCCGTGGGCGACGACGACCAGAGCATCTACGGCTGGCGCGGCGCCACCATCGAGAACCTGAAGCGCCTGCCGACCGACTTTCCGAATTTGAAGGTGATCCCGCTGGAACAGAACTACCGCTCCACCGGCGCGATCCTGCGCGCGGCCAACAACGTCATCGCGGTCAATCCGAAGATCTTCGAGAAGAAGCTCTGGAGCGAGTTCGGCGACGGCGAGCCGGTGGCCCTGATCGAGAGCGATGGCGAGGAACACGAGGCCGAGCGGGCGGTGGCGCGCATCCAGGCGATCCGTGCCAATGCGGGTGCGGTGCAGTTCAAGGACTTTGCGATCCTGTATCGCGCCAACCATCAGGCGCGCGTCTTCGAGCAGGCGCTGCGCCGCGCCGAGATTCCCTACAAGGTCTCCGGCGGCCAGAGCTTTTTCGACAAGGCCGAGATCAAGGATCTGTGCGGCTGGCTGCGCCTGCTGGTCAATCCGGACGATGACCCGGCTTTCCTGCGCGCGGTCACCACGCCCAAGCGCGGCATCGGCCACCAGACGCTGGGCAGCCTGAGCCAGTTCGCCGGACGCTGGAAGTGCAGCATGTACGAGGCGCTGTTTGCCGAGAGCCTGTCCACCGCGCTGAGCAGCCGCGCGATCGCCGGCCTGCATGAGTTCGGCCGCTATGTGAACGAACTGGAATACCGCGCCCGCAACACCTCGGGCGACAAGGAGGCCAAGGCGCTGCTGATGGAATGGCTCAAGGACATCGGCTACGAGCAGCACCTGATGGAGCAGGAGGAGAACGAGAAGGTCGGCGCGGCGCGCTGGGGCAATGTGCTGGACTTCGTCGACTGGGTCGCCAAGCGCTGCGGTGGCCAGATCAGCCAGGAGGGCGGCATCACCTTCGAGGAGCCCACGCAGACCGTGCTCGAAGTGGCCCAGACCATCAGCGTGATCCTGTCGCTGGCCGAGCGCGGCGACGAGCAGGATCAAGTCACCTTGACCACGCTGCATGCCTCCAAGGGCCTGGAATGGCCGCATGTCTTCCTGGCCGGCGTCAACGAGGGGCTGCTGCCCTTCAAGGCCGACGACGAGGACATGACCCCGCAGCGCCTGGAAGAAGAGCGCCGCCTGATGTACGTGGGCATCACCCGCGCGCGCAGCACGCTGGCTGTCTCCACCTTGCGCCGGCGCAAGAAATCTCGCGAGACCGTGATGGGCATCCCCAGCCGCTTCATCGCCGAGATGAAGCTGCACGAGAACACCGTCAAGGAAGATCCGCGCGAGAAGCTCAGGAAACTGCGCGAGCAATTTGCGGCCAAGGGCGCGGCGACGACGGCAGCGCAGAAGAAGTCGGACTGAAGCGGCCAGCCTTTGCGGCTGCGGATGCGGGCGCGGCGCTGCGCCATTGCGGCAGAAGCTTATGGCGAATGAGTATTTGCCCGCCGCGCCGCTGCCGGGCAGTATTCAGGGTTTTCCATGAGGTCTGTTGACCGGAGTCCCATGCCTTCCCAATCCATCCGCAAACTTGCCGCGCTGGCCCTGCTGGCGCTGATCGGCGTCACCGCACAGGCCAAGCCCCTGCGCTGGGCCAGCCAGGGCGATGTGCAGAGCTTCGACCCGCATGCCTACAACAGCGCGCTGAACAACCAGTTCAACGCCTTTGTCTACGAGGGCCTGGTGGCCTACGACCAGCAGTTCACCATCGAGCCGGCGCTGGCCTCGAAGTGGACCCAGCTGGAGCCTACGCGCTGGCGCTTCGAGCTGCGCCCGGGCGTGAAGTTCCACGACGGTAGCGCGCTGACGGCCGACGACGTGGTGTTCTCGTTTGAGCGTGCGCTCAGCCCCAGCTCCAACTTCCGCGTGCTGCTGCAGGGCGTCACCGGCGTGAAGAAGCTGTCGCCGTCGAGTGTCGAGATCACGCTGTCTGCGCCCAATCCGGTGCTGCTGCGCCAAATCACCGGCGTGCGCATCATGTCCAGGGATTGGGCGCTCAAGCACAAGGTCGACAAGCCGCAGAACTTCGCGCAGAAGGAAGAGACCCATGCGGTACGCAATGCCAACGGCACCGGGCCCTTCGTGCTCAAGAGCAGCCAGCCGGGCGTGAAGACCGAACTGCTGCTGAACCCGAACTGGTGGGGCAAGCTGCAGGGCAATGTCAGCGCCATCGTCTACACGCCGATCTCGTCCGACGCCACCCGGCTGGCCGCGCTGCTCTCGGGCGAGCTGGATTTCGTGCTCGACCCCGCGCCGCAGGACGTGCCCAAGCTGCGCAACACGCCGGGCTTCAAGATCATCGAAGGTCCCGAGTTCCGCACTATCTTCCTCGGCCTGGACCAAGCCAGCGACGAGCTCACCAGCAGCAATATCAAGGGTCGCAATCCCTTCAAGGACCTGCGCGTGCGCCAGGCGCTCTACCAGGCCATCGACATCGAAGCGATCCGCCGCGTGACGATGCGCGGCCTGGCCCAACCGGCCGGCTCGCTCGTGGCGCCGCAGGCCGAAGGCTGGACGCCCGAGGGCGACCGCCGCCTGCCCTTCGATCCGGCGCGCGCCAAGGCCCTTCTGGCTGAGGCCGGCTATCCGGACGGCTTCCAGGTGCAGCTGGACTGCCCGAATGACCGCTACGTCAACGACGAGGAAATCTGCAAGGCGCTGAGCGCGCTGTGGGCCAAGGTGGGCGTGCAGGTCAAGCTGGCCAGCCAGGGCTCCAGCGTCTACTTCCCCAAGCTGCAGCGCAAGGAAAGCAATCTGCACCTGCTGGGCTGGGGCGTGGCTACCTTCGATGCGCTTTATTCTCTGCAGGCCCTGGTGCACAGCCCGGTGGGCGGCGACGGCAGCTGGAACTACGGCCGCTACAGCAACGCCAAGCTGGACGCGTTGATCGACAGCGCCAAGATCGAGGGTGATGCGGCCAAGCGCCGCGGCCAGCTTGTACAGGCCCTGAAGATCGTGCAGGACGATGTGGCCGTGATCCCGCTGCACCACCAGGTCACGCCTTGGGCGGCGCGCAGCAATGTGCATCTGGTGCACCGAGCCAACAACCACATCGACGTGCGCTGGGTGCGCATCGACTGAGCGCGCCAGCCGCCGAGCCTGCGGGCAAGCCCTAGCGGCGCATGGCGGCGCATCTGCCAAGATGCGCCGCCATGCTGCTGCCTCTCACCACTCCCGTTCTCGCGGCGCTCACCGCGCTCAGCGCCGCGCTGGCCATCGCCGGCAATCTGACGGCCCAGCCTTGGCTGGTCTGGCTGTTCAAGCCGCTGACCACGCTGATCATCATTGCCTACGCCTGGCCGCGCGGTGAGGCCACGCTGCGGCTGCGGCGCTGGGTGATCGCGGGCCTGATTTTTTCGCTGGGCGGCGACGTGGCGCTGATGTTCGGCGATGGCGCCTTCGTCATCGGCCTGCTGTCCTTCCTGCTGGCCCACCTGTGCTACCTGTGGGGCTTCACGCGCGTGCAGAAGCTGGCGGCCTGGCCGCTGGCTTTCGTCGGCTATGCGCTGCTGGCCGGCGTGGTGCTCAGCCAGCTCTGGCCTGGCGTACCGGCCGGTCTGCGCCCGCCGGTGATCGCCTATGTGCTGTGTCTGGCGGCGATGGCCGCGCAGGCCGCAGTGGTCTGGCGTGGCAGCCGTGAGGAGCCCGATGCGGGCGCGCGCCGCCGCGCTGCGGTGCTGGCCTTGGGCGGCTTGCTGTTCCTGATCTCTGACGCCTGCCTGGCCATCAACAAGTTCGCCGGCCCACTGCCATTGGCAGCGCTGTGGGTGCTGCTCACCTACTGGTCGGCGCAGTGGTGCATCGCCAGCTGGCTGGCGCCGCGCCCGTCTGCGCCCTGACCGTCAGGCGGCGTTGCCGCCGCCGCGCAGCTTGCGATAGAGCGTGTTGCGGCTGATGCCCAGGCGGCGTGCCGCCTCGGAAAGATTGCCCTGGCAAGCCTGCAGCACGGCATCGATCTGTCGCTGAGCCTGCAGGCGCAGGTCAGTGTCCTCGTCATGCACGGTGCGTGCCGTGACTGGTGCACTGCCCAGCAGCTCGTCCAGCAGGTCCTCGGGCAGGTGCTGGCGCGCGATCTGCGTCTCCTCGTCGCCCAGCAGTGCGCAGGCGGTTCGCAGCGCATTTGCGAGCTGGCGCACATTGCCGGGCCAGCGGTAGCGCTGAAAGTCCTGCAGCAACGCCGGGGCCAAGGAAAGCTCGCGTCCAGGCGAGAGCTCGCGCAGCAGGCGTGCCACCAGCGTGGCCAGATCGCTGCGCTCGCGCAGCGGCGGCAGGCGCAGTGCCAGGCCGTTGATGCGGTAGTAAAGGTCTTCGCGGAAGCGCCCGGCCTCCACCTCCTGGCGCAGCGGCCGGTGCGTTGCGCAGATCAGCGCGAAGTCCAGCGCCACCGGCGCGCCGCCGCCCAGCGGCTGCACCTGGCGCTCCTGCAGCACGCGCAGCAGCCGCGCCTGCAGCGCCAGTGGCATGTCGCCGATCTCGTCGAGGAAGAGCGTGCCGCCTTGGGCCTCGCGCAGGCGGCCGGGCGCACCCTCGCGTGCCGCGCCGGTGAAGGCGCCGGGCCGGTAGCCGAACAGCTCGGCCTCGATCAGCCCCTCCGGCAGGGCCGCGCAGTTCAGCGCGACGAAGGGCTTGCCGCGGCGTGCGCTGCTGTCGTGGCAGGCGCGCGCGAACAGCTCCTTGCCCACGCCCGACTCGCCCTGCAGCAGCAGCGCGATCGGCTTGTCCAGCACGCGGCGCGCGCGTTCGATCTGGCCCTGCAGCGCGGCGTCGCCGCTGTCCAGCGCAGCCAGCGCATCAGCCGGTGCAACCGGCTTCGTGGCGGCGCCGGCCGGCATCGTCAGAGTGCTTCGGCCTGTTTCCAGACGCAGCCAGAGCCGGCGGCCTTCCGGCCCTCCGAACTCCCGGGCCGCGCGTCCGCCGGCCAGCAGCGCGCGCAGGTCCATGCCGATCGCCTGCTCCAGCGGCAGCGCGCCGATGGCGCTGCGTGGCAGGCCCAGCAGCTCCAGCGCCACGCTGTTGGCGCCGATGATCCAGCCGTCTTCCGACAGCGCCAGCAGCCCCTCGGCCACCGTGCCCAGGCCTTCGGCGCGCGCATGCAGGCGCAGGCGCAGCTCGCCGCCGTGGCGGCCCTCGAAGAGCTGGTGCTCGATCATGCGCGAGGCCGAACGCACCAGGCCCAG
This sequence comes from Methylibium sp., assembly GCA_013824165.1. Taxonomy (GTDB): domain Bacteria; phylum Pseudomonadota; class Gammaproteobacteria; order Burkholderiales; family Burkholderiaceae_C; genus JACDQM01. The sequence continues at coordinate 2,357 of PNNH01000008.1, read as the reverse complement.
GGTGTGGCGGTGGTAGCTGCGGTGGTCGCCCGAGAGGTCCAGCGCGCCCAGCAGGCGGCCAGCCGGGTCGACGATGGGGGCGGCCGCGCAGGTCAGGAATGCATTGCGCTCCAGGTAATGCTCGGCGCCGTGCACCACCACCGCGCGGCCGTCGGCCAGGGCTGTGCCGATGGCATTGGTGCCGCGCCACTGCTCGTGCCAGATCGCGCCGGGGCGCAGCGCCACCCGCGCAGCTTTGTCGGCGAAGCTGGTGTCGCCCTGCGCATGCAGCAGCATGCCCTGCGCGTCGGCCAGGATCACCAGGTGTTCGCTGCCCTGGATCTGCTCGAACAGGAACTCCATCACCGGCCGCGCCTGCGCCACGAAGGCGCGGCGGTGCTCCAGCGCTCGGGCCAGTTGCTGGGCCGAGGCATGCGGCGCGCCGGGGTTGCGCGCGTCAGGCAGCAGGCCGAAGCGCTGGCTGCGCAGCCAGCTGGCCTGCAGCTGTTCGTCGAGCAGGCCGGGCGGCAGCGTGCCGTCGCTGAGCAGGGCCTGCCGCGCCGCGCGCAGGCGCTGGGCTGGCACGCGCGCCGCCAGACCGGCGGCTGAGTGGGAAGCAGTCATTGCGCTTGTCTCCTGTGCGGGCTCTTGTTTCATTCAGAGCCTTTCGCGTGCTGGCTACGGTAGCAGTCCGGTGGGGGGCTCAAAGCAGTTCGGCAGAAATCGGCCCGGCGGTTGTTCCGTTTCGTGACAGTGACAGCGCAGCCGGGCCGGCTCGACACAGTGTGGGGCGCCTGGCTGACCGCTTTCTTGCGCTGCAGCGGGCGGTTTGCCGCGAAACCGGCCCTGGCACGGTCTTCGCAAACGCTGTGCCCTCGGATGCGCTTTCGCATCGATCCAGCAGCCAAAGAACGGAGACAAGCACCATGACGCTTTACGCAGCCCCCCATACCCCAGGCGCCAAGATTGCATACAAGCCGCGCTACGACAACTTCATCAACGGCCGCTTTGTCGCGCCGCTGAAGGGCCAGTACTTCGATGTGATCACGCCGATCAGCGGTCAGGTCTACACCCAGGCCGCGCGCTCCGGCGCCGAGGACATCGAGCTGGCGCTGGACGCCGCCCACGCCGCAGCCGCCGGCTGGGCCGCGGTGGCGCCCGCCGAGCGCGCCAACATCCTGCTGAAGATTGCCGATCGCCTGGAGCAGAACATCGAGCTGCTGGCCTATGCCGAGACGGTGGACAACGGCAAGCCGATCCGCGAGACGCTCAATGCCGACATCCCGCTGGCGGTGGACCACTTTCGCTACTTCGCCGGCTGCCTGCGCGCGCAGGAAGGCGCCTTGAGCGAGATCGACGGCCACACCATCGCCTATCACTTCCACGAGCCGCTGGGCGTCGTCGGCCAGATCATTCCCTGGAACTTCCCCATCCTGATGGCGGCCTGGAAGCTGGCGCCGGCGCTGGGCGCCGGCAACTGCGTGGTGCTCAAGCCCGCCGAGAGCACACCCATCAGCATCCTGGTGCTGACCGAGCTGATCGCCGACCTGCTGCCGCCGGGCGTGCTCAACGTCGTCAACGGCTTCGGCCGCGAAGCCGGCATGCCGCTGGCCGAGAGCAAGCGCATCGCCAAGATTGCGTTCACCGGCAGCACCGCCACCGGCCGCGTGATCGCGCAGGCCGCCGCCACCAACCTGATCCCGGCCACACTGGAGCTGGGCGGCAAGAGCCCCAACGTATTCTTCGACGATGTGATGGCGCAGGACGATGCCTTCCTGGACAAGGCGATCGAGGGCCTGGTGCTGTTTGCCTTCAACCAGGGCGAGGTCTGCACCTGCCCCAGTCGCGCGCTGATCCAGGAATCGATCTACGACCGCTTCATCGAGCGCGCGCTCAAGCGCGTAGCCGCGATCAAGCAGGGCAACCCGCTGGACACCGACACGATGATGGGTGCGCAGGCCTCGGCCCTGCAGATGGACAAGATCCAGACCTACCTGGCGCTGGGCAAGGAAGAGGGCGCGCAGGTGCTGATCGGTGGCGACCGCGCGCAGCTGGGCGGTGATCTGGCCGGCGGCTATTACATCCAGCCCACGCTGTTCAAGGGGCACAACCAGATGCGCATCTTTCGCGAGGAGATCTTCGGTCCGGTGCTGGCCGTGACCACCTTCAAGACCGAGGCTGAGGCGCTGCAGATCGCCAACGACACGCCTTACGGCCTGGGCGCCGGCGTGTGGACGCGTGACGGCAGCCGCGCCTACCGCATGGGCCGCGCCATCCAGGCCGGACGCGTGTGGACCAACTGCTACCACGCCTACCCGGCGCACGCGGCCTTCGGCGGCTACAAGGAATCCGGCATCGGCCGCGAAACTCACAAGGCC
>PNNH01000043.1 GCA_013824165.1 Methylibium sp. | reverse complement strand
GCCACGCTGGTGCCGCTGCTGACGCTGGGTATCCCCACCTCTGTGACGGCAGCCATCCTGTTGTCTGCGCTGCAGAACTACGGCATCCAGGCCGGCCCGCAGCTGTTCCAGACCTCATCGACCCTGGTGTGGGCCTTGATTGCCTCGCTCTACATCGGCAATGTGATGCTGCTGGTCTTGAACCTGCCAATGGTGGGCTTGTGGGTCAAGCTGTTGAAGATCCCGAAGGCGCAGCTCTACGCTGGCATCCTGATCTTCGCGACCGTGGGCGTGTACGGGATGCGCCAGAGCGCCTTCGACCTCTACCTGATGCTGGCGATCGGCCTGCTGGGCGTGGTGATGCGGCGCTTCGACTTCCCGACCGCACCAGTGGTGGTCGGCATGATTCTGGGGCCCCTGGCCGAGGCGCAGATGCGCAATGCGATCGCCATTGGTGATGGGCGCTGGAGCGTGTTCCTGGAGCGTCCGATGTCGCTCGGCCTGCTGATCGTGGTGGCGCTGGTGCTGATCACGCCGCGCCTGCTGCGCTGGCATCGCCGCGCCTGAACCTGGCTGGATCGGGGTGACGGAGCGCTGGCTCCGTCGCTTGGTCAGTCTTTGGCGCCGATGGCCAAGGCGCGCTGACGCTGTTGCTCGAGCGCCTGTGCATCCGGCGTCTGCCGTGTCGGCCAGCCTTGCAGGTGGCGCTCGGCCAGATCGGCCAGCATGCGCATGCCGCCGTCGCTGTCATTCAGGCAGGGGATGTAGGCGAACTCTTTGCCGCCCGATTCAAGGAAGGCCTCGCGGGCTTCCTGGGCGATTTCCTCCAGCGTCTCCAGGCAGTCGGCCGCAAAGCCGGGGCAGATCAGGTCGACCTTCTTCAGTCCGGCTGCGGCGCGCTCGCGCAGGGTTGGTTCGGTATAGGGCTGCAGCCACTTTGCCTTGCCGAAGCGGCTCTGGAACGTGACCAGATACTGATCGCGGCTCAGCCCCAAGGCCTCAGCCAGCAGCCGGCCGGTCTTCAGGCACTCGCAGTGGTAAGGGTCGCCCAGGTGCAGGGTGCGCTCGGGCATGCCGTGGAAACTCATCACCAGCAAGTCCGGCTGGCCGTTGCGCTGCCAGTGCGCGCGCACGCTGTCGGCCAGCGCGGCGATATAGCCGGGGTCGTCGTGATAGCGGTTGATGAAGCGCAGTTCGGGCAGGTGCCGGGTCTGCAGCGCCCAGCGGGACACATCGTCGATGACGCTGGCCGTCGTCGCACCTGAGTACTGCGGGTAGGCCGGCAGCACCAGCACCCGCGTGACGCCTGCGGCGCGGAGCTGGTTCAGTGTGTCGGCAATGGCAGGCTTGCCGTAGCGCATCGCAGGTTTGACCAGCAGGTGGTGGCCGCGCTCGCCCAGATAGCCTTGCAGCAGCTTGGCCTGGCGTTCGGTCCAGACGCGCAATGGCGAACCCTCAGGCATCCACACAGTCGCGTACTTGGCCGCCGATTTGGCTGGGCGTACGCGCAGGATGATGCCGTGCAGGATCAGCTGCCAAACGAGCTTGGGGATTTCGACCACCCGCGGGTCACTCAGGAACTGGCCAAGGTAGCGTCGCAGCGCCGGTGCTGTCGGCGCGTCAGGCGTGCCGAGATTGCACAGCAGTACAGCGGTCTTGGCGGCGCTGCCGTGGGAATAGGGCGCTTCGGGCTGGAAACGGGGCATGGAGGCGGAAAGAGGTGAAGAGGGGTTCAGAGGCTGCCGCGGCTGGCCCCCGAGAGCAGGGGTTCGGTGTCGGCGAAGTGCAGCACCTCGAAGCTGACGGTTGGCGATCCGCCACCGATGGGTGAGCCGCCAAGGCCGATGATGCCGCTGCCGTGCAGCGTGCAACTCCCACGGCGCAGGCTGATGATGTCGCCCGCGCCGCCAAAGCGTACATAGGTGCCGTTGTAGCTGAGGTCGGTCAGCGAAAAGGAGCCGCCGTGCCAGTCGATGCGCGCGTGCGAGCGCGACACACGGCCATCGGTGATGCAGTAGGTGGCCTGCACGCTGCGGCCCAGCACAATGGGCATCGTGGCAATGTCGAAGACGCGGTCCAGGTCCAGCCAGATCAGGCGGATGCCGTCCGGGTCGACACTGTCCTGCCTGACTTCACCGAACTGCGTGGCGATGGGGTCACCCTGATTGGGCTTGTCCAGCACATGCACATGGACCGGCTCGACGCGGCCACGCACGGTGATGCGGTCCAGGCTGCGAAAACGCAGTTTCTGCGTGCTCGGCAGGCCGGCGAGGACTTCGGCAGTGACCAGGGTTTCGTTGTCGCCCGCATGGTCCAGCAGGCGCGCGGCTACATTGACGGCGTCGCCGAAGCAGTCGCCGCTCATCTCGACCACCTCGCCGCGCGCCAGGGCCACCTGCATTCGCAGTGCCCTCAGGCTTGGCGACGAGCCTTGCGGTCGGCCCTTGGCAACCATGCGTTCGAGGATTTCATGCATGCGTATGGCGGATTTCACGCCATCGCGCGGTGAGTCGAAGACCGCCATCAGACCGTCGCCCAGGGTCTTGATCAGCATGCCGCTGCAATCGCTGACCGCTTTGCCGATCTGGCCCACGGTGTGGGTCACCACTGAGGTGGCCTCGGCATTGCCCAAAGTCTCGAAAAGCGCCGTGCTGCCACGCAAATCGGCAAACAAGACGGTGCGTTCCCGGATGTGGGTCATGGGCAAGAAAGGGCAGATCGTGAAGCAGTTCTCAGTGTAGCCGCGGCAAGTGACAGTTGCCGGGCGAGTAAACGCGGAGAAGGCCGGGATTGCGGCAAGGCTTGGCCCAAAAGGAAAGGGCTGGACAGAGCCAGCCCTTTGTCACCTGCGCCATCGTGTCAATGACGCCTTCGGGTAGGTGTCTTACAAGTTGTCCAGATACGTGCGCAACTTGTCCGAACGGCTCGGGTGCTTGAGCTTACGGATGGCCTTGGCTTCGATCTGGCGGATGCGCTCGCGGGTGACGTCGAACTGCTTGCCGACTTCTTCCAGCGTGTGGTCCGTGCTCATCTCAATACCGAAGCGCATGCGCAGCACCTTGGCTTCGCGCGGGGTCAGCGAATCGAGGATGTCCTTCACCACATCGCGCAGGCCGGCCTGCATCGCAGCCTCGATCGGCGCGGTGTTGTTGGTGTCCTCGATGAAGTCGCCCAGATGGCTGTCGTCGTCGTCCCCGATGGGTGTTTCCATCGAGATCGGCTCCTTGGCGATCTTCATGATCTTGCGGATCTTGTCCTCAGGGATCTCCATCTTCTCGGCCAGCGTCGGCGCATCCGGCTCAAAGCCGAATTCCTGCAAGTGCTGGCGCGAGATGCGGTTCATCTTGTTGATCGTCTCGATCATGTGAACCGGAATGCGGATGGTGCGGGCCTGGTCGGCGATCGAGCGCGTGATAGCCTGGCGGATCCACCAAGTGGCGTAGGTCGAGAACTTGTAGCCGCGACGGTATTCGAACTTGTCCACCGCCTTCATCAGGCCGATATTGCCTTCCTGGATCAGGTCCAGGAACTGCAGGCCGCGGTTGGTGTACTTCTTCGCGATCGAGATCACCAAGCGCAGATTGGCCTCGATCATTTCCTTCTTGGCGTCGCGCGAGGCCTTTTCGCCCTCGTTCATCTTCTTGTTGATGTCCTTGAGGTCATCAATCGGGACGACAGCCTTGGCCTGGATGTCCGTCAGCTTCTGCTGCAGTTCCTGCACGGCAGGCAGATTGCGGCTCAGCACGGCGCTGTAGGGCTTGTTGGCGGCGATTTCCTTCTCGGCCCATTGCAGGTTCAGCGCATTGGGCGGGAAGGTCTTGATGAAGTGGTCTTGCGGCATGCCGCACTTGTCGACCACGATCTTGCGCAGCTCGCGCTCGTAGCGACGCACATCGTCGACCTGGGAGCGCAGGATGTCGCACAGACGTTCAATGGTCTTGACGGTGAATCGGATGGTCATCAGCTCGGCGCTGATCGCCTGCTGGGCCTTGTTGTAAGAGGCTGACTTGTAGCCATCCTTCTCGAAAGCCTTGCGCATCTTGTCAAAGTTGGTCGAGAGCGAGTCCAGCTTTACCAGCGCGGCGTTCTTCAGCTCTTCCAGCTTCTTGGTCAGCGCCTTGGAGCCGCCATTGCCGTCGTCGTCGTCCTCTTCGTCAAACTCGTCGAAGTCTTCCTCGGCCACGTAGTCGTCGGCCTCGTCATTGGAGACGAAACCATCGACGGCCTCGGAGATCTGCATCTCACCGGCGCGAATCTTGGCGGCGGTCGACAGGATCTCGGCAATCGTCGTGGGCGAGGCTGAGATCGCCAGCATCATGGCCTGCAGGCCCCCTTCGATGCGCTTGGCGATCTCGATCTCGCCTTCGCGCGTCAGCAACTCCACCGTGCCCATCTCACGCATGTACATGCGCACTGGGTCGGTGGTGCGGCCGAACTCGGAGTCCACCGTGGACAGGGCAGCCTCAGCCGCTTCTTCGGCCTCTTCCTCAGTCGCGGTGCTGGTGTTGTTGCCTTGGATCAGCAGGGTGGCTGCATCGGGCGCCTGCTCATAGACCGCAATGCCCATGTCGTTGAGCATGGAGATGATGGCTTCGAGGATTTCCTCGCTGACCAGCTTCTCAGGCAGGTGGTCGTTGATTTCCTGATGGGTCAAGAAGCCACGCGTCTTGCCCATCTTGATCAGGGTCTTCAGCTCGTGGCGGCGCTTGGCGACTTCCTCTTCGGTCAGTGCGGTCTCGTCCAGGCCGAACTCGCGCATCAGTGCACGCTCCTTGGCGCGGCTGACCTTCATGCGCAGCGGCTTGGCCTTGGGCTTGTCGTCGGCGACCTCCTCGACTTCGGCCTCGGCCTCCACCTCGACTTCGCCCTCGATCTCCGCCTCCAGATCGGTGAAGTCTTCTTCTTCAACCTCAGCCTTGGCCTTGCCAGCCTTCTTGGTGGTGGTTTCCGCCTTGGGCTTGCGGCCGCGCTTGGGTTTGTCTTCCGTGGAGGGGGCTTCCGCAGCGACCTTGCTTGTCTTGCCCGCAGGCTTGGCTGCAGCAGCCTTGCCGGCCTTGGCGGCGGGCTTCTTGATTTCTTCGACTTCGGCAGCGGCGCTGGCCTTGGGCGCGGTCTTCTTGGCAGTCATGCAGATCCTTGCGTGGATGTTGGGCGGGCAATGCAGCAGCCGCCCGGGGCCCCGTACATCGCAGTCTAGCGAAGCGTGGCTCAGGCGGCTTTCATGCGCCGGTCACCGCCCTCGATCAGTCGACGGTCGGTGTTCGGCGTGGCGCGTGCAAGCTGGCGTGAACGTTTGTAATTGCAGCCCTGGCGGATAAAGGTGGCCTGTATACCTCGATGGGTGCCCAGTTTCGCTGGGTGGCCGGGTCCGGCAATGAGCTGCCGTCACTCTTGACGGCGCGCGAAAACACTGGATTGTACGTCAGCCCGATCAGTCGGGGTTTGCGACTCCGGCCTGGCGCAGCAGTTCGATCTCAGCGCGCATCTGGGCGATGCGTTTCAGATCATCGCCTTGCGGCTTGCTGCCGATCAGCAGGCGGACCTGTTCATTGATGTGCTCGATGCGTAGCTTCCTTAGCATATGTTGAAGGTCTTCAAGCAGCGGTTCCTGGTCCGCATGCAAACCACTGGTGAGCCGCCTGGCTTGATCCAGCATGCCGTCGGCCTCTAGCGCGGGCTCCAGCGCTGACCAGGGGCAGGCTCCGTGATGCACCAGGAAGCGCTCCAGCCAGCGGACCAGCTCACCGTGGCTGCCCGGCAGATCATGCAGCAACTGCTGGTCGTCGGCGCTCAGCAACTCCCACCAGTGGTTTCCAAGCAGGAGCAGGCGCAGGGCGTGGTCGGCCGGGCCTGGAGGCTGGCGCCGTGGCAGACCTTGTGTCTCATCCTCGGGCTCGTTCTTGCGCTTCCAGTTGCCGGGCTTCCAGTCCTTCTTCCAGGGGCGCTGAGCCGGCTTTGCCATCGCGGCCTGCTGCATGCCTGGCGCTTGAGTCGGCTCACCGGACGCGACGGACGCCTCGCCGACCGCTGTCACGCCACCTTGCCAAAGCGCGATGAGCTCCTGATCTGGCAGCTGTGCCCGCCGAGCCAGATCGCCGAGCAACTGGCGTTGCAGCAGTCCTGCCGGCAGGGATGCCCAGAGGGGCCGGGCATTGGCAAGCAGACGGGCACGGCCTTCGGCGCTGGAAAGATCGCAGCCTTCGGCCGCACTTTCCAGCAGCTGGCGGGACAAGGGCACGGCGTCTTCGACGCAGTGCTCGAAGGCCGCGGCGCCGAACTCCCGCACATAGGAGTCCGGGTCATGCTCAGCCGGCAGGAAGAGGAATTTGATGGAGCGCGTATCGCTGGCGTGCGGCAAGGCAGCCTCCAAGGCGCGCCCAGCGGCGCGCCGGCCAGCGGCGTCGCCATCAAAGCTGAAGATCACCGAATCCGTGAACCGAAAAAGCTTGTGCACATGCTCTGCCGTGCACGCCGTGCCGAGCGTGGCGACCGCGTTCTCGAAGCCGTGCTGCGCCAGGGCCACCACATCCATATAGCCCTCGACCACCAGCGCATAGCCGCGGCTGCGCAGCCCCTGACGACCCTCGAACAGACCATAGAGCTCACGACCTTTGCTGAACACCGGCGTTTCGGGAGAGTTCAGGTACTTGGGCTCGCCCTTGTCCAGCACGCGCCCGCCAAAACCGATCGTCTCGCCCTGCACATTGCGGATGGGAAACATGATGCGGTCGCGGAAGCGGTCGTAGCGCTTTTGCTCCTCGCCTTCCTCGCCTTGGACGATCACCAGTCCAGCCTCATTGAGCAGCGGATCGTCATAGGACGGGAAGGCGCTCGCCAGTGCCCGCCAGCCCTCCGGTGCGTAGCCGAGCGCAAAGCGGGCCGCCACTTGACCTGTCAGGCCGCGACGCTTGAGGTAGTCGATGGCCCGTGGGCTTTGCTTGAGATGCTGGCGGTAGTGCTGGCTGGCGCGCTGGAGCACTTCAGTCAACGTCGCCTGGCGTTGCTTTTGCTGGGCCGCGCGTTCACGCTCGGCGGGAGAGCGGTCATCCTCGGGAACTTGCATCCCCACTTGCTGGGCCAGGTCCTGCACCGCGTCAATGAAGCCGATGCCGCTGTGCTCCATCAGGAAGCCGATCGCATTGCCGTGCACGCCGCAGCCGAAGCAATGGTAGGTCTGGCGCGTCGGACTGACGATGAAGCTGGGCGACTTCTCGCCGTGGAAGGGGCACAGTCCTTTGTGGTTGATGCCGGCCTTCTTGAGGTCGACATGGCGACCGACCACCTCGACGATGTCGACGCGGGCGAGCAGATCCTGAATAAAGCCGGGTGGTATCACCGGCGCAAGTCTACAAGGGCAGGGTATCGGGCTGCCGGCCGGCCAGCACAGGGGCCTGTTCGAACTGCTCGATCCAGCCGGCAATCGCAGCGGCCGGCATTGCAACGGCAATACCGTTGCCCTGCCCGAAGACACAGCCCATCGACACCAAGGTGCTCGCGTGCTGGGCACTCTCCACGCCTTCGGCAACCACCTGGCAGCCGAAGTGTCGGGCCAGGCTGATCACACCTTCGACCAGAGCCCGGTCCTTATTGTCGATCAGCATGTTCTGCACAAAGGATCGGTCGATCTTGAGCGTTTCCACCGTCAAGCGCTTCAGGTAGGTCAGCGTCGAGTAGCCCGTGCCGAAATCATCGAGCGCGAAGCGCACGCCGAGCTCGCGGCATTGCCGTATCAGCGCCTGTGTCGCGTCGATATCGGCCAGCGCTGCGGACTCCAGGACCTCGAGCACCAGATGCTGGGCCACTGTCTCTGGGTGACGCGCCAGCAACTCGCGCAAGCGCTGCCCGAAGTCTTCAGCCTGCAGGTGTCGGGCCGAGACATTGACGCTGAGCAGCAGATCAAGCCCCGCCGACAGCCATTGGGCAGATTGCTTCAGCGCGTTTTCCAAGACCCAGTCGCCGATCTTCACGCCCAGGCCGGTGTTCTCGACCTCGGGCAGAAAGTGTGCGGGCGCCAGCACGCCGCGCTCCGGGTGATTCCAGCGCAGCAGGGCCTCGACGCCGATCACTCGACCTTCAAGCAGGTTGACCTTGGGTTGGTAGTAGAGCTGAAGCTCGCCGGCGTCCAGCGCTTCCTGCATGCGGCCCAGTGCGACAACGCGAGCTTCGTTGCGCAGGCGCTTTTCGGTATCGAAGAACTGGTAGTTGTTGCGGCCCGAGCGCTTGACCCGGTAGAGCGCGTGGGCCGCATGGCGCAGCAAGGTCTCTCCATCCGAGTGGTCGACCGGATACAGCGTGGCGCCGAGGCTGGCGGTGAGCTCGAAGGGCTCGTCCTGTCCCTCGACGGGTAAGGGTGTGCGCAGCACATTGAGGATACGTTCGGCGGCCCGACGCGCCTCGGCGGCGTCGCGGCAGCGCAGGATCAGTCCGAACTCGTCGCCGCTCAGGCGCGCGAGTTCGTCCGACCATTGCGCCGCACTGCGCAAGGCGGTCTGAAGTCGTTGCGCGACCTGAACCAGCAACTGATCAGCGGCCGCTTCGCCAGCCTGCGCGTTGACGCGCTTGAACAGGTCGATATCCAGGCAGGCCACGCAGAGCATGAAACCCTCGGCTTCGCTGGCCCGCAGTGCGATGTCAAGGCGCTGCTTGAACTCGCGTTGATTCGGCAGCTCGGTTAGGCTGTCGTAGCTGCGTTGGCGATCCAGAAGCTCTTGCACTTGGAGCTGCTGCGTCAGGTCGCTCACGATGACGATGTAATAGCGCTGCGGTCCGATGGGTTCCGGAATGGCAGAGACGGTGAGTTCCAGGCACAGGACACGACCATCAGCAGCGCTGCAGCGCACCCGACCGGTCCAATGCCCGACGTCCAGAACTTCTTGCTGCAGCTGCAGCGGGTCGATGCCATTGCGCAGCAACGTCGGCGTCAGCAGCGGTGGGGCAACGGCGCCATTCAAGGCTTCGCGTGGCTCGCCGACCATGCGGCAATAGCTGGGATTCGCGTCGAGCACCTGGAAGCGCGTGTCGGTGACCAACAAGCCTTCGTGCAGGTGCTGGAACAGGCTGACGCTCATACGCTGGCGTTCTTCAGCCACATGCCGCCAATTGACGTCGAGCAGGGTCGCCTGCAGGCGAATAGCCCGCCCCTGCGGATCGCGCTCGAGCACCTGAAGGTTCAGCTCATGCCAGCACCACTCGCGGCCTTTGGCGAGCGGCAGGCGAATGGCTTCGCCGTAGCGGCCGCCGTCACCTTTGCTCTTCAAGCGCGCCAGCAATTCGAGCGCTCGGCTGCGATCAACCGGGTGCGCTTGCGCCAGCCAGTCGCCCAACTGCGTCGGCCCCTGGGTGCCGAA
>PNNH01000041.1 GCA_013824165.1 Methylibium sp. | reverse complement strand
TTGCCGCTGCGCGGGGCGGCCGCCGCTGCGGCCATGCTGCTGTGCGCGCTGCCCATCCTGCTGGGCTTCGTGCTGCCGGTGCTGGTGCTGGCCCGGCTGATGTGGCAGGAAGCGGCGTATGGCGAGTTTGGCCTGCCGCTGGCGCGCTTCCTCCAATGGGGTTTAGCCAGCCTGAAACTGTCTGCACTGGCCGCCGTGCTGGCCGTGGCGCTGGCTCTGGTGCTGGCCTATCTGGCGCGGGTGGGGCAGGGTGGCAGCCTGCTGCTGCGAGCCTCCGGCCGCGTGGTATCGCTGGGCTATGCGGTGCCGGGCGCGGTGATCGCCATCGGCATCCTGCTGCCGCTGGGCTGGCTGGAGCAGCATCTGCCGCAGCTGGGCATTACCGCGCTGATGACGGGCACCATCACCGGCCTGCTCTATGCCTATCTGGTGCGCTTTTCGGGCGTGGCCTTGCAGTCGCTGGAAGCCGGCTATGCGCGCATCACGCCCACCGTCGACGAGACCGCCCGCATGCTGGGTGCCTCGCGCCTGCGCATGTTCCTGGAACTGCATGCGCCGCTGCTGGCCCGTTCGGCCTGGGCCGCGGCGCTGCTGGTGTTTGTCGATGTGATGAAGGAGCTGCCCGCCACCCTGGTGCTGCGGCCCTTCAACAGCGACACGCTGGCGGTGGTGGCCTATCAACTGGCGCGCGACGAGCGCCTGGGCGAGGCGGCACTGCCTTCGCTGGCCATCGTCGCCGTCGGCCTGATCCCGGTGATCATGCTGTCTCGGGCGATGCGGCGCGCCTGAACGCTCCGCGGCGGCGCCGGCCTATCGGGCGGTTTGAGTGCTCGGACTTGAGCAAATCGCCAATTGCCTCTGTCGATATGAACTGTTAACCAGGAAATCTGACAGGTTGCGCGCTTCAAAATGGCGGCACTGCCGGGAAGAATCGGGCTCAGCGCCGCTGGCGGCGGCGCAGCCCGAGGAGACTTTGCATGACCCGCTTCATTGATGTGCCGACCATGTCCCGACTGGTGCAGGAAATCGGCCTAGCCCCCTTCATCGGCGAACTCGCCGACACCATTCAGCAAGACTTTATCCGTTGGCCGGACTTCGACAAGTCCGCCCGTGTGGCAAACCATTCGGAGATCGGCGTCATCGAACTGATGCCGGTGTCGGATGCCAAGCGCTATGCCTTCAAGTACGTCAACGGCCACCCAGCCAACACGCAGCGCGGCCTCTACACGGTGATGGCCTTCGGCGTGCTGGCCGAGGTCGACACTGGCTATCCGGTGCTGCTGTCCGAGCTGACGCTGGCCACCGCCTTGCGCACCTGCGCCACCTCGCTGATGGCGGCGCGGGCGCTGGCCCGGCCGGATTCGCGCCGCATGGCCCTGATCGGCAATGGCGCGCAGAGCGAGTTCCAGGCGCTGGCTTTCCACCACCATCTGGGCATCGAGGAAATCGCGGTCTACGACGTTGACCCGCACGCCACCGACAAGCTGATGCGCAATCTGTCGGTCTATACCGACCTGAAGCTGATCCGCGCCAAGTCCACCGCCGAGGCGGTGCGCGGCGCCGACATCGTCACTACGGTGACGGCCGACAAGGCCTACGCAACCATCATCACGCCCGAGATGATCGAGCCCGGCATGCACATCAACGGTGTCGGTGGTGACTGCCCCGGCAAGACCGAGTTGCATGCCGATGTGCTTCGCGCGGCGCGTGTCTTTGTCGAATTCGAGCCGCAGACGCGCATCGAAGGCGATATCCAGCAGCTGCCGGCCGACTTCCCTGTGGTCGATCTGTGGCGCGTGCTGGCCGGCACCGAGACCGGCCGCCAGAGCGCCGAGCAGGTCACCGTGTTCGACTCGGTGGGCTTTGCGCTCGAGGACTACGCCACCTTGCGCTATGTGAACTCGCAGGCCGAGCGTCTGCAACTGGGCAGCCATGTGCAACTGGTGCCCACGGCCGATGACCCCAAAGACCTGTTCCGCCACACCCGCTCCGGCGCGACGCGGGCGGTGATGCGGCGCGTGGCTTGAAGTGAGGCAGGGGGCGTCCAAGTCACTTGGTCCCTCCGGCGGGAATCGAACCCACATTTGCCGCTTAGGAGGCGGCCGTTCTATCCATTGAACTACGGAGAGACGCAGGCCTCAGCAGGGGCTGAGGCGGCGCGAATTGTCGCATGAGCAAGGCAGCCGCCGGGGTCAGCTTCACTGCCACTTCCACTGCCAGATCAGGTCCACCGCGTTCTCCTCGCCACTCTGCGCGCGCAGCGTGAAGCGCTGGGCGATGCGGTAGATCAGCTGCCAGCTGCCGGTGGTGGCGTTCAGGCTGCGCTCGTAGCCCACATACCAGCGGTTGGAGAGCTGCTTGCCCAGGCGAACCACGGTGCCGCGGGTCTCGTCGGCGTCCTGTGCCAGGGAGACTTCGTCCAAGCCCAGGTTCTTCATCAGCTTGCCTGATGGGCTTTCGCCTTCGCCGGCCAGCAGGGCCAGCGCAGCGCGCTGCAGCAGGGCGGTGTCGGCACGGCCAAGGCCGTCCGGGCCGCGGCCCAGCAGCAGCCAGGACAGCTTGTCGGTCTCGGCCATCTCGGGCTCGGAGTAGAGCTTGATGCGCGGGTTCTGCGCCGAGCCGCCTAGCGTGACCCCGACGCGCACATCGGTGTTGGGGCGCACCGCCAGCACGTCCAGGCGCGGGTTGTCCAGCGGTCCGATGAAGCTGATCTCACCCTTCTCGATCTCCAGCTTCTGGCCGTAGGCCTCGTAGGTGCCGCCGGCTGTGCGCACCGTACCGGTCAGCGTGGGCCGGCCCTGGGCATGGCTCAGCAGCAGTTCGCCGCGCAGCCGCGTGTCCAGGCCACGGCCGAAGACGCGCAACTGCTCGCCCAGGTCCAGCGCCAGGCGAAGATCGATCTGGCGGGGCGCTTTGCCCTTGGGAACCACGGCCTCGGTCACCACGCTTTGCGGCCGGCGCACGCGCACGTCGTCATCCAGGCTGGGCGCATCGGCGCGCGAGAAATCGAACAGGCCCTCGTCGGCCCTGAAGCGGCCATCCAGCTTCAGCGACTGCTCGCCCAGCTCCAGCTTGGCCGTTCCGCTGGCGGTCAGTCGCCGGTCGACGCGCCCGAGCAGGCGGAACTTGTCAGCCTGCAGCGTCAGGCTGGCTTTGGGCGACGCACCCAGTTCGGCGCGACCCTGTGCACTGAGCGTGCCAGCGCCGCCCTTGGCGCTCAGGCGCTCCAGCGTGGCAGTGGCGCCGTCCAGCGTCATGCCGAAGCTGCCTTCACTGACATCCACCCCCAGCAGCGGATTGCGCAGCACGATATGGGCGCCTTCAGCCAGGCCCTTGATTTCCGGTGCGCCCAGGCGTCCTGCCAGGCTGATACCGGCCTTGAACTGGCCCGCCAGGCGCCAGCCCGGCGGCAGCCAGGCACCCCAGGTGCCGAGGTTATCGACCTGGGCGCTGAGCACGCCCTCCAGCGGGGACTGAGGCCCGGGCCACAGCGCGCGCGGGTCGGCGCGCGCCGTCATCGCGCCGCCGAGCACGCCCAGGTTCCGGCCGGCCACCGCCTGCGTGAAGTGCCAGGTGCCAGACCGTGCCAGCAGTCCCAGGCGCAGCTCGCTCAGGCCGAGGGCCTGGATGCCGGCATCGTCGGTCACGCTCAGATCGCCATCGTGGCGCTCCAGCGCGATATCGATTTCCACCTGCGGTGCGCTGCGCAGCAGGATCTTGCCGCCCATCACCAGATCGCCGCCCCAGCCGAAGTCCGGCTGCCAGCGCGCCAGCAGCGGGGCCACGGCCAGCGGATCCAGTTCGACATCGGCCAGCAGCAGGGGCAGCGCGCCTGCGGTGATTGGCGCCTGCCACTGCAGCTGGCGCCAGCGCAGCACCGCCCCCGCCAGCTCGGCTTGGCCGGGCGCCATGGCCAGCTGCTGCAGCCCGCCGCTGGCGCCGAAGTTGGCCGTCAGCGTCAGCTTGTCGGCGTCCAGCCAGGCGGGCAGGCCGGGCTTGCCCGGGCGCACCAGCACCGAGGCATTGCTGGACTGCCAGACGAGCCCGGACTTGGCCCGCCAGGCCTGCCAGGGATTGACCGGGAAGCTGCCATCGGCCCGCAAGGCGGCGCTGAGGGCCGCACCATCCTGGCCAGCCAGCAAGGTGGCCCAGGCGGGCAGGGGCACGGCGCCCTGGCTGTCGAGCTTGAGTTGGTGGCGCGCCCAATTGCCTTGCACTTCGAGCCTGGCCTGGCCCAGGTGGGCGCTGCCCACGGACAGCTGCTGCAGGCGGGCGTCCAGCTGCAGCGCAGCGTCGGCGCGGCTGCCCGCGTTGAAGTCCAGGGCCGCGGCAGCGAGCTTGATCGTGCCCAGCCCCGGCAGGCCCCTCAGTTGCAGCTGTTCGATGCTGGCCTGGCCGCTGCCGCGCCAGTCGCGCGCCAGCAGCGGGTCGGCTACGGCTACGGCTGCGCCTGCGCCTGCGCCTGCGCCTGCGCCTGCGCCTTGTGGCGTCAGTTCCAGCTGCGCGCGCGCGCTGCCACTCAGCTGCGCCTGCGGCGCCCACAAGGTCAGCAGCGGCTGCAGCGAGGCGAGCTGGCGCGCGTCCAGGTTCAGCGTGGCCTGGCCTTGTGCGTTGGCCGCCAGCTTCAGCGTGCTGGTGCCTAGCTGCAGCTCGCCCTGCAAGGCCGGGCTGCCGGCTGCTGCGCTGCCTCGGTAGTCCAGCGCGCCGGACAGCGCTGCGCCATTCAGCAGGCTCTGGCCCAGTTGCAGCCTGGCCTGCCCCTGCGGCCAGCGCGGCCAGCTGCGTTCAGGCTGGCGTAGCTCGCCCGCCAGCGTGAGATTCAATTCATGCCGGCCCCGCTGCCAGGCACTGCCGGCTTCACCGGCCCACAACAGGCGCGGATCGAAAGCCTGCGCGCTGGCGCTCCCGCTCGCCTGCCAAATGCCGTCGACGCCGAGCAAGACCTGACCCTGAGCCTGCAGCGTCGAACTGCCCGCGCTGAGCCGCGCCAGCTGCAGCTCAAGCAGGCGGTTCTGCTGGCGAGCCTTCAGGCTCAGATTGATCGCTTGCGCGCCGCGGGCCGAGTTCCACAGCCCGCTCAGTGCGGTGTCCAGCTGCAAGGCCGGCAGGTTCTGGCCGGCCTGCGCCTGGCCCTTCAAGGTGGCGCCGCCCGAGAGCTGCAGGTTCGGCAGGCGTGCGTCCAGCGCGGCCGGGCGCAGATCGGTGATGCGGGCCTGCAGCTCCAGCGCCGGGCCCTTGGCGCTGATGCGGCCGCCGGGTTCGGCGTTGCTGCCGATTTGGGCGTCGAGTGCGTCAACCCGCAGCAGTGCCAGGTCCGAGACCTGATCCAGCCGGCCGTGCAGGTCCAGCGTCAACTGACGCAGCGGCAGCCGGCCTTGGTCCCAGCGTCCGGCCAGCGCATTGCTGAGGCTGGCCTTGAGGAGTGCGGGCTTGTCGAGGGCGCTGGCCTGCAGCTGCAGCAGGCCGCTCAGTGCGGTGGCGGGCAGGCTGCTGTGCAGCGCGGCGAGGTCCAGCTTGTCGGCGCGCAACTCGGCGCGGTGCAGCGGCCAGGCGGCCAACGGCCTGAGTTCGGCGCTGGCGCTCAAGCGCTGGCCGGAACCGCTGACGTCGCCCTTCAGCTGGGGCGATTGCAGCGGGCCTTGCAGCTGCAGATCGGCCCGCCAATCGTCGCTGCTGTTGCGCTGGCCCTTGCCGTCGCGCCGGGCCTGCACCGCTGCCTGCAGCGCAAAGTCACGCTGCGTGGCGATCTGGGCCTGGCCGGCGAACTGCCAGTGATCCCAACTCAGGCCCTGCAGCTGCAGGCGGTGCTGCAGGCCCTGCTGCGCGCCCAGGTCCAGGCTGGCTCGCAGATCGCGCAGCGGCTGTGCGCCCAGGCCGGGCAGATGTAGCTCGGTCACCTGCAGGCTGCCGATGCGCACGGCGAAGGGCAGCTCCAGACTCTGGGGCAGGGCGCTGTCAGCCGGCGGTTTGGCGGGCCAGCTCAAGTCGACACGCTCGACCTGCAGGCCGGCGGCATCGATCTGGGCCCACAGCCGCGCAGAGCTGGTCCAGGCCAGGGTCAGGCCTTGCCATCGCAGACCGCTCAGTTCTATGGTCAGGCCACCGCTGCCTTGCCAGCGCAGGCGCCGGGCCGAGAAGTCGCCCAGCAGCGCGCCTTGGGGCTCTTCGACGCGCAGATCCGGCACCTGGCCCAGCAGCCAGCGGCTGCCGCCCTCGGTGCTCAGGCCCCACCACAGCGCCAAAGCGCCGGCAGCCACGAGGCCAGGCAGCAGCAGGCTGGCGGTGAGCAGGCCGTGGCCGGGCGGGCGGCGGCGTGCCTGCGCTGGCGGTGCTGCTGGCGGTTGCGGTTGCGGCTGCGGGGCCTCGCTCGGGTTTTCGCTCACAGCGCGA
This sequence comes from Methylibium sp., assembly GCA_013824165.1. GTDB lineage: Bacteria > Pseudomonadota > Gammaproteobacteria > Burkholderiales > Burkholderiaceae_C > JACDQM01. Next base: position 3,149 of record PNNH01000041.1, on the reverse strand, counting down.
TCCCGACACTGAAGTGGACCCGCCAGCGCCCCAGCTCATGGCCGCGAGCCAGGTCCAGGCGCAGGCTGCCCACGGGGCTGCGCAGGCGCAGGCCGGCGCCGTAGCCCAGCACCGGCTTGAGCTCGCCGAAGTTCTGCGCGGCGTTGCCGGCGTCGACGAACACGGCGCCCCACAGGCCGGGCCAGTTGTTGGAGATCGGGTGGGCCAGCTCGGCGCTACCCGTCAGCAAGGCCCGTCCGCCGACATCCCGGCCGTTGAGGGTGGGGCCGAGGCTGCGGTAGGCGTAGCCGCGCACCGAGTTGTCGCCGCCGGCGCGGAACAGCAGCCGGTCGGGCATGCTGATGCCGTCTTTCACCAGCACCTGCGCGGCGTCCAGATGCAGCTCGCTGTGCCAGCCCTTGGGCAGCGGGCGGTACCAGCCCAGCTTGAGCTGCGCACGGCCGAAGGCGCCGTTGATGCCGCCGGAGTTGTCAGCCCGGCCCAGGCCCAGTTGCAGCCAGGCGGTGTGGCCCTCGGTGGGCAGCAGCTTGTCGTCGACGCGGCGGCGCGTCCACTGGCTGTTGATCGACAGCGCGCCGGTGTCGGCGCTGAGCGCGCCATTGCGCTCGCGCGAGCGGATCAGCTCCAGATAGATCAGGCGCTCGTCCTGCGCGCGCTCGCGCAGCCGGCCCAGACGTCCGATCAGGCTGGTGTTGACGGTGCTGGACGAACGGTCTTCCTCGAACGCCAGCGAGCCGAGGTTGCGTTGCATATCGGTCTGCGGATGCGAGGTCAGCTCCAGCTCGGCCGAGCGCAGATCGCGGCCGTAGTCGATCTTGCTGCGGCTGCGCATGTTCAGGCCGAAAGGCTTGCGGTGCAAGTGTTCCAGCGTGACTCGCTGGCCGGTGTTGGCGTTGAAACCCAGGCCGGTGGTGGCCTGCTGACGCGGGGCCTCGCGCAGGCGCACCAGCACCGGTGCGCCGGTGCTGCTGCCGGCAGCGGTGTCGAGCTCGACGCTGACGCGGTCGAACAGCAGCGTCGACTGCAGCCGCTCCTGGAAGTCCAGCAGCAGCTTTTCGCTATAGGGCGTGCCGGGGCCAAAGTCGGCCAGGCGCTGCACGGTGCTGGCCGGTTGGTGCTGCAGGCCTTCGATGTGCAGCTCGCCGAGCCGGAACAGCGGGCCGGAGTCCAGCGTCAGCCGCAGCATGGCGCTGCGGGCTTGCGTGTCCAGCTCGGCATCGCTGGCTGCCAATCGCGCCAGCGGATAGCCGGACGCGCGGCTGCGGGTCAGCAGCGCGGTCTTGGCGGCCGACCACTGCGATTGCCGGAAGGGCTTGCCCTCGGGCAGGCTCCAGCTGCGCTGCAGCTCGCCGCGCACGCGCTCGGCCAGCGCGCGCTCGGCGGCATCGACCGGGCTTGCTTCACCCTCGGGGGGCTGCAGCGCGCCGCTGAACTCGATCTGCACCGCGCTGACGGTGATGCGCGGGCCAGGCTCCAGCGTCAGGATCAGGCGTTCGACCGCGCCGCTTTCGCGGCGCAGCGTGATCTGCGGCTCGAAGTAGCCCTCGGTCTCCAGCAGGCTGCGGGCCTGCGCCGGCGCCGCGGTGGACAGGCGGGCCAGCTCGGAGGCGCTCAAGGCCTGGCCCTCGTCGAGCAGGCGATAGCGTGCCAGATCCAGATGCAGCAGCAGCAGGGCACGCAACTCGCTCGGGGCCTGGACTTCCAGCTCATAGGCCAGCTTCTGTGGCACGTCGCTAGCAGCCGCGCTGCGCGGCACCGGCGGCGTGCCGCCGAGCAGGGTCGACAGACTGGCGCATCCCGACAGCAGGACGCAACTGGCACCCAGCAGCAGGGCGCCGAGGGCGCGTGGAGTCATTTGCTGAGCAGTCGCATCGCGCCTTCCAGCCCTTGCAGCGAGAGCGGGAACATGCGCTGGTGCATCAGCTGCTGGATCAGCGAAATGCTCTGGCGGTACTGCCAGACGCCTTGCGGCTCGGGGTTGATCCAGGCGTACTTGGGAAAGGCGTTGGTGAGCCGTTGCAGCCATTCGGCGCCGGGCTCCTCGTTGTTGTATTCGACGCTGCCGCCGGGCTGCAGGATCTCGTAGGGGCTCATCGTCGCGTCGCCGACGAAGATCAGCTTGTAGTCCTTGTTGTATTTGCGAATGATGTCCCAGGTCGGGAACTTCTCGGCAAAGCGGCGGCGGTTGTTCTTCCAGACGAAGTCGTAGACGCAGTTGTGAAAGTAATAGAACTCCAGGTGCTTGAACTCGCTCTTGACCGCGGAGAACAGCTCCTCGACGCGGTGGATGTGCTCGTCCATTGTGCCGCCCACGTCCATCAGTAGCAGCACCTTGACCTTGTTGTGGCGCTCGGGCTGCATGCGGATGTCCAGCATGCCGGCGTTGGCGGCGGTCTTGTGGATTGTGTTGTCCAGGTCCAGTTCAAGCTCGGAGCCTTCGCGCGCGAAGCGGCGCAGGCGGCGCAGCGCCACCTTGATGTTGCGGGTGCCGAGTTCGAGGTTGTCGTCGTAGTCCTTGTAGGCGCGCTGCTCCCAGACCTTGACGGCACTCTTGTTCTTGCCGGCGCCGCCGATGCGCACGCCCTGCGGGTTGTAGCCGCCGTGGCCGAAGGGGCTGGTGCCGCCCGTGCCAATCCACTTGTTGCCGCCTTCGTGGCGCTCCTTCTGCTCTTCCAGGCGCTTTTGAAGCGTCTGCATCAGCTCGTCCCAGCCCATCTTTTCGATGGCGGCCTTCTGCTCGGGCGTGAGCTCCAGCTCCAGGTGCTTGCGCAGCCATTCAAGCGGCAGTTCCTTGTGCAGATCGGTGGTCAGCATCTCCACGCCCTTGAAGTAGGCGCCGAAGGCCCGGTCGAACTTGTCGAAGTTGGCCTCGTCCTTGACCAGGCTGGTGCGGGCCAGGAAGTAGAACTTGTCGACCGTCGGACCGCCTTCGTCGTCGATGACGCCGCTCTTCAGCGCTTCCAGCAGGGTCAGGAATTCCTTGACCGAGACCGGCAGCTTGGCGGCGCGCAGGGTGTAGAAGAAGGGGATCAGCATGGGGCGTGGAGCCGTGGATCAGGGCTGAGACGATTATGCCGCCGAGGCGGTTTCAGCCGCGGCGCGGCGTTGCGCGTTTGCGGACTGCCGGCGCGGCCTTGTCGTGCGCCTTC
>PNNH01000117.1 GCA_013824165.1 Methylibium sp. | reverse complement strand
AAGCGCTACATCAGCCCAGCCACGCGCGAGGTGGTCTATGCCCAGTATTACGACGGCCTGCGCCGGCGCATCGAGGAGCGCGGCACGCGCGACTTTCCGTCCTACCAGGGGCGCAAGCTGTATGGCGAGCTGGTCCTGAACATCCATGTCGACGCGCGCGGCCGCGTGATCGAGACCGACATCGTGGCCTCCTCGGGCAACAAGGTGCTGGATCGGCGCGCGGTGGCCATCGTGGGAGCTGCCGGCCCCTTCGGCAACTTCACGCCGGCCATGCTGCGAGGCGCCGAGGTGCTGGTGATCACCTCGCGCTTCAGGTTCACCCGCGAGGATGGGCTGGAGACCACATTGTCTGGACAAGCCCCATGAGCAACACAGATCGCTATGCGGTGGCCGGTAACCCGGTGGCGCACAGCCGCTCGCCTGACATCCACGCGCGCTTCGCCGCCCAGACCGGACAGTCCCTGGTCTATGAGCGCCTGCTGTGCCCGCTTGACGGCTTCGAGGCCAGCATCCGCCGCTTTGCCGCGGAAGGCGGGCGCGGCTGCAACGTCACTGTGCCCTTCAAGTTCGAGGCCCATGCGCTGGCGGCGCGCTTGAGTCCGCGCGCGGCGCTGGCTGGCGCGGTCAACACGCTGCGCTTCGACGCCGAGGGCTGGTTCGGCGACAACACCGACGGCGCCGGCCTGGTGCGCGATATCGAGCACAACGCCGCCCGGCCGCTTGCGGGCAAGCGGGTGCTGCTGCTGGGCGCCGGCGGCGCCTCGGCCGGCGTGCTGGGCAGCCTGATCGCGGCGCGCCCGGGCGAGCTGGCGATCGCCAACCGCAGCGTCGACAAGGCGCAGGCGCTGGTGGACAGCCACCGCGCACTGGCCGAGCGGCAAGGTGTCCGCCTTGGAGCCTGTGCGCTGGACGACTGCGGCACGGCTTACGAATTGCTGATCAACGGCACCAGCGCCAGCCTAGCCGGTGCCGGCGTGCCGGTGGCCGGCGCGGCGCTGGCGCCTGGCGCGCTGGCGCTGGACATGATGTACGGCCCGGCCGCCCGGCCCTTCCTGGACTGGGCCCGCGCCCAGGGCGCCGAGGCACGCGACGGACTGGGCATGCTGGTCGAGCAGGCGGCCGAGGCTTTCGAGCTGTGGCGCGGCGTGAGGCCGCATACCGCGCCGGTGCTGGCGGCACTGCGCACTGAGGTCGACGCGCTGCCATGAAGGCCGTGACCCAGGCCCTGCTGCGCCTGCTGGCCCTGCTGCTGCTAGGCCTTGTGGCGCTGCAGCTCTACTTCGCCGGGCGCATCGCGCTGATGAATCTGCTGGACCCGCAGTCCACAAGTTTCCAGCGCTCGGAGATCTGGCGCCTGGCCAGTGAGAAGCAGCAGGTCTTGTGGACACAGCAATGGGTGGACTTGCCGGCCATCTCCAAGCAGTTGCAGCGCGCGGTGATCGCCAGCGAGGACGCCAGCTTTGCCGAGCATGCCGGCGTCGACTGGGATGCGATGGAAAAAGCCTGGGAGCGCAACCAGAAGGCCGAGGCCCAGCTGGCACGCCAATCGGCCCGCGCGCCGGCAGGCCGGCCAGCGCCGCCCGCCAAGATCGTCGGCGGCTCCACCATCACCCAGCAGCTGGCCAAGAATCTGTTCCTCAGCGGCGAGCGCAACTTCATCCGCAAAGGCCAGGAGCTGGCGCTGACCCTGATGCTGGAGGCGCTGCTGAGCAAGCAACGGCTGCTGGAGATCTATCTGAACAATGTGGAATGGGGCGAAGGCGTGTTCGGCGCGCAGGCGGCGGCACGCTACTACTTCCGGGTCGATGCGGCGCGCCTGTCGGCCAACCAGGCCGCACGGCTGGCGGTGATGCTGCCGGCGCCCAAGCGCTTCGAGAAGCGGCCGGCCTCGCCCTATCTGCTCTCGCGTGCCGCGACCATCGAAGCGCGCATGGGCGCGGTTGATCTGCCTTGAAGTCATGGCATCTGACGATCTGATCCGAGAAATTGCCGCCACCGCCGCCCGCCTGGTGGTGGAGGAAGGCCTGGAGTACGGCCCCGCCAAGCATCGGGCGCTGAAGGTGCTGGGCCTGCCCAAGCGATCCGCGCTGCCCGACAACGAATTGCTGGAAGACGAGGTGCGCGAGTACCTGGCGCTGTTCTGCGCCGACACGCAACCCGCCGAACTGGCCGCGCTGCGCCAGCTGGCCGCGCTGTGGATGGAGCGGCTGGCCGAATTCCGCCCCCATCTCGGTGGGGCGGTCTGGCGTGGCACAGCCACGCGCCTGTCCAATATCCACCTGCAGCTGTTCTGCGACGACTCCAAGGCGGCCGAGATTGCGCTGCTGAATGCGGGAGTCGACTATGACGTCGGACAGGCCAATGGCCCGCGCGGCCAGCCGGCCGACATGCTCGTGCTGGCCGCCCCCTGCCGCGAACTGGGCGAGAGCGTGACGATCGCCCTGACTATCCTCGACCACGACGACCTGCGCGGCGCGCTGAAGCCGGACGCGCGCGGCCGCAGCGAGCGCGGCGATCTGACGGCTTTGCGCAAACTGCTGATGCAACAGGAACAGGACAGCCCTTCATGACGGACACCACCGCTCCAGCGCGCCGGCGGCGCCAACTGCTTTATGTCGGTGCCGGCCTCGGCGCGGCAGCGCTGGGCCTGGCCTACTCATGGCGCCGGCATGCGCCCAAACCCCTGTCAGCCGAGGCCCAGGCCTTCTGGGCCGCCAGTTTCGAACAACCCCAGGGCGGCCAGTTGTTGACCCGCAGTCTGCTCGGCCGCCCGCTGCTGCTGAATTTCTGGGCCACCTGGTGTCCGCCTTGTGTCAAGGAGATGCCCGAGCTCGACCAGTTCCGCCGCGAGCACCAGGCCAAGGGCTGGGAAGTGCTGGGCCTGGCAGTGGACGCACCCACCCCGGTGCGCGAGTTTCTGCAAAAGGCGCCGGTCAGCTTTCCGATCGGCATGGCCGGGCTGACCGGCACCGAACTGGCGCGCAGCCTGGGCAATCTGCAAGGCGGCCTGCCCTTCAGCGTCGCCTTCGATCCCAGCGGCGAGATCGTCTGGCGCAAGCTGGGTGCAACGAATCTGGCCGAACTGAGGCTGCTGGGCAGCAGCCAGCCCTGACTTGGGTCAGCCGCAAATGCGCGACCGGGTCAAGCGATAAATTTTCTGGCGCCTGCCGGGATCAGCGCCTAAAAAGCGTAAAGTCCAGCCTTTATCGCTTCTAGTGTCCAAGCTCTAATCAGCTGGGCGCAGCACAGATGCAGATTCTTGTGATTCACGGTCCCAACCTCAACCTCCTGGGCAGCCGGGAGCCTGGGGTATATGGCTCGCGAACTTTGGCGCAGATCGACGCCGATTTGACGAAAATGGCTGCGGATGCCGGAGCCAAGCTTGAATCCTTCCAAAGCAACCATGAAGGCGCTTTGGTGGACCGGATTCAGGCCGCCGGCCGCGACGGCACGGCCTTCGTCATCATCAATCCAGCCGCCTACACGCACACCAGCGTCGCCATGCGCGACGCGCTGGCGGCGGTAGGACTGCCTTTCGTCGAAGTCCATCTGTCCAATATTCACAAGCGCGAAGCGTTCCGGCATCACAGCTTCTTTTCCGAGCTCGCCGAGGGCGTGATCTGCGGCCTTGGGCCCCAAGGCTATCTGCTGGCGCTGCAGTATGCGGTCGCCAAGCTGCAGGCCGGCCAGAAGCAATAGCGCCCCGGCGCGGCCTTGCAGCCGAGCCGTATCGGGCTAGAAAACAAACTTTCCGTTGGAGAAGACTATGGATCTGCGCAAGCTGAAGACCCTGATCGACCTGGTGTCCGAGTCGAACATTTCCGAACTTGAAATCACCGAAGCCGATGGCAAGGTGCGCATCGTCAAGTCTGAAGCCGCGCCGGCCGGCATCGTGATGCAGGCCATGCCAGCGGCGAGCATGCCCGCGGCTGCCCTTGCTCCGGCGGCCCCGGTGGCAGCGCAAGTGGCGGTGCCTGCGGCGCCAGCAGCCGAGACCGGCCACGTGGTGAAGTCGCCGATGGTCGGCACCTTCTACCGAGCGTCCGGCCCGAATGCCAAGTCGTTCGTCGAGCTGGGCCAACAGGTCAAGGAAGGCGAAGCGATCTGCATCATCGAGGCGATGAAGATCATGAACGAGATCGATGCCGACAAGAGCGGCACCATCACCAAGATCCTTTGCGAGAACGGCCAGCCGGTTGAGTTCGGTCAGCCCTTGTTCGTCATCGAATAAGGCCTGGCCATGTTCAAGAAGATTCTCATCGCCAACCGAGGCGAGATCGCTTTGCGGATCCAGCGCGCCTGCCGCGAAATGGGTATCAAGTCGGTGGTGGTCTATTCAGAAGCCGACCGTGACGCCAAGTACGTGAAGCTGGCCGATGAGGCCGTCTGCATCGGCCCGGCAGCATCCTCGCAGAGCTACCTGAGCATGCCGGCCATCATCGCGACGGCCGAAGTGACCGACGCAGAAGCCATCCACCCCGGCTACGGCTTCCTCAGCGAGAACGCTGACTTCGCCGAACGCGTGGAACGCAGCGGCTTCACCTTCATCGGCCCGACGCCGGACAACATCCGCATCATGGGCGACAAGGTCTCTGCCAAGCAGGCCATGATCCGTGCCGGCGTGCCTTGCGTGCCGGGCTCGGAGGGCGCTCTGCCGGAAGACCCGAAGGAGATCGTGCGCATCGCCCGCTCGGTGGGCTACCCGGTCATCATCAAGGCGGCTGGCGGCGGCGGCGGTCGTGGCATGCGCGTCGTCCACACCGAGGCGGCCCTGGTCAACGCGGTGCAGACTACGCGCAGCGAGGCTGCAGCGGCCTTCGGCAATCCGCAGGTCTATATGGAGAAGTTCCTGGAGAACCCGCGTCACGTGGAGATCCAGGTGCTGGCGGACAGCCACAAGAATGCCGTCTGGCTTGGCGAGCGCGACTGCTCGATGCAGCGCCGCCACCAGAAGATCATCGAGGAAGCGCCGGCACCGGGCATTCCGCGCCGGGTGATCGAGAAGATCGGCGACCGCTGTGCCACCGCCTGCAAGAAGATGGGCTATCGCGGCGCCGGCACCTTCGAGTTCCTGTACGAGAACGGCGAGTTCTATTTCATCGAGATGAACACCCGCGTGCAGGTGGAGCATCCGGTGACCGAGATGGTGACCGGCATCGACATCGTCGCGATGCAGATCCGCATCGCCGCTGGCGAGAAGCTGCCGTTCGCGCAGCGCAACATCATGATGCGCGGCCATGCAATCGAGTGCCGCATCAATGCCGAGGACCCGGTCAAGTTCACACCCTCGCCCGGCCGCATCACGATGTGGCATCCGCCAGGCGGTCCCGGCGTGCGGGTGGACTCGCATGCGTACACCAACTACTTCGTGCCGCCCAACTACGACTCGATGATCGGCAAGATCATCGTGCACGGCGACACCCGCGAGCAGGCCCTTGCACGCATGCGGATCGCACTGTCGGAAACAGTGGTCGAAGGCATCCAGACCAACATCCCCTTGCACCGCGAGTTGATGGTGGACGCCAAGTTCATCGAAGGCGGCACCAGCATCCACTACCTGGAAGGCTGGATGAGCCAGCACAAGCGTTAAGCTCTTTCCCCATGTGCAGGGCTGCCCGTCAGCTCTGCTTGTTCACAGGACTCCCTGGCACGGCGCAAGCCGTCCCGGGGTTTCTCTTTTGAAGGTCGCCCATGAGCACCCCTGTCACCTTGCATGAACTGGTCCTGATCTGCCGCGAGGACGATGTCGAGACCGTCAGTGACGCGCTGATGGAAGTCGAGTCGCTGGCAGTTTCAGTCGAGGACGCCGATGCCGACACCGAGTCCGAGAAGGCCCTGTTCGGCGAACCCGGCATGCCCGCGCCCAAGTCGGGCTGGGAGCGTTCGGTCGTCAAAGCACTGTTCCCCAGCGAGGCCGAAGCCACTGAAGCGGCCACCCTGCTGCTGGCGCAGGAGTGGGCGCAGGACGTGCATGTGCAGACCATCCAGGCTGTAGCTGAGCAGGACTGGGTGCGGCTGACGCAATCGCAGTTCGCGCCCGTGGAGATCACCAGCGACTTCTGGATCGTGCCTTCCTGGCATGAAGCCCCAGCGCAAGCCAAGCGTGTGATGCGCCTGGACCCGGGCCTGGCATTCGGAACCGGCACCCACCCGACCACCCGCATGTGCCTGCGCTGGATCGCCCAGCATCAAGACCTGGCCCCGACATGGGACCGGGTGCTGGACTACGGCTGCGGCTCCGGCATCCTGGCCATCGGCGCCGCGCTGCACGGCGCACGCCAGATCGACGCGGTCGACATCGACCCGGCCGCAGTCACCTCCACCATCGACAACGCCAAGGCCAATGGCGTGACGCTGAATGCCGGACTGCCCGACCAGGCGCACGGCGAATACCCGCTGCTGCTGGCCAATATCCTGGCCACGCCGCTGAAACTGCTGGCGCCGCTGCTGTGTCAACACCTGGCCCCGGGCGCCCATCTGGTGCTCGCCGGCATCCTGGAGCGGCAGGCCGACGACCTGAAGGCGGCCTACGCGCCCTGGCTCAAGTTGGAGGTCAGCGACAGCGAGGAGGGTTGGATCCTGATGACTGGCCAACGCGCTTGATGTCGGCATGAAAACAGGCGCGCCCATGGCATGATCACGGCATGAGTCTGGCCACCCGTTGTACCGCTTGCGGCACCATCTTCCGGGTGGTGCAGGATCAATTGCGCGTCTCAGAAGGCTGGGTGCGCTGCGGCCGTTGTGCCGAAGTGTTCGATGCCCGCGAGCAGTTGTTCGACATCGACCGCGAAGCCCCGCCGCCTTGGCCCGCTGCAGCGCCAGACATCGAGATCCCGGCCGAGCCGGAGCAGACCACCCAGGGTCCGGCCATCGAGGCCTCGCCCCGGCGCGACGACGATGTCACCTGGGCCATGTCGCGAGAGGACACCGTCGCAGAGCGCGAGGCCGCTGGCCATCCCGAGCCACCGAAAGCGCTTGATGTCGAGCTCGAGCCTGAGACGCCCGCAGCGATGGCAGACAGCGAAGACGCACGTCCGGCCGGGCGCCGTGAGCCCTACTGGGTTGAAGACGGCAGCCCGGAAGAGCCCGCGACCCATGTGATCGCCACCACGCCGATCACTGCGCTCAGCGAGCCCGACAACACAACGGCCGCTGCAGAAGCAGCCGCCGCGCCGGCGAGCGCCGAGCCTGTGAGCGATCCCCTTGCGAGTGCGGGCTTCCTGCGCCAGGCCGAGGTGGCCTCACGCTGGCAGCGGCCCGCAGTGCGCGCCTCGCTTGCCGTTGCCGCTCTGCTGCTAAGCGGCTTGTTGAGCGTGCAACTGACCTGGCAGTTCCGGGATGCGCTGCATGCACTCTTTCCACAGGCTGCCCCTGTGCTGCAGGCCTTCTGCGCAGCGACCGGCTGCGAGCTGAAGGCGTGGCGACGCATCGACGCCTTGACGGTCGAGAACAGTGCCCTGACCGTGGCCGGTAACGGCAACAACTACAAGCTGCGCATCAATCTGCACAACAAGGCCGCCTATGCCGTGGCCTTGCCATGGGTCGACCTGAGTCTGACCGACGGCAACGGCGCCGTCATCGCCCGGCGCATGCTTGCGCCAGCGGACTTCAACCTGACGGCCGGCAGCAGCATCGGCGGGAACGCCGAGGAGATCCTGCAGATCATCTTCAGCACGGGTGCTCAGCGCGTCAGCGGTTACAGCATCGAGATCTTCCATCCCTGACGCCACTGGCCGAGGCCGCCAGCTGGCCGCCGCTTTCGGGAAGCTAGGCAGCAAGGCCCGTCAATTCGCCACGGCAGGCGAAGCGCAGGAATGGCGCAACCGACGCGCGTAAAAAAACCCGGCCGAAGCCGGGTTTGAGGGAGTCGAGACTCCTGTCCGATCAGGGCTTGTTGCCAGTCGGGAAAGGCCAGGCAGCCTGAGGGCTCAGAGCCGTCTTGGCAGCCGGGGCCGCAGCCGCAGGCTTCGCTGCTGCAGGAGCAGCAGGGGCAGGGGCAGGGGCCTTCTTCGCAGCAGGCTTCTTGGCAGCCTTCTTTGCTGGCGGCTTGGCGGCAGCAGCGGGCTTGGCAGCGGCCTTCTTCGGCGCAGCAGCCTTCTTAGCAGGAGCAGCGGCCTTCTTGGGCGCAGCAGCCTTCTTAGCAGGAGCAGCGGCCTTCTTCGGCGCAGCAGCCTTCTTAGCAGGAGCAGCGGCCTTCTTCGGCGCAGCAGCCTTCTTAGCAGGAGCAGCAGCCTTCTTAGGTGCAGCAGCCTTCTTCGCCGGAGCAGCAGCCTTCTTAGGCGCAGCAGCCTTCTTCGCCGGAGCAGCAGCCTTCTTGGCCGGAGCGGCCTTCTTCGCCGGAGCAGCAGCCTTCTTGGCCGGAGCGGCCTTCTTTGCCGGAGCAGCCTTCTTGGCCGGAGCGGCCTTCTTTGCAGTTGCCATACAGTTCTCCTTGATCAAGTTGCAAGATCACTGCCCATGGAGGACCGGTCCGCCACAGTGCAGCTATTCACCGCCCAAAGTCGCCCAGGAGGAGCGCTCCGGTGCGGTGAATCGGTTTGCAATGCCCTCGCCCCGGCTTCTAAGGCCAGGGTCAACAGCACTGCCAATCTCTACGACTTCCAAACAAATACAAAGGGAACTGAGGGCAACAACAACGCTTGCTGCCTCAGCCGATTCGCTTGCAGGCGAATCGGCCTTCGTCAGGCACATGACAAGCCGCAGGGCTTGTCATGTGTTCTGACTCAGTCCCACGACAACGCACCACCGGATTGGTATTCGATGACGCGCGTCTCGAAGAAGTTACGTTCCTTCTTCAGGTCAATCATTTCGCTCATCCAGGGGAAAGGGTTCTCTTCATTCGGGAAGAGCTCCTCTAGTCCGATCTGGGTAGCACGGCGGTTAGCGATGTAGCGCAGGTAGCCCTTGAACATCGAGGCGTTCAAGCCCAGCACGCCGCGCGGCATGGTGTCTTCAGCGTAGCGGTACTCCAACTCGACCGCTTTCTGGAACAGCGTCCTGATTTCGGCCTTGAACTCGGCCGTCCAAAGCTGCGGGTTCTCAAGCTTGATCTGGTTGATCAGGTCGATGCCGAAGTTGCAGTGCATGGACTCGTCGCGCAGGATGTACTGGTACTGCTCGGCAGCACCCGTCATCTTGTTCTGCCGACCCATGGCCAGGATCTGTGTGAAGCCGACGTAGAAGAACAGGCCCTCCATCAGGCAGGCAAACACGATCAGACTCTTCAGCAAGGTCTGGTCGTTCTCGAGCGTGCCCGTCTGGAAATGCGGATCCATGATGGCGTCGATGAAGGGGATCAGGAACTCATCTTTGTCCCGGATCGACTGCACCTCATGGTAGGCATTGAAGATCTCGCTCTCGTCCAGGCCCAGCGACTCGACGATGTACTGGTAGGCGTGCGTGTGAATCGCTTCCTCGAAGGCCTGGCGCAGCAGGAACTGGCGAGCCTCGGGCGCGGTGATGTGGCGGTAGGTGCCCAGCACGATGTTATTGGCGGCCAGCGAATCGGCCGTGACGAAGAAACCGAGGTTGCGCTTGATGATGCGACGCTCGTCTTCCGTCAGCCCGTTCGGGTCCTTCCAC
>PNNH01000073.1 GCA_013824165.1 Methylibium sp. | reverse complement strand
CGGCCATTGTCGGCGCCGTAGCGCTCGGCCAGCAGCGAGACATTGCTGGCGCTGGGCAGTGCGGCGGCCAGCGTCAGCACGAGCAGCTGGAAGGGGCTCAGCCCCGAGCCCATGGCATGGGCGGCCGCGCCCAGCGCAAACACCAGGGCCGGGTGCACAAACAGCTTGATCAGTGCCACCGGCAGGAACAGCGCCACCGGCGTGCGCGTGTGCGCATGCTGGCCGGCGCGCCACAGCACGGCACCGATGGTGAACAGCGCCACCGGCGTGGCCGCGTCGGCCAGCATCTTGACGACGCTGTCGACCGGACCGGGCAGGCGCAGCTGCAAGGCCGAGGCCAGCGCGCCCAGGGCGATCGACCAGGGCAGCGGGTTGGAAAGCGCGCCGCGCAAGGCCTGCATCGCAGCCTGGCGCGCGGCGCGCGCGCCGGCATTGGCGTCGCTCTGCAGCGCGTCGTGCGCGCGTGCCAGCGCGATGCAAAGCGAGCTGGTGATGAAGAGGTCCGCCAGCACGGTGGTGATCACCGGCCCGGCGGCGGCCGGGCCGAGCAGGGCTACCAGCAAGGGCACGCCCATGAAGCCGGTGTTGGGGAAAGCCGCCACCAGCGCGCCGAAGGCGGCATCCTTGAGCTGCACACGCGCCGACAAGGTCATCGCGATGGTGAAGAACACGATCAGCAGTGCCGCGCTGACGTACACGCTCAGCACCGCCGGGTTCAGCAGTTCCAGCACCGGCGTGTTCATGCCGAAGCGGAACAGCATGCAGGGCAGGGCAAAGAACAGCACGAAGCCGTTCAGTCCCGGGATGGCGCTTTCGGCCAGCAGCCCGCGCCGGGCGGCCAGATAGCCGCACAGCACCAGCGCGAAGAAAGGCAGCGTGACCGCCAGGATTGCCTGCATGGGGCGCGAGTATCGCAAGCGCTGCTTGAATTGCGGCTGAATGCCTGGCGGCACAGGCGCTGTGCGCACAATTTGGCAGCGGCTGTGAGCGAATCCGCGCCGTCCCCCATCTTGAGGGGGGCGAGGCGGCCCCTGTGATGCGGGTCTACCCCTAATATCCGTCCTGAAACCGGCGGGCATTCGGGCCCGCCGTTCAAGCCCATGTCAGCCGCCGCACGCTTTTCCGCCCTGTTCCCTGCTCCCGCCAGCGCCAACGCTGCAGCGGCACCGTCGGTGCTGCTGCGCGCCGGAGAAGCGCTGGGCGTCTGGCGCATCAGTGCGCCGCTGCAGCCCTGCGAATCGGGGCGCTGGTACAGCGTCGAACACAGCCTGGCGGCGCAGACCGCCGCCGTGCTTGTCTACCAGCGGCCCGGCGAGGCGATGGCGGTGCTGCTGCGCCTGGCGGAACAGGCCGGCGCGGCCGCCGCTCAGGCCGACCCCTTGTTTGTCAACGCGCTGGACAGCGGCGTCACCGCCGACGGCCTGCCCTATATCGTCCTGCCCGGGCCCGCCGGGCTGCCGCTGATGAGCGCCAGCGCCGAATTGCCGCTGCGTCAGCGCCTGCAGCTGGTGCTGCAGCTGTGCGATGCGCTGCAATCGCTGCGTGAACATGGCCTGCTGCTGCGCGAACTCGATCCCGGCCTGCTGTGGCTGGCGCCGGGGCCGCAGCTGCGCCTGATGAATCTGGGCCTGGCCGATCTGGCCGACGAGCCCCGCGGCATGCCGCAGCCTTACGGCACGGCCGCCCAACCCTTCCAGAGCCCCGAGCTGCAGGCGGGGGCGCTGCCCAGCCTGGCCAGCGAGGCCTATGCGGTCGGCATGCTGTGCTGCTGGCTGGCCAATGGCCGGCCGCTGCGCCAGCAGGACGGTGCGCTGCTGCAGTCCATCAACAGCACCGCCGGCCTCACGGCGGCCGAACGCGTCAGCCTGGAGGCGGTGTTGCACAAGGCGGTGGCACCGACCACCGTGTTGCGCTACCCCTCGGTGCGCGAGCTGGCCGAGGATCTGCGCGCCTGGCTGGCCGGCGAAAGCCATTCGGCCCTGCGCCTGACGCCGATGCCGGCCCTTGCCGCCCATGTCGCTGCCAACGATGCCGCGGTGGTCGAGCGTCTGTTCGTGCCGGCCTTCGACGGCAGCGCCGACCAGCCGCCGGCCCAGGCCGGCCTGTTGCGCCGCGTCGGGCAGGCGCTGCAGCGACTGATCCGCTGATCCGCTGATCTGCCCCGGCTCGCGCTCAAGGCGCAGCCGATTCAAGCCGACTGGGCACCCGGACGGCCAGCTTCCACAACGAATTTCGCCTGCGTGTGCAGCGCGCTGTCGGCCGCCCAGGGCTGACCCACGGCGCGCAGTTCCACTTCCAGGCGCTCGGCGCTCAACACGAATCGCATATAGCCGCGCTCATCGCTGCGGCCGTGGCGGATCTGCGGGTTGTGCGGCCGGGCCGCGTCGATGCGCGCCTGCGCCAGACCGTGGCTGCTGATCGAGGTGCCACAAAACTCGGTGGCCAGCACCGGCGCCTTGTCGTCGTCGTAGTCGGCCTTCAGGTCGGTCACATAGTTGGCATGGACATCGCCGCCCAGCACCACCGTGTTGCGGACCTGGCGCGCCGCCATATCGCGCAGCAGGCGCTGGCGCGCCAGCGGATAGCCGTCCCAGCCGTCGGTCCAGTACATGCCGGGGCCTTGCGCGGGCGGCTGCCAGTTCATGCGCGCCATCAGTGTCTGCTGCGCCAGCAGATTCCAGGGGCGCTCGGCATCCCAACTGCGGGCCAGCCAATGCTCCTGGGCGGCACCCAGCAGGCCGCGCCTGGGGTCGAGCAGCTCGGCACAGTCCTTCAGCAGCACGGTGTTGGAGCCGCCCTTGCCTGGCTTGGGGCAGGCCTGCGGATCGCGCCACTGGCGGTTGTCCAGCGTGATCAGACGCGCCAGCGAACCCCAGTCATAGGCGGCGTGCACGCGCATCTCGGCCTGGCGCGGCCGCGCCGACTTGGGGAAGGGCAGGTGCTCCCAGTAGGCCTGAGCGGCTGCAGCGCGGCGACGCGCGAAATCGGCTTCCAGGTTCTGCGACTGGTCGCCGGCATAGTCGTTCTCGACCTCATGATCGTCCCAGGTGCAGACCCAGGGTGCGCTGGCATGCGCGGCCTGCAGCTGCGGGTCGCTCTTGTACTGCGCGTAGCGCTGACGGTAGTCAGCCAGCGTGCGGCACAGCCCGCCCTCGTGGCGGCGCTGGGCAGTGCTGGAGGCCGGAGTCGCGTACTCGTAGATGTAGTCGCCCAGGAACAGCACCAGATCGGTCTCCTGCGCGGCCACCTCGCCCCAGGCTGCCCAGCGGCCATGGTCGAAACGCTGGCAGGAGGCGATCACGAAGCGCAGCGCGGCCGTGTTCTTGGCGTCAGCTGCGGGCGCGGTGCGGGTGCGGCCGACCGCGCTGCGCTGGCCCAGCGCGCTGAATCGATACCAGTACCAGCGCGCAGGGCGCAAGCCGGCTGGCTCGGCATGCACGCTGTGCGCCCAGGCGGCTTCGGCGCGCTCTTCGCCGCGCGCCACAATGGTTTTGAAGCCCTCGTCCTCGGCCAGCTCCCAATGCACGCTGACGGCGTCCGGCAGGTCGGGGCCGCTCAGCCGCGTCCACAGCACCAGGCTGTCGGCGCGCGGGCAGCCCGACGCGATGCCCAGCGTGAACAGCGGCGTGCCGGAGTCGGCACCTGCATGGCGCACCAGCGCGGGGGCACAGGCCGAGGCCAGGGCGGTCTGCAGCAGGCCGCGGCGGGAGGGGGTCCAGGGGGTGGGCTTCATGGCTCCAGAGCATACCCAGCGCAGGTGACGGGGCCGTGATGCCTGCGGCCTGCAAGACCTGACCCCCGCGCTTGCGGTGCCAGCAGGGCAAGACCGGCACCACTTGTCTTGATCGATCGCTATCATCGGCGCGAGCTCACGCGGCCCCTGGCCACTCCCCGATGAAGCCTGCTCTCCCTCCTTCCGCGCGGCACTGGCTGGGCCTGCTGCTGGCGCTGGCTTGCGCCGGCCTTGGCCTTTACATGGCCGCCCACCATCCTTGGCAGCCTGGGATGGTCAGTCTGCTGTTCCTGCTTGGCGTTGTGCTGGGCTTTGCCGGTTGGCGCGTCTGGCCGCTGCTGCTGCCGGCGCTGGTGCCGCTGCTGGGCTTCGCGCCGTGGACGGGTTGGATCAGCTTTGAAGAAACCGATCTGCTGTTGCTGTCCGCTGCTGCTGGCGGCTATGCAGGCTGGGCGCTGCAGGCTCGCGCGTTGAAGGGCGCCAAGGTCAGCGCCTGGCAACGGCCGCTGCGCTGGTCCGGCCTGTCCAAGCTGCTGCTGCTGGCCTTCGTCGCCTCGCTGCTGCTGGCGAGCTGGCGCGGCATCGCCGATGCCGGTGGCTGGGACTTCGGCTGGTATCACGGCTATCACGAGCCTATGAACAGCGTGCGCTCGGCCAAGGCCTTCTTGCTGGCCTTGCTGCTGCTGCCGCTGTGGCGCGCCGCCACCGCGCTGCAGCCCGAGTCGCTGCAGCGCTGGTTCAGCCTGGCGATGGCCGGCGTGCTGCTGGGCAGCGCCGGCGTGGCGCTGCAGGAGCGGCTGGCCTTCACCGGCCTGGTGAACTTTTCGGATGATTACCGTACCACCGGGCCGTTCTGGGAAATGCATGTGGGCGGTGCGATGCTTGACGGAGCGCTGGCGCTGAGTTTTC
The DNA here is from genome assembly GCA_013824165.1 of Methylibium sp. Lineage (GTDB taxonomy): Bacteria > Pseudomonadota > Gammaproteobacteria > Burkholderiales > Burkholderiaceae_C > JACDQM01. The sequence continues at coordinate 5,041 of PNNH01000073.1, read as the reverse complement.
CGTTCGCCTTTGCGCTGCTTTGGCGCGAGCGCCGGCCGGCCGCCTTCGCCGCGCTGCTGGGGCTGTTGCTGCTGGGCGCCTATGCCGCATTGACGATGTTCTCGCGCGGGGTCTACCTGGCCTTGCCGCTCGGGTTGGGCCTGACGCTGGCGCTGACCGTTCTGCAGCAGCGCCGCCGCACTGCGGCTGCGGTGACGCGCGACGAACCGGGCAACTGGCTGCCCGGCGGCGTCCTGCTGGTGGTGCTGGGCGCTTATGCCGCTGCTGCCGTGCTGCTGTTTCCGGTCGGCGGCTGGCGCGCCCTGCTGGCGCTGCTGGGCAATGCGCTGCTGCTGCTGGCTACGCCGGCCCTGCGCCTGCCTTATGCGCAGACGCGCCTGCAGAAGGCGCTGGTGCTGGTGCTGGCCGCGCTGGCTGCGGTGTTGGCAACAGCGCTCGCGCTGGTGGTGGCGCCCTGGCTGCCCAAGGGCGAGTACCTCGTCTATGCGGTGAGCTTTGCGGGCACGGCTGTGCTGGTCTGGCTGCTGCGCCAGGGCCTGACCCGCCAGCTGCATGCCTGCATTCTGGCCGCAGCCTGGTTCTGGAACCTGTTCAGTGTGGCGATTGCTGCCAGTGGCTGGGGTGGTCCGCTGGCGGCGCAGGCAGCGGCTGTGCCGGTGCTCCTGCTGGCGCTGGCCTGGACGGCACTGCAGCTGGCACCGCCCGCGCTGGCGCAGGCATTGCCAGGCCTGAGCTGGCGTGCCAAGTCGTTGAACTTCGCTCTGCTGCTGCTGGTGGGCGGTGTCGTCGGCGCCCTGGGCGGCGGCAGCTACATCGTCGACCGCGCCAGCAACAGCGAGCGCGATATGCAGACGCGGCTGACGCATTGGCAGCTGTCGATGGACCTGCTGACGACACCCGCCGACTGGCTGTTCGGCAAGGGTGCGGGCCGCTACCCGTCAACCTATTTCTTCGGCGGTGAGCGCGCTCAGCAGGTGGGCGACTACCGTCAGCGCAGCGAGGGCAGCGAACAGTTCCTGACCCTCACCGGCGGCAAGCACATGCTGGGCTGGGGCGAGCTGTTCCGCGTCACGCAGCGCATCGATGCGCCTCAGGGCGAAGTGCGCCTGCAGCTGCGCGCGCGGGCCGCGCAAGACCTTGCCCTGCATTTCGACCTGTGCGAGAAACACCTACTCTATGCAGGCGCCTGCATCGGCCAGGAGATCGCCGTCAAGGCCAAGCCCGGCGAGTGGCAGAGCTTCTCGGTCAGCCTGGGTGCGGCGCCGCCGATGGGGGGCAGCTGGTGGGCACCGCGCTGGATCGGCTTCTCGATGGCGATGGCCAATCGCGGCCTGTCGGTGGATCTGGACGACATCCGCCTCGTCGATGCGCGCGGCGAGCGGCTGGGCAACGGCGACTTCAGCCAGGGCATGGCCCAATGGTTCTTCAGCAGCGACAAGCACCATATGCCCTGGCATGCCAAGAGCCTGGCGGTGCATTTGCTGTTCGAGCAGGGCCTGGTCGGGCTGGCTTTGGCCTCGACGATGGTGCTGGCCGCCTTGTGGCGCTGCAGCTTCGGACGCGCGCGCAGTCATGCGCTGGCGCCAGCGCTGGCGGGCAGTCTGCTGGGTTTCCTGGTGGTCGGGCTGTTCGACAGTCTGATCGATGCCCCCCGGATCGGCCTGCTGTTCTGGCTGGTGGTGCTGCTGGGCCTGGGCTTGCGCAGCCCGCTGAGGTCGGCTGCGGCGGGGACGGCGACGCACGGCTGAGTGCTGTCGCCGCCCGCCCGGGCTCTTGGCGGCTGCGCCTCAGAAGCTGTGCCGCACGCCGGCCGCCAGTCCGGTTTGCGAGCCACCAGCCAGCGGGCCGCCACCGGCGGCTGCATTGCTGACGCCCAGCGCCAGCGCCCCGTCGTTGCCGATATGGCCGGCGCTCGCGTACACCGCCGTGCGCTTGGACAGCGTGTAGGTGCCGCGCAGCGCCAGCAGCGTGGCGCCGTTGGCGCTGTTCTTGTAGTCGAGCTTGAAGACCTCGCCGTCGAGCGTGAAGTTGGCCGTCACCGGGTAGGCGGCACCGACATACCAGAGATTGCTTTTGGGCGCGGTGCTGCTGGCCTCGTTGCGGCGGGCAATCAGGCCGGCGCCGAGCTTGAGGCTGCCCAGCTTGGTCCAGCCGTTGACGGCCGTGCGGCGGTCGCTCAGCGCGCTGCTGGTGAGGCCGGCGAAGGCGCCGCTGCCGCCCCTGATCTCGTCGATCGCCGCGGCCACGCCCCAGCTGGGCGTGTCGTACTTGGCCAGCAGCGACCATTGGCGGCAGGCCTGGCTGTCGGCGGCGTTCTCGCCAGCGCAGTTGGTGCCCGAGGGACTGGGGCCGGCGTTGACGCTGTCACGGCCGAAGCTGTAGGTGGCGCCCAGCGTCAGGCCGCTGAAGGTGCCGCGCCAGGCGATGGCGTTGTCCACGCGCGCATTGGGCAGGTAGCTGTCCATCGAGCCCGAGCCGAACATATGCGGGCCTAGCAGATCGGCGTCCAGCTGCGACCAGAACAGCATCGAGTACTGGCGGCCCAGCGTCAGGCTGCCCCAGCTGCCAGTCAGTCCCACATAGGCCTGGCGACCCCAGGCGCGGCCGCCCTGGTTCAGCGTGCCGGCGTCGGCACCGAAGCCCTGCTCGATGGTGAAAATGGCGCGCAGGCCGCCGCCCAGGTCTTCGCTGCCACGAAAGCCCAGGCGCGACGGGGCAGAGCCGGTCAGGCCGGGCAGGCGCGTCAGGCTGCCGCCGCTGGCGCCGACATGGCTCAGATGTTCGACCGAGGCGTCGACCAGGCCGTAGATGCTGACGTTCTGCGCCTGTGCAGCGCTGCTGCCGAACAGGCCCAGCAGGGCCAGGGTGATCAACGATTGTTGTTGCTTCATGCTTTTTGTCTCCTTGGGTAGGTTCTTGTGTCGGACGGTCGGGGATGGGTTGCGGTGCCTGCTAACGATTTGCTGGGCTGTCCTGGTTCCAGTCCAGCGTGGCGGCGTCCTTGCCGGCCACCGAATAGAGCGCGCCTGGGGCATTGCGGGTGCGCTGAAAGGCTTCCAGCGTCTCGCCGCGCATCGCGGCGTAGATGTGCAGGTTGGACGTGCCGATCACGGCGCCCAGCTTCTCCAGCATGAAGAAGATCACGCCGTAGTGGATGAGGCCGCGCCAGTCGCGCTGGCGCACCAGGTCGCGCTCGGTCTCGGTCAGCCCGGCGCGCTCGAACTCGGCTTCCTGATCGGCCAGGAAGGCGGCACGCTGGGTCGGCACGATCAGGCCGTGAAGAAAGCGGTTCAGGCGATACGCCTTGACGCTGCGCTCCAGCGTGAAGGGGTAGCTGCCGCTGAGCTTCTCGGCGCCGGCCAGCTGGGCCTGGGCCAGAGCGCGGCGGCGCTGCTGCTCGCCCGCGGCGGGCTCGGCGGCGTGGTTCTCGTAGACCGCGGTGGCGATGCCGGTCATCGACGGCAGGGTGTAGCTGCGGTGCAGGCAGCGCACTGAGGCACAGAGCGCGCCACGCATGACCAGCCACATGATGACCTCGGCGCCCTCGACGCCGCCGGCCTCGGCGAACTCGGCATGCGTCATCGCCGCCAGGCGCTCGGGGTCTTGCTCGAACAGATCGAGGAATTGCTGATCCCACTCGACGTTGTTGAAGCCGGCACGCTCACCATGCACCTGGTGCGACAGGCCGCCGGTGGCGACCAGCGCGACGCGCAAGTCCTTGGGGTAGCTCTCGATCGCGCGGCGCAACGCCTGGCCCAGGCGGAAGCAGCGTCGCGCCGTCGGGATGGGGAACTGCAGCACGCCCACCTGCAAGGGCACCAGGCGCAGCGGCCAGCGCTGGCCGTCGTGCTGGCTCAGCATGGAAAGCGGCGAGAAGCAGCCGTGGTCGAGCGGACGGTCCTGGAAGAAGGACATGTCGAACTCGTCGGCCATCAGCGCGCGGCCGATGTGCGCGGCGAACTCGGGGTCGCCGCCTATGGCCGGCAGCGTGCGCGCACCGCCACCCTCATCGGCCACGCCCCAGCGCTCGCCCACACCCAGTGCGAAGGCCGAGTAGTGGTCGAAGAAGAAGGAGGTGACATGGTCGTTGTAGATGAACAGCAGCACATCGGGCTGCTTCTCACCCAGCCACTGGCGCACCGGATCGAAGGCTTCGAAGATCGGCGCCCAGACCGGGTCCTCGCGTTTGTCGCGGTCGTGTGCAAAGCCGATGGTGGGCGTGTGCGAGGCGGCGATGCCGCCGATGATGATGGCCATGGACTTCCCGGGAGGGCAGGCGCAGCTGCCGGTGCTGAGGATGGGGAGCGAGTCTAGGAAGGCGATGGATGCGCCAGAAGATGGCGCATCCGCTGGCGCGATAAACGATGGTTATCATCCCGGCGCCATGAAACTCAACACCTTGCGCGCCCTGGTGGCGGCCATCGAGGAAGGCAGCCTGCGTTCGGCGGCCCGTCGCGTGGGCGTGTCGCAGCCGGCGCTGACCAAGATGATCCGCGAGCTGGAACGCGAGCTTTCGACCACGCTGCTGCTGCGCTCCACCACCGGCGTGCTGGCCACGGCCCAGGGCATGGTGCTGTACGAGCGCGCCCGCGCCGCCGACCGCGAGCTGGCCCAGGCGGTGGAGCAGATTCAGCAGCTCGGCGGCATCATGCGCGGCGCGCTGAGCATCGGTGCCGTGCCGCTGGCGGTGATGCTGCTGGTGCCTGAAACGCTGCGCACCTTTGGCGCCGAGTTTCCGCAGATCCAGCTGCGCATCTATGAGGAGCTCTACATCGAGCAGCTAACGCGGCTGCGCAAGGGCGAGGTCGACATCGCGCTCGGCCCGCTGCCCGAGCACCTGCCGCCGGGCGAGTTTGTCGTCGAAAGCCTGATGCCGATCGGCATGGTGATCGTGGTGCGCAAGGGCAGCCCCTATGCCAAGGCGCGGCGCCTGGTCGAGCTGGCTGAGGCGCCCTGGGTCTACACCGGCGCCACGGCCGAATCCGGCTACGCCAAGACCTTGTTCGAGCGTCACGGTCTGAAGCCGCCGCCGGCCGGTGCT
>PNNH01000106.1 GCA_013824165.1 Methylibium sp. | reverse complement strand
TTGCCTTCAGCCTTGAGGAGCCGTTCGCCTCGCGGCCGCCTCCCCCCGAAGGAGCCCCGCGCTAGCCCTGCACCCTCGCCGCCCCAGCCGCAGCAATCCGCGAATACACCCGCGTATCGCGCGGCTCGCCATTGGGGCTGAGCGCATCGCAACGCAGCACGCCCTCGAGCTCGAAGCCGCAGCGCTCGGCCACGGCGCGGCTGCGCAGGTTCTTCTCATCCATGCGGATCTCGACCCGGCGCGCCTGCAGCTCGCCGAAGGCCATGCGCGTGAGTGCTTGCACGGCTTCGCTCACATAACCCTGGCCTTGCGCGCTGGCGCGGATCCAGTAGCCGATCTCGAAGCGCCGCACCGCCCAGTCGAAACGGTGCAGTCCGGTGCCGCCCAGCAGCCGACCGGCGCTGCCATCGTCGTTGCGGCGGTAGATCTGGTAGACCAGATCGCTGCGCAGCACGAACTGCGCGATCTGGTGGCGCAGCACGGCCTCGCTCTCCTCGACGCTGGGTGCGCTGTGGGCCCAGTGCATCCAGGGCTTGAGATGTTCGATGGACTCGCAGACGGCAGCGTTGAGCGCCTGTCCCAGGCCGGCGCGTGGCGCCAGCAGCACCAGGCGCTCGCTGACGATTTCCTCGGGCACTTTGATCAGGACGGGGTCAGGTCTTGTGGTCATCGGGAACATCCTCGCAGACGGCATCACTTGCTGGGCGCCAGGCCGGGCGCCACATCGGCATCCTGTTGGCGCGCGCTCAACTCCATATCGACGGTAGCCGGCAGCGTGCGCACCTCGCGGATCACCTTGGCGCGCCAGGCCAGCAGGCTCAGCAGCAGCGCGCCGCAGCCGGCAAAGCCCAAGGACCAGCGCAAGCCCAGATGCTCGCCAATCCAGCCGCCGAGCAGTGCGCCGGGGCCGGCCGGCAGCAGAATCATCCAACGCATGGTGCTGGTCATTCGGCCCAGCAGCGGCGCCGGCGTCACCGCCTGGCGCAGCGACAGGAAGTTGATGAAGATCAGCACCGCGCCGACGCCGAAGCTGAACAGCATGTAGGCGAACATCGCCACCCCCAGCGGGCCGACCGGCGCAAAGGCCAGCAGCAGCCAGCCCTGGCTGCTGGCTGCAAAGCCAAGCACCAGACAGGGCCCAGGGCCGATGCGGCGGCTGATGCGGTGCCCAAACACGCTGGCCAGCACCGTGCCGGCACCCAGCGCGATGTAGCACAGACCCACAGTCTGGCCGCTCAATTCCAGCGTTCGGGTGGCAAACAGAATCTGCACCACGGTGGCCGCGTTGTGGAACAGCTGCCAGCTGCCCACCGCCGTGGCCAGGCCGATCAGCAGGCGCTGCTCGCGCACGAAGCGCAGGCCGGCCTTGAGGTCGCGCCAGAAGTCCGCACCCTCGGCCTTTGGCGGCGCCTCCTGCACCTTGATGCCGCGCAGGATCAGCGCCGAGACCAGCACCAGCAGGGCATTCACCGCCAGCGCCATCGGCGCGCCCATGATCTTGATCAGTGCACCGGCAAGACCTGGCCCCGCCACCTCGGCGCCTGATGAAGCCAGCGCATTCTTGGCATGCGCCTCAACCAGGCGCTCGCGCGGCACCACCTGGGTCAGCACGATCTGTGCAGCGCTGCCGGCGGTGGTGTAGACCGTGCCCAGAACAAAGCCCACGACATAGAGCCAGGTCATCGACAGCCAGCCCATCCATGCCGCCAGCGGCACGGTGGCCACGACCACGGCCAGGATGGTCTCGCCCCAGATGTAGACGGGCAGCTTGCGCACCCGGTCCAGCCAGACGCCGGAGGGCAGCGAGAACAGCACGAAGGGCAGGATCTCCATCGCCGTCAGCAGGCCCATTTGCGTGGGCGTGGCCTCGAGCAGCACTGCCGCGGTCAGCGGCAGCGCCAGCATGGTGATCTGACCGCCCAGCGAGCTGATCAGGATGGATGTCCAGAGACGGCGGTAAACCAGGTCGCGCAGCAAGTCGCCGGGCGGCAGGCTCAGGGCCTGCTTGAGCTGGTCAAACCAGGACAGATGCCGGGTTGACATAGACGGGAACTCCAAGAGGCGGCACCTCACCCTTGTGGGGTCAGGTCCGATGCATACGAAAAAAAGACGGTGGGCCTGAGGCGGCGCGTCAGACCGACACGCGCACAGCCGCATGAGCGCGAGCGCAAGCCCACGCAGCACGGAGTGCGCGGGGTCTGGTGCGGTCGAGAAGCTTGGTCATGGGCTGGATGGAATGCTGCCCACCATCGTAACGACTAGGCCGCCGATGAACAAGCCTGCATTTGCTGCGTGTGCAGATCACGTGCCGGCGGCCGCTGCGCCCCCCAGAAGTGGCTGCGCCGCTGAAAGCCGATCGATTCATAGATGCCGATCGCCACATCCTGTGGATCGGCACACATGATGATGCGGTCCAGGCCCATGCGGCCAAAGCCATAGGCGCTGACCTGCTCGACCAGCACGGTGCACAGGCCGCGGCGGCGCCAGTCCGGATGCGTGCCCACGTGCTGAAAGCGGCCCAGCGTGCCATCGCGGAACAGACCGCAGTCCGCCACCAGCTGGGCGCCGCGCCAGATGCCGAACCAGTGGCCCAGCCCCGCCGCCTGCATCGCGGCGTAGCGCTGCATCTGGCGCTGGCGGTGCAGCCGGTAGTGCTCGGGCTCGTGCAGGCCCTCGTCGCTGTCGCACTGCAGCTCGACCACCGCGTCCAGCTGGCGTGGCTGGCTCAGGTCCAGCGGCGCGAAGCGGAAGTAGGCACTCGGCAGCTCAGCCGCCAGAGGGCGCGGCAGGTGCGCCTGCAGATCCAGCTGCGCCGTGGCGAACAGCTGGAAGCCGGCGGCCTGCCAGGACTGCAAGGGCTCGAAGGGCGCGGCCGCATCGAAGCCGATCGCCACATGGCCGGATTCAAGCGTGTGGCAGCCCACCTCCTCATCGAAGCGCTGCAGCCAGTACGCCAGATCGGCGTCGGCGGGCACCTGGGGAAGAATCAGGCAATTGCCCCAGTAGAACAGCGGGTTGGACGGGGTGCGCACGACCACGCAATCCGCCCGCTCCAGCACCAAGCCGTCGAAGCGCGGAAAGATCAGATCGGTCTGCCAACCCAGGGACAGCGACTGCAGCAAGCTCATGGGAGCGAACCGTAGCAGTGCTGCGCCGGCCCTCACAGTGTCAAGCCTGACAGGGTCTCGCCGTCGCTCAGTAGCCGACGGCCGCACCGTCGCGGCGCGGGTCGCTGGCGGCCACATAGCCCTCCTCGCTCGGATTGCCCAGACGCCAGATGAACTGGCCGGCACCGAAGTCCTGGTAGCTGTCGTGGATGTCGCCGATCTGATGGCCCAAGGCACGCAGGCCGTCGATGGTGTCGGGACGCATGCTGGCCTCGACATTGATCGACAGGCCTTCGTTGAAGCGCCAGCGCGGCGCGTCGCAGGCGGCCTGCGGGTTCTGGCCGTAGTCCAGCATGCGTACCAGGGTCTGCATGTGGCCTTGCGGCTGCATATTGCCACCCATCACGCCATAGCTCATCACCGGCTGGCCGTCCTTGGTGAGGAAGGCCGGAATGATCGTGTGGAAGGGCCGCTTGCCCGGCGCCACCTGGTTGGCATGGCCCTCTTCCAGCGTGAAGCAGTGGCCGCGGTTCTGCAGCGAGACGCCGTAGCCCGGCACCACCAGCCCGGAGCCGAAGCCCATGTAGTTGCTCTGGATGAAGCTGACCATCATGCCGCTCTCGTCCGCGGTGGTCAGGTAGATGGTGCCGCCCTTGACCGGATTGCCGGCCTTGAAGTCCTGCGCGCGACCCATGTCGATCAGCTTGGCGCGCTCGGCCAGATAGGCCGGGTCCAGCATCTGCTCGCTGCTCAGCGTCATGCTGACCGGATCGGAGACATAGCGGTAGACATCGGCAAAGGCCAGCTTCATCGCCTCGATCTGCAGATGCTGCGAGGTGGTGCTGTCCACCGGCAGCGAAGCCAGATCGAAGTGCTTCAGGATGCCCAGCGCCATCAGCGCCGCGATGCCCTGGCCATTGGGCGGGATCTCGTGCAGCGTGTGGCCGGCATAGTCCTGCGCGATCGGCTTGACCCATTCGGGCTTGTAGGCCGCGAAGTCAGCCGCTGTCATCGAGCCGCCGGTCTGCTTGGCGAAGGCTTCCACCGCAGCGGCGATCTCACCCTGGTAGAAAGCCTGGCCGCGGGTCTCGGCGATCAGCTTCAGCGAGCGCGCCGCCTGTGGAAACTTGAACAGCTCACCCACGGCCGGCGCGCCCCCGCGCGGTAGAAAGGCCTCGGCGAAGCCCGGCTGCGAGGTCAGATCAGACACGGCCGCCGCCATCGCCCATTTGCTCTGCACGATCACCGGCACGGCATAGCCACGCTCGGCGATCTCGATGGCCGGCGCCATCAGGTCGGCGAAGGGCAGCTTGCCGAAGCGCTCGCTCATCGCCACCCAGCCGGCCACGGCGCCGGGCACCGTCACCGCATCCCAGCCTCGCTTAGGCAGGCTCTTGCTGTCGGCGCCGTACTTGCGATGGAAGTACTCGGGCGTCCAGGCCTGCGGCGCATTGCCGGAGGCGTTCAGGCCGTGCAGTTCCTTGCCGTCCCACAGGATGGCGAAGGCGTCCGAGCCCAGGCCGTTGCTGCAGGGCTCGACCAGGGTCATCGCCGCGGCGGTGGCGATGGCGGCGTCCACCGCATTGCCGCCCTGCGCCAGGATGCGCAGACCGGCCTGCGCAGCCAGCGGGTGCGAGGTCGAGACAATGTTGCGGGCGAACACCGGGCTGCGCTGGCTGGCGTAGCCCTGGTTCCAGTTGAAGGCTTGGTGTGTCATGACTATTTACTCCACAGTGATCTTGCGTTCGCGGATCAGGCGGCCCCAGCGCTCGCTGTCGGCCTTGACCATGGCGGCGAACTGGGCCGGGCTGGCATCGCTGACCGGCTCGGCGCCCAGGCGCGCCAGGCGCTCGCGCACCTCGGCCGACTTCAGCGCCGTGTTGAACTCGTTGTTCAGCCGGGCCACCAGCGCCGGCGCCAGCCCCTTGGGCGCGTAGATGCCGAACCAGGTGACCGACTCGAAGCCCGGCAGGCCGGATTCGCTGACCGTCGGCAGCTCAGGCGCAAGCGGCGAGCGCGCCTTGCCGGTGACGGCCAGGGCCTTGAGGCGACCGTCCTTCACATGCGGCATGCCCGAGACAATGCTGTCGAACAGCAGTTGCACATTGCCGGCCACCAGATCCGGAATCGCCAGGGCCGTTCCGCGATACGGGATGTGGGTGATGAACACCCCGGCCTGACTTTTGAACGACTCACTGGTCAAGTGGACGATGGTGCCGTTGCCGCTAGAGGCGTAGTTCAGCTGGCCGGGCTTGCTCTTGGCCAGGGCGATCAGCTCGCGGATGTCCTTGACCGGCAGGCTGGGCGGCACCAGCACCACATTGGCCGCATTGGCCACATGCGCCACCGGAGTGAAGTCCTGATCGACCTTGTAGCTGAGTTTGGCGTTCAGGTGCGGGCCGATCGAGTGCGTGCTGCTGGTGGCGATCAGCAGCGTGTAGCCGTCCGGCGCCGCCTTGGCTGCTTCGGCCGAACCCAGCGATCCGCCGGCGCCGGCCTTGTTGTCCACCACCACCTGCTGACCCAGCTGGGCCGACAGCTTCTGCGAGATCGCGCGGGCCAGCAGATCGGTGGCGCCACCGGCCGGGAAGGGCACGACCAGGCGTATCGGGCGCGTCGGGTAGTCCTGCGCCAGCGCCAGTGGCACCGTCAGCGCGAGGCCCAGCGCCAGGCTCAGCAGTTTCAGCAGACCAGGTCGGGAAGTCATCGTCAGCGCTCCTTGCATTGCTTGCAGTCGATTGTGGTCCGGCACCCAGCACAAGAAAAGCTAATAATTCTTTTCTCACCCACAAGAAAATCTTGTCATGCCCAGTCTTCGCACGCTCAAAAGCTTCATCGCCGTGGCGCGCCAGGGCTCCTTCGCCGCCGCAGCGTCTGAAGTGGCCTTGACGCAGGCCGCAGTCAGCCTGCAGATGCGCAATCTGGAGCAGGAGCTGAAGCGCGAACTGTTTGATCGCAGCAGCCGTGTGGCCCAGCTCAATGCGGCAGGCCAGGCCCTGCTGCCCTGGGCCGAACGCATGCTGGCGCTGGATGCCGAACTGCATGAAGAACTGCGCAGCGCCGCCCTGCGGGTGAACCCGCTGCGCGGCGCCTACCGCATCGGCGCGGTGGTGTCCGCAGTAGCGCCGCTGGCCCATGCGGTGGTGGCGCTGAAGCAGCGCCATGTCGGGCTGGAGCTTAAGCTGGTGTCGGCCAGATCCGGCGAGCTGGCGGCCATGGTGGAGGCCGGCCAGCTGGATGCCGCGGTGCTGGTGCGCGACAGCCGCCGGCCGCCAGCGGGCCTGGGATGGACGGCGCTGTATGAAGAGCCGCTGGTGCTGCTGGCGCCCTCCGGCAGCCGGGCTGGCTTGAGCCGGCTGCTGGAGTCGGAGCCCTTCCTGCGCTTTGATCGCGGCGAGCGCACCGGCGCCCTGGTGGAGCGCGCACTTCGCCAGCTCAAGGCTCCAGTGCATGACTTTCTCGAACTCAACTCCATCGAAGCGCTGGTCGAACTGGTGCGCCAGCGCGTGGGCGTCGCCCTGCTACCTCGATTGCGACGCGCGCGCTGGGAGCAAGACCTGACCCTGCGGGTGCTGCCGCTGCCATCGCCAGAGCTGACGCGCAGCGTCGGCCTGCTGTTCAGGCGCGAGGCCCGCGGACCTTTGACCGAAGCCATCGCCCAGGAGTTCGCGCAGCAGCAGGCCTGAGGCCGCTTGTAAGACATTGCAACGCCGCTGCGAAAGGGTCAACAGGAGTCGTCCAGGCCTCGTTGAATCCTCACCCTTTCGCAACCCCTGGAGAAATCCTGATGAATGCTCTGAAGACCTCTCTGATCGCTGCCCTGTTCGCTGCTTCTTCTGGTGTCGTGCTGGCTCAGACGGCAACACCTGCCGCAGCGCCGGCGGCAACCGCGAAGGCCCCGGCGACGGCCGCTGTTGCCAGCCCGGCACCGGCTACCACCACCGCTCCAGCAGCCACCAGCGTCAAGGCAGCCGCCAGCGCTGCGGCACCGGCCGCCAAGGCGGCAGACAAGCCAGCGGACAAGACAGCGGATAAGGCCGCCGTCAAGACCGAGGCCGCGCCAGCCAAGAAGGCCACCAAGGCCAAGGCCGACAAGACCGAGGCCGCCGCCACGAAGAGCTGAGGTCCCGCGGCGGGCAGGCCGGGCCAGTGCCCCGGTCTGCCCGCCGCAAACTGGGGCGCCATGCACCAGCTCGCGCCCTGCCGCACCGCGCCCATGCCTAGTGTTCGCCCTATCCCGGCGGATGCGGCTTTGCACCTATCGTCGGAGCCATCGTCGCCGCTCGCCCCGAGCGGCCCAACCCTGGAGCCCTCCGATGAAATCACTTCGCTCGAATGCCCTGGTCGCTGGTCTGATTGCCTCCGCCGCCATGCTGTCCGCAGGCAGCGCCCATGCGGGCAAGACCTTGGACGCCATCAAGGCGCGCGGACAGGTGGTCTGCGGCGTCAACACCGGTCTGGCCGGCTTCAGCGCGGCGGACAGTTCGGGCAATTGGACCGGCTTGGATGTGGACATCTGCCGCGCCATCGCCGCTGCCGTGCTGGGCGATGGCAGCAAGGTCAAGTTCGTGCCGCTGAACGCGCAGCAGCGCTTCACCGCACTGCAGTCGGGCGAGATCGACATCTTGTCGCGCAACACCACCTGGACGCTGAACCGCGATGCCTCGCTGGGCATGCACTTCACCGGCGTCACCTACTACGACGGCCAGGGCTTCATGGTGCCGGCCAAGGGCAAGATCAAGAGCGCCAAGCAGCTCAAGGGCGCCACCATCTGCGTGCAGTCCGGCACCACCACCGAGAAGAACCTGACCGACTTTGCGCGCGCCAACAACCTCAACATCAAGCCAGTGGTGTTCGAGAAGGTCGAGGCCGCCACCGGCGCCTACTTCGCCGGCCGCTGCCAGTCCTACACCACCGACGCGTCCGGCCTGGCCTCGGTGCGCAACAAGGAAGCCAAGAACCCGGCCGATCACATGATCCTGCCGGACCTGATCTCCAAGGAACCGCTCGGCCCCTCGGTGCGCCGCGGTGACGACGAGTGGTTCGCGATTGCCAAGTGGGTGACCTACGGCCTGATCGAGGCCGAGGAGTACGGCATCACCCAGGCCAATGTCGAGCAACTCAAGACCAGCAGCACCGACCCGGTGGTACAGCGCATCCTGGGCGCCACCGAAGACACCGGCAAGCTGCTGGGCCTGGACCGCGACTGGATGGTCAAGGCCGTCAAGGCGACCGGCAACTACGGCGAGATCTTCGAGCGCAACGTCGGCCCGAACTCGGCGCTGAAACTGCCGCGCGGCCTGAACAACCAGTGGAACAAGGGCGGCATCATGTACGCCCCGCCGATCCGCTGATCGCCTGTTGAGCCTATGACCCCTGCATGCGGGCTGCCTCGGGCGGCCCGCATGTCCGTCAGAGAGCCGGAGAAGTCCCCATGAGTCCAAGACCAGCACCACCGCCCGGTGGAGCCTGGAACTGGCGCAGCCGTCGCGTGCGCGCCCTCGTCTATCAAGTCATCGCACTGGCGCTGATCGCGCTGGGACTCTGGTTCCTAGCCCACAACACGCTGGAGAACATGCGTGCCCGTGGCATCCAGAGCGGCTTCAGCTTCTTGCTACAGCCGGCCGGCTTCGATATCGGCGAGACGCTGCTGCCCTACGACGCGATGGACCCCTACTGGCGCGCCTTTGCCGTCGGCCTGGCCAACACGCTGCGCGTCGCCTTGATCGGCATCGTGCTGACCACCGTGCTGGGCACCCTGGTCGGTGTCGGGCGCTTCTCGCGCAACGCCCTCTTGCGCGGCCTGTGCTACGGCTATGTGGAGCTGTTCCGCAATGTGCCCATCCTGTTGCAGCTGCTGCTCTGGTATCTGCTGCTGACCGAGTGGCTGCCGGATGCGACCGAGCCGATGTCGGTGGCAGGTCTTGCCTTTCTCAGCAAGGGCGGCTTCCAGATTCCGGTGCCGATCTGGGGTCTGGGGCAGACCTTGGCGCTGGCGGGCGCAGCGCTCGGCCTGATCGCCGCCTGGCTGTGGCGACGCCGCACCATCAAGCGCTTCGAGGCCACCGGCCAACTTGGCAGCCTGCTGCTGGTGCCGGCCCTGCTGGTGCTGCTGGCGGCGCTGGCCGGCTGGCTGGCGGGTGGCGCGCCCACCGCCTGGGATGTGCCGCATATCGCCGAAGTGATGGTCGAAGGCGGCGCGGTGATGACGCCCGAGTTCATGGCCGTGCTGTTCGGGCTGACGCTCTACACGGCCGCGTTCGTGGCCGAGGTGGTGCGCGCCGGCATCGCCTCGGTGCCCAAGGGGCAGACCGAAGCAGCCGCCAGCCTGGGCCTGACGCCGGGACAGTCGATGCAGCTGGTGGTGCTGCCGCAGGCCCTGCGCGTCATCATCCCGCCGATGACCAACCAGTTTCTGAACCTGACCAAGAACTCCTCGCTGGCGGTGGCCATCGGCTACCCGGATGTGGTCTCGATCAGCAACACCGCCATCAACCAGACCGGCCGCGCCGTCGAGTGCATCGCCATCGTGATGCTGATCTACCTGACGACCTCGCTGAGCACCTCGGCGCTGATGAACTGGTACAACCGCCGCGCGGCGATCCAGGAGCGGTGATGAACTCGCCAAGCTTTCAATTTCTGCCACCCCGTCCAGCGCCAGGCGCCCGGCGTGGCCTGCTGGCCTTGCTGCGGCGTCAGCTGTTCGCCGATTGGCGCAGCGGCGTCACCACGGTGCTGCTGCTGGCGCTGGCGCTCTATGCCCTGCCGCAGCTGCTGAGCTGGGGCTTATTCAATGCGGTCACCAGCACCAACGCCGACGCCTGCCAGGCAGCACGTGGCGCGGGCGCCTGCTGGGGCGCGGTGGCCGAGAAGCACCGGCTG
>PNNH01000037.1 GCA_013824165.1 Methylibium sp. | reverse complement strand
TTCACCGCCGACGACGTGGTGTTCTCCTTCGGCCGCATCAAGCAGCCGCAGGGCACGATGCAGATCTACGTGACCGGTATCAAGGAGATCAAGAAGGTTGACAGCCACACGGTCGACCTGATCCTGGAAGCACCGAACCCGATCCTGCTGCGCAACATCATTGACTTCCGCATCATGAGCAAGGCGTGGGCGGAGAAGAACAACTCCGTCAACACCCAGGACTACAAGGCCAAGGAAGACAATTTTGCTTCGCGCAACGTGATGGGCACTGGCGCCTACCGTATCACCGGCTGGCAGCCCGACCAGAAGGTCTCGATGGTGCAGAACCCCGAGTGGTGGGACAAGGCCCGCGCCAGCAACATCTCTGAAGTCAGCTACCTGCCGATCAAGTCCGACCCGACTCGCGTGGCAGCCCTGCTCTCGGGCGATGTGGATCTGTTGACCGATCTGCCGACCCAGGACGTGGCCCGGCTGAAGGCTGACCCAAAGCTGAAGATCATCGAAGGCCCTGAAGTCCGCACCATCTTCTTCGCGATGGACCAGGGCAGCGATGAACTCAAGGGCTCCAGCGTCAAGGGCAAGAACCCCTTCAAGGACAAGCGCGTGCGCGAGGCCATGAACGTCGCCATCGACCGCGAGGCTATCAAGCGCACCATCATGCGCGGCCTCTCGATTCCGGCCGCCATCATGGTGGCCCCGGGAGTCAATGGCAACACACCTGACATTGATCAGCCGATCAAGGCTGATGTGGAGAAGGCCAAGAAGCTGATGGCCGAAGCTGGCTATCCGGACGGCTTCGACGTGCAGCTGAACTGCCCGAACAACCGCTACGTCAACGACGAGGAAGTCTGCCAGGCCGCAGTCTCGATGTGGGCCAAGATCGGCATCAAGGCACGACTGGTCGCCACCCCGATGGCGCAGCACAGCCTGACGTTCCAGAAGTTCGAAACCTCGCTGTACATGCTGGGCTGGGGCGTCGCCACCTACGACGCGCAGTACGCGCTGCAGTCGCTGGTGCGCACCAAGACGACCGGCGCCGACGGCAACTTCAACTACTCGAAGGTCAGCGACGCCAAGATCGACCAGTTGGTCGATGCGATGAAGACCGAGACCGATGTGCCCAAGCGCAATGCCATGATCAAAGAAGCGCTGCTGCGCACCCGTGACGAGCACCTGTTCGTGCCGCTGCACCACCAGATGCGCCCCTGGGCCATGCGCGCCAATGTGCAGACCGTGCATCGCTCGGACGACCGCCCGGAAGCCCGCTTCACCAGCATCAAGTAAGCGCCCTGCGCGTTTGAACAGAAAGCCGCCTTCGGGCGGCTTTCTTCATTGCAGCTTGTTCCGGTAGATCCGACCCGCCTTCATCACCAGCCTCACGCCTTGCTCGGGCTGCTCCAGCATGGACAAGCTATGGCGCGGATCGCCATCAATCAGCAGCAGATCGGCATAGGCGCCAGGCTGAATGCGGCCGATGTCACGTTCCTGACGCATCAGTTGCGCGGCCGTCCAGGTCGCACTCTGCAGAATCTCCAGCGGCGGCACGGCAGCTGCCCGCAGCGCAAACTCGCGGTTCTGGCGCGGCTGCATATGACCCAGCAGATCCGTGCCGAAGGCCATCGGAATGCCCTCAGAGCGAGCCAGACGGATGGCCTCGATGCCACGCGACTGCACCCGTTCCAGCTTGGCCAACATCTCGTCCGTCCAGCCCAGCCGAGCCCCCTCCTCGGCCAACGCCTCGTAGGTCGCCAAGGTCGGCACCAGATAGGCGCCATGGCGCTTCATCTCGCGGGCAGATTCTTCGTCAAGCAGATTGCCATGTTCGATCGAACGCACGCCGGCTTGCACCGCGCGGATGATGGAGCGCGGCGAGTAGGCATGCGCCAACACGTAGAGATTGGCAGCATCAGCCTCCTCGCAGATGGCCGTCAATTCGGCCATCGAGTACTGCGTGCCGTCGATGGGATCGGTCGGGCTGGCAACGCCGCCGCCGGCCATCACCTTGATATGGTTGGCGCCGTTGCGGACCTGCTCGCGCACGGCGCGGCGCACTTCGGCATCACCATCGGCGACGGCACCGAACAGTCCCAGTCCAGCGCAGGTGCAGAAGATTTCTCTGGTGCCTTTGGGCCTGGCATCGGCATGACCACCGGTCTGCGTGATCGGGTGGCCGGCAATGAACAGCCGCGGTCCATCGAACAGCCCGCGTTCGACTGCCTCCTGCAGGCCGAAGTCCGCCCCGGCTGCATCGCGCACCGTGGTGTAGCCGCGTGCCAGCAGGCCTTCCAGCACGCCTTTGCTCTGCGCCGTGATCAGCGACGGCGGCTGGGCCGACAGGCGCAGCACATCGTGCGACACCGCCGTCACATGCACATGGGCATCGATCAGGCCCGGCAGCATCACGCGGCCGCCGGCATCGATGTGTTGCGCCGCATCGTCCACCTGCAGAGGCTGCTGAGTGATATGGGCGATGCGCTGCCCCTCCACCACCACCGTGGTGTGCGGCTGCAGTTCGAGCGTGGCACTATCGAACAGGCTGCAGTTGCTGATGATCAAGCGCTGGCTCATGGCAAGTCCTTTGGGCGAGGGATCGAAGACACAGGCTTCGCTTTTTGCCACAGCGCGGACATAAAAAAAGCGGGGTTAGCCCCCGCCTTCGTCACCCAGGCGATGCAGATCGCCCGCCCGGCGGCTTCATCAGCCAAGCGCCAGACGCTTGCGCGCGGCCTGGTACTCGCGCGCCAGGCGCTCGACCAGCACGCGGGCCGGCACCACCTCGCGAATCGCACCGATGCCTTGTCCGCAGCCCCAGATGTCCTTCCAGGCCTTCTTGGCGTCACCGCCGAAGTTCATCTGACTGGCATCGCTCTCGGGCAGCTTGTCGGGGTCCATGCCGGCCGCGACGATGGAGCCGCGCAGATAGTTGCCATGCACGCCGGTGAAGAGGTTGCTGTACACGATATCGTCGCTGTTGCTGTCAACGATCATCTGCTTGTAGGCGTCCACCGCGCGCGCCTCTTCAGTGGCGATGAAGGCCGAGCCGATGTAGGCAAAGTCCGCCCCCATGGCCTGCGCGGCCAGCACTGCGTCGCCGCTGGCAATCGAGCCGGACAGTGCAATGGGGCCATCGAACCACTCCCGGATCTCCTGGATCAGCGCGAACGGGCTCTTCAAGCCCGCGTGGCCACCAGCACCGGCCGCCACCGCGATCAGGCCATCTGCGCCCTTCTCGATGGCCTTCTTAGCAAACTTGTTGTTGATGATGTCGTGCAGCACCACGCCGCCCCAGGCATGAACGGCGGCGTTGACATCTTCACGCGCACCCAGCGAGGTGATGATGATGGGCACCTTGTACTTGGCACAGACCTGCATGTCGTGCTCAAGCCGGTCATTGCTCTTGTGCACGATCTGGTTGATGGCGAACGGCGCCGCCGGCTTGTCCGGGTTTGCCTTGTTGTAGGCCGCCAGCGTCTCGGTAATCTCGGCCAGCCATTCGTCCAGCTGCTCGGCAGGACGGGCATTCAGCGCCGGCATCGAGCCGACGACGCCGGCCTTGCACTGCTCGATCACGAGCTTGGGATTGCTGATGATGAACAGCGGCGAGCCGATGATGGGTAGGGGCAGGTTTTGCAGGATGGGAGGCAGTGCCACGCGAGTCTCCAAAATGTCTTATCAATGCCAAGCTGGCTAGTGTGGTAACGGGGCGCAAAGGCCCCAATCACCTGGGCGACAGCCGAGGCCTCAGAAGGCCTCGAGCGGCAAGGCCGTCACGCTGTCGGCGCCTTCGACGATGGCATCGCGCAGACCGCCAGCACGGGTCAGGATGTGCTCGGCATAGAAGCGTGCCGTCGCGATCTTGGCGCTCATGAAGGCCGCCTCTTCGCCTGCGACCAGCTTGTCTTCCGCCACCATCAGCGCGCGCGCCATCTGCCAGCCCGCCACCAGATTGCCGGCCAGCATCAGATAGGGCACCGAGCCGGCGAACGCGGCATTCGGATTGCCCTTGCCCGAGCCGGCGATGAACTCGGCCGACTCCACAAAGGCCACGCGCGCAGCCGACAGGCGCTTGAGCATCACCGCGGCCGCAGCACTGCTGCGCTGAGCCAGCAACCGCTCGGTCGCCTCGATCTGCGCAGCCACGGCCTTGGGCATCTGGGCACCATCGCGCAGGGTCTTGCGCCCGACCAGATCGTTGGCCTGGATGGCGGTGGTGCCCTCGTAGATGGTCAGGATCTTGGCATCACGGTAATACTGCGCTGCGCCTGTCTCCTCGATGAAGCCCATGCCGCCATGCACCTGCACGCCTAGGTCGGTGACCTCCAGGCTCATCTCGGTGCTGTAGCCCTTGACCAGCGGCACCATGAATTCGTAGAAGGCCTGGTTCTGCTTGCGCGTGTCGGCATCAGGGTGGTGATGCGCAGCGTCATAGGCCGACGCGGCCACCAGCGACATGGCACGGCAACCCTCGGTCAGCGCACGCATGGTCATCAACATGCGGCGCACATCCGGGTGATGGATGATGGCGGCGCTGCCGGCCACCGAGCCGTCCACCGGACGCGACTGCACGCGATCGCGCGCATAGCCCACGGCCTTCTGATAAGCGCGTTCCGCGATGGCGATGCCCTGCACGCCCACACCGAAGCGTGCGGCGTTCATCATGATGAACATGTACTCCAGTCCGCGGTTCTCCTGGCCGATCAGGTAGCCCACAGCACCACCGTGGTCGCCGAACTGCAGCACCGCCGTCGGGCTGGCCTTGATGCCCATCTTGTGCTCGATCGAAACGCAGTGCGCGTCATTGCGCGCGCCCAGCGAGCCGTCCGCGTTGACCATGAACTTCGGCACGATGAAGAGGCTGATGCCCTTCACCCCTTCCGGCGCGCCGGCCACGCGGGCCAGCACCAGATGCACGATGTTCTCGGACATGTCGTGCTCGCCATAGGTGATGAAGATCTTGGTGCCGAAGATCTTGTAGCTGCCATCCGGCTGCGGCTCGGCGCGCGTACGCACCAGGGCCAGGTCCGAGCCGGCCTGTGGCTCGGTCAGGTTCATCGTGCCGGTCCAACTGCCGTCGATCAGCTTCGGGATGTAGGTGGCACGCTGCTCGTCGCTGCCCGCCGTCAGCAGGGCCTCGATCGCGCCGTCTGTCAGCAGCGGGCACAGCGCGAAGCTCATATTGGCGCTGTTGATCATCTCGCCGCAGGCAGCACCGATGGTCTTGGGCAGGCCCTGGCCGCCAAACTCGCTCGGGTGTTGCAAGCCCTGCCAGCCGCCTTCGGCGAACTGGCGGAACGCATCCTTGAAGCCGGGCGTGGTGAAGACCTGGCCGTCCTTCCAGTAGGACGGGTTCTTGTCGCCCTCCCAGTTCAGCGGGGCGATCACGTTCTCGTTGAGCTTGGCGCACTCTTCGAGCACAGCCTGTGCAGTCTCGATGCCAGCATCGGCGAACTCGGGGATCTCGGTCAGGGTCTGCAGGCCGGCGAGTTCCTGCATATTGAACAGCATGTCCTTGACGGGGGCGCGGTAAGTCATGTTCTTGTCTCCAGATACAACAAGGGCGCCGCGACCGCGAAGTCGGGCGCCCTGGGGCTCGCTAGACCAGCGAGGCTCAGAGGGCGTTCACCAACTCCGGCACAGCCGTGAACAGATCGGCCTCAAGACCGTAGTCGGCCACCGAGAAGATCGGCGCTTCCGGATCCTTGTTGATCGCCACGATCACCTTGGAGTCCTTCATGCCAGCCAGGTGCTGAATGGCACCCGAGATACCCGCGGCGATATACAGCTGCGGCGCGACGATCTTGCCGGTCTGGCCGACCTGCCAGTCGTTGGGCGCATAGCCAGCGTCCACGGCAGCACGGCTGGCTCCCAGCGCGGCGCCCAGCTTGTCGGCCAGCGGCGTCAGCACTTCATTGAACTTGTCGCTCGATCCCAGCGCGCGGCCACCGGAGACGATGATCTTGGCCGCGGTCAGCTCAGGACGGTCGCTCTTGGTCACCTCACGGCCGACGAAGCGGCTCTTGCCGCTGTCGTCCGAAGCAGCCAGGCTCTCGACGGCGGCGCTGCCGCCGGTGGCTGCCGCTGGGTCGAAGCCGGTGGTGCGCACGGTGAGGATCTTGGTGGCGTCGCCGCTTTGCACCGTGGCAATGGCGTTGCCTGCGTAGATCGGGCGCTCGAAGGTGTCGGCGCTGATGACCTTGGTCACATCGCTCAACTGGCCCACGTCCAGCAGGGCCGCCACGCGCGGCGCCACGTTCTTGCCCGAGGCCGTGGCCGGGAACAGGATGTGGCTGTAGTTGCCAGCAATGGCCAACACTTGCGCGGCCAGGTTCTCGGCCAAGCCCTCGGCCAGACTGGCGCCATCGGCGTGCAGCACCTTGGACACGCCGGCGATCTGGGCCGCAGCGGCAGCAGCAGCGCCAGCGTTATGGCCAGCCACCAGCACATGCACGTCGCCGCCACAGGCAGCAGCGGCGCTCACGGTGTTCAGGGTCGCGCCCTTGATGGACGCATTGTCGTGTTCGGCAATGACGAGTGCGGTCATGGTCAGATCACCTTGGCTTCAGTCTTGAGTTTCTGGACGAGCGTGGCCACATCGGCCACCTTGATGCCGGCGCTGCGCTTGGGCGGCTCGGCCACGGTCAGCGTCTTGATGCGCGGTGCCACATCCACGCCCAGATCAGCCGGCTTGAGCACGTCGAGCTGCTTCTTCTTGGCCTTCATGATGTTGGGCAAGGTCACGTAGCGCGGCTCATTCAGGCGCAGGTCCGTGGTGATGACGGCCGGCAGGCTGACGCTCAGCGTCTCCAGACCCCCGTCGACTTCACGCGTCACCGAGGCACGGCCATCGGCCACTTCGACCTTGGAGGCGAAGGTGGCTTGCGGCAGACCCGCCAGCGCGGCCAGCATCTGGCCAGTCTGGTTGCAATCGTCGTCAATCGCCTGCTTGCCCAGGATCACCAGCTGCGGCTGCTCCTTGTCCACCAGCGCCTTGAGCAGCTTGGCCACGGCCAGCGGCTGCAACTCGACATCGGTCTCGACCAGGATGCCGCGGTCCGCACCAATGGCCATCGCAGTGCGCAGGGTCTCCTGGCACTGGGTGACGCCACAGGAAACAGCGATCACCTCCGTGACCACGCCCTTCTCCTTCAGACGCACCGCCTCTTCGACGGCAATCTCGTCAAAGGGGTTCATGCTCATCTTCACATTGGCCAGGTCGACGCCGGAGCCATCGCTCTTGACGCGAACCTTGACGTTGTAGTCCACCACTCGCTTGACGGGAACCAATACCTTCATCGAAGTGCTCCAGGATGAATTGACGTTTACGTTAACCGCGGATTCTACGGGCGCCCTCTGGCAAGACAGAGTCACCCAAGCGCCAAAACGACAAAAAATAGAACGACCGTTCTATTTTAACGACGCGGCGCGGGCCAGGCAGCGCGCCAACTAGACTGCCGATCCTGATGATCCGCCCGCACCAGCCTCCCACCGCCACCATTGGCGTCTTCGACTCCGGCGTCGGCGGCCTGACAGTGCTGCGAGCCTTGCGGCGCGCACTGCCGTTTGCGCCGCTGCATTACGTCGCCGATACCGCATTCGCGCCCTACGGCGAACGACCCAGCGAATTCATCCAGCAGCGCAGCCTGGCCATTGCCGAGCATCTGTGGAATTCAGGCGCCAAGCTGCTGGTGGTGGCATGCAACACGGCCACCGCGCACGCCGTGACCACGCTGCGCCAACGCTGGCCGGACCGCCCTATCGTCGGTATCGAACCTGGTATCAAACCCGCCGTTGCTGCCAGCCGGAACAAACGCATCGGCGTGCTCGCCACACCTGCAACGCTCGCCAGCGCACGCTATCAGGCGCTGCTGAGCGAGCATGCTCCTGACGTGCAGGTCTTCAGTCAGCCCTGCCCTGGCTTGGCCGGGCTGATCGAGACAGGACAGCTCGCAAGTCCTGCCTTGATTGAGCTAGTCGAGCGCTGCTGCGCTCCGCTGCGGCAGTCCTTGGTCGACACGGTGCTAATGGGCTGCACGCACTATCCCTTGATCCAAGCGCTGCTCCAGGAGAAGCTGGGCAGCGGGGTCCTACTGCTCAATGTCGAAGACGCCGTGGCCCGGCAGGCCCTGCGGTTCTGGGCCGCGAGTGACGACACGAAGTCTGCCTTTCTGAGGCTGGAAGCCACTGGCGAACTGTCTGGCCTACAAGCCTTGGCACCTGCTGCATTGGCAAGCGCCCCACTCACCCTCGACAAGGTCTCGATCTAGCTCGTGCTCATTCAGCCCTGGCCACGGCCTGGCCGCGCGCCACATCGACACCCGACAGGATCCACCAGCCCAGCAGAAAGAAGGCGCCAGTGCTGAGAATGGCCAAGCGATGGTTGCCATCGGTCAGCACAGTGACGAGCCCGTAGCTCAGCGGCCCGATGATGGCCGCCAGCCGTGTGGCGAAGGCCCAAAGCCCGTAGAACTCAGCCAATCGGTCGGACGGAGTCAACGCGCCCACCAAGGCACGCCCGCAGGACTGGCTTGAGCCCATGCACAGGCCAGCCAGCACGGCCGCCATCCAGAACAGCCAGGGAACGGTGGCAACGAAGGCCAGCAGCGTCATGCCCGTCCACCCCACCAGCGTGAATGCCAAGGCCCGCTGGTGGCCGACTCGGTCCTCGAAATAGCCGAACCCGAAGGCGCCCACCGCCGACGCAATGTTGACCAGGAACACCAGAGCCATGGTCTGCGCCTGCGTGAAGCCCAGCGTCTGCTCGGCATAGACCGCGGCCAATGCGATCACGACAGCGATCCCCGCCTGATAGCTGGTGCCGCACAGCAGAAACCGAAGAAAGTCCGGATAGCGCTTGGCCCGCGCCCAGGAAGCGCCCAGCCCGGCCCATGCCGACACCTTCAAGCGCGCCGCAGCGGGTGCGGCCGAGCCACTGCTTCCGCGCTCACGCAGCAGCAAGAATGTCGGCAAGGCGGCAGCGGCGTAGACGGCTGCCGTGATGTACATGGTCACTGGAACGAACTCGGTGGCAGGAATGCCCGCTGCCTGCGCGTGCAGCACGTAGGCCAGGCTCAAGCCGAGCGCCAGCATCCCGCCGAAATAGCCGAAGGCCCAGCCCCAACCGGACACGCGTCCGAGCGAATCTCGCCGGGCCAGTTCGGGAAGGAATGCGGCAATCAAGGCCTCGCCGCAGGCATAGCAGGTATTGGAGATCACGACCGCGGCTGCGGCCCAGGCCATTTCGCCTTGGCCCGCGAGCCCGAGGCCCACAGTCGAGGCCACGCAGCCCAGTGTCATCAAGCCAAGCAGGCGTTTCTTCGCTGAGCGTCGATCCGCATACGCACCCAACCCCGGCATGATCAGCATCACCAGCAGATTGGATAGCGCAAGCAGGCTGGTCCAGATCAGCGTCGCTGACGCTGTGCCTTGTGCGATAACGCTGACGAAGTAGGCGTTGTAGACCGCCGTTAGCACGACCGTCGTGTACCCGGAATTGGCGAAGTCGTACATCGCCCATCCGAACACTTCGCGCTTGGCGACGCCATCGTTCAGCATGTCGCGGGCAAACAGAGCCATTGCTAACCCTCAGAGTGAATAGCGCCGCTGGTGCCCAGGACGGGACTCGAACCCGTACGCCCGATCAAGGGCCGCGGATTTTAAGTCCGCTGCGTCTACCAATTTCACCACCCGGGCGGCGCTGATGCGACGGCATTATCACCGTGCACCTCACATCGACAGGCGTCACCATTCGCAAAGAAAAAAAGGGGAAGTCCGAAGACTTCCCCTTTTTACATTTGGAGCGGGTAACGAGGCTCGAACTCGTGACCTCAACCTTGGCAAGGTTGCGCTCTACCAACTGAGCTACACCCGCATTTCGCCTGACGTTTGGTGGCGTCAAGCCCGGCGCGAGCCGGTCTTCTGGAGCGGGTAACGAGGCTCGAACTCGTGACCTCAACCTTGGCAAGGTTGCGCTCTACCAACTGAGCTACACCCGCATGTCTTTGGAGGCGCGGGCCGGAGTCGAACCGACCTACACGGATTTGCAATCCGGTGCATAACCGCTTTGCTACCGCGCCCCAGAATCTTTTGGTGAGATTCCGACAGCGCTGCCGTCAGAAACAGCAGCTTCGATAAAAAAGGGAAGCCGGGGCTTCCCTTCGAAAACTGGAGCGGGTAACGAGGCTCGAACTCGTGACCTCGACCTTGGCAAGGTCGCGCTCTACCAACTGAGCTACACCCGCTTAGTTTCAACACACCGCACACAATGCAAACTCCCTAAGGACCTTGCGCTGCGCCGTCTGCGCTGAAGCTCATATTCTAAGCTGAAATTCCCACCCCGCGCAAGCATTCTGCGCGGAACAATTCAAATCAGTCAGTGCTTGATGGACTCGCTGGTGGCGTCAGCCTTTGCCACTTCGGCAGTCGCTGGCGCATCCTTGGCGACCGGCTCTTCATCCGGCAAAGCCTGAGGCGCAGACTCAAGTGCAACTTCAAGCACTCGGTCAATCCACCTGACCGGGACGATCTCAAGCTGATTCTTGACGTTCTCGGGGATGTCTTGAAGGTCCTTGACGTTCTCTTCCGGGATCATCACGGTCTTGATGCCACCGCGATGCGCCGCCAGCAACTTTTCCTTTAGCCCGCCGATCGCCGTCACTTCGCCACGCAGAGTGATTTCCCCGGTC
This sequence comes from Methylibium sp., assembly GCA_013824165.1. Taxonomy (GTDB): domain Bacteria; phylum Pseudomonadota; class Gammaproteobacteria; order Burkholderiales; family Burkholderiaceae_C; genus JACDQM01. The sequence goes on along the minus strand of PNNH01000037.1, from coordinate 668 downwards.
ATCGCGACATCGGCGCGAACCGGAATGCCCGTCAGCGCGGAGACAAAAGCAGTGGTCATCGCGATACCAGCACTCGGCCCGTCTTTCGGCGTGGCGCCGTCCGGCACGTGAATGTGCACATCTCGCTTCTCAAACGCCTCGTCTTTGATACCGAGTCGACGCGCCCGCGAGCGCACGACCGTACGGGCAGCCTCGACGGACTCCTTCATCACATCGCCAAGTTGTCCGGTGCGGATGATGTTGCCCTTGCCCGGCATGGCCGTCGCCTCAATGGTCAGCAGATCGCCACCCACTTCGGTCCACGCCAAACCAACCACCTGACCGACTTGGTTCGATTTCTCCGCCCGGCCAAAGTCGTACTTGCGCACACCGAGGAAGTCATGAAGGTTCTCTTCCGTCACGACAACCTTGCCTTCGTACGTCTTGAGCTGAATACCCTTGACCACCTTGCGGCAAATCTTCGAGATCTCGCGTTCAAGCGAACGCACACCGGCTTCGCGAGTGAAGTAACGGATGATGCCGCGGATCGCGGACTCGGTGACATCCATCTCCTCGTCCTTGACGCCATTGTTCTCACGCTGCTTGGGCAGCAGATAGCGTTGGGCGATGTTGACCTTCTCGTCCTCGGTGTAACCAGACAGGCGGATCACTTCCATCCGGTCCAGCAG
>PNNH01000010.1 GCA_013824165.1 Methylibium sp. | reverse complement strand
GGCCGAGAAGATGCTGGCCAAGGAGTTCAACCGCGATGGCCATGCCATCGTCGACCACAACACCTATGTGTTCCTGGGCGATGGCTGCCTGATGGAGGGCATCAGCCACGAGGCCTGCGCGCTGGCTGGCGCCTGGAAGCTCAACAAGCTGATCGCCATCTACGACGACAACGGCATCTCCATCGACGGCCAGGTCGCGCCCTGGTTCATCGACAACACCGCGCAGCGCTTCCTGGCCTATGGCTGGAACGTGATCGGCTCGGTGGACGGCCACGATGTGGAAGCGGTCGACGCCGCCATCGCCGAAGCCCGCAAGAGCAGCGAGAAGCCCACGCTGATCATGGCCAAGACGCATATCGGCAAGGGTTCGCCGAATCGCGCCAACACCGCCAAGGCCCACGGCGAGCCGCTCGGTGCCGAGGAAATCAAGCTGACGCGCGAAGCCATCGGCTGGACGCATGAGCCTTTCGTGATTCCGCAGGAGGTCTATGCCGACTGGGATGCCAAGGCTGCTGGCGCTGCCGCCGAGAAGGCCTGGGACGAGCGATTCGACGCCTATGCCACCGCCTTCCCCGAGCTGGCCGCCGAGTTCGCGCGCCGCATGGCCGGCGTGCTGCCCGCCAACTTCGCGCAGACGGCCGTTGACGCCGTGATTGCCGCCCACACCAAGGCCGAGACCGTGGCCAGCCGCAAGGCCAGCCAGCTGGCGCTGGAGGCCTTCACCGCAGCAGTGCCTGAGCTGCTGGGCGGCTCGGCCGACCTGACCGGCTCCAACCTGACCAACACCAAGAGCACGCCGGCCTTCCGCCTGGAAGCTGATGGTTCCAGCAACGGCGGCCGCCACATCAACTACGGCGTGCGTGAGTTCGGCATGGCCGCGATCATGAACGGCGTCGCGCTGCATGGCGGCTACATCCCCTACGGTGGCACCTTCCTGACCTTCAGCGACTACAGCCGCAATGCCATCCGCATGGCTGCGCTGATGAAGCAGCGCGTGATCCATGTCTTCACGCACGACTCGATTGGCCTGGGTGAGGATGGCCCGACGCACCAGTCGATCGAGCATGTGGCCAGCCTGCGCCTGATCCCGGGCCTGGATGTCTGGCGTCCGGCAGACACCACCGAGACCGTGGTCGCCTGGACCATGGCCATCGGCAACGCCCAGCGCCCCAGCGTTCTGGCGCTGTCGCGCCAGAACCTGCCCTATGCGCCCAAGACCGCGGTGGACGACATCGCCAAGGGCGGCTATGTGCTGGCCGAGCCCAATGAAGTTGGCCTGAAGAAGAAGGCCCAGGTGGTGATCATCGCTACCGGTTCCGAAGTGCAATTGGCTCTGCATGCGCAGGCGCTGCTGGCCAAGGATGGCATCGCCGCGCGCGTGGTCTCCATGCCCAGCACCAATGTGTTCGACCGTCAGGACGCCAAGTACAAGAGCAGCGTGCTGCCCGCCAACTTGCCGCGCGTCGCAGTGGAAATGGGCGTCAGCGACGGCTGGTGGAAGTACGGCTGCGCAGCCGTCGTCGGCATCGACACCTACGGCGAATCGGCCCCGTCCGGCGTGCTGTTCAAGCACTTCGGCTTCACGGCTGAGAACGTGGCCGACACTGTGAAGGTGGCCATCGGCGCCGCCCGCTTGAAGGCCAAGCGCAAGTGATCGCAGGGGGTGTCGGGTGACACCCCTTTTCGTTTTCTGAACCTTCGGATTTTTATTAGGAGACTCGCATGACGATCAAGATCGGTATCAACGGCTTCGGCCGCATCGGCCGCATGGTGTTCCGTGCCGCCATCAAGAACTTCAAGGACATTGAAGTCGTCGGCATCAACGACCTGCTGGAGCCCGACTACCTGGCCTACATGCTGAAGTACGACAGCGTGCACGGCAAGTTCGATGGCGAGGTCTCGGTCGAGGGCAACACCCTGGTCGTCAACGGCAAGAAGATCCGCCTGACCGCCGAGCGCGATCCGGCTGCGCTGAAGTGGAACGACATCGGCGCCGACATCGTCGTCGAGGCGACCGGCCTGTTCCTGGACAAGGCGGGTGGCGAGAAGCATCTGACGGCTGGCGCCAAGAAGGTCATCATGTCCGCCCCGTCCAAGGACGACACGCCGATGTTCGTGTTCGGCGTCAACGACAAGAGCTACGCCGGCCAGGCCATCATCTCCAACGCTTCGTGCACCACCAACTGCCTGGCACCCATCGCCAAGGTGATGAACGACAAGTGGGGCATCAAGCGCGGCCTGATGACGACCGTGCACGCCGCCACCGCCACGCAGAAGACCGTCGACGGCCCGTCCAACAAGGACTGGCGCGGCGGCCGCGGCATCCTGGAAAACATCATCCCCAGCAGCACTGGCGCCGCCAAGGCTGTGGGCGTGGTGATCCCCGAGCTGAACAAGAAGCTGACCGGCATGAGCTTCCGCGTGCCGACCTCCGATGTGTCGGTGGTTGACCTGACCGTGGAACTGAACAGCCCCGCCACCTACGCCGAGATCTGCGCCGAGATGAAGGCGCAGTCCGAGGGCGCAATGAAGGGCGTGCTGGGCTATACCGAGGACAAGGTGGTTGCCACCGACTTCCGCGGCGATGCCCGCACCTCGATCTTCGACGCTGACGCCGGCATCGCGCTGGACGGCACCTTCGTCAAGCTGGTGTCCTGGTACGACAACGAGTGGGGCTACTCCAACAAGGTGCTGGAGATGGTGCGCGTCGTCGCCAAGTAAGCAGGCAGATCCGGCTCCGCCGGACGGTTGCAAGGGCTTCGCCGAAGGGTGAGGCCCTTTTTGCTTCTGTACCGCCCTCGACAAGCATGCAGGAAAAGACGCGCACTGACCCACCTAGTGGGGATGGCTCTGGGCTATTGCTGGCAGTGATACTGCGGCTTTTCCCGGTCCAGGAACTAGCGTCATGCACAAACCCTCGGTTCGTCTCGGCAGCGCCGGTTCCACTGCCATGCTGGGCCTGCTGCTGTGGGCGGGTGCCTGCTCATCTGCCCTGGCCCAGACGCCGGTGGCCCAGCTCTCGCCCGCGCAGTCCCTGAGCTGCCTGCAGCGCCCCGAGCGGCTGCCGAAGTTCCCCGATGGGCGCAGCGGCCGGACCTCGCAGAGCGCGGGGTTCGTCAGGGTGATGATGCATTTCCAGGCGCCCGACCAGGCGCCGCGCATCGAGTTGATGGCCAACACGGCCAGCGAGGCCATGCAGGATCAGGTCTTCAGCTATCTGAGCTGGTACCGCCTGCCTTGTCTGCAGCCAGGCGATGGTGTGGTGAAGGCGGTGCAGGAGTTTTCCTTCCGCGCCTCGCCCAGCGATCCCGCAGCCGTGGCGCCCGAGCCAGGGCCTGCAGCGAATGCCAAGTCTTGCCTGGTGATGCCGCGCAAGAGCCTTTCGCCCTGGTCCATGGGGCATGACTTGAGCCATGTGCTGGTGCAAGGGCGCTTCGCCGGCGGGCCTGACGCCGAACCTGAGGTGAAGCTGCTCTACAGCAATGCGGCGCCCTCATTGCAAAATCTGGTGCAGGCCTATGTGGCTCAATACCGCATGCCCTGCCGCGCGGACGCAGACAAGGCTTACGAGTTCGAGCAGCAGTTCACCTTCAAGCCCGAGCCGTCCGTCCGGCCGGTGGCCTTCACCAAGCCGCTGGCGCTGGATGCCGTGCTGGCCTTGCTTGAGAATCAGCAGGGCCTGGACGCCTTTTTCGACCTCGACACCATGGCCTGTCCGTTCACGCTGCGCTATCAGGTCCGGCAGCCCAAGCTGCCCAATCAGGTCACCCAGGCTGGCAAGCCCGAGGCCAGCCGGCTGCCGCTGATCAAATGGCTGGAGGCGCAGCGCCTTGCGATCACGGACGAGCGCCTGCTTAATCAGATGTTCGGCTCAACCTTGGAAATCAAGGTGGGCTGCGGCCCGGTCGATCTGCGCCCGACCAGCGCGGCGGAGTAGCTGGCAGCGTGGGCAAAGGCCGGTCGTTTGCATGCCTTTCACGGCTGGTCACATCTGGGCACGGAGGCGGCGCCTACACTGAGCCGATGCCTGAAAAGGCGCTGTTTCGATCCTGATTTCTGAAGGACTCGCCGATGCGACTGTCATCCCCTTCTTCTTTCTCTCTCGGCGCCGCTCTGCTCGGCTTGCTGGGTGTGCTGTCGGCCGCACAGGCGCAGACGCAAGCCGTCGCTGCTGAGACCGAGGCGCGCGTGATCGTGCGCTTCAAACCCGCGGCGCAAAGCGTGCTGGCCAAGCCGCTGTCGATGCGCAGCGGCGATACCGAGACGCGCAGTATTGCGCAGCAGCGCACCCACTCGCTGGCCTTGCGCAGCGGTCTTGCTGCAGGCAAGGGTCTGCAGTCCGGGCTGAGCCTAGACGCGCGTACCCATGTCGTGAAGGCGCGCGGCATCGACTCGCTGACGCTTGCCAAGCGCCTGGCGGCCGATCCCGAGGTCGAACTGGTGGCGGTAGACCAGCTGCGCAAGCGCGCCCTGGTGCCCAACGATCCGCTCTACCCAGCAGGCGTAGCAGGGCAGGGCCCGGCCTCCGGCCAGTGGTATCTGCGCGCCCCGACCAATGAGGTGGTTTCCAGCATCAATGCCCCGGCCGCCTGGGATCGCAGCACCGGCAGCAGCTCGGTCATCGTGGCCGTGCTGGACACCGGCATCCGCAAGGACCACCCGGACTTGGCCGCACAGATCGTCGGCGGTTACGACATGGTGGCCTACAGCAGCGCCAGCAGCCTGGCGCTGGCCATCGCCAACGACGGCAACGGCGCCGATGCCGATGCCTCCGATCCCGGCGACTGGGTGACGCAGGCCGAGGTGGATGCGCGGACCCTGGGCTCGCAGTGCACCAGCGACGACGTCGGCAACAGTTCCTGGCACGGCACGCGCGTGGCCGGCCTGATCGCCGCGACCAGCAACAACGGCCTGGGCATGGCGGGGGTGGCCTGGAACAGCAAGATCCTGCCGATGCGGGTGCTGGGCAAATGCGGCGGCTATGACTCGGACATCATCGCGGCTATGCGCTGGGCCGCCGGCCTGAGCGTGCCGGGCCTGCCGGCCAATCCGAATGCGGCCCGCGTGCTCAACCTGAGCCTGGGCGGCAGTGGCAGCTGCGCGGCGACCAGCAGCACCGGTGTGCTGTACCGTGAGACCATTTCCGAGCTGACGGCGATGAATGTGGTGGTGGTGGCCGCTGCCGGCAACTCAGCCGGCTTGGCGGTGGGCGTGCCCGGCAACTGTCCCAACGTCATCAGCGTCACTGGCTTGCGCCATGTCGGCAGCAAGGTGGGCTTCTCCAGCATCGGCCCCGAGGTGACCCTGAGTGCGCCCGGAGGCAACTGCGTCAACCTCAGCGGCCCCTGCCTCTACCCGATCGTCAGCACTGGAAACAGTGGCACCCAAGGGCCGCGGCTTGCCGATGATCACTACACCAGCGGCGTCGGCACCAGTTTTTCCACGCCTCTGGTGGCCGGCACGGTGGCCTTGATGCTGGCGCAGCAACCCAGTCTGACGCCCGCACAGGTGCGCAGCGCCCTGGTGTCCACCGTCCGACCGTTTGTGACGACGGGCGGCGGCGTGACTGGCGAGACGCCCCCCGAGGCCTGCAAGGCGCCGACTGCAACCGAGCAGCTGGAGTGCTACTGCACCACCAGCACCTGTGGCGCCGGCATGCTGGACGCCGCCGCGGCGGTGGCCGCAGTCTCGCCGGTGGTGGTCACGCCGCCCACGCCAACGCCGACACCCAGCGCAGTGGATTCGGGTGGTGGTGGCGGTGGCGCGATGAGCGCGCTGTGGCTGCTGGCGCTGGGCTTGGCGGCCGCCTTGTTGCGGCCCCGCGCGGCGCGTCGCTGACGATTGGCGCCGGCGCCAGGCGCCAGTGCAGCAGGGCGACCAGTGTGCTGATCAGCGCGACGCGGCGCTGGCGGCGGCGGCTGAGGCCCCATTGCCGGCGGCCGCAGCAGCCGGCGCGATGCAGGTCTTGGCCGTGCCCAGTGCCTTACCGGCTTCGCGGTTCTCGCTGATCTGGCGTGCCAGCAAGCCATTGGCTGTCGGCAGCCGCAGCAGGTGGCGCGGCTGCGGCGCTTGCAGTTGCAGCACGCGCAGGTCACGCAGTTCGCCGCGCAGTGGGCGGCGGCCCTCCAGCGCTGCCTTGGCGGCGGCCTCGCTGGGGTGACGGCTCAGCAGCAGGCTGGGTTGCTCGTCGGGCTTGCCGCTCAGCGCTTCAAAGTCGATCTTCAGGCGCTTGAAGGCGTCTTCCTTGCGGCTGAGCTGCTCGCGGGAATCGAGCTTTGCCGTGGCCACAGCCCACACGCCGGGCTGCTCGCTGCTGTCCACCTGCCATGAGGCTGGCGTCAGGCCCAGGCGCTCCAGCGCGGCCTGGGCGTTGCGCAGGCTCTCGTCGCCGGCATAAGGCCCGAACTCAAGGCAGACCGGCTGTTGCAGCGCGGTGGCCGCCTGTGGCGACAGGATGCTCAGGCGCTCGCGCTGCTGTTCCAGCTGCATGCGCTGCGGTTCGCGGCCGCTGTTCGCATGGGAGCCGGTGATGGGGTCCAGCCAGCCCTGCGTCCAGGCGAAAAACAGGGCATTGACCAGCAGCAGCAGCGCAACAAGGGTTCTCAGCATGGGCGCTAGCGTATCAGCGTGCGCCGCCGCTGCCGGCGTTGGGGCTCAGCCTGACGCTGATCTCGCCGCCGGTGACCGTCTGCAAGCCGGCCGCGGTCTCGATCAGCAGCTCGCCTTGCGCATTGGTGCCGCGCGCCACGCCCTCGATCGCGCCTGCCGTTACCAGTTGGTCTTGCAGCAGGTCGCGGCGCGTGAAGGCTGGCTGCCAGGCCGCATAGCCGCCTTGCGCAAAGGCTTGCAGCGCCTCGATCAGCGGGCGGGCGATCCGCTTCAGAACCTCCGGGGCGCTGATGCCGGGCAGCAGTTCGTCCAGGCTGGCATAGCCGGTCTGGAAGCCGCCGTCGCTCGCCGGGCTGGCCGGCGTGGCAATGTTCAGGCCTATGCCGATGATGGCGATGCGCTGCCGGCCGGCCGGCACGGTCTCGATCAGGATGCCGCCCAGCTTGCGGCCGTCCAGCCAGATGTCGTTGGGCCATTTCAGCTGCAGGCGCGGCGCCTGCGGGCCGCTCGCGTCCAGCGCTTCGGCGATCACGGCGCCAACCACCAGCGACAGCCCGGACCAGTCGGCCAGCGTCATCGGCAGCGCCAGCGAAAAAGTCAGCGAGCTGTTGCTGCTGGAGTGCCAGCTGCGCCCCATGCGGCCGCGGCCGTGGGTCTGGTGCTCAGCCACCAGCAGGCAGGGCTGCAGGTCGTTGGCGCGGCGGCCGTAGGGGCTGCGCTCGCCGGGGTGGCGGCCCTCGCTGCGCACGCGCTCCAGCAAGGCGTTATTGGTGGAATCGACCCGCGCCAGCACCTCGATGCTGATGCCGGGCAGCAGGGGCTCCAGCTCCTGCCACAGGGCTTCGACGCCCCATTGTTGGTGTTCGACCATGCGCGTGCCTGAACGATTTTCTTGAGGGTGAGCGTTGTTGCAGCCTGAGGACTATTTCTTCGGCGTCAACATCGTGCCACGGCAGAACGGGCTGCCGCAATAGCAGGCGAACTCCTTCTTCAGCTTGGCCGTGTAGCGCTCGTCGATGACCAGCCCGTAGTCATAGAACAGCTCCTCGCCCGGCTGGATGTCGCGCAGCGCCTTGATGAAGACACGGCCCTTGTCCTCTTCGGCCTCGCAGTTGGGTTCGCAGCTGTGGTTGATCCAGCGCGAGCTGTTGCCACCGTGCAGCGCGTCGATCACCTGGCCGGTGTCGAGGTGGAAGTAGAAGGTATGGTTGGGCTGCTTGGGGTCGTGCGGATGGCGGCGCAGCGCCTCGTCCCAGTCGATGCGCTCGCCGGTGTACTCGATCAGCGTGTCGCCCGCCTCGATGGACGCGATCGCGTAGACGCCACGGCCGTGGACACCGGAGCGCCGCACCTGGATGCGTCGGCCGGAACGGGGGCTGAGCGGGTCGTCTTGCGTCATCTCTCGACTTGGTTACATTGAATTCATGGGTGTGCGCGCGTGTGTACATGTGTGCGTGTGCGTGCGCGCGAGGCCGGATTGTAGGCAGCAGATGGGCAGGGTCTGTCCGCGAGCTGTAAAGAAAGAACCATGAGCAAAGCACTGATCATTGCCGAGAAGCCTTCTGTAGCGCAGGACATCGTGCGTGCGCTGACGCCCACCGCGGGCAAGTTCGAGAAGCACGATGAATACTTCGAGAGCGACGGCTACGTCGTCAGTTCCGCCGTCGGCCATCTGGTCGAGATCAAGGCGCCGGAGGAGTTCGATGTCAAACGCGGCAAGTGGAGCTTCGCCAATCTGCCGGTGATCCCGCCGCACTTCGACCTCAACCCGATCGACAAGAGCAAGGGCCGGCTCAACGCCCTGGTCAAGCTGATCCGCCGCAAGGACGTCAGCAGCCTGATCAATGCCTGTGACGCGGGCCGCGAGGGTGAGTTGATCTTCCGCCTGATCGTGCAGTACGCCGGCACGGCCAAGGCCGCGATCAACAAGCCGGTGCAGCGCCTGTGGCTGCAGTCGATGACGCCGCAGGCGATCCGCGACGGTTTCGACAAGCTGCGCGGTGATGCGCAGATGCTGCCGCTGGCCGATGCGGCGCGCTGCCGCTCCGAGGCCGACTGGCTGGTGGGCATCAACGGCACGCGCGCGATGACGGCCTTCAACTCGCGCGATGGAGGCTTCTTCCTGACCACCGTCGGCCGGGTGCAGACGCCCACGCTGTCCATCGTGGTCGAGCGCGAGGAAAAGATCCGCAAGCATGTCTTCCGCGACTACTGGGAAGTGCGCGGCACCTTCGATGCCCAGGCCGGGCAGTACGAGGGCAAGTGGTTCGATCCCAAGTTCAAGAAGGGCGAGGACGCGGAAGCGCGCGCCGACCGACTCTGGAACCGCGCCGATGCCGACGCGATCGCGGCGGCGGTGCAGGGCCAGCCGGCCTCGGTGACCGAAGAGAGCAAGCCCACCACCAGCAGCTGCGGCGGCCTCTACGACTTGACCACGTTGCAGCGCGAAGCGAACTCGCGCTTCGGCTTTTCGGCCAAGACCACCCTGAGCCTGGCCCAGGCGCTGTATGAAAAGCACAAGGTGCTGACCTACCCGCGAACCGACTCGCGTTTCCTGCCCGAGGACTACCTGGCCGTTGCCAAGCAGACCGCCGAGATGATCGCCAGCGAAGACCTGCCGGGTCCGCTGCGCGAACTGGCGGCGCATGCCAAGACCGCGATCAAGAACGGCTACATCAAGCCCACCAAGAAGGTCTTCGATAACGCCAAGGTCTCGGATCACTTTGCGATCATCCCGACCTTGCAGGCGCCCAAGAGCCTGACCGACATCGAGGCCAAGCTCTACGACCTGGTGGTCAAGCGCTTCCTGGCGGTGTTCTTCCCGCCGGCCGAGTTTCAGGTGACGACGCGCATCAGCACGGTGAAGGCCGTGGGTAAGGAATTCAGCTTCCAGACCAACGGCAAGGTGCTGGTCAAGCCGGGCTGGCTGGCCGTCTACGGCAAGGAAGTGCAGGAAGACGACGCCAATCTGGTGGCCGTGGCGCCGGGCGAGATGGTGGCGACCGAGAGCGTGGACGTGAAGGCCCTGCAGACCAAGCCTCCGGCGCGCTACACGGAAGCCACACTGCTGTCGGCGATGGAAGGCGCGGGCAAGCTGATCGACGACGACGAGCTGCGCGAGGCCATGGCCGAGAAGGGCCTGGGCACGCCAGCCACCCGCGCCGCCACCATCGAAGGCCTGCTGACCGAGAAGTACATGCTGCGCGAGGGCCGCGAGCTGATTCCGACCGCCAAGGCCTTCCAGCTGATGACCTTGCTGCGCGGCCTGGACGTGCAGGAGCTGACCCGCCCCGAGCTGACCGGCGACTGGGAGTTCAAGCTGGCCGAGATGGAGAAGGGCCGCCTGAACCGCGACGCCTTCATGGCCGAGATCGCCGCGATGACCGAGAAGGTCGTGCAAAAGGCCAAGTCCTACGACCGCGACACCATCCCCGGCGATTACGCCACGCTCAAGGCGCCCTGTCCGAAATGCGGCGGCGTCGTGAAGGAGAACTACCGCCGTTTCACCTGCACCGGCAAGTCTGGAGACGCGGAAGGCTGCGGCTTCTCCATCGGCAAGATCCCCGGCGGCCGCAGCTTCGAACTGCATGAGGTGGAGCAATTCCTGGCTGACAAGAAGATCGGTCCGCTGGAAGGCTTCCGCTCCAAGGCGGGCTGGCCCTTCACGGCCGAGCTGGCCCTGGTCTATGACGACGAAATCGCCAACTGGAAGCTGGAGTTCGATTTCGGCGAGGACGCCAAGAAGGCGGCCGAGTCCGGCGAACCGGTGGACTTCAGCGGCCAAGCTTCGCTGGGCGCCTGCCCCAAGTGCCAGGGTCATGTCTATGACCATGGCTCGAATTACGTCTGCGAACACGCGGTCGGTGCCAACGTCACCTGCGATTTCAAGAGCGGCAAGATCATCCTGCAGCAGCCCATCGAGGCCGAGCAGATGCAAAAGCTGCTGAGTGCGGGCAAGACCGATCTGCTGGAGAACTTCGTCTCCAACAAGACCCGCCGCAAGTTCAAGGCCTTCCTGGCCTACGACAAGAAGGAAGGCAAGGTGATGTTCGAGTTCGAGCCGCGCGCCGCCAAGGTGCCGGCCAAGAAGGCGGCCGCCAAGAAGAGCGCCAAGACCTGAGCTTGACGCCAGCGTTCCGGGCCTTCTGAAGCCCGCGCGACCCGATACGGCCGAGAGGCGGTATCGGGTCGTTTGCCTTCTGCGCTGCCGGCGCCGTCCTGCGCAGCGCGAGCGGAACAGAGCACCCGGCCTGCCTGGTCCCGCTCGCCTCGTCGAATGCGGGGCGGCAAAGCCCGCCGACTGTGTCGAATTGCGCCAATGCCTCCGGGTGCGGCGGGCACTCGCTCTGCGCGTTTACTCTAGTATTTCACTGAAATACTGCTGATATATTTAAATCCAAGCGCCACTTCTCAAGGCGCAACAGGAGCAGCAAACCATGAGTCAAGCCCGCTGGACCGGCATCTTCCCGGCCGTCACCACCAAGTTTTTCGCCGATGAGCGCATCGACGCCGCAGGCACGGCCAAGCACATCGACTTTCAGATCCGCAACGGCATCCACGGCCTGGTGACCTGCGGCTCGCTGGGCGAGGCCAGCACGCTGACGCTGGAAGAGAAGGTCGAGGTCGCGCGTATCGCGCTGGAGGCCGCTGACGGCCGCATCCCCGTGCTGGCCAATGTCTCCGAGACCAGCACCCGCGAGGCGCTGCGCTACATCGAGGCCTGCAACAAGGCCGGCGTGGCGGGTTACATGGTGATGCCCTCGGTGATCTATGTGGCCGATGCGCGCGAAGCGATGCTGAACGTGCGCACCATGGCCGAAGCCGCGCAGAAGCCGGTGATGGTCTACAACAACCCGGTGGCCTATCGCGTGGACCTGAAGCCTGAGCACATGCAGGAGCTGGCCGATTGCAAGTGGATCGAGGCGATCAAGGAAAGCACTGGCGACATCCGCCGCATCACCGATCTGCGCAATGCCCTCGGTGATCGCTACCAGCTCTTCCTGGGCGTCGACGACCTGGCGTTTGAGGGCCTTGCGCTGGGCTGCGACGGCCTGCTAGCCGGCGTGGGCTGCGCCTTCCCGCGCGAGACCGTCGCGCTGTATGACTTGATGAAGGCCGGCCAGTGGGCCGAGGCGCTGAAGCTCTATCAGTGGATGACGCCGATGCTGCATCTGGATGTGTCCAACAAGCTGGTGCAGAACCTCAAGCTGATCGATGCCCTCGTCGGTGTGGGCAGCGAGCACATGCGCCGCCCGCGCCTGCCGCTGATCGGCGCCGAGCGCGAGTTCGTCACCGCCGTGGTGCAGAAGGCGCTGGCCACCCGCCCCGAGCAATACCGCTCGGTGGACTGAACGCCCGCACAGCGCAGCCGCCCCCGCCACCTCCCAGTACAGGCCCAGCCCCATGCAAGACGCTGTTCACGTCAAACGCCAACATGGCTGGGCCCGCTGGCTGCAGCAGGCTTCGGCTGCGATCCTGCGCGTCGAGCGCATCGCGCTGATGCTGCTGATGGGCGCGCTGACGTTGACGATCCTGCTCAATGTCGTCACCCGCTACAGCGGTGTGCCGATCTACTGGGTGGACGAGGCAGCCATCTATTTGGTGGTCTGGC
>PNNH01000087.1 GCA_013824165.1 Methylibium sp. | reverse complement strand
TCAGCTGTATCTGCGCTGGAGCGCCTGGAAAGGCGCGCTGCTGGACTGGGTGCATGCCAGCGCGCTGTGGCGCAGCGCGCGGGCTGTCAAGCTGCGGCTGCGCCGCTTCTGGCGGCGCGAGGGCTCGAAGGTCGGCCGCGGCTGATGCCCCGCCACAGTGCCTGGGATATCCGTCAAGGCCCAGGCGGGCCTGCGCGACGGTGCATCTCAGTTTGGTGAACGTAGCGCCAGCAGCTCCCCGATCCGCTGCTGCAGCCGCTCCGGACTCACTTCTGTGCGGACCAACGGCGCACCGGCCAGCAGGCCCACGCGGCTGAACAGGCCGCGCCTGAAGGGTTTGACCATCGCTTCGCCACGCTCGACGCGCGAGAAGAAGGAGCCCCATAGGTTCTGCAGCGCCAGCGGCACCACGGGCACCGAATCCTGGCCTTCGAGGATCTTCATCACGCCACCCTTGAAGGGCTGCAACTGGCCGTCGCGGGTGATGCCACCCTCGGGGAAGATGCACAGCAGCTCGCCATCGGCCAGCACCGCGCGGGCCTGGACGAAGGCGGCTTCGTAGGTGGCCGGGTCGTCCTTCTGCGGCGCGATGGGGATGGCCTTGGCCAGCTTGAACAGCCAGCCCAGCACCGGGATGCGGAAGATGCGGTGGTCCATCAAAAAGCGGATTGGCCGCGGGCTGGCGGCCATCAGCAGCACCGCGTCGATGAAGCTGACGTGATTGCACACCAGCAGCGCCGCGCCTTGCGTCGGGATGTGCTCGTCACCGCGGATCTTGAAGCGGTAGATCAGGCGCGACACCACGAAGGCGACAAAGCGCAGCAGGTATTCCGGCACCAGCAGGAAGATGTAGGCCGCCACCACGGCATTGGCCAGGCCCACGGCCAGAAACAGCTCGGGGATGCTGAGCCCGCGGCCCAGCAGCGCGCCGGCCAGCAGCGAGCTGGCGATCATGAACAGCGCATTGAGGATGTTGTTCGCCGCGATGATGCGGGCGCGGTGCGTGGGCTGGGCGCGCAGCTGGATCAGCGCGTACATGGGCACGCTGTAGAGCCCGGCGAACAGCGCCAGCAGACACAGGTCGACCAACACGCGCCAGTGCGCGGCCTGCGCGAAGAAGTCCGAAAGGCCCAGCGCGCCTGCCGTGGGCGGCAGGCCGCGCGAGGCGAAGTAGAGGTCGATGGCGAACACGCTCATGCCGATGGCGCCTAGCGGCACCAGGCCGATCTCCACGTGGCGGCGCGACAGCACCTCGCACAGCAGTGAGCCTGTGCCAATTCCAACGGAGAACACGACCAGCAGCAGTGAGGCGACCTGCTCGTTGCCATGCAGCACTTCCTTTGCGAAGGCCGGGAAGTTGGCCAGGAACACCGCGCCGAAGAACCACATCCAGGAGATGCCCAGCAGCGAGCGGAACACCGCCAGCTGCTCATGTGCCAGCTTCAGATTGCGCCAAGTCTCGGTGAACGGGTTCCAGTTGATCCGCAGCTGCGGGTCGGTGGCCGGGCAGGGCGGAATGGCCTGCGCGGTCAGGCGGCCCAGCAGCGCCAGCGCGAAGCAGACCATCGCCACATGCTGGGCGCCGACCAGCGGCGTGGCGATCAGCAGGCCGCCGGCCACATTGCCCAGCAGGATGGCCACGAAGGTGCCCATCTCCACCATGCCGTTGCCGCCGGTGAGCTCGCGCTCGCCGAGTTGCTGCGGCAAATAGGCGTACTTGACCGGGCCGAACAGCGTCGAGTGCAGGCCCAGCAGGAAGACGCAGCCCAGCAGTGTTGGCACGTGGGTCGTGTAGAAGCCCCAGGCAGCCAGCGCCATGATGGCGATCTCGAGGCTCTTGATGAAGCGGATCAGCTGCGTCTTGTCGTGCTTGTCGGCCAGTTGCCCGCTGGTGGCCGAGAACAGCACGAAGGGCAGGATGAACAGCGCGCCAATTGCCAGCCCGGCCTGGGCCGGCGGCAGCCAGGCCAGCTGCAGCTGGTAGGTGACGAGCACGGTGAAGGCGAACTTGAACAGGTTGTCGTTCGCTGCGCCGAGGAACTGGGTCCAGAAAAACGGCGCGAAGCGGCGTTGCGTCAGCAGCGCGAACTGGCCACCATGAGACTCGGACATGGCTCTCTCCCTAATGGTTTTGTTGTTGCACCGATTCTGCCCGCTGCGCGAGCCCCGTTTGTGGCAACCAGGCGAAGACTGAGTCAACTGTCACGGTGGCAATGCGTCCGGCGAAGCGCTGAGTGTCCGGATGATCGTCGAAAGCAACGTGCGCCATGCCGACGCGCGCGCCCAGCCGGGTGAAGGGCGAAAGCTTCAGAACCGTCGGCCTGTAGCCTTGCGCCTGCAGCCAGGCCTGGGCGTCGGCGCGGCCGCGCAGCCCGGGTCGGCTGGCCGCGGCCAGGGTTTCCAGCGCCCATTGGTTGCTCTGCTGGTACTGACGTGACCACGGGTAGGCCACCATGCTGTAGCGCGGCTCGTGCAGGGCGGCGACGCGCGCGTCGTCCTGCAGCAGCGGCAGCAGACTCCGCTGCAGGGCCGGGCTCAGTGCCGCATAGGCCGCCTCGTAGCGCTGTGGCCGGTCCAGGAAGAATTCGCCCAGGCCCTGGCGGAACAGGTCGCCGCGTGCTGTGCCGCAGTGGTTGAGCTTGTGCAGCACGCGCCATACGGGCTGCGGGCCGCGGCGGTCGCGGTAGGCAAAGCCCAGGTGCGACCACTGCAGGCCGTACTTGCCCAGGTCCTGGCCGGCGCGGGCCAGCAGCACGACATCGGCAGCGCCGGCGTCGAGTTGGCGCGCAGCAGCCTCGGCCAGCGCCATGCCGCGCTCGATCTGCTGCAGGCTCAGCGGCTTGTCCTCGCAAGTACTACCGGCCCGCGCGGCGCTGGCGGTGAAGACCAACAGCAGCGCGAAGGTGGCGCGGATCGTGGCGGCGTTCATCGCGTCAGCTGCTCGTTGTGGAGCAGGGCTTGGCCGATGGCATTCGGCACGAATGCGATCACCTCACCTGCAACGGACAGCACATAGCCGCTGGCGATCACCGTCACGAGCAGGGCCGTGCCCATCGCGGCACTGGCACGGCCGCTGAACTCCACGCTGGCGCGGGCGCCATCGGAAGCGCGCTCCAGCACCCAGACCGTGCCGCGGGCGCTTGTCTCGACGGCGACCACGGTCAGCACCGCGCCGGCGGCGAACAGAGCCACCGGCGCGGCCACTGAGACGGCCACCGGGAACATCGACAGCGCACTGGCCTGCGAAACGGTGGACTGGGCCCGGGCCGGCAGCTGCAGGGTCAGGCCCAGCAGCAGGGTGGACAGGAGCAGGGGGGTCTTGAGCTTCATGCGGTCTCTCCTTATTCGCTCTCGCGAGCCGGTTGGTGGTGGCCCGCGTGGCGGGCTTCGAGCAGATCGGCCTCGTGCGCATCGCGCAGCATCTTGGCCAGCGTGAACACGGTGGAGATCAGGAACAGCCAGCTGACCAGCAGATAGGCCTTCCAGACCGGCTGTACGCCCATGCGCCACAGGCCCCAGCCGGTCAGGCTCATCGCCAGCGCGAAGCCTGACCAGACGACCAGTTGCCACATCGGTGTGTCGACACGCCGGATTTCGTTGTCGCGGACGAACTTGGCCAAAGCGAAGGCGGAGGACAGGCAGAACACATAGCCCATCACCATGAAAGCGCGGTCGAGGTCGTCGCCGGGCAGCCAGGCCAGGCCGCTGGCACAGAGGCTGCTGGCGATGCCGAACGAGGCCCAGACCTGGAAGCGCCAGGCGCGGCTGTCACGGTGGATAAGCGGGTGTTGTGCGGTGCGGTGCATGGAATCGGCTCCCTGGCTGTTGTGATGCCGCGATCTTGGAGCGCCCGTGGCGCTGCGCCGCCCAATTTCCACGCCGGTGGCGTGCGGTGGCCGCCGCAGTAGCGCGTTACGCTACCGTCGTGCCGCAGCCGGCGGCTAGCGCCATCTACACCTACGCCCCATGTCAAGCACCCAGACCCTCATCGAAGTCATCAAGGCCGAACTCAAGAGCCAGGGCCTCAGCTATGCCGACATGGCGCGCGAGCTGGGTCTGTCGGAGTCCAGCGTCAAGCGAATGTTCGCGCCCGGCGGCGAGATGCCGCTGTCGCGCGTGGATGATGTTTGCCGCGTGCTCGATACTGAATTCGCCGAGCTGGCCCGCCGCATGGCGGAGCGCGAACCGCTGCGCATGGAGCTGACGCTGGCGCAGGAGAAGGCGGTGGTGGCGGATGCCAAACTGCTGCTGCTGGCCATCTGCTGCCTGAGCCAGTGGAGCTCGGAGCAGATCGTTGCCACCTACCGGGTCAGCGAGGTCGAGGTGACGCGCTATCTGGCGGCACTGGACAGGCTGGGCATCATCGAGCTCAAGCCCTTGAACCGCTACAAGCTGCGCGTTGCCAAGACCTTTCGCTGGCGGCCGCACGGGCCGGTGATGCAGTTCTTCCGCGAGCGGGTGATGGGCGAGTTCTTCGCGGGCGGCTTCGACGGCGAAACCGAGTTGCTGATGCTGGTGCACGGCCAGCTGGGCCATGGCATGGCGCGCGAGCTGGTCTCACGCTTGCAGCGTGTGGCTGACGATTTTGCGCGGCAGCATCTGCTCGACCAGAAGCTGCCGGAGGGAGAAAAGAAGCCCTACACGCTGGTGATGGGCATGCGGTCCTGGGTGTTCGAGGCCTTCAGGCACCTTCAGCGCGCCGGGCTGGCGCGCTCCTGACCTACAGAACCTGCGCCACCTGCTCGAAGCCCAAGCGCGGGCCGCGCGGGTAGTTGCCGCTGGCGTCGCCGTAGCCGAGGTTGATCAGGAACTGGGCCTGGAAGCGGCCGTCCGGAAAGAACTCGGCGTTCACCTTGGCGGTGTCGAAGCCGGCCATCGGGCCGCAGTCCAGCCCCAGCAGGCGGGCGGCGATGATGAAGTAGGCGCCCTGCAGATGCGAGTCGCGGCTGGCGGTGCCGGCGGCCATGGCAGCGTTGCCGGCAAACATATCGCGCGCGCCCGGCACGGCGGGGAACTGGCTGGGCAGGTGCTCGAAGAACTGGCTGTCGGCCGCGACGATGACCGTCACCGGCGCTGCCAGCGTCTTGTCGAGGTTGCCGGCCGCCAGCGCTGGCGCCAGGCGCTGCTTGGCCTTGGGGCTCTGGACAAAGACATAGCGCACCGGCTGGCCGTTCATCGCGGTCGGGCCCCATTGCGCCAGCTCGACGACCTGGCGCAGCGTGGCCTCGCTGACAGCTTCGGGCCGGAACTTGTTGAAGGTGCGGGCCTGGCGGAAAGCGAGGTCCAGCGTGGCGGCATCGGCAGTGTGGTGGCGCATGGTGGCATCTCGTGGGGTTGCGATAGGCTGACTGTAGGCTCCACCCGGCCTGGCGCGATTGCGCGGTTTTGAAGCCAGGCTTCAAGCGCGCTGAATGCGGGGCTGCGTCACCAGAACTCCCAGCGCCCAGTCGTCACCACCCACAGCCCCAGCGCACCGTTGGTCACCGCATGCGCGATCACGGCGGTCCAGAGCTTGCCGCTGCGCACATACAGCCAGGCGTAGGCCAGGCCGGCCACGATGGCCGCCAGCCACAGCGTGTGCGCCAGCATGAAGATGAAGGTGGACAGCACGATGGCCTTGAAGCTGGCGCGCGCCGGGTCGACCGCCTCGAAGCGCGGGTTGTCGATCCAGCGCATCAGGAAGCTGCGCCAGAACAGCTCTTCCATCACCGGCACCAGCAGTGCCGCGCCGATCCAGCGCAGCAGCACCAGCGGCCAGATCAGCTGGCCGCGCTCATCCAGCGGCACAAAGCTGGCGGTCGGCGTGCTGAGCTGCATCCAGGGCGCGTCCAGCTGTATCCAGACGATGAAGACCAGCAGGCCGACGCCGACGGCCTGCAGCAGCTCGCGCCGCTCGGGCATGTTCTGGCGCGCCAGCTCGCCGTAGTCGCGCCAGAACCAGATCAGCGCACCGGCCACCAGCAGCACGCTCAGACCGTAGATCCAACGGGCATCGAAGTTCACGCTGGCGGGCAGCGCGCCGCGCAAGCCCAGCAGGGCCATGAAGATGGCAAACGGGATGATGCGCGCGAGCGCGGCGGGGCTGAGCTGCATGGGGCCGCAGCTTAGCTTCGATCACGCGCAGCTGCCGCAGCAAGCGGGCAGCCCGAAGAAAACTAATCAGTCTGCAAATAGACCATGCGGTTGCTATGGGAAACGCATTGGTTCAAAGTCCGTTCGTCGTCTGCGGTAGGAGCTTCTTGCTCAGCAGCCTGACAGCAACCCCGCCACTTCTCTCCAAAGGACCGACTCATGAAGAAGACCCTCCTCGCCATTGCCCTGGCCGCCACCGCTGTCGCAGCCCAGGCCAAGGACATCGTCGACACGGCCGTCGCCGCCGGCAGCTTCAAGACCTTGGCCACCGCGCTGCAGGCTGCAGGACTCATCGAGACGCTGAAGGGCAAGGGCCCGTTCACCGTGTTTGCGCCCACCGACGAAGCCTTTGCCAAGATCCCGAAGGCTGACCTGGACGCCCTGCTGAAGGACAAGGCCAAGCTGACGGCCGTGCTGACCTACCACGTGGTGCCCGGCAAAGTGATGGCCAAGGACGTCAAGGCCGGCAAGGTCAAGACCGTGCAGGGCAGCGAGCTGACCATTGCCACGACGGGTGGTGTCACGGTGGACAACGCCAAGGTGGTCAAGACCGACATCGTGGCCGACAACGGCGTGATCCACGTCATCGACAGCGTCGTGCTGCCGAAGTGATGCCACGCGGCGCGGTGCGCGGCTGGCGTGAGGTCCTGCCCGGCTGTGGCCGGGCGGGGCAGGGCGCTGAATCAGCGCCCGCCGGAGACGTCCAGCACAGCACCCACCGTGTAGCTGGCCGCCTCCGACAGTAGCCAGGCGATGGCCTCGGCCACTTCCTCGGCGCGGCCGAGGCGCCGGATCGGGATGCCGGCGGCGGCGGCGGCCAGCGCGCCGGCCGTGCCGCTGTCGGCGTGGATCTCGGTGGCGATGATGCCGGGGCGCACGCCGTTGACCCGGATGCCTTCCTCGATCAGCTCGCGCGCCAGCCCGACAGTGAGGCTGTCGATGGCGCCCTTGCTGGCGGCGTAGTCCACATAGACGCCGGGCGAGCCCAGCTGGGCGGCGCGCGAAGACAGGTTGACGATGGCGCCACCGGCGCCGCCGTGGCGGGTGCTCATGCGCCGCGCGGCTTCGCGGCAGCACAGCAGCGTGCCCATCACATTGACGCCGAACAGGTGCTGCCAGCGCGCCATGTCCATGGCCTCCAGCCGCGCCGCCGGCGCCACGATGCCGGCGTTGTTGACCAGGCCGCTGAGGCGCCCAGCAGCTTCGGCATCGATGCGGGCAAACATCGCCAGCACCTGCGCTTCATTGGCCACATCGGCCTGGATGCACCAGACGCGGCGCTGACCATCAGCGCGCAACTCATCGGCCAGGGCCTCGGCAGTCGCGCGGTCACGCGCGTAGTTCAGCACCAGATCATGACCTTGCGCGGCCAGCAGCCTGGCAGTGGCGGCACCGATGCCGCGGCTGGCGCCGGTGATCAGCGTGAGCGGCACCACCCCGCCCATCAGGCCAGCGCCACGCGGTTGCGGCCCAGATGCTTGGCGCGGTACATGGCGCTGTCAGCCTTGGCGATCAGGAGATCGCAGGCGTGCGGCGGTGTGCTCGCCAGACCGATGCTGAGCGTCACTTCCAGGCCGGGGGCCAGGTCTTGCCAAGGGAAGTGCTCGACGCGCTCGCGCAGTCGCTCGCAGACTTCGAAGGCGCGGTCGGCCACCGTGTCGGGGAACAGCACCAGGAATTCCTCGCCGCCGTAGCGCAGCAGCAGATCGCGGCCGCGGGTGTTCTCCTGCAGCATGGTGGCCAGCGCCTTCAGCACGCGGTCGCCGACCTCATGGCCATGCACGTCGTTGACGCTTTTGAAGTTGTCAGCGTCGATCAGGGCCAGCGTGAAGGGCTGGCCGCTGCGCTCGGCTTCGCGCACCAGCGCCGGCATGCGGCTTTCGAGCAGGCGACGGTTGCCCAGCCCGGTCAGCGGGTCGCGTTCCGCATGCCCTTGCAACACTTCGGCGCGCTCGCGCTCGGCATGGGCCTCGCGGCGCGCCGTGTCGGCCTGGGCGCGAGCCTGCTCGGCTTCCAGGCGGGTGACGAAGAAGCGCGATTGCGCCATCAGCTGTGCGATCGAGCGGCGGCGCTCGATGGCCTGGAAGGCCTCATGCGCCTGCAGGGCTTCCTCGTGCCGGCCCAGCGTCTTGGCGGCGCGGTACAGCGCATGCTGCAGGCGCAGTGCGGTGGCGGCCGGGGCGCTGCCGCCGGCTTCCTGCAGCAGCAGGCGCAGATCCGCATAGGCCTCGTCGGCCTGCTGGCGGATCAGCATCAGCTCGGCCAGCGAGCAACGCACGCGCCAGGCTTGCGCCTGGTAGCCGCGCAGTCGCGCCTCGTCCAGCGTGTGGGTGAGCAGAGCTTCAGCCTCGTCGAGCGCGCCGGAGTGCAGCAAGGCCTCGCCCAGATTGCCCTCGGTCATCACCAGCGGAAAGGGGTCGCCGTACTGCTGGGCATAGGGTCGCGCCTCGCGGGCATAGCGCAGCGCACGCTCCAGTGCACTGGCGCATTCGGCATCGTTGCCGCTGTCGCGCAGCAGGTAATAGGCGCCCAGCGCAACGCCGCTGAGGTTGTTGAGCGTGACCATGCGCTCGAAGGGTGTGGCGTGCTCGCGCACCAGCACCGCCGCCTCACCCATCAGGCGCTCGGCCTGCCAGGGATCGCCCATGCGCTCGAAAGTGGCGCCCAGCGCGTTCAGCGAGAGCGCGATCTGGCGCATGTCGCCCAGCTCCTGGGCCACGGCATAGCCCTCGTTGGCGCAGCGAATGGCTGTATCGAAGTCGCCGGTTTCGAAGCCGCCCAGCGTCATCCAGCGCAGCAGCTCGCACAGCGATTCGCTCTGGCCCTGCGCGCGTAGCAGCGGCAGCACGGCATCACCGGCGCGGATCATCGCGGCCAGCGCGCCGCGGCGATAGAGGAAGAAAGTGCGCAGCCGGCCGGCCTCGACCTGCTCGGCCACAAAGCCTTGCGCCAGGGCCAGCTCCCAGGCCTGTTGCGCCAGCGTCAAGCCATCGTCAAGTTGGGATTCGAGCTGGGCGCGGCGCGCACCGGCCAGCGCCTGGGTCAGGGCGTCGTGCGAGGCCTCGCTGTCGACGGCATCTTGCATGGAGTGGGGCTACGTTTGGCTGCAACAGGTCAAGCGTAGCTGATCTGCCAGCCGGCACTGGCGCACAGCGCACAGCGCTCTGCTTGAGCCAAGTCTTGTTCTTGGTGTTTAGCTTTGCAGGTCGCCTCAGGCAGGCGGGATATGCCGGCCTCAACCTTACAGGCCGCGCCGGGCATGCGTGACATGCCCGGCTCTTCGCCAGGCGTCGGTCAAGCCGCAGGGCTTGAGCTCGGTCTTGGTTCAGCGGCTCGTTGGCATCACGAATTCGGCGCCCTTGCCGATGCTGGCGGGCCAGCGCTGCATCACGCTCTTTTGCTTGGTGTAGAAGCGCACGCCTTCCTCGCCATAGGCATGCATATCGCCGAACAGGCTCTTCTTCCAGCCGCCGAAGCCGTGCCAGGCCATCGGCACCGGGATGGGCACATTGATGCCCACCATGCCGACCTGGATGCGGCGGGCGAATTCGCGTGCCACATTGCCGTCGCTGGTGAAGCAGGCCACGCCGTTGCCGTATTCATGTGCGTTGACCAGGTCCACCGCCTGCGCGAAATCGGCCACCCGCACACAGGCCAGCACCGGGCCGAAGATTTCTTCCTTGTAGATGCGCATCGAAGGCGTCACATGGTCGAACAGCGTGCCGCCGGTGAAGAAACCGCTCTCCAGGCCTGCCACCTTCAGGCCGCGGCCGTCGACCACCAGCTGCGCACCTTCCTCGACGCCCAGGGCCACATAGCCCTCGATGCGGTCGCGTGCCTGCGCCGTGACGATAGGCCCCATCTCGGCATCCAGTTCCATGCCGTTCTTTACCTTCAGCTGCTTGGCGCGCTCGGCCAGCTTCGGAATGATCTTGTCGGCCACATCGCCGACCAGCACCGCCACCGAGATCGCCATGCAGCGCTCACCGGCCGAGCCGTAGGCCGCGCCGATCAGCGCATCCACGGCCTGATCGATGTCGGCGTCGGGCATCACCACCATATGGTTCTTGGCGCCGCCCAGGGCCTGGACGCGCTTGCCGTTGCGGGCACCAGTCTCGTAGATGTACTGCGCGATCGGCGTCGAGCCGACGAAGGAGATCGCCTTCACGTCCGGGTGGTTCAGCAGCGCATCGACCACCACCTTGTCGCCCTGCACCACGTTGAAGATGCCGTCGGGCAGACCGGCCTGCTTGAACAGCTCGGCCATGAAGAGGCTGGGCGAGGGGTCGCGCTCGCTGGGCTTCAGGATGAACGCATTGCCGGTGGCGATGGCAACCGGCGCCATCCACATCGGCACCATGAAGGGGAAGTTGAAGGGCGTGATGCCGGCCACCACGCCCAGCGGCTGGCGCATGGTCCAGTTGTCGATGCCGGTGGAGACCTGCTCGGTGTAGTCGCCCTTGAGCAGCTGCGGCACGCCGCAGGCGAACTCGACGATGTCGATGCCGCGCGTCACCTCGCCCTGCGCATCGGTGAAGACCTTGCCGTGCTCGGCGGTGATCATCGCGGCGATGTCGTCGCGGTGCTTGTTGAGCAGCTCCAGGAACTTGAACATCACGCGCGCACGGCGCAGCGGCGGCGCATCGGCCCAAGCCGGGAAGGCGGCCTGCGCATTGGCCACCGCCTTGTCCACGTCTTCGGCGCTGCCGAGCTGCAGCTGGCGGGCGACCGCACCAGTGGTCGGGTTGTAGACCGCCTGCGTGCGGCCCGAGCTCGCCGGCACCGCGGCGCCGCCGATGTAGTGCATCAGGTCTTGGGTGCGGGTGTAGGCAGGCGTGCTGGCGAGGGCCATGGCGGTCTCCGGGATCGAGAGGGATGCGGCCAGTCTAGGGCGCCACCCCGGCGCTGCCAATCTGCTTTCGGCGATTTGATTGTTCGATAATCTGAACAATCATGAATGCCGCAACCGAACGCCAGCCCGAGCTTCGCAACGACCTGCTGTGGGGCCAGCTGCACGCGCTGACCGTGGTGGCCCAGCTGGGCAGCTTCACCAAGGCGGCGCAGCGCCTATCGCTGTCCAAGGCGGCGATCAGCCAGCGCATCGCCGATCTCGAGCGTGCCATGGGTGCGCAACTGGTGGCCCGCACCACGCGCTCGGTGCGCCTGACCGAGGCCGGCCAGCGCCTGGTCGAGGACACCGAGGCTTCATTCGCGCAGATCACCCGCAGCCTGGCCGAGCTGCGCGACGCCGCGGGCCAGCCGCGGGGCCTCTTGCGCATCACCGCGCCGGTGGCGCTGGGACGTCAGCATGTGGCGCCACAGCTGGACGCGTTCCTGAGGCGTTATCCGGAGATTCGCATCGAGCTGGACCTGTCGGACCGTCTGGTGCCGCTGGCGCAGGAGGGCTTCGACCTAGCAATCCGCCACACCAGCGCGCCGCCGGACACGCATGTGGCGGTCAAGCTGTGCGACTCGCGCGCGCTGTTGCTGGCCAGCAGCGCCTATCTGAAGAAGCACGGCACGCCGATGCATCCCGCCGAGCTGGCCTCTCACGCCTGCCTGCCCTATCTGCGGCCCGGACCGGCGGTGTGGCTGTTCGAGCAGCACGGCAGCGCCGGCCCCGAGCGCCTGAAAGTGCCTGTGCAAGGCCCGCTGCGAGCGGCCAATAGCGAGGTGCTGCGCGAGGCGGCGCTGGCCGGCCTGGGCATCGCCTTGCTGCCCGATTTCAGCGCGGCGCCGGCAGTGCGCGCCGGCCGTCTCAAGGAGCTGCTGCCCGACTGGCGGCCGGTGGGGTTTTTCGGCGATGCGATCTATGCGTTGCACCCCTGGAGCTCCAGCACGCCGCGGCCGGTGCGCCTGTTCATCGAGCACCTGAAGCAGGCGCTGGGCGCCGGTTTCTGAGCCTGAGCCCAAAAAAAGACGCCCGGCCGGCGGACCGGTCGGGCGTTGCAAGTCCTTGAAGAAACAAGGACGTCGTTGGGACGTTCGCATGGCCGCTGCCACGCATGCCCTGCACTCTAGGCCCGGCCCGGGTGTGCAGCTATCCCACCCATAGGGGATGACCTATCGCATGTCCGGCATCGGCGGGGTCCGCTGCGGCCGCCGCCCGCGCCGCGGCGGGAACGCCGACAATAGGGGCATGAGCCAACACCCGCGCCCCCCTGCCCGCCGCGGCGGTCCGTCGACCCTGCGTGCCGCAGCACCGAAGTCCGCGCCGCAGCCTGCCGCCAAGCCGCCAGCCAAGCCCCTGAGCGAAGCTGAGATGGAGCGTCTGGAGGCCTTGCTGGACAGCGTGCCGGCGCCGCTGGAGTCGCTGGACCTGGGCATGCTGGACGGCTATCTGGTGGGCGTGCTGCTGCAGCCCAAGCTGATCCAGGCCTTCCAGTGGCTGCCCTTCGTGCTGGACAGCGAGGGGCGCAAGCCACCAGCGGGTTTCGACAGCCGCGAGCTGACCGAGTTGGTCAAGCGCCGGCATCAGGAACTCAACCGCGCCATCACCGGCCGGCAGTGGTTCGACCCCTGGGTGTTCGAGCTGGAGGATGAGGCCGAGCTGTCCGAGACCTTGCTGCCCTGGGTGGCCGGCTTTGCGCTGGCCGCTGAAGAGTTTCCCGATCTGATGCGCCAGGACGCCGCGTCCTTGTTGGAGCCGCTGGCGGCGATTTACCGCCACCTGGACCCAGATGATCTGGAAGACGCCGACGAACTGCTGGAAGAGATCGAGACGCTGGAGCCGCCAGCGGATCTTGAGGAGGCGGTGGAAAGCCTGGTGGCGGCCTGCCTGATGCTGGCCGACGTCACGCGGCCGCAGCAGGCTGAGAATGCCGTCCGTAGCAAGCCGCCGGCGCGCCGCGGCCCGCCGCAGCGCGGACGCTACTGAGTTCTCATTGCGCGGTGGCAGGCACAGACGCGCGTGGGTCGCGCGTCTGCCGCCGCATCCACTCGCTCATCTCCCACAAGGTGTGGCCCACCGACTCGCGCGCCGTGTATCCGTGCGATTCAAAGGGCAGCGAGACATAGCGCACCTGGCCCCCGGTGCCGGCCAGCGCCTGGTACAGGCGCTGGGTCTGCAGCGGGAAGGTGCCGGGGTTGTCGTCCACCTCGCCGTGGATGAGCAGGATCGGCTCCTTGAGCTTGTTCGCATAGTTGAACGGTGACAGGCGCTGATAGACGTCCTGCGCCTCCCAGAAGCTGCGGCGTTCGCTCTGGAAGCCGAAGGGCGTGAGCGAGCGGTTGTAGGCG
>PNNH01000121.1 GCA_013824165.1 Methylibium sp. | reverse complement strand
TGTGCACCATCAGCGACACGAAGGTCACCACGCACATCATCATCGCGCTCAGGCCGTCGACCAGGAACCCGACCTCCATCTTCAGGCCGCCGATGACCATCCACTCATAGAGCGTCTGGTTGAATCGCGCGCCATCGATGGCGACCGACTTCAGCGTCATTGCCGAGATGATGAAGGCGATCAGCACGCCCAGGATCGTCACCCAGTGCGTCAGGCGGCGACCGATCAGATTGCCGAAAAATCCGGCGACGATGGCACCAACCAGCGGTGCCATCGGCACCGCCAGTAGCATGTTCTGTGAGAGTGTTGCGGACATGTTCTGCTTAGCCCTTCAAGGCGTCCAGTTCTTCCACATTGATGCTGGCGCGGTTGCGGAACACCACCACCAGGATCGCCAGACCGATGGCCGATTCAGCGGCTGCCACGGTGAGGATGAAGAAGACGAAGACCTGTCCCGCCATATCGCCCAGATAGTGCGAGAAGGCCACGAAGTTCAGGTTGACCGCCAGCAGCATCAGCTCGATGGCCATCAGCAGCACGATCAGGTTCTTGCGGTTCAGGAAGATGCCGATCACCGACAGCGCAAACAGTATTGCGCCCAGCGTCAGGAAATGCCCGAGAGTCAATCCGGCCATCAGACGCCTCCGTTGCTGTTGTTGTCGGCCGCCGGTGCTTCGACCGTCGGCTTGACCTTGATGATGCGCAGGCGGTCCGCCTTGGTGACCTTCACCTGCTCCGCCGGGTTCTGGTAGCGCGAGTCTTTGCGTTGACGCAGGGTGAGCGCAATCGCCGCGATGATCGCCACCAGCAGCAGCACCGCAGCGATCTGCAGCGGGTACAGGTAGTGGGTGTAGATCTCGATGCCCAGCAGCTTGGTATTGCCCATCTTCGCGGCGGCCGGGCTCAACTCAGGCGCATTGCTGACGCGGAAGCCGCTCATCAGGATGGCCGCCATTTCAAGCGCGATCAGCGCGCCGACGAAGCCGGCCAGCGGTAGATGCTTGTAAAAGCCCTCGCGCACCCGATCTGAGCCGATATCCAGCATCATCACGACGAACAGGAACAGCACCATCACAGCGCCGATGTAGACCAGCACCAAAGTGATGGCCAGGAACTCGGCCTTCAGCAGCATCCAGATGCAGGACGCACTGAAGAAGGCCAGGATCAGGAACAAGGCGGAGTGGACGGTGCTGCGTGCGGTGATCACGCGAAACGCGGCCCCCAAGAGCACGACCGAGAAAACGTAGAAGAGCGCGGTGATGGTGTCCATGCGATTCCCGCAAGCACGGCTCAAGCTTGCGTCCGGCTTTGGGGCCGGACGAGCAGGCTTCAGCGGTACTTGGCGTCGGCCTCCTTGCTGGCAGCGATTTCTGGTTCGAAGCGATCCCCGACAGCCAGCAGCATCTCTTTGGTGAAGTAGAGGTCGCCGCGTTTCTCGCCGTGGTACTCGAAGATATTGGTTTCGACGATCGAATCCACCGGGCAGCTTTCCTCGCAGAAGCCGCAGAAGATGCACTTGGTCAGGTCGATGTCATAGCGGGTGGTGCGACGCGATCCGTCGGCACGCACATCGCTTTCGATGGTGATCGCCATCGCGGGGCAGACGGCTTCGCACAGCTTGCAGGCGATGCAGCGCTCTTCCCCGTTTTCATAACGGCGCAGTGCGTGCAGGCCGCGGAAGCGCGGCGACAGCGGCGTCTTTTCCTCAGGAAACTGCACCGTGATATTGCGCGACAGGAAATGCCGACCTGTCAGGGCCATGCCCTTGAACAGCTCGGTGAGCATGAAGCTCTTGACGAAATGGCTGAAGGAGCTCATTGCTGCAGACTCACTTCCAGATATTGAACGGGGACTGGATCCACAGGCCGACGACGACCAGCCAGATCAGAGTCACCGGAATGAAGATCTTCCAGCCCAGACGCATGATCTGGTCATAGCGGAAGCGCGGGAATGTGGCGCGGACCCAGAGGAACAGCGTCACGACAAAGAAGGTCTTGCCGAACAGCCACGCCCAGTTCCAGAACGCCATCGTGTTCTGGATGAAGCTCGGCGTCTCCATGCCGAGCAGGCTGAACGAGATCGGTGCCGACCAGCCGCCCAGGAACAGGATCACGGCCAGCGCCGAGACCAGGATCATGTTGGCGTACTCGGCCAGGAAGAACATCGCGAACGACATGCCCGAGTACTCGATCATGTGGCCGGCCACGATTTCCGATTCGCCTTCAACCACGTCAAACGGGTGACGGTTGGTCTCGGCCAGGCCGGAGATGAAGTAGACGACAAAGATGGGCAACAGCGGCAACCAGTTCCACGACAGGAAGGTCAGGCCCATGTCGGCGAACATGCCCTTGGTCTGCAGCACGACGATGTCCGTCATGTACATGCTGCCCGACACCATCAGCACGATCACCAGGCAGAAGCCCATTGCGATCTCGTAGGACACCATCTGCGCCGAAGCGCGCAGCGCACCCAGGAAGGCGTACTTCGAGTTCGAGGCCCAGCCGGCGATGATGACGCCATAGACCTCCAGCGAGGTGATGGCCATCAGGAACAGCAGGCCGGCATTCACGTTGGCGACGGCGGCGTCTGGGCCGAACGGAATCACCGCCCAGGCAGCCAGCGCCGGCATGATGGTCATGATGGGGCCGAGGAAGAACAGGCCTTTGCTGGCCGCTGTCGGGACGATGATCTCCTTGAAGATCAGCTTCACGGCGTCGGCAATGGGGGTCAGCAGACCGTAGGGACCGACACGGTTCGGGCCAGGGCGGATCTGCGACCAGCCGATGGCCTTGCGCTCCCACAGCGTCAGGTAGGCCACGCAGAGCATCAGCGGCGCAACCACCGCGATGATCTTGATCAGGCTCCAGACCACGGGCCAGAAACCGCCCAGCAGGGCACTGCCGGATTGGTAGAGGGTTTCGATCATGGGGATGTTCCTCGCCTCAGGCCTTGGTGACGCTCAAGGCGCCGAACATCGGGCCGAGGGCAGCGGTTTCGGGCAGGCCCGCCGGGACGCGCACGACCTGGTCGGCCAGGTCGGCTTCGAGCTGAGCGTAAAGCTCTGCGCTGCCGGCACCATCCTGGCTGATGCGCACGCGGCCACCGGCTTGCAGGCCCAGCTGGTTCCACAAGGCCGTGGACACGCCGGCGACGGCCGATTGCTTGGCATCGGTGGTCAGCTGCAGCGAGCTCGCATGGCGCACCAAGGCGTCAGTGGCGTAGATGGGCACGGGGCTCAGACGCTGCAGGCCTGAAGCGGCGCCTGCGATTGTCGGGGCAGCCGAAGTGGCGTTCGACAAACGCGCGGCCAGGGCCGCGGTATCGACGCCCAAGGCTTCGTTGCGGACTTGTTCAGAGCTGTCTTGCGCAAAGGCGGTCAGCCCAAGCAGATTGCCCAACACGCGCAGGATCTTCCAGCCCGGGCGGGTTTCGCCTTGCGGCTTGACGACGCCGACGAAACTCTGCGCGCGGCCTTCGGCATTGACGAAGGTGCCCGAAGTCTCAGTGAACGGAGCCGTTGGCAGCAGCACATCAGCGTAGTCGAGGCCCGTCTTGAACGGGCTCAATACCACGACCATCTCGGCCTGCGCCAGCGCTTTGCCTGCTGTGGCCGGATTGGCGCTGTCCAACACCGGATCGACGTTCAACAGCAGCAGTGCCTTCAAGCTGGCATCGCCGAGCATCTGGCCGGCATTCAAGCCGCCCTGCCCTGGCATGGCATTCACCAACTGGGCGCCGACCGAGTTGGCCGCGTCCGTGAGGTAACCGACGCTGGCACCCGTCTGGGCGCCGATCCAGTTCGCCAAGGCCAGCAGGCTTGCGGCTTGCGGATGCTGGGCTGCGGCATTGCCCAACAGAATGGCTTTGTGCTGACCCGACAAGAGCGCGTCTGCGATGGCTTGGGCTGATTCGTTGGCTTGGCCAGCGGCCGGGGCGCTCACGCCGGTGGCGGCGGCAATCGCCGTGGCCACGTCAGCCAGTGCCTGTGCCCAATCCGACGGAGCGGCTGTCAGACGCGCAGAAACCGGCATCAGCCAATCCTCCGCGGCGGCGTTGATGCTCAGGATTTTCGCGCCATGGCGGGCAGCCTGGCGCAGGCGCTGCGCGAACAGCGGATGGTCCTTGCGCAGGAAGGATCCGACCACCAGCGCGCGGTCAACGCTAGACAGCGACTCGATCGCGGTACCGAGCCACAGTGCCTTGCCGTCAGTCGCACGGTTGCTGAAGTCGGCGTGGCGCAGCCGGTAGTCGATGTTCTCGCTGCCCAGTCCGCGCACCAGTTGCGTCAGCAGATGCAATTCTTCAATCGTGCTGTGGGCTGAGCCCAGCGCGCCGATGGCCGACGCACCGTGATCATTCTTAATCTGTTTCAGCCCGTTGGCCACGTACTCAAGCGCGGTGGTCCAGTCGACCGTCTTCCAGGCGCCGCCCTGTTTGATCATGGGCTGGGTAAGGCGCGCATCGCTGTTCAGCGCCTCATAGGAGAAGCGATCGCGGTCAGCGATCCAGCACTCGTTGACGGCCTCGTTCTCGAGCGGAACGACGCGCATCACTTGGTTGCCCTTGACCTGCACGATCAGATTGGCACCGGTCGAGTCATGCGGGCTGACGCTCTTGCGGCGTGCGAGCTCCCAGGTGCGGGCGCTGTAGCGGAAGGGCTTGCTGGTCAGTGCGCCGACGGGGCAGATGTCGATCATATTGCCCGACAACTCGGAGTTCACCGTGCGGCCGACAAAGGTCTGGATCTCGCTGTGCTCGCCGCGGTGGGCCATGCCCAGTTCCATCTGACCGGCAATCTCCTGGCCGAAACGGACGCAACGCGTGCAATGGATGCAGCGGCTCATTTCCTCCATGGAAACCAGCGGGCCGATGTTCTTGTGGAACACCACGCGCTTTTCTTCCGTGTAGCGCGACTGGCTGCCGCCGTAGCCCACGGCAATATCCTGCAACTGGCACTCGCCGCCCTGGTCACAGATCGGGCAATCCAGCGGGTGGTTGATCAGCAGGAACTCCATCACGCCTTGCTGGGCCTTGATGGCTTTGTCGCTCTTGGTGCGCACGATCATGCCTTGCGTCACCGGGGTGGCGCAGGCCGGCATCGGCTTGGGCGCCTTCTCCACGTCCACCAGGCACATGCGGCAGTTGGCGGCGATGGAGAGCTTCTTGTGATAGCAGAAGTGCGGGATGTAGGTTCCGGCCTTTTCGGCGGCATGCATGACCATGCTGCCTTCCAGAACCTCAATCTTCTTGCCGTCGAGTTCGATTTCAACCATAGCTTGTCCTGGCTTCAGTCCTGCTCTGCCGATTAGGCCGCCACCAGGGCCGTCTTGTGTTCGATGTAGTGCACGAACTCGTGCTTGAAGTGCTTGATCATCGCGCGCACCGGCATCGCAGCAGCGTCGCCCAAAGCGCAGATGGTGCGGCCCTGGATGTTGTCGGCCACCGAATTCAGCAGGTCGATGTCCTCGGGGCGGCCCTCGCCGTTGGCGATGCGTTCGATCACCCGGTGCATCCAGCCGGTGCCTTCGCGGCAGGGCGTGCACTGGCCGCAGGATTCGTGGGCGTAGAAATACGACAGGCGCAGCAGGCTCTTGACCATGTCGCGCGAGTCGTCCATCACGATGACGGCGCCCGAGCCCAGCATGGAGCCGGCCTTGGCGATGGAGTCATAGTCCATTGTGCACTCCATCATCACCGCGGCTGGCAGCACGGGCGCAGACGAGCCGCCTGGGATCACGGCCTTGAGCTGGCGACCCTTGCGGACGCCACCGGCCAGTTCCAGCAACTTTGCAAACGGTGTGCCCAGCGGGATTTCGTAGTTGCCGGGACGCTCGACGTCGCCGGACACCGAAAAGAGCTTGGTGCCACCGTTGTTGGGCTTGCCGATTTCCAGATAAGGCTGGCCGCCATTGCGGATGATCCAGGGCACCGCCGCAAAGGTCTCGGTGTTGTTGATCGTCGTGGGCTTGCCGTACAGGCCGAAGCTGGCCGGGAACGGCGGCTTGAAGCGCGGCTGGCCCTTCTTGCCTTCCAACGATTCCAGCAAGGCAGTCTCTTCGCCACAGATGTAGGCGCCGAAACCATGGTGCGCGTGCAACTGGAAGCTGAAGGCAGAACCCAGGATGTTGTCACCCAGCAAGCCGGCCGCCCGCGCTTCTTCCAGCGCGGCCTCGAAGCGTTCATAGACCTCGAAGATCTCGCCGTGAATGTAGTTGTAGCCCACTTTGATGCCCATCGCGAAGGCAGCAATCGCCATGCCTTCGATGACGATGTGGGGGTTGTACATCAGGATGTCGCGGTCCTTGCAGGTGCCCGGCTCGCCTTCGTCCGAGTTGCAGACGAGGTACTTCTGGCCTGGGAACTGGCGCGGCATGAAACTCCACTTCAGGCCCGTCGGGAAGCCCGCACCGCCGCGGCCACGCAGGCCTGAGGTCTTGACTTCAGCGATGACCTGATCAGCCGTCATGCCTTCGCCGCCGTCCTTGCCCAGGATCTTGCGCAGCGCGGCGTAGCCGCCACGGGCTTCGTAGTCCTTGATGCCCCAGTTCTTGCCGTTCAGATCGGCGCAGATCTGCGCGCCGATATGGCGGTCGTGGAAGCAGGTTTCGGCACCTGTTGCTTGAAACTTCGAAAGATCCAGCATGCTCTTGCCCTCAGTTCTTCTCAGCGGCGGCATGCGCCTTGAGCGTGGCCAGCAACTCGTCCAGCCGTTGCTCGCTCATGAAACTGCACATCTGGCGGTCGTTGACCAGCAGCACCGGCGCATCAGCGCAGGCGCCCAGGCATTCGCTCTTCTGCACCGTGAACAGCCCGTCAGCGGTCGTTCCGCCCTGCTCCACGCCCAACTTGTGGCAAAGATGGTCCAGTGCACTCTGTCCATCCCTGAGCTGGCAGGGCAGATTGGCACAGACGTTCAGCTTGAACTTGCCCAGCGGACGCTGGTTGTACATGTTGTAGAAGGTCGTGACCTCGTACACCGCGATGGCCGGCATGCGCAGGTAGTCCGCAATCACGTCCTCTGCTTCGCGGGACACATGGCCCTGCTCCTGCTGCACGATCGTCAGGCAAGCCATCACGGCCGACTGTCGCTGTTCGGGCGGGTACTTGGCAACTTCGCGGTCGAAGCGAGCGCGGGTGGCGTCGCTGAGTTGGTATGCGCTGCTCATCGGTCAATCTCGCCGAAAACAATATCCATCGTGCCGATCACGGCCACCGCGTCGGCAATCATGTGGCCGCGCGACATTTCGTCGAGGGCCGCCAGATGGGAGAAGCCAGGGGCGCGGATCTTCAGGCGGTAAGGCTTGTTTGCGCCGTCGCTGACCATATAGATGCCGAACTCGCCCTTGGGGTGCTCGACGGCGGCATAAGCCTCGCCCTCTGGCACCCGGAAGCCTTCGGTGAAGAGCTTGAAGTGGTGGATCAGCTCTTCCATGTTTGACTTCATGCCCACACGCGAAGGCGGCGCCACCTTGTGGTTGTCGGTGATCACGGGGCCGGGGTTCTTGCGCAGCCAGTCGACGCATTGCTGGATGATGCGATTGGACTGGCGCATCTCTTCGATCCGCACCACATAGCGGTCATAGGTATCCCCGTTGGTGCCAACGGGGATGTCGAAGTCCATTTGGCTGTAGACCTCATAGGGCTGGGTCTTGCGCAGGTCCCAGGGGATGCCGGTCGAGCGCAGCATGGCGCCCGTCAAGCCCAGATTCAGCGCCCGTTCCTGGGTCACGACACCAATGCCCACCGTGCGCTGCTTCCAAATACGGTTGTCAGTCAGCAGGGTTTCGTAGTCGTCAACGTTGGCGGGGAAACGCTTGCAGAAGTCTTCGATGAAGTCCAGCAGCGTGCCCTGGCGGTTTTCGTTGAGGCGGGCAATCGCCTTGGCATTCTTGATCTTGCTGACCTTGTACTGCGGCATGCTGTCCGGCAGGTCGCGATAGACGCCGCCGGGACGGAAATAGGCCGCATGCATGCGCGCGCCGGACACGGCCTCATACATGTCAAACAGATCCTCGCGCTCCCGGAAGGCGTAGATCAGGATGTTCATCGCACCGCAGTCGATGCCATGCGCGCCGAGCCACAGCAGGTGGTTCAGCAATCGCGTGATCTCGGAGAACATCACGCGGATGTACTGCGCCCGCACAGGCACTTCGAGGCCCAGCATCTTCTCGATCGCCAAGCAGTAGGCGTGCTCGTTGGACATCATCGACACGTAGTCGAGACGGTCCATATAAGGGAGCGACTGGATGTAGGTCTTGCTCTCGGCCAGCTTTTCGGTGGCGCGGTGCAGAAGACCGATGTGCGGGTCGGCGCGCTGGATGACTTCGCCGTCGAGCTCAAGCACCAGGCGCAGCACACCGTGTGCTGCCGGGTGCTGAGGGCCAAAGTTCAGCGTGTAGTTCTTGATGTCTGCCATGGATCAGGACTCCCGCTGGGCCGTCCCGAGGGAGGCTTGCGCCCCGACGGGGGGCAGCGAACGAAGTTGAGCGTGGAGGTCAATCATTTACAGACCGCCGTAGTTGTCTTCACGGATCACACGCGGCGTGATCTCACGCGGTTCGATGCTCACCGGTTGATAGATCACGCGCTTGGCGATGGCGTCGTAACGCATTTCCACATGCCCGGAGGTTGGGAAATCCTTGCGCATCGGATGACCGATGAAGCCGTAGTCCGTCAGGATGCGGCGCAGGTCTTCGTGGCCGACGAAAATGATGCCGAACAGGTCAAATGCTTCGCGCTCAAACCAGTTCGCGGCATTCCAGATCGTGTTGACCGAGTCGATCTGCGGGAAATCGTCGTCAGCGCAAAACACTTTCAGACGGACGCGCCAGTTCTTGCTGACTGACAGCAAATGGACCACGACAGCAAAGCGCTGCCCTTCGTAGCCGCCATTGCCGTACTCGCTGAAATCCAGGCCGCACAGGTCGATCAATTGCTCGAACTGCAGGTCGGCATGGTCACGCAGAAGCTGCGCGACTTGTGCGTAGTCCTGCGGGGTAACTTCGATCGTGATCTCGCCGAACTCTCGCTTCAGGCGCTGGATCTTGCCGCCGAGGGCCGCTTCCAGTGCTGCTTGCAGGGTATCAAGTTTGCTCATGGATGCAGGACCTCTCAACGTGCGATCGTGTTTTCACGTCGGATCTTGGCCTGCAGCTGCAGGATGCCGTACAGCAGAGCCTCGGCGGTCGGCGGACAGCCTGGCACGTAGACATCGACTGGAACGATGCGATCACAGCCGCGCACCACCGAATAGCTGTAGTGGTAATAGCCACCGCCATTGGCGCAGGAGCCCATGCTCAAGACCCAGCGCGGTTCGGCCATCTGGTCGTAGACCTTGCGCAGTGCCGGCGCCATCTTGTTGCACAAGGTGCCGGCCACGATCATCAAGTCAGACTGACGCGGACTTGGGCGAAACAGCATGCCGAATCGGTCGATGTCGTAGCGCGCCGCACCGGCATGCATCATCTCCACCGCGCAACATGCCAGGCCGAACGTCATCGGCCACAAGGATCCGGTCTTCGACCAGTTGATCAGCTTGTCCACCGAGGTGGTGACGAAGCCTTCTTTCAAAACGCCTTCGATGCCCATGGGGTGTACCTTCGGGTCAGCTCGTTATTCCCAGTCCAGGGCGCCTTTTTTCCACTCGTAGACAAAGCCCACGACCAGAATGCCCAGGAAAATCATCATCGCCCAGAAGCCGGTCGGCCCAATTTCCCGTAAGGCTACCGCCCATGGGAACAGGAAAGCGATTTCCAGATCAAACAAAATGAAGAGAATGGCGACGAGGTAATAGCGCACGTCGAATTTCATGCGCGCGTCCTCGAAAGCCTCAAAGCCGCACTCGTAGGGTGAGTTCTTGGCTTGGTCAGGACGATTCGGGCCCAATAGGTAGCCCAGAACCTGCGGCGCGATTCCTACGCCTGCACCGACCAGAATGAATAGGATGACAGGCAGGTATTGTTCGAGGTTCATGATCGCCGCTCTATATGCAGTGTCCGACATAAAGCCAGACTTGAATCCATAAAAAGCAACGGGCGCGCCGCCAGCGAATCACTCCGCTCACGGACCGCGCCCGCCTTTTGCCCCGCAGCGGCATGGCCGCTACGACAGGGCGCTTCGACTGACATACTGCCGATCTCCACCTGCAGATACCGGCAAAACTGCCAGTCGATAAATTACTGGTGCCGACGGCGAGACTCGAACTCGCACAGCTTTCGCCACTACCCCCTCAAGATAGCGTGTCTACCAATTTCACCACGTCGGCTTCTTGTTTGTTGCCGTCTGATTGCGTGAGGTTTGCTACTCAGACAGCCTCGAATTCTATACCGAAAAAACCCTAGCCCAAGCCACTTCGCCCTTGAAAACTTTCATTCTTGGCGTGCGGCGAGGGCTCATCAGGGGTTGCTCAGTTCGAGGTCGCAGACGCGGCCGGCTGCACGGCCGCAGGGGCCGTCGCACCAGGAATTGCGGCCGCACCGGAGGCGGGCGCACTGATGGGCGCAGCACGATCGAGGATGCTCTCGGCCTGCGGCGCGGTCGTGCGTGTGTTGGACATATAGGCCAGCGCCAGGGTGCAGACGAAGAACACCGTGGCACAGACTGCTGTGCTGCGCGACAGGAAGTTGGCGCTGCCCGTAGCGCCGAACAGACTGCCCGAGGCGCCACTGCCGAAGGATGCGCCCATGTCCGCGCCCTTGCCGTGTTGCACCAACACCAAACCAATCATCGCCAAGGCGCTCAACAGCTGCAGCGCCAGCACCAGGTTCAACAAAACTTGCATTTCTAGTTCTCCAGGATACTCATATCAGGG
This sequence comes from Methylibium sp., assembly GCA_013824165.1. Lineage (GTDB taxonomy): Bacteria > Pseudomonadota > Gammaproteobacteria > Burkholderiales > Burkholderiaceae_C > JACDQM01. Next base: position 3,604 of record PNNH01000121.1, on the reverse strand, counting down.
CCATGCAGCCCCGGATTAATCTTCAGCCGGCGGCCCGGCAGATGGCTGAAAAATCGGCTGCCTTCAGTGCGGCACCGCCGATCAAGCCGCCGTCGATGTCGGCTTGGGCAAACAACTCAGCTGCATTGTCCGGCTTGACACTGCCGCCATACAGCAGCCGCATCGAACTCGCCTTCTGCGTCGCAGCAGCCAACAAGGTGCGCAGCACGGCATGAACTGATTGCGCCTGCGCAGGGGAAGCGGTCAGGCCAGTCCCGATCGCCCAGACCGGCTCGTAGGCCACGACGATTTCGCCGATGCAATGGGTCAATGTATGAATGACGGCAGACAGCTGACGCTTCACCACGGCCTCAGTCTGGCCCGCCTCGCGCTCAGCCAGGGTTTCGCCGACGCAAACAATCGGCGTCACACCATGCGCCAAGGCGGCCTTGGCTTTGTCGGCCACCAGCTGATCGCTCTCGGCGTGGTAGGCCCTACGCTCGGAATGTCCGACGATCACATAGCGGCAGCCAATATCCGCCAGCATCGCTGAGGACACCTCGCCGGTGAAGGCACCCTGCTCATGCGCCGAACAATCCTGCGCACCGAAGCTGACGTTCGTGCCGGTCAGCGCCAGCGCTGTCTCGGTGATGTAAGGGAACGGCACGCAGACTGCCACGTCGGCGCTCCATGGGCCAGCCTCCTTCAGACCGCTCAACAACAAACCATTGGATGCGCGGCTGCCGTGCATCTTCCAATTCCCTACGACCAGATTCCTGCGCATCGCTCTCGTCTCCACAGTCATTCCTTTGCCCAGCTCAGCACGATCTTGCCGACATGCTCGCCGGACTCCATCAGGGCATGCGCTTCTGCGGCGCGATCAGCGGCAAGCTCCCGATAGATCACCGGCCGAATGCGGCGCGCTTCGAGCAGTGGCCACACCTTCTGGCGCAGAGCACGCGCAATCCCGGCCTTGAAGGCCAGCGATCGAGGACGCAGTGTCGAGCCGCTGACCGTCAGGCGGCGGCGCAGCACCTGCCCCGCATCAAATCCGGCCTTGGTGCCGCCCTGTACGGCGATGATCACGACGCGCCCATCGTCAGCCAGGCACTCGATATTGCGGGCCACGTAGTCGCCCGCAACCATGTCCAGAATCACGTCGACGCCTTTGCCGCCAGTGGCCTGCTTGGTCTCGGCAACAAAGTCCTGCTCGCGGTAGTTGATCGCCACGTCTGCACCCAGCTCCAGACAAGCTGCTGCCTTCTCCGCGCTGCCGACCGTCACCAGCACGCGGGCGCCAAAGGCCTTGGCCAGCTGAATCGCCGTCACGCCGATGCCACTGCTGCCGCCATGGATCAGGATGCTCTCGCCCTCGCGCAGTTGCGCGCGCTCGAACACATTGCTCCAGACGGTGAAGAAGGTCTCCGGCAGGCTGGCGACCTCGCCCATGGTCCAGCCCGCCGGCACCGGCAAGCACTGAGCCACCGGCGCGACGCACAACTCGGCATAACCGCCGCCAGCCACCAAGGCACAGACCGCATCACCAATCTTGAAACCGGCCTCGGCCAAAGCCTGGGCGTCGCCAGCGGCAATGCGGCCAGCAACCTCCAGGCCGGGCAGATCACTTGCGCCAGCCGGCGGCGGGTACGCCCCTTTGCGTTGCAGCACATCAGGGCGGTTGATGCCATAAGCCTCGACCGCAATCAAGCACTCCCCGACACCCGCTTGGGGGTCGGGGCGCTCGATCAGCTGCAGCACATCGGGAGCACCCGGCTGCGTGATGGCAATTGCCTTCATCGCTCGACCTTACTCGGCAGCACCCTCTTCCGCCGCCGGAGCTGCAGGAGCAGGCGCCGGGGCGGCGTCACGGTCGATCAGCGCCTTCATCGACAGCTTGATGCGACCCTTCTCATCGGTCTCCAGCACCTTGACCTTGACGATCTGGCCTTCGGTCAGGAAGTCGGTGACCTTCTCGACGCGCTGGTGAGCAATCTGGCTGATGTGCAGCAGGCCGTCCTTGCCGGGCAGCAGGTTGACCAGGGCACCGAAGTCCAGGATCTTGGTGATCGGGCCTTCGTAGACCTTGCCGATCTCCACTTCCGCGGTGATTTCCTGAATGCGCTTCTTTGCGTACTCAGCCTTCTCGCCGTCGGTCGAAGCGATCGTGATGGTGCCGTCTTCACCGATGTCGATGGTGGTGCCGGTTTCTTCGGTCAGCGCACGGATGGTTGCACCGCCCTTGCCGATCACGTCACGGATCTTTTCCGGATTGATCTTCATGGTGTACAGGCGCGGCGCGAACTGCGACACCTCGGTGTTGGCCGTGCCCATGGCCTCGACCATCTTGCCGAGAATGTGCATGCGGGCTTCCTTGGCCTGGGCCAGCGCGACCTGCATGATTTCCTTGGTGATGCCCTGGATCTTGATGTCCATCTGCAGGGCGGTCACGCCAGCCGTCGTGCCGGCCACCTTGAAGTCCATATCGCCCAGGTGATCTTCGTCACCCAGGATGTCGGTCAGCACGGCGAAGCGGTTGCCGTCCTTGATCAGGCCCATGGCGATGCCGGCCACGTGGGCCTTCATCGGCACGCCGGCGTCCATCAGTGCCAGGCAACCGCCGCAGACCGAAGCCATCGACGAGGAGCCATTGGACTCGGTGATTTCCGAGACCACACGCAGCGAGTACGGGAAGTCTTCCTTGCTCGGCAGCGCAGCAACCAGGGCGCGCTTGGCCAGGCGGCCGTGGCCGATTTCGCGGCGCTTCGGGCTGCCGACACGGCCCGTCTCGCCGGTGGCGAACGGAGGCATGTTGTAGTGCAGCATGAAGCGGTCTTCGAACTCGCCAGCCAGTGCATCGATGCGCTGCGCGTCGCGGTCCGTACCCAGGGTCGCAACAACCAGGGCCTGCGTTTCGCCACGCGTGAACAGCGCCGAGCCGTGGGTGCGCGGCAGCACGCTGTTGCGGATCTCGATGGGGCGCACGGTGCGGGTGTCGCGACCGTCGATGCGCGGCTCGCCGGCCAGGATCTGGCTGCGCACGATGCGGGCTTCGATCTCGAACAGCAGGCCGTCGACTTCGACGCCGTCGAACTCCACGCCTTCAGCCTTCAACGTCTCCTTGACCTTGGCATAGGCCTCGCGGCAGGCCTGGGTGCGGGCTTGCTTGGAGCGGATCTGGTAGGCCGCGCGCAGTGCGCCTTCAGCCAGCTCGGTAACCTTGGCAATGAAGGGCTCATTCTTGGCCGGAGCCTTCCAGTCCCACACCGGCTTGCCTGCGTCGCGCACCAGCTCATGGATAGCGTTGATAGCGATATTGCCCTGCTCGTGGCCGAACACCACGGCGCCCAACATCAGCTCTTCGCTCAGCTGGTCAGCCTCGGACTCGACCATCAGCACGGCGGACTCGGTGCCGGCAACGACCAGATCCATCTTCGAGTTGAGCAGCTCGGTCTTGCCCGGGTTCAGCACGTACTCGCCGTTGATGTAACCCACGCGCGCGGCGCCGATCGGGCCATTGAACGGGATGCCGGAGATGGACAAGGCAGCCGAGGTGCCGATCATCGCGGCGATGTCAGCCTGAACTTCCGGGTTCAGCGACAGCACATGGATGACCACCTGCACTTCG
>PNNH01000049.1 GCA_013824165.1 Methylibium sp. | reverse complement strand
GGCCGGCCCGCTGGACAAGGGCGCGATCACGCTGGCGGTCAACGGCGAGGAAAAGCAGCGTGGCGACCTGTCCGACCTGATCTGGAGCGTGGCCGAGGTGGTGGCCAATCTCTCGCAGTTCTATCACCTGAAAGCCGGCGACCTGATCTACACCGGCACGCCCGAAGGAGTGGGCCCAGTGGTGCCCGGCGATGTGATCACCGGCCAGATCGAGGGCCTGGCCGAATTGAGCCTGACAATCGGGGCTCCGGAGTAATTCACCATCAGGGCCCCCGCGTGGGGCCCGCCCTTGCCAGCCATGTACGACCACAACGAGACCCTCGACGAAGCCCGCGCCCGCAATATCCGCGAAGCCCTCATCGAGGACATCGGCCTGTGCGACTGGACGGCCCAGCTGGTGCCGGCCGGTCGCCGCGTGCAGGCCCAGGTGCGGGTGCGTGAAGAAGCGGTGCTGTGCGGCCGCGACTGGTTCGAGGGCGTGTTCGCGTCGCTGGACGGCAGCAGCCGCATCGTCTGGCACTACGCCGAAGGCGCGCGCATGGCGGCCGACAGCGTGGTCTGCGACATCCAGGCCGACGGCCGCGCGTTGCTGTCCGCCGAGCGGCCGGCGCTGAACTTTCTGCAGCTGCTCTCGGGCACGGCCACCATCACCCGCGCGCATGCCGATGCCATCGAGGGCGCCAGCCCCAACCCCAAGGGCTGCGCGGTACTCGATACGCGCAAGACCATCCCCGGCCTGCGCCTGGCGCAGAAGTACGCGGTGCGCGTGGGCGGCGGCGCCAACCAGCGCCTGGCGCTGTACGACGGCATCCTGATCAAGGAAAACCACATCGCTGCCGCGGGTGGCGTGAGCGCTGCGTTGAAGGCGGCGCAAGCGCTTAATGCCAAGGTCAGCATCCAGATCGAGGTCGAGAGCATTGCCGAGCTGCGCGAGGCGCTGGACGCCGGTGCCGAGAGCGTGCTGCTGGACAACTTCAGCGAGGCGATGATGAAGGAGGCGGTGGCGCTCAACGCCGCGGTCGGGCATCAGGCCTTGCTGGAAGTGTCCGGCGGCGTCGCGCTGGAGCAGCTGCGCTGGATCGCCGCCACTGGCGTGGACCGCATCTCCATCGGCCGCCTGACCAAGGACGTGCGCGCGGTGGACTACTCGATGCGCGTGCTGGGGCCGCTGGCGGCCTGAAGCCGCCGCTGGTGCCACTTCGGCGTGCATAAAGCACGCACAGCGCACGCTTTTCGGGCACGGCTGGCGCGCGACTTGCATGGCCAAAGCCATGCAGCAGCCTTCGGACTTCACCACCACGACTGAGCTCGCGCGGCCGGGCCGCGGCGCCTTGCCTTGGCTGGGGCGCCTGCTGGGCCGGCTCAGCGTCGGGCGCAAGCTATTGCTGATTTTCCTGCTCGACATGAGCGCGGTGATCTACATCAGCGGCATCCTGGTCAACGAAAAGTATCTGGCGATCGATTTCGCCCGCAAAGAGCAGGCCGGCACTGCCTACATCCGCGCGCTGCAGCCGGCCCTGCTGGGCAGTGCGGCCACAGTGGCCCTGGGCCAGCCCTTGCCGGTGGATGCGGCGGCCGACGTGCTGCAGGCCGAGGAGCGTTTCGGCGCCGGCATGGGCAGCGGCGAGCTGGCCGAGGCCTTTGCCGAGAGCCTGCAGGCGCCGGGTGCCGCGGAAGATGCGCGCAGCGTGCTGGACCGTGGCCGCTCCTTGCTCACCCGCGTCGGCAACCAGTCGAATCTGATCCTGGACCCGGATCTGGACAGCTACTACACGATGTCGGTGATCGTGCTGCGCCTGCCGGAGTTTCTCGACGCGCTCTCGCACCTGAGTGCGCATGCCAACAGCCCGGCGGCGATGGCTGGCCTCGATGCGGCCCACCAGACGCGCTACCTGCTGCTGGAAGGCCGCCTGGACAGTGCCTGGAAGGCTCTGGAGTCCGACTACGGCGAGGCCTTCTCGGCCGGTGGTCTGGCGCTGTCCGGTCCCTTGCAGCCCGGCTTGGCACAGCTGCGCGACACGCTCAGCGCCTACCGTCTGGCGGCTGCCGGTGCGATGAGCAGCGCGGAGCGCGATCAGCAGACCGTGAGCGATGCGCACCTCGCGCTGGTGCGCGCCGCAGCGCAATCCTGGCAGGAGGCCACAGCGCAGCTGGAGCGCCTGCTGGCGGCGCGCATAGATGGCTTCTTCGCGCGCATGTGGTTGCACCTGGGCACGGCGCTGGCGCTGCTGGCCTTGATCCTCAGCGCGGTCTATTTCGTGGCCAGCCAGATCGCGCTGCCGCTGCAGCGCCTGGCGCGCGTGACCGACCGTGTGCGCGAGAGCGGCGACCACACGCTGCGCGCGCGCTGGGACAGCGCCGACGAGATCGGCACCCTGGTGCGCGGCTTCAATTCGATGCTGGCCCAGCTCGACGAGGAGCGCCTCAAGCAGCAGGAACTGGCGGCCAGCGCCCGCGCTGCAGAGGCGCAAGCGCAGCTGCTGGCGGCCATGCCGATCCCGATGATGGTGACCGCGGTGCCCGGCCACCAGGTGCTGCATGCCAACGAGCCGGCCAAGGCCTGGCTGGGCGAGACCAGCGTCGACCCCTGGCGCAGCGGTCTGGAGGCGCGCGTGCGCTCGCGCTTCTTTCAGCAGCTGGCTGATCGCGAGGCGGTGGACGAGTTCGAGGTGCGCTGGCTGGCGGGCCGCGAGCCGAGCTGGGCCGTGCTGTCAGCGCGCTGCATCGAGTTCCAGGGCCAGCAGGCGGTGGTCACGGCCTTCACGCCGATCAACCACATCAAGTTCATGGAGCGCCGGCTGGAGCTGTGGGCCAAGGTCTTCGAGGCCTCGGGTGAGGGCATCGTCATCATCGACGCCGAGCACCGCGTGCTGACGGCCAACCGCGCCTTCTGCCGCGCCACCGGCTACGAGCTGCACGAGCTGATCGGCGAGGCTGTGCGCCCCGAGGCCGGCATCAGCCTGCTGGCGCCGTTCGCCGCCTTGCTGGACCAGCGCAGCAACTGGCAGGGCGAGGTCACGATGCAGCGCCGCGACGGCAGCATGTACCCGGCCTGGCTGATGCTCAGCGTGATGCGCAGCGGCCACGAGGGCGAGGTCTCGCACTTCATCGCCACCACCATCGACATCAGCGACCGCAAGCGCAACGAGGAGCGCATCCGCTTCCTGGCCCAGCACGATGTGCTGACCGAGCTGCCCAACCGCTCGCTGTGCGTCGAGCGCCTGCGGATGGCCTTGCAGCAGGCCGAGCGCCGCGGCGAGAAAGTGGCGGTGCTGTTCATCGACCTGGACCGTTTCAAAAACATCAATGACTCACTGGGTCATCACATCGGTGACGGCCTGCTGCGCTCGGTGGCGCGACGCCTGCTGACCGCGGTGCGAGCGGGCGACACCGTCAGCCGCCTGGGCGGCGACGAGTTCGTGGTCGTGCTGACCGGGCTGGACGACGTGGCCGAGGTGACCACCATCGTCGACCAGCGCCTGGTGCCGCTGGTGCGCCAGCCGCATGACATCGACGGCGCCGAGCTGCATGTGTCCTGCAGCGTCGGCGTGGCGATCTATCCCGACGACGCGCAGGACCTGGATGTGCTGATGCGCCATGCCGACGTGGCGATGTACCAGGCCAAGGCGCAGGGCCGCGACACCGCGCAATTCTTCACCTTCGAGCTCAACGAACGCGCGCAACAGCGCATCAAGCTGGAGTCCAACCTGCGCCACGCGCTGGAGCGTGGCGAGCTGAGCCTGCACTACCAACCGCGCGTGGCGGCGCGCAGCGGCGAACTGAAGGGCGTCGAGGCCCTGCTGCGCTGGCACAGCGCCGAGCTCGGCAGCGTCTCGCCGGCCGAGTTCATCCCGATCGCCGAAGACACGCGCCTGATCGTGCCGATCGGCGCCTGGGTCATCGACGAAGCCTGCCGCCAGCTGGCGGCCTGGCATGCCGCCGGCGTGGGCGTGCCGCAGGTGGCCATCAATGTGTCGGCACTGCAGCTGGGTGACGATGCGCTGCTCGAAACCCTGCGCGCCGCGCTCGAGCGGCATGCGGTGCCTCCCGGCGCAGTGGAGCTGGAGCTGACCGAATCGACGCTGATGGACCGCGCCGAGCAGACGCTGGAGCGCTTGCATGCGATCAAGCGCCTGGGCGTGGCGCTGGCCATCGACGACTTTGGAACCGGCTATTCCAGTCTCAACTACCTGAACCGCTTCCCGATCGACCGGCTGAAGATCGATCGCAGCTTTGTGCGCGACATGTTCGAAGACCCGGCCGATCTGGCCATCACGCGCGCCATCATCGGCCTGGGCCACACGCTGGGCCTGCGGGTGGTGGCCGAAGGCGTGGAAACCGAGCGCGAGGCGCAGACCCTGCGCATGGCCGGCTGCGACGAGCTGCAGGGCTTCCTCTACGCGCGCGCGCTTCCTGCCGAGGCGCTGAAGGCCTGGCTGGTCCAGCGCGGCGAACATCAGGCCCAACCGGCCTGACGATGCGTACCGGCAGGCTCAGGCGAACCAGTCTTCGTCCGGCAAGCCCTCGAAGGTCTTGCGCAGGCCTTCGCTCCAGCCGCGGCGCAGCGAGTTGAAGTAGGGATCGTCCGCGGTGATGCGGTGCGGATCGGCCGGCGCGAAGCTGTTGGCGCGATACAGCAGCATGTCGATGGGCAGGCCCACCGAGAGGTTGCTGCGGATGGTCGAATCGAAGGACACCAGCGTGCACTTGGCGGCTTCCTTCAACGTGGTGGACGGCTTGATCACGCGGTCGATGATGGGCTTGCCGTACTTACTCTCGCCGATCTGCAGATAGGGCGTGTCCTCGGTGGCTTCGATGAAGTTGCCCTGCGCATAGACATGGAAGAGCCGCGGCGGCTCGCCCTTGATCTGGCCGCCGACCAGGAAGTTGCCGCCGAAATCGACGCCCTGGCCCAGGGTCTGCGCATTGGCGTCGCGCGCGACGATTTCCTTGACGGTGCGCCCCACCAGTTCGGCCACGTCGTACATGGTGGGCCGGTTGAACAGGTGCTCGCGCTCATGCTCCAGGCGCTGGCGCAGCAGCGTGACGACGCTTTGCGTGGTGGCCAGATTGCCGGCGCTGAGCAGCACGATCAGCCGCTCGTCGGGCTTCTCGAACACACTCATCTTGCGGAAGGTGGCGATCTGGTCGACGCCGGCATTGGTGCGGGTGTCGGAAGCGAACAGCAGTCCGGCATCCAGGCGCATGGCAACGCAATAGGTCATGGCTTGCGGGGGAACTTCAGATGGGTCCGATTATGTCCGCAGCATGACATCACTCATTGCCCGGCTGCGCCGCCGGCCCGGGTGACCTGCACCGCGGCGCGCAAAGCCTCGCCGCCGCCGCCCAGGCGCATGCCGCGCACTGGGCAGGCGTCCAGGTAGTCGGCGCCGATCGCCAGCTTCACATAGCGGCCGTCGGCAAGGCAGCGGTTCGAGACATCGAAGCCCAGCCAGCCGCCGGGCAGACCGTCGGTATCGGGCAGGCGCGCCTCGGCCCAGGCGTGGCTGGCCACATGCTCGGCATCGGCCGCCAGATAGCCCGACACATAGCGGGCAGGCACGCCCAGCAGGCGCGCGCAGGTGGCGAAGACCTGCGCATGGTCCTGGCAGACGCCGTGGCCATGCGCAAAGGCCTCGGCTGCGGCGGTGGCCGCGTCGGTGGCGCCCGGCGTGTAGGGCATGCGTTCGGCCAGCGCGTGCATCATGGCCGTCAGCCCTTGCAGTGCGTCGGCGCGCACGGCGGCCAGATGCCCGCTGGCGAAATCGCACAAGGCCTTGTCGGCCTGGGTCAGCGTGGAGGCGCGCAGGAACACTTCCGGCGGAAAACGGTCCAGCGGGTCGGGGCGCGGCGGGCTGTCGTCGGTCTCGATGATGCCGCGCGCATGCAGATGGATCTCGTCATGCGGCTGGTCCAGCGTCAACACATGCATCACATTGCCGTAGGCGTCCAGGCAGCGGCTCGCCAGCGCCGGCAGGCCCAGGTGCCAGTCCAGCACGCGCTGGCGCGGGCCTTCGGCGGGCGTCAGCCGCAGGTATTGGGTGCTGCGCTTGACCGGGTGGTCGTAGCGGTAGACGGTCTCGTGAATGATGCTGAGGTGCACGGCAGGTCTCGCTAGCGTTCAGGAAGCTTCCAGATAGGCTTCGCGGATGGCGGTGCCCAGGTCGGCGGATTCCTCCAGGAAACCGGTCAGCCAGCTGTGCACGCCTTCGTCAAGGATCTCGTCCACCACACCATACTCCAGCCGCAGCGCCAGCTGGCCGGCCAGGCGCTTGACCTGGCGGCCGGCGTCGTCGGCGCCCAGCCGGGCTTCGATCTTGGGCAGGATGGCGACGATCTCGTCGCAGCAGGCGCGCAATGAGCGCGGCACGTCTGGGCGCAGGATCAGCAGTTCGGTGACGCGGCGGCCGTCCAGGCTGTCACGGTAGACGGCGTGATAGGCCTCGAAGGCCGACAGCGAGCGCAGCAGCGCGCTCCAGGTGTAGAAGTCCGGCGCGCTTTCCTGCGGCACGTCCACCGGCGAGAGCGTGTCCACCGCGGGCTCGATCAGCTGGCTCTTCACGTCCAGCAGCCGCGCGGTGTTGTCGGCCCGCTCGACGAAGGTGCCTAGGCGGATGAACCAGTAGGCATCGTTGCGCTGCAGCGTGCCGTAGGTGGCGCCGCGAAACAGATGCGAGCGTTCCTTGACCCAGTCGAAGAAGCCCGAGACGCTGGGGATACCGCGCTTGGGAAACTCGCGCGCTTCCAGCCAGCTGCTGTTGATGGCTTCCCACATCTCGGTGGTGATCTGGCCGCGCACCGCATGCGCGTTCTCGCGTGCCTGCTTCAGGCAGCTCAGCACCGAGGCCGGGTTGTTCAGGTCCAGCGCCATGAAGTTGAACAGGCGTTCGGCTTCCAGCGGGGCATGGGTCTGGCTGAAGGCTTCCAGCGTGCCGGTGACGGCCAGCGGCGCGGCCAGCTCGGTCATCGCGCCGCGGCTTTGCGGCAGCAGCGACAGCGAGTGCGTCACATCCAGCATGCGCACCAGGTTCTCGGCGCGTTCAAGGTAGCGGCTCATCCAGAAGAGCTGTGCGGCGGTACGGCTGAGCATTTCAGTTCTCCAGAATCCAGGTGTCCTTGGTGCCGCCGCCTTGTGAGGAATTCACCACCAGCGAGCCCTGTTTCAGCGCCACGCGCGTCAGGCCGCCGGCCACCATATTGATCTCGCTGCCGCTGAGCACGAAGGGCCGCAGGTCGATGTGACGCGGCGCGATGCCGTTTTCCACGAAGGTCGGACAGCTCGACAGGCACAGCGTGGGCTGGGCGATGTAGTTGCTCGGATTGGCGCGCACGCGCTGGCGGAAGTCCTCGATCTCCGCCGCGGTCGAGGCCGGCCCCACCAGCATGCCGTAGCCGCCGGCGCCATGCACCTCCTTCACCACCAGCTGGCCCATATGCGTCAGCACGTGGTCCAGATCCTCGGCCTTGCGGCACTGCCAGGTCGGCACGTTGTGCAGGATCGGTTCCTCGCCAAGGTAGAAGCGGATCATGTCGGGCACATAGGGGTAGATGGACTTGTCGTCCGCCACGCCGGTGCCGATGGCATTGGCCAGGATCACGTGGCCCTGCTTGTAGACCGACAGCAGGCCCGGCACGCCCAGCATCGAGTCGGCGCGGAAGGCCAGCGGGTCGAGGAAGGCGTCGTCGATGCGACGGTAGATCACGTCCACGCGCTTGGGGCCAACCGTGGTGCGCATGTACAGAAACTCGTCCTTGACGAACAGGTCCTGTCCCTCGACCAGCTCCACGCCCATTTGCTGGGCCAGGAAGGCGTGCTCGAAGTAGGCACTGTTGAAGGGGCCGGGGGTGAGCACCACCACGGTGGGGTTCTCGGCCGTGCTGGCATGGCGCAGCGTGTTCAGCAGCAGCGTCGGGTAGTGGGCCACCGGCGCCACCGAATAGCGCGCGAACAGCTCGGGGAAGAGCCGCATCATCATTTTGCGGTTCTCCAGCATGTAGCTCACGCCGGAGGGGACGCGCAGATTGTCTTCCAGCACGTAGTAGCCGCCGTCCGAGTGGCGAATCAGATCGACGCCGGTGATGTGGGCATAGATGCCGTGCGGCAGGTCCAGGCCCTGCATGGCGGGCTGGTACTGCGCATTGGCGAACACCTGCTCGGCCGGAATCAGGCCGGCCTTGACGATCTCGTGCTCGTGATAGATGTCCCACAGGAATTTGTTCAGCGCGGTGACGCGCTGGCGCAGGCCGGCTTCCAGCATGCGCCATTCCTCGGCCGGCACCACGCGGGGCACGGTGTCGAAGGGGATCAGGCGCTCGGCGCCGGCCTCGTCGCCGTAGACGGCGAAGGTGATGCCGACCTTGTGGAACAGCAGATCGGCCTCGGCCCGCTTGGTGGCCAGCGCCGCAGGCGTCTGGGCGTGCAGCCAGTTGGCAAAGGACTGGTAATGCGGGCGTATCGCACCACTGGCGAGCAGCATCTCGTCATAGTGGCCGGCGGCGGGCAGGGTGAGCGCATGCATGACAAATACTCCCGGGACTGTCTTCCAGGGTATTGCAAGGGCTGTGCCCGTCCGCAATGTCCTGTGACGCTGCCTAGTGTCGTACTTTGGTGCGGATTGGCGGCGCGCACTGTATTGGCGCTGCTCGCGATGCGCCTGAATGGTGCACGAAGGGCTGGTCGCATGGACCGGCAGCCTGCGCCGTCGCTGGTCAGCGCAGATCCGCCAGAAACACTGACCCTGAATCCGCCAGTCATCGGGCCACCGAGGCCGTTTCAGGGGCTGCCGGCGGCGGGGTGACTGCCGGATTTAGGTTCAGTGGAGTTGTCGAACCTCAACCGGCTGAAGAGGAACGCGCCAAGGTTCCAGTTCCAAAACGACGAACTGACCAATCGCCTCGCGACTGCGCGGGGCTGATCGGCACTTGATCGACTCTCATCGTGCTGTCCATTACATAAGTGCCGCCGGCCGGCGGGTGGGTGCGCGATAGCGAGCTGAATAGCCATAGTCCACGCTCCCGAAGCGCTTACAACATCTCACTTGTTGGTCGCCTGCTGACTCCTGCTCGCCAATTCCATGTCTTGGACTAGATCGCGAGCCTCCGATACCCGCTCACTTGCTGCTCGCAGAAACTCCCCGGCAATCTGAGCCGAGTAAAGCTGATGCCTTGAAGCCTGCATCTCCAGCCCGAGAAGATCGATGATGGCTTCAGCGCGCACCAAGTTTTCCGAGGCTTCGTCCAGCAATGTCCAAGCGTCGTGTGGATGGACGCCGACGTTGGGATCGCCCTCATCGCCCGAGCCGGCGGTCGGGTGCGGCGCGTCGGATTGCGACGTAGAAATGTCTGCCATGTCTTGCTCCTGCGAGAAGCGCACGCCCACCGCGTTGGCGGTTGGTATGAGGGCCACCCCCATCCATGCAAGACAATAGTAGCGCCTTTTTGTATTTAATTAAGTGTTGTTTTAAAAACTTCATAAGCCGACGCTACTGTGATGGCAGGTAGCGCAAAGGTAGTTCGGCGGGGGCGACCGACAGGGTCGCGGTCAATCGATCCAAAGGTCGCTGCGGCGCTTGGGAAAGCCATTGCCTCGTTGAGGGTCGGCGTCGGGATGTCACAGGAGGCGCTGGCCCTAGCGGCCAACGTCGGACGTTCCAACATTTCAATGATTGAGACCGGTCGAATGACCCCCAATTTTGTCGGTGTCGTCAGGATTGCTGCCGCCCTGAACTGCAGCTTGCCTGGACTAATGCAAGAGTTCGAACACCATTACGCCGAAGGCTAACTTTGAGAATCGAAGCAGTGATTGGCGCGCGGCTGACCGCCGATGCCACGTAGGAAGCGCTGCCAACGGTAGACCGATAGGTACTCTGTTCTCCGAGGCCCGTCGGCGTTGGCATCTGCGGACCGACGCTCGTGGTCGGGCAACTTTGCACCCCTCGATTTGGCGCAACGATGGGTGCTGGTCGCACTATTTCGTCCGTGCGGGCAGGGTCGCCTGGGTTTAATGACGATGCTCGCAGGCGTCTCATCGAGCACTACCTGGAGGCGGCCTGGCCGGTACCTCCGTTTCAGCTCGCGGCGAAGCGAGATCGGTTCGAGCCCAGGCGCAGGTCACCGGCCTTGCAGCTAGCCAGTCTTCTCGTTCACGAGCCGGAGGAACTCGGTCACCAGGCCGCTGACCTCCCGCTGCGCGAGAGCCCGCTCGTCGGTATCCTCGAGACCGTGGAACGACGCATATCGCCCGGGGCCGTCTTTTTCATGGCCGGCCGTCGTGCCGTCGTCACAGAACTTCATTTCTAGAATCGTCAACGCCCTTCGCATGGGCGCCTCATGTTGGCCTGAGGTGAGCTTGGCGGCAAACTCAGCGGCAATCGACTCTGGCGAGTCCTTGTAGTAGCGCAGGACGTGGATGACGTCGGCGACGTCTTTGTGCTCGTAGCGGTGCTCCATCGCCAGCGCTTTGAGGGTGACGAACGCAACGGCGTCGGCATGGCGGACGGTCTCGACCGATATGCCATCGCCGTCGGGCCGCTCTACGCGGAGTTCCTGCTCCAGATACCAGTCGCTGGCGATCCCCGCGTAAGGAATGCGGCAAGCCGAGATTTCCTCGCCGTCTAGGGACTCCACGCCCTTGCCGGCTGGATCGTCTGTGTTGACCAGGAACTCCACAACTATCCGCTCGCCGTGGATGTCGCAGGCCCACTGCCAAGAACTCGGCTTGCCGTTCTTGACGTGCCGCTCGAAGCCAGCCGTCCTCAATTGATCGCGGAGCGAGCTGTAGTCCTCGCCCGCGGCGAGCACAGCGACATCGAGCACGACATCGACGTCGGTGGTGCCGACGTGTGCCGGCACTTCGGGTGGCGCTTCGGGTGCCAGGTACCGCGGCACGAGACCACCGATCAGACGAACTGTTGGCTTCAGGGTGCCAAACGCCTGCAGCAGCAGGACCAGCGCGGTCTCGCAGGCCAGCGTCTTCTCCTTGCTGTACGCCTCCGCCGACTTGTGCTTTTCAGTCATTGTCCGGCTCTCCCAGCTTCAGGACTCGTTCGCGGTATTCGCGGGCCAGTTCCTTGTTTCGCCCGACGCCGTCGAGCAAGTCCAAGTACTGGATGAAGGGGCTGGTGAAGCGCGAGTCGGGACGCTCCGGGTGCTCGTCAAGGAACTGCAGGGAGGCTCCGGACCGCTCGACGAAGGTGATGTTGGAGCCTTTGTCCGCTCGCTCGAGCCCCATCTCTTCGGCCCATGGTTTCGCCAAGCCGGGAGGCACGATGACCAGGACGCGGTCGACGACCGTCAGGTGCGGGACTCTTGCATTTGCGGCTGCGGCTCCGGAGATTGCCCACCCGGTACGGCCGTCCATCTTCTCGAGGATGCGATCGACGATTCCGCCTCGGCCGCCTGCGTAGGTGTAGAGCCGGGTGCGCGGCTCAGATCGAGCACGGCGCGTCCATTCGTCGCTCCAGGCATCGAGCATCCCACCCGCATTCTTGAGGCGACGGCGCTGCGAAGGCCCGGATCCGGTCGTTTCGACCCAGTCGTGTTTCTCGAGTTCCTGCAGGGTCTTGGAGACGGTGAACGTTGAGGTTGCTGCTGTGTTGGCCAGCTCGTTGCCCGCCACCCAGCCTTGTTCGCCTGTTCGGTACCAATGCATGAATAGGGCATGGACCACCTGTTCGCGCGCCCCGTTGAAGAGGCTTCCTATCTTCCGGTCGGGCGACTGCTTGGAGGGGCGCTCAATGTCGATGAGCCAGGTGCGGTAGCGGAAGAGGAGCGTGCCCGAAGAGGATTCAAAGTAGTTGATGCCGGCGGCCCTCAGCACATCTTTCGCGGCGCTTGTTAGATGCCGTGCGGCGACGACGGGGACAGCCGGTGGGTCTTCGGGCCTACGTCGGGCATTGAAAGACGCTAGGAAATCGGCCAAGCGGCGGGCGTCACGTGGATAGGTGGCGTCTACAGCTTCCACAGCAAGATCGACAGGGTCTGCTTGGTTTGGAAGCCGGATGCGCAGCAGTGCGTCGAGCCTTTGACGCTCTTCGAACGGTATTTCCTCGTGTTGGACAAGGAGCTGGCTGCCCGTGGCTGCCTGGAGGGCAGCCAGAAACTCCTGCACCAGCACCTGCTCAGCTGCTCGCATGACTGCATATTAGCTGTGCAGCAAATATAGGTCAATCGACTAATTTAGCTTTTTCCCGTCTATTTGCTGTACAGCAAATATGGCCTCTATGGCTAACATTGTGAGGATTCATGAGCACCATGCGACGTCACCAGCCTCCTAAGGGCTGCACAGCAGCAGGGTGAGCACGCCGGCAGATGTTTGCATCACTGGCGCTAAGACTGGGAATGTCGCCGTCTGTTCGACGCTATGTGAACCCGCCTACGTCAATCAGCATCTCTGTTTGGTTCGCCCTACCAATGCAGTTCTGGGGCGATTCTTGGCGTATTCTTTAAAGAGCGAGGTAGGTCAGCTCCAGCTCGAACTCTCGCAGCACGGCCTCAAGCAAGGGCTCAGCCTGGAGAATGTCCGAGAGGTTTGGGTCGCGCACCCATCGCGCGATGAGCAAGAGGCCATCGCTGTGTGGTTGGATGCCAGGCTGGAAAAGTTCACTTCGCTTGTGGCCGCGGCGGAAGCCGGCGTTCGCCTGCTTCGCGAGCGCCGCTCCGCCCTCATCGCCGCCGCCGTCACCGGCCAGATCGACGTGTGCGGCGTTGTATCACCGGAGCGGCTGGCTGCTCGGGCTTGTTCCTAAGTTAAAGGAAACGCGTTTTCTTTACTTTGCGGTTTGGCCAAGTTAAACGAACTGACTTTTGAATCCCGGGCGCACAGAGGCTAGTGCCGGCTTGCCAAACACCCGCGCGTCAGCGATATTCGCAATTCGCGAACAGCGAATATGAGCGAGTGATGGAACTCAAACCGCAAGACCTGCTGGTGCTGCTGAAGGTGGCGGCGCACCCGCCACAGCGCTGGACCTATGCCGCGTTGGGTGAGGCGCTGGCCATGAGTGCTTCCGAGGCGCATGCCTGTGTGAAGCGGGCTGTGGCAGCCGGCCTGGCAGTGGCGCCTGCGCGCGGTGAATGGTCGCCGGTGCGGCCAAGCCTGCTGGAGTTCATGCTGCACGGTGTGCGCTATGTCTGGCCGGCCACAGCCGGGCCGGTCAAGCGTGGTGTGCCCACGGCTTTCGGCACGGAGCCGCTGGCGAGCCTGCTGGCGTCAGCGCCCGGGGAGGCGCCCGTCTGGGCCCACCCGACCGGCACGGCCAAGGGCCCCACGCTCTCGCCGCTCTACCGCACCGCGCCGCAGGCGGCACTGGCCGACCCGGCACTACATCGTTTGCTGGCCCTGCTCGATGCCCTGCGTGCGGGGCGCGCACGCGAGCGCACGCTGGCAGCCAAGCTGATGCAGGAAGAGCTGATGAAATTCGAATCAGGTGGGCGCGATGCGGGCTGACGATCCAAATCTGCCGGACCTGCGCCGTATCGCCGAGGCGCTTGGCGAGCTGCGTGAGCAGGTGGTGTTCGTCGGTGGCGCCGTGGCCGGCTTGCTGGTGACCGATCCGCTGGCGGACAGCGTGCGTGCCACTCGCGATGTGGACGCGGTGGTGAACGCCAACCGGGCCATGTTTCACCGCATCGAGGAGCAAGTGGCAGAGCGTGGCTTCGTGCGCGATGCCAGCAGCGAGGTGATCTGCCGCTGGGTGCACAAGGCATCCGGTGTGGTGTTCGATCTGATGCCGGTGCAGCCTGAGGTACTGGGCTTCACCAATCGCTGGTATTCCTATGCGGTGCAGACGGCCGAGCAGGTCGATCTGGGTGAGGGCGTCACGATAAAGCTGGTCAGTGCGGTGGCCTTCGTCGCGACCAAGCTGGAGGCTTTTGCCAGCCGCGGTGGCGGTGACTTCATGAGCAGTCACGATCTCGAAGACGTGCTGAACATCGTGGATGGGCGTGAGGAGCTGGTTCAGGAAATGGCCGCGGCGCCGGCTGAGCTGCGGCAGGCGGTGGGCGCTGCCTTTGCGCGCCTGCTGGCGAACCCGGACTTCGCCAATGTGCTGCCCGGCTTGGTGGCTGAGCCGGATCGGGCGGGTCTGGTGCTGGATCGGCTGAAGGCCATGAGTCCATGAATCCATGAGTCTGCGACGAGGCGCTTGCCGATAAACAAGAACAGGGAGTTCGCGTGCCATCTCTACACAAAGAGGTCCATTTCGAGACCGAGATCTGCACCCATCTGAGCCAGCACGGCTGGCTCTATGCCGAGGGTGATGCTGCGCAGTTCGACACCGCGCAGGGCCTGTATCTGCCCGACCTGCTGGCCTGGGTGGAGCACACGCAGCCCGACGCACACCAGCGGCTGCTGAAGACCCACGGCGCCCAGCTCGGCGCGGTGCTGGCCGAGCGGGTGCGCAAGAACTTGGACGAGCGCGGCACGCTGGACGTGCTGCGCCGTGGCGTGGAGATGCTGGGGCTGAAGGAGCCCTTGCAGCTGGCGCAGTTCAAGCCGGCGCTGAGCTTGAACCCGGCCATCCAGCAGCGCTACGAGGCCAACCGGCTGCGTGTGCTGCGCCAGGTGCACCACTCGCCCAACAAGCCCAAGGACGCGATCGACCTGCTGCTGTGCCTGAACGGCGTGCCGGTTGCGACAGCCGAGCTGAAATCCAACTTCACGCAGAGCGTGCACGATGCGGTGGACCAGTACCGCTTCGACCGGCTG
>PNNH01000104.1 GCA_013824165.1 Methylibium sp. | reverse complement strand
CGCGCCTCGCGCGTGGCGCGCTCTGCTTCGCGGAACTCGCTGACGTCGATCAAGGTGTTGAGCGTCCCGGTGATCTGGCCCAGCTCGTCGCGCAGCAGCAACTTGGAGATCACCACATCGCGCAGCGATCCGTCGCCGTGTCGCCAGCGGGCCTCGTAGCGCAGCGTGCCGCCTTCGGCGAGCAGGCGCTCATGGTGTTGATCGTGCAGCTTGCGCTCATCGGCGCCCATGAAACTGCCCATGCGGGTGCCGATGACGCTGTCGCGGGCGCGCCCGGTGAAGGTCTCCCAGGCTCGGTTGACCGTCACATAGCGGCCGGCCGCGTCGAACAGCGAGATCGGATACGGGCTGACATCCAGCAGCAGCGCAGAGAAGGCCAGCTCCTGCTTGAGGCGCTGCTGCGCCGCATAGCGCTCGGTGATGTCGACCGCGCTGCCAGCGTAGCCGACCAGCTTGCCCTTGACATGCAGAGGCACGACACAGATCTGCAGGCGATGGAGCCGGCCATTGACCGCGCGCAGCGTGGCCTCGACGGCGCGCAGCCCTTCGTCCGGCCCGCTCTCGAACAGCGCGGCCACCCGATGGCGGCAGATCGGCTCGACCAGATCCTGCAGGCCGCTGCCGAGCGCTTGCTGCGCCGACTCCAGGCTCATCGCCTCCCAGCGCGCATTCACGAAGGTCAGCACACCTCGGGCATCGGTACGGAAGATCAGCTCCTGCACACTCTTCATCAGCACGCTGAGATCGCGCTCGCGCAGCGCCACGGCTTCATGGGCCTCGTCCAGTGCGGCGCGTGCCAGTTCTCGCGCCCTCACGCTGCGGTAGACCACCACCGTGCCGGCGCCGATCACCAGCAAGCCGGCCAGCGCCATCAGCACACGCCAGGCGGTGAGCTGCCGCCAGCGGGCCAGCACGGCGTGCTCGTGCTGCTCGACCAGCACCGCCAAGGGCCGGCCGCGCAGCGCACGGAAGGCGACGATCTGCCGCTCAGGCCGCAGGCCCGCGCCGATGTAGTCGCCGAACTCGCGCGTCGGCAGCCAGGTGGCGAAGACAGGATGGGCCGCGACGCTGGCGCCTGGCGCCAGATCCAGCGCGTCGGTGGCGCTGTAGACCTGCCCGGCATAGCTGGCGAGCAGCGCGCCGCCAGGCACGCCCTCCAGCGTGCGTTGCTGGTAGTTGGCGAGCACGTCCGGATTCAGCAAGGCCAGCAGCGTCAGCGCGCGCCCGTCGTCCACCGCGAGCCGCTTCACCATCAGCATCATGCCGACGCCCGGTGCCGCGCGCCCGCCAGCGGCGGTCAGGTCGCGCAGCCCCCTGCCCGGCAGCACGCCGAGAAGCTGGACGCCGCCCGGCTGCGTCGCCGGGCCCAGCCGGGCCGGATCAAGCGCCAAGCCGAGGTCTGCCGGGTCACTGCTGACCAGCACGCGGCCCTGCGCGTCCAGCAGCGCCACGGCGCGGATCTGGTGCAGACCCAGCAGCGCGTTGGAGAACACCGGCGCCAGCGTGCCGAGCGCAGCCCGGTCGGTACGCGAGACGGTATCACCCAGCGCCGTCAGCAGCAGCGCACCGGAATCGAGGTTGCGCCCGGCATGGTCGGCCAGCACGCGCGCCATCAGCTCGCCGCGCTCCGCCGCCTGGTTCAGCGCCGCCTCGCGCTCTGCGCTGGCGAAGGCCCCCAACGCCAGCACCACCGCCGCCGAGGCGATCAGCCCGAAGGCGACCACCACGCGCTTGAGCAGGGGCAAGGTCGAAGGCGCCGTCGCAGTCATGGGCGTCGTTCAACGGACAACGATGGCCTCGAGACCATGGCGTCTGGCGGCGGCGCGCAGCCGTCCATCCGCCTTGATGCGGCTGACGAAGGCGTCCACCTGGGCCAGCCACTCCGGATCGCCCTGGCGCACCGCATAGGCATATGGCAGCACATGGAAAGGCTTGGGCGGCGCCACCAGGCGCGCCCAGTCCGCGTTGTCGAGCAGGCGCCGGCTGTAGGGGTAGTCGGTCATGAACACGTCGACCCGGCCCGATTCCAGCTCGGCTTCGCGCGTCTGCGGCGGCCGCACCACCTGGATCTGCGCCTGGGTCAGCGCGGCCTTCATCACCGGCTCCATGAAGGTTCCGGCCTGCACCGCGACAACGACGCCCGGCTTGTCGATGTCCGCCCACTCGCGCACCACGCGGCTGCTGCGTGAGGTCACGCCAAAGATGTCGCTCTGTAGATAGGGCTGGCTGAACGCCAGCTGCTCCTTGCGCGCCGGCAGCACGCCGATGGCAAACATCGCCACATCGCAGCGCGAAGCGCGCAGGTGCTCAATCAGCTGCGGGAAGCTGGAGTCCACATACTCGAGCTTGAGCTTGAGGTCTCGCGCCAGCTCCGCCGACAGGTCGATGTCGATGCCGCTGAGCTGCTGGGTGTGCGCATGACGGTGGGTGATGCCGTAGTAGTCGGGCCAGATGCACACGCGTAATGTGCCGCTGGCGCGCTGGCGCTTCAGGATCTCCGAGCCTTCAGCCTGCGCGCTGGTCGGATTGGACAGCAGCATGGTGGCAGCCAGCACCAGCCAGGCCAGGGTCGAGGTGGGGAGCAGGGTCAGGTTCATGGGCTGCATCTCCAGTTCATCCGCGCTCAGGCCGGCCGCCACAGGGCGGCGATGCTGTCGAGCAGCTGCAGCGGGCTGAAGGGCTTGACCAGATAGGCGTCAGCCCCCGCCACCAGGCCTGCCTCGCGGTCCCTCGCCTGACCACGCGCGCTCAGCAGCATTACATGCGGACGTGCCAGCGCGCCGGCCGACTTGAGGCGGCGACAGGCCTCCAGGCCGTCATAGTCACCAGGCATCATGACGTCGAGCAAGACCAGATCTGGCAGCCATTCGCCTGCGGCGCGCACCGCCGCCGGCGCGTCGGCGAGTTCGCGCACGTCGTAGTCCTCGAACTCCAGCGTCATCCGCACCAGCTTGCGGATATCGGCGTGATCATCGACGACCAGAATTTTCTTCATGGCTGTGAAAAATGCTATGCATTCATTGAGAATATCATTTCAATCACATTTTCTTTGCCAAGCCCGTTCGCGCGCGCCGCTGAATTTCGGCAAAAATACGCCATGGCCAGCAAAAACTTGACCCCGGCAGACCCGGACGCCGACTTCAGCACGATGGAAGTGGCGCGCCTGTTGGGCATGGCGGTGCGGTCCGTGCAATTGATGGTGGATCGCGGCGAGTTGTCGGCCTGGAAAACACCGGGCGGACACCGGCGCATCTCACGCGAATCGGTGGATGGCTGGCTGGCGCGCCGCACTGGCGCGAAGGCGGCCGGTGCCGCCGACAAGGCCATGCCTGCGCTGTCGACGGCCGCCTCCGGCAAGCCGCGGGTGCTGCTGATCGAGGACTCGGTCCACTATCAGAACCTGCTTTCGCTGATGGTCGCGCAGCAGTTTCCTCAGGTCGAGCTGCACACTGCGCCGGACGGCATCGTCGGCCTGGCGATGTATGGCCAGTTGCAGCCGCAGGTGCTGATCGTCGACATCCTGCTGCCCGGCATCGATGGCGCCACCCTGATCACCAGCCTGCGCTCGCAGCCGCAATTTGCCAACAGCCGGCTGATCGTCGTCACCTCGCTGGACCACAGCCAGCTCGCCCCCTATGCCTTCGCACTTTCCGGCGTGCCGGTGGTGCACAAGCCGCGGCTGGTGGCCGAGCTGCCGACGCTGCTGCAGCAGGCCCTGGCCGAGACGCGCCAGGCCGCTGTGTGACGCATCCGCGCGTCCTGCTGGTCGAGGACGATCCCTCGCTGCAGCGCTTCGTGGAGATGGCGCTGGAGTTGATGCCGCTGGAGCTGCATTGCCGCGACAGCGTTGCCGGCGCGATCGAGATGCTGCAGCAAGCGCCCGTCGATCTGCTGATCACTGATCTGCTGCTTCCCGACGGCTCCGGCCGCGATCTGCTGGCGCGGCTGCGTGCCGAACCCGCGCTTCGCGGCCAGGCCAGGGTGATGGTCTTCAGCGCCGGTCTGGATGACGCAATCAGCGCCGAGCTTGTCAAAGCCGGCGCCTGGCGCACACTGGCCAAGCCCTGCTCGCTGGACGATCTTGAACGCTACGTCAATGAAGGTCTGACCATGACTGTGGCCGATCCGCCAACGGCAGCAGCACCCGCTGCGGTGGATCCGCTGCAGCAGCACTTTGCCGGCAATGCCGCGCTGTATCAGGCCTTCCGTGCCAGCTGCCTGCAGCAGTTCGCCCATGACATCGAGGCGGGCGAAGCCGCTTGCCGGGCGCGCGATGGCCAAGCGCTGCGCCGGCTGGCCCACAGCCTCAAGAGCGTGCTGCTGACCTTGGGGCATGCGGCCGAGTCGATGGATGCGGCCGCACTGGAGCTGGCGGCCGATGCCGCGGACTGGCCGCAGGCCCTGCCGCTGTGGCAATCGCTGCGGAAAAGCCTGGGCGCCCTGCGCTGAGCCGGCCTCGGCGCAATAGCCCCACAGAAACCGGTTTGCGCGCTCTGCGCACGGACATGCATCGCCACCCTTCTCTTTCTATCGCTTCCGATCACGCAAAAAGGCGGCAGACCTGCAGATTCGATGCTGCAGCGCTCAGATCGCCAGCGGATCGACATCCACCGCCCAGCGCAGCAGCCCCTTGTGCTCGCGCTTGAGGGCATGCAGCTCGGGCATCCACTGCCACAGCAGGCGCTGCAGCGCGGCCCGGCTGGCCGATTCGACCAGCATCTGCATGCGCTCGACATTCGCTACGCGCGCGACGCTCATCGGCACCGGCGGATAGATCAGCAGCTGCTGCGCCTCGGGCTGGCCCTGCGCCCACTGCGCTGCTGCCGCCAGAAAGGCCTGCGCCGCCTCGGCCGTGCGCGCCTCGGCACGCAGCAGGGCCAGATGTGAAAACGGTGGCAGGCCGGCGCTCTCGCGCTCCTCCAGTTGGCTCTTGGCAAAGGCCTCGAAGTCGTGCCGCGCCAGCGCCTTGTACAGCGCATGCTGCGGATGCCAGGTCTGCACCCACATCTCGCTGCGGGCGGCCTGTTCAGCGTCGCGACCGGCCCGGCCGGCGGCCTGCATCAGCAAGGAGAAGAGCCGCTCCGGCGCGCGGAAATCGCTGCTGAACAAGGCGCCATCGGGGTTCACCGCCGCCACCAGCGTGATGCGGCGGAAGTCGTGCCCCTTGGTGATCATCTGCGTGCCGACCAAGATGTCCACCTCACCCGCATGCACGGCGCCCAGCTGCGCTTCCAGCGCGCCCTTGTGCTTGGTGGAGTCGGCGTCGATGCGCGCCACGCGCGCGCCAGGCAGTGCAGCGGCCAGCTGCTCTTCCAGCCGCTCGGTACCGCGGCCCAGCGGCGCGATGTCCTGGTTACCGCAATCCGGGCAGGCGTCGGGCACGCGCTCGGTGAAGCCGCAATGGTGGCAGCGCAGCGTGCGGTCGCCCTTGTGGAAGACGCGGTAGGCGCTGCAGTGCGGGCATTCGCTCTTCCAGCCGCACTCGGTGCAATGCAGCACCGGCGCATAGCCACGTCGGTTCAGGAACACCAGGCTCTGCTCGCCGCGCTCCAGCCGCACGCGCAGCGCCTCGATCAGCGGCGCCGTCAGCGCCGTGGTGACGCCTTTGTTGCGCGGCAGCGTGTTCATGTCGAAGATGCGCACGCGCGGCAGCGCGCCGCCGCCGATGCGTTCGGGCATGCGCAGAAGCTGGTAGCGGCTTTTCGAGGGCTTCGCCGGGCCGCTTCCAAGAAGGCCTTCGCCCCCCTGGGGGGCCGTCTGCTGCGTTTGAGGTGCCGGGGGGCTCACGGGCTGGGCGTGCTGCCAGCTCTCCAGCGAGGGCGTGGCCGAGCCCAGGATCACCGGCACCTTCTCGAGCCGCGCGCGGTAGACCGCCAGATCACGCGCCGAGTAGCGCGCGCCGTCCTGCTGCTTGTAGGAAGGATCGTGCTCCTCGTCGACGACGATCAGCCCCAGCCGCGGCATCGACGCGAACACCGCCAGCCGAGTGCCCAGCACCAGCTCGGCGCGGCCCAGGTGTGCGGCCAGCCAGTGCTGCAGGCGCTGCGCCGGTGTCAGGCCGCTGTGCAGCGAGACGATGCGATGGCCCGCAAAGCGCTCGGCAAAGCGCGCTTCCAGCTGCGGCGTCAGATTGATCTCAGGCACCAGCACCAGCACCTGCCGGCCGGCCGCCAGCGCGTGCTCGGCAGCGCGCAGATAGACCTCGGTCTTGCCGCTGCCAGTGACGCCGTAGAGCAGCAGCGGCGGCGGCGCAGCCGCAGCCTCGGCTGGCGCGAGCAGCCCGTCCAGCTGCGCCAGGGCCTCGGCCTGCGCCGGGCTGAGCTCGGGGCGCAGTGCGGCCGCAGCGGCAGGGTCAGGTCTTGCCTGCTCGACCGCAGCCGTCCACTTGTCGAGCTTCTTCAGGCGCGCCTGCAGCTTCTTGCCATCCAGCTCGCGCAGCTGCGGCGGCAGCACCGACAGCGCCACCTCGCCCACGCTGCGCTGGTAGTACGCCGCACTGAAGTCCAGCAGCGCGCGCCAGTTGGGCGACAGCGGTGGCAAGGCATCCAGCGAGGCGCCGATGTCACGCAACTGGCTGGCATCGAGCGGCTCATCCGCCGGCTCCGCATCGTCCCAGACGATGCCGGTCAACTCGCGCCGGCCCAGCGGCACCGTGACCAAGGTGCCGGGTGTGAGCGCCCGCTCACTGAGATAGTCCAGCGGGCCGGCAATGCCACTGTGTGCAGGCGCATCCACGGCGACCCGCAAACGCTGCATCTGCCGCGAGCCGTCCAGCGCTTCGCTCATCGCCACAAGCTCCGGGATTTTTGAACAACAGCGGCTAAGCACATGATTTCAAAACGCTTTCCCGAAACGATTGCCGCCTGTGGATAACTTTGTGGGAAAAACTTGCGTGGCCGGCTCTGAATCCTGAATGACAGCCAAGCCCCGCTTCGGCAACATTCTTCGCCATCGGCGTGCTGCGCCATAGAAATCAAGCACTTAGGCCGCAAGCGGGAAAACCAGAAGTGGCCTCCAGGCACTGGCACATCAAGCTGACGTTCATCCCCATTTTGGGGATAAGTCCGGCGCGGCGTGCAGATTTCACGCCGCACGCCAGCTCGGATTCAGGTGCTTGCGCGCAGCTTGCGCGAATGGGCGTGCACCTCGTCGACCAACGCCGAGACATGCTCAGGCGGCGTGAACTGGCTGATGCCATGGCCCAGGTTGAACACATGGCCGCCCCAGCTGCCATCGCTGCGTTGCGGACGACCGAAGCTGTCCAGCACCGCCCTGACCTGCTCGCGCACCGCGTCAGGCGGCGCGAACAGCACATTGGGATCGAGATTGCCCTGCAAGGCCACCTTGTCCTGCACCTGGGCACGGGCGCGCGCCAGATTGACGGTCCAGTCCAGACCCACCACATCGGCACCGGCGCCGGCGATCTCGTCCAGCCACAGGCCACCTCCCTTGGTGAACAGGATGCGCGGAATGCGCTGGCCTTCGTGCTCGGTTTTCACCTGCGCCAGCACACGGCGCGAGTAGTCCAGGCTGAAGCGCTGGAACATGCCGTCGGCCAGCACGCCGCCCCAGGAGTCGAACAGCATCACCGCCTGGGCACCGGCTTCGATCTGGGCATTCAGATACTGCGCCACGGCCTCGGCATTGACCTGCAGGATGCGGTGCATCAGGTCGGGGCGCGCATACATCAGGCTCTTGACCTGGCGATAGTCGTCCGAGCCGCCGCCCTCGACCATATAGCAGGCCAGCGTCCAGGGGCTGCCGGAGAAGCCGATCAGCGGCACACGGCCGTTCAGCGCCTTGCGGATCGAGCTCACCGCGTCGAACACATAGCGCAGCTTGTTCATGTCGGGCACTTCGAGCGCCGCCACGGCGGCCTCGTCGCGTACCACCTTGGCGAATTTCGGTCCCTCGCCGATCGCGAAGGACAGGCCCAGGCCCATCGCATCGGGCACGGTCAGGATGTCGGAAAACAGGATCGCCGCGTCCAGCGCATAGCGCTCCAGCGGCTGCAGCGTCACCTCGGTGGCGTAGTCGGTGTTGGTGGCCAGGCCCATGAAGCTGCCGGCCTTGGCGCGTGTCTCGCGGTATTCGGGCAGATAACGACCGGCCTGGCGCATCAGCCAGACCGGCGTGTAGTCGGTGGGTTGGCGCAGACAGGCGCGCAGGAAGGTGTCGTTTTGCAGGGGGGCGTTCATGCTGCGATTATCCGCTGTGCGAGACCTCAGCCCGCCGGGCGACGAGCGCTGCGGAGCTTGGCAAAGACCATGGCCGTGATCAGCAAACCCAACGCGCAGCCCAGCATCAAGGGCGCCATGCCCAGCTGCCCGACCAGCCAAGCGGCCGCGCTGACGCCCGCCGACTGCCCCAGGAAGAAGCTGGACGCGAAGGCCGACACGGCGGGGCCGCGCCGTTCGGGTGCCATCTGCGTGGCGTTCAGCTGCAATGTGTTGTGCATCATGTAGAAGCCCAGGCCCAGCAGCAGGCAGAGGGGCAAGGCCCACCACCATGCCGGTGCCAGTGCCAGAAGGGCGAAGGACAGGCTCATCAGCGCGCCACCCCAACGCACCAGACGCACCTCGCCCAGCCGCCGCGACAGCGAGCCAGAGGCCACGGCAAAGGAAAAGCCGCCAGCGCCGAACAGCATCAGCACCGCACCGGCAGCCGACAGGGACAGCCCGAAGCGCTGGTGCAGATATGACGCGACAAACACAAAGGCGCCGTAGAGGAACATGCCCTCGATGAACACGACCAGCAACACGACACGCGCCCACGGCAGGGCGAGCACATGGCTGAAATCGTTCAACATGCCTTGCAGCGCCGAGCCCTGGCTGGGGCGCCGCAGCAAGGCGCGCGCGGGCAGGCGCCGGTTCATCGAGAACAAGGCCAGCGCCACCGCCAGGAACAAGCCCGCCAGCAGCGCATAAGGCAGGCGCCAGCTCAGGTGGTCAGCAGCGAACCCGCCCAGCGCCACGCCCACCACCAGGCCCAGGATCTGCCCAATCAGAAAGCGCGCCAGCACCGGCTGGCGCTGTTCATAGCTCACCACATCGCCAATCCAGGCCATCGACAGGGGAATCACTGCAGCGGCGGCGATGCCGGCCAGCAGGCGGGCCAGCCGCAGCGTCTCGAACCCCGGTGCCAGCATGCATAGCAGCGAAGCCAGCGCGCTGCCGACGCAGGCCCAGGCGATGACGCGGTACTTGCCGTAGCGGTCGCCGGCCGGCCCGAAGCCCAGCTGCGCCAGGCCATAGGCAATGGCGAAATAGCTCACCACCTGAGCGGCCTGGCCCAGCGTGACGCCGAAGTCCGCGGCCAGGCTGGGCAGCAGCGCATCATTGACGCGCATTGAGATGCCGCTGCCAAAGGCAGCCAGCGACAGGCACAGCAGGGCGCCAGCGGGTAGCGCTGCCGAAGCAGGCTCATCAGGGATTGGTCCAGGCATCGCAGCCGATTGTGCGGGCGATGGACTTGTGCGACTTGCGCCCTTATCCGGACCTCACCACAAGGGGTGCCTTGGCGAGCGGCAGCAGTGGCTTGAGATGTGGCACAGTGCCCTCATCTCAGGCCCGTGTCCTGTTAGACGCACAAGGAGTGCTACGAGTCATGAATACCGCCTTTTCCCGTCGCATCGTGCTCGGCGTTGTCGCCGCCCTGTCGCTGACCCTCTCGGGCTGCGGCTACAACGAATTCCAGCGCATGGACGAACAGGTCAACGCCAATTGGGCCGAAGTGCTGAGCCAGTACCAGCGCCGCGCCGACCTGATTCCCAACATCGTCAACACCGTCAAGGGCGAGGCCAACTTCGAGCAGGAAACGCTGACCAAGGTGGTGGAAGCGCGCGCCAAGGCCACCAGCATCCAGGTCACGCCGGAACTGGCCAACAACCCCGAGGCGCTGAAGAAGTGGCAGTCGGCCCAGGGCGAGCTGTCCAGCGCGCTGTCCCGCCTGCTGATGGTGACCGAGAACTATCCCAACCTGAAGGCCAACCAGGGCTTCCAGGATCTGCGCGTGCAGTTGGAAGGCACGGAGAACCGCATCACCGTCGCTCGCAACCGCTACATCAAGTCGGTCGCGGAGTACAACACCCACACCCGCAGCTTCCCGACCAACCTGACGGCCATGGTGTTCGGCTACCAGGTGAAGCCCAACTTCCAGGTCGAGAACGAGGCCGCCATCAAGACAGCGCCGACGGTCAGCTTCGACAAGCCGGCTGCGCCCGCAGCCTCGAAGTAAACAGCAGACCGTATGCGCCTGCTGCTGACGCTGTGGCTGTGCGTCTGGCAACTGCTCGTGCCGGCACAGGCGCAAGACGTGTTGCCGGTGCCTGTGCTGACGGCACGCCTGATCGACCAGACCGGCACGCTGGATGCGCTGCAACGCTCGGCGCTGGAGGGCAAGCTCGAAGCCTTCGAGCGCGAGGCCGGGCCGCAGATCGTCATCCTGATGCTGCCAAGCACGGCGCCGGAAGACATCACCTCTTACGCCCAGCGTGTGGCCGACAGCTGGAAGATCGGCCGCCGCGAGGTGGGCGATGGGCTGCTGATCGTGGTGGCCAAGAACGACCGCAAGGTCCGCATCGAAGTGGCCAAGGCGCTGGAAGGCGCCATCCCTGACCTGGCGGCGCGCCAGATCATCCAGAACGCGATCTCGCCAGCCTTCAAGGCGGGTGACTATGCCGGCGGACTGAACCAGGCGGTGGACCAGCTGCAGGCCCGCATCCGCGGCGAAGCGCTGCCGGCGCCCTCCAAACGCACACAGCAGGCGCGCGACAGCGGTTTCGGATTCGGCTTCGAGGAACTGGCCGGGCTGTTCTTCATCGGCGTGCCGGTGCTGGGCGCGATCCTGACCGGCATCTTCGGGCGCAAGCTCGGCAGCGTGGCCACCGGCGGCGCGGCGGGCGCGATCGGCTGGTTCTTCAGCGCCAGCGCCTTGATCGCCGGACTGGCTGGCGTCGCAGCACTGGTGCTGGTGGGCATCATGGGGGTCGGCGCGGCCAGGCGCGGCAGCCGCATCGGCTCGGGCCATCACGGCAGCCCGGTGATCTGGGGTGGCGGCGGTGGCGGTTGGGGCGGCGGTGATGGCGGCGGCGGCTTTTCGTCGGGCGGCGGTGGCGACTTTGGAGGCGGTGGCGCCTCGGGAGATTGGTAATGATGCCGCGCTGGAAACGACTGCTCAAACACCGCTGGACCGATGAGAGCGATCTGCGCCGCGCGCTGCCCGCGCCCGCAGTCCAGCGCCTCGAATCCCAGGTGCGAGCCAGCGAAGCGCGCCATGCCGGCGAGATCTGCGTCTGCGTGGAGGCCGGCCTGCCGCTGTCCTATCTGTGGAAACGGCTGCGCGCCCGCGACCGCGCGGTGACGCTATTCGGCAAGCTGCGCGTCTGGGATACCGAAGCCAACAACGGCGTGCTGATCTATCTGCTCCTGGCCGAGCACTCGATCGAGATCGTTGCCGACCGCGGCTTGAATGCGCTGGTCGGCCCGGCGCAATGGCAGACCATCATCGAAGGGCTGCGAACCGCGCTGCGCGCTGGCGAGTTCGAACAAGGATTGAGCCAAGCGGTGGCTTCGGTCGATGAAATGCTGCAGCAGCACTTCCCGCTGGCAGCGGGCGAGGCCAACCCCAACGAACTGCCAGACGCGGTGATCCTGCTCTGACGCGCCGCGCAGCCCGGCCGGTTTGACTGCTACAGGCTCGGGAGCGGCTTGAGCTTGCCGCTGAACTGTTCGAGCAGCGGCTTGTGCGCAAGCGGCGGAAACTTGATCCGCGCCTGCGGCACCCTGACGTCCGGCAGATGATCCAGCAGATGGCGGATCAGCGTGAGTCGCCCGCGCCGTTGATCGTTGAAGTCGACCAGAGTCCACGGCGCATGCTTGGTGTGCGTGGCCTTGAGCATGCGCTCGCGCGCCTCGCCATACTGCTTGTACAGGCGCCGCGCATCGAGGTCGATCGGCGAGAGCTTCCAGCGCTTGAGCGGATCGGCCAGACGCTCGGTGAAGCGCTGCTCCTGCTGCGCCTGATCGACGGTGAGCCAGTACTTGAACAGCAGGATGCCGTCTTCCACCAGCAGCTTCTCGAACACCGGCGCCTGCTTCAGAAAGCTCGCCGTCTGCGCGGGGCTGCAGAAGCCCATCACCGCTTCGACGCCGGCGCGGTTGTACCAGCTGCGGTCGAACAGCGCGATCTCCCCCGCACTCGGCAGATGCGCCACATAGCGCTGGAAATACCACTGGCTGCGCTCAGGCTCGGTCGGCTTGCCCAGCGCGACGGTGCGGCATTGACGCGGATTGAGCGTCTCCGACAGAGCCGAGATGACGCCGCCTTTACCGGCGGTGTCGCGCCCCTCGATCAGCACCACCAGGCGCAAGCCCTTGGCCTGCAGCCACTGCGCCGCGGCGCTCAGCTCCAACTGCATCGACGCCAGCCGTTCCAGGTACTCGGTCTTGCCGAGCTTGCCGTTGCCGTTGCCGTTGCCGTTGCTATGGCTCTTGCTCTTGCTGGTCTTGGGCGTCTTCATGGCCATGACTGCTCCTTTGTGGAGCTGCCAGCTTAGCCCAACAAGGCTCAGAGCAGCGTCAGGCTTTGCATCCCTATCCAGGACTGCCCCGGCTCCAGCAGCAGCGGATGCTCGACCGCTGCCGCCTCGACGCACAGCATCTGGCGATAGCCGTCCGGCGGCATGTCGGCCAGCGCGGCGCACTTGGCGGCACCGGGGTTCCACACCACGGCGTCCTCGAAGCCCTGCTGACGGATCAGCAGCTCGCGGGTCTTTCCGTCGTCGCCCTGCTCGCGCAGGGTCAGGTCTTGCTTAAGCTGGTGATAGATGCGGTCCAGGTCCTCGGCGCCCGGGCTGCCGGGCAGCAGCATGTCGCTGCGCTGCTGTCGTTCGACCTGGTCGACCGAGTCCCAGTAATGCAGTCCGCCCAGCCCGAGCAGGCTGGCGTCGGCCAAGTCCTGCACTCGCAGATAACTGTGCAGGGCAGCCGTGAAGCTGAAGGTCTGCTCGCCCTTGTTCTCGCAGGCAAGTTCGATCTCCAGGCTGCGCGCGGTCAGTCGAACGCTCAACTCCGCCTCGAAGGCGTGGGGCCAGATCAGCCGCGTGCCGGCATCGTCGCTCAGACGCAGCACGGCCAGGGCATCGTCCTCGCCCCGCTCCGCCATCACCAGCTGCCAGGGACGGGTGCGTGCAAAGCCATGCTTGGGCAGCGGGCCGCGCTCGGCAAACTGCGGAAAGCACACAGGGATGCCACCGCGCACGGCTTGGCCCGAGGCATAGCTGCTGCGGGGCGAGACGTAGAGTTGCTCGCCAGCGCCGGCCGGCACCCAGGACACGAGATGGGCGCCATGCAGCAACAGCGTCGCGCTGGCGCCATCGGGGGAGCGCAGTTCGAGGGCATCCATGCCCTGGTGGCGGGTGATTGCGATCGGTGTCGGCATAGCGGGCGGTGCGTTGAAAAGACAACGCCCGCCGGACTTGCGTCGGCGGGCGCCTGGGATGAGACGCAGGACAACCCGTCGGCTGCCACGCTCATCCTGTTGCGTTGTTGATTACTTCTTGCGGAACTTGCGCAGCGCAGCGATCTGCGCAGCCATGGCCGCGAACTCGCCTTGTGCCTTGGCGAAGTCGATGTCGGTCTTTGCGTTCTTCATCGCTTCCTCAGCCAGTTTCTTGGCTTCAGCCGCCTTGGCCTCGTCCAGATCCTTGCCGCGAATCGCAGTATCGGCCAGCACGGTCACCGTACCCGGCTGCACTTCGAGAATGCCGCCAGCGACGAAGACAAACTCTTCGCCGCCGTCAGCGCGCTCGATGCGCACCGCGCCCGGCTTGATGCGGGTGATCAGCGGCGTGTGCTGCGGCAGGATGCCCAGCTCACCGCCCTCGCCCGGCAGCGCGACGAACTTGGCCTCGCCGGAGAAGATCTGCTCTTCGGCGGACACCACGTCAACACGAATGGTTGCCATCTCAATCTTCCTTTAGCGTGTAAGAAGGTTCAGTAAGCAAGTAGTCGGGTCTGAGGCTAGGCGCTGCACGGAAGCGGGCTTCCTGCCCGCTGAGCACAGCAACGACGCCTCAGGCCCGAGTACGCCGCTTACTGCAGCTTCTTGGCCTTTTCGAAGGCTTCGTCGATGGTGCCGACCATGTAGAAGGCCTGCTCCGGCAGGTGGTCGCACTCGCCGTTGACGATCATCTTGAAGCCGCGGATGGTTTCCTTCAGCGGGACGTACTTGCCGGGCGAGCCGGTGAACACTTCCGCGACGTGGAAAGGCTGCGACAGGAAACGCTGGATCTTGCGAGCGCGGGCCACGGCCAGCTTGTCTTCCGGCGACAGCTCGTCCATGCCCAGAATCGCGATGATGTCGCGCAGTTCCTTGTAGCGCTGCAACACCTGCTGCACGGCGCGGGTGGTGTTGTAGTGCTCTTCGCCAACCACGTTCGGGTCCACTTGACGCGAGGTCGAGTCCAGCGGGTCCACGGCGGGGTAGATACCCAGCGAAGCGATGTCACGCGACAACACGACGGTGGCGTCCAAGTGGGCGAAGGTCGTGGCAGGCGACGGGTCGGTCAAGTCGTCCGCAGGGACGTAGACGGCCTGGATCGAGGTGATCGAGCCGACCTTGGTCGACGTGATCCGCTCTTGCAGACGGCCCATTTCCTCAGCCAGCGTCGGCTGATAACCCACGGCGGAAGGCATACGGCCCAGCAGCGCGGACACTTCGGTACCGGCCAGCGTGTAGCGGTAGATGTTGTCCACGAAGAACAGCACGTCACGGCCTTCGTCACGGAAGGACTCGGCGATGGTCAGGCCGGTCAGGGCCACGCGCAGACGGTTGCCCGGGGGCTCGTTCATCTGGCCGTAGACCATGGCCACCTTGGAGTCTTCGAGCTTCTCCAGGTTCACGACGCCCGAATCGGCCATCTCGTGATAGAAGTCGTTGCCCTCACGGGTACGCTCGCCCACACCAG
>PNNH01000001.1 GCA_013824165.1 Methylibium sp. | reverse complement strand
CCGCAGGTGGTGGAGGCGTTCGGATTCTTGATCACGAACTGCGCGCCCTGCAGGTCTTCCTTGTAGTCGATCTCGGCACCCATCAGATACTGCAGGCTCATGGCGTCGATCAGCAGCGTCACGCCGTTCTTGTTCATCTGGGTGTCGTCTTCGTTGACGGCCTCATCGAAGGTGAAGCCATACTGGAAGCCCGAACAACCGCCGCCTTGCACGAAGACGCGCAGCTTCAACTCCGGGTTACCTTCCTCAGCAACCAAGTCCCGCACCTTGTCGGCGGCACTGTCGGTGAAGACCAGAGGTGCCGGCATGTCAGAGACTCCGGCCAAGGTCGATTCGAGAACTGCGCTCATACGGATTCCTAATGTGTTGACGCTGGCGAATTATCTCCCAGCCATACGCTCAAGTATTGGGACGAATCATGCCATCCCGAGACTTGCCCCTGTGCGAAACCAGGGCTTTGACGCACGCCACAAATGAACAAGGCCGCTTTGCAGCGGCCTTGTTGCCTGTATCCACCGAACAAGTCCGGTGGAACAGAAAGTCGATCAGCGCTTGCTGAACTGCTTCCGGCGACGAGCACCGTGCAGACCGACCTTCTTACGCTCGACTTCACGCGCGTCACGCGTGACAAAGCCGGCACGGCTCAGTTCAGGCTTCAGCGTCGCGTCATAGTCGATCAGCGCGCGAGTGATGCCGTGGCGCACTGCACCAGCTTGACCCGACTCACCACCACCGTGCACGTTCACCTTGATGTCGAAGGCTTCGCCATTGTTCGTCAGCAGCAGGGGCTGCTTGGCGATCATGATCGAAGTCTGACGGCCGAAATACTGCTCGACAGGCTTGCCATTGACGATGATTTGGCCCGTGCCCTTCTTGATGAAGACACGTGCGACCGACGACTTGCGGCGGCCGGTACCATAGTTCCAGTTTCCGATCATCACCGCTCCTTAGATTTCCAGAGCCTTGGGCTGCTGCGCGGCGTGCGGATGCGTACCACCTGCATAGACCTTCAGCTTCTTCACCATGGCATAGCCCAACGGACCCTTGGGCAGCATGCCCTTGACAGCCTTCTCCAGGGCACGGCCCGGATGCTTGGCTTGCATGTCCTTGAACTTGGTTGCGTAGATACCGCCCGGGAAGCCCGAGTGACGGTAGTACACCTTGTCATTGGCCTTGTTGCCCGTGACACGCAGCTTGTCTGCGTTGATGATGACGATGAAGTCACCGGTATCGACGTGAGGCGTGTAAATGGCCTTGTGCTTGCCGCGCAAACGGAGTGCCACTTCGCTGGCAACACGTCCGAGCACCTTGTCGGTGGCGTCAATCACAAACCACTCGTGCGTCACTTCGGCCGGCTTGGCGCTGAAGGTCTTCATGAGTAACTTTCGTGTGCCCTTGGCCTGCTACAGACCGAGGGCGATTCTTGGCTGATGTTCAGGTGCCTGATTCCGCTCCGTTCGGTGTCGCTTATACAGGCGACCTCTCACGTGAAACGAAAAGCACTACTCCCCACAGCCAACTAATGGGGAGCCCGCGAGTGTAGCAGAAGCAGGAACATTTCCAAAATGGGCACAGAAGCCGCCCCCATGGCCACGCAAGCCCAGGTACGATTAGGGAAATCACGTACAAGGCCCTTCCATGACGAGCTCCACGCAAAGCCAAGGCAGCCAGACAGGCAGCGAGCCTGGAGATGCAGTGCCGCAGGCATGGAATCCAGTGGCCGCCCTCCAGAGATGGGCAGCATGGGTGCCGATCAGATCGCTGTCACGTCGCCACCGCAGACGTATCAAGCAACACCTGCTGTCTCTGAGCGAACGGGATCGCTATCTGCGTTTTGGCTACCCGGCAACCGACGAGCAGATCGGCAAGTACGCCATGAGTCTGGACCTCGATCGGGACGAGGTGCTTGGGATCTTCAATCGACGCCTTGAGTTGGTAGCGATGGCCCACCTGGCTTACGCGCCGACACCCCAGATTCCCGGCAAGCCTGCGATGGCCGAGTTTGGCGTCTCCGTGCTGGACAAGGCGCGCGGCCGCGGCTTCGGTGCGCGCTTGTTCGAGCATGCCGCGCTGCACGCGCGCAATCGTGGCATTGATACCTTGTTCATCCATGCACTCAGTGAAAACGCGCCGATGCTGGCGATAGCCCGGAAAGCCGGCGCGGTGGTCGAGCGGGACGGGAGCGAGTCTGAAGCCTGGCTGCGCCTACTGCCCGACACGGTTGCGTCGCATGTCGGCGAGGCTATTGAGCGCCATGTCGCCGAGCTGGACTTTCAGTTCAAACGCCACATGCGGGTTCTTGGTGACATCATCGATGGGGTTGGTGAAGTCCGGGGACAGTTCGAGGAGGCCGGCAAGACGGCCAAGGAGTAGGCCGCACGACGGCCCAAATCCCCTGGGGCAGACCCGCATTCCCGGGGGTTGCCCCTGGCACCATCGCGGTCAATTTCCGTTACATTTCTGCGAATAAGCACCTGATCAAAGGTGCAATACCCGCAACAACGGGCCACGAGGGATATGCAAACACTCATTCCGTGGGTCATTGCGCTGCTATCCGGCGCCGGATTGCTGGTGATCGGGATCATCTGGGCGTGGCGACGCCCGAGCAACGCAGCCAAGCAGCTTCCCAGCGAATGGGCCCTCAGTGCACGCCCGGTGTTCAGCACCGATGAGCGGCGCGTGTACCGTCTGTTGCGGGAGGCCCTCCCGCACCACGTCATCCTCTCCAAGCTGCCGCTGGTGCGCTTTTGCCAGCCAACAGAGGCCAAGCAGGTTCGCTACTGGTTTGATTTGCTGGGCTCTATTCATGTGACCTTCGCCATCTGCAGCCCGAACGGCCGCGTCCTCGCGGCGATTGACCTGGACACTGAGCGCAACTCAACGGGCCGCAGCCTGCAGATCAAGCAATCGGTGCTGGCCGCCTGCCGAGTGCGCTATCTGCGCTGCCCCATCGACAACCTGCCGAGCGCAGCCGAGTTGCAACTGCTGGTGCCTTTCAGCAGCAGTGCATCGCGCGGCCCCCAGCCCGCTCCGACGCCACCGATGGCGTCTGCGCGCCAAACCGGCTTGGTCGCCAAGCCGGCGCGGCGCAGCGGCCGCGATTCACTCTGGCAGGACTCGTCGGTGTTTCATGACTCCTTCTTCGTGCCAGACAGTCGCTACGAGAGCATGGGCGGCGTTGGCGGCGAGGGCATGTCGACTCGATCGGAAATGCCATCTGGCTTCCGTCACAGCCGCAGTTTTGCCGAGCCCCTGGGCACCGACTCGCAGTATCCCGACGAGGCCCCCAACGACATCGTTGGCGTCGTGGTCGACACTCCCCGCTACGGCCGTCGCTAAACTGCTCAGTATCCCTAGCCCTGCATTCAACGGCGCTGGACCCCAGGGTTCAGCGCCGTTTCTCCATTGCGATCGATGAACCCCACCCCCGATGACAGCTTTGCCAGCCTGACACCCGACTTCATGCTGGACGCGCTGGATGCGGCCGGGCTGCGTTGTGACGGCCGCATGCTGCAGCTGAACTCCTACGAGAACCGCGTGCTGCAGGTGCATCTGGACGACGGCCGCATTGCCGTTGCCAAGTTCTACCGACCGGGCCGATGGACCGATGCCCAGATCCTTGAAGAGCATGCTTTTGCGCTTGAGCTCGCGCAGGCCGAAGTGCCGGTCGCACCGCCTTGGACACTCGACAGCCAGTCCGCAGCGGTCTCGCTGAGCGGCAACCCGTCTACGCTGGCCCACATGCAAGGCCAGCGCTTTGCCGTCGCGGCACGTCAAGGCGGCCGGGCACCTGAGCTTGAGGATGCCGAAGTTCTGAGCTGGATCGGCAGGCTTCTGGCACGTCTGCACGTGATTGGCGCACGCCAGGCCTTCACTGAGCGCGTCAGCTGGGCCAGCGCGGCGCCGGCCATCGCTGCACGCGACTGGCTGCTGGACCACGACATCCTGCCGCCCGAGATTCGAGGCCCATGGGATGAAGAGGCGCGCCGATGTATCGATGCGATCACTCGCGCCTTCGACGAGTTTCCCGATTTGCGGCTGCTACGCCTGCATGGGGATTGCCATCCCGGCAACATCCTGTGGACCCCGGACCGCGGCCCTCACTTCGTCGACCTCGACGACGCCGTCAATGGTCCAGCCGTGCAGGACCTGTGGATGCTGTTGTCAGGCGACCCACTCACAGCGCAGCAGCAGTTGTCCGCGGTCCTGAAAGGCTACGAGATGGTGGCCGAGTTCGACCGCCGCGAGCTGCGCTTGATCGAACCCCTGCGCACGCTGCGCATGATCCACCACAGCGCCTGGCTGGCCAGGCGTTGGGGCGACCCGGCATTTCCGCAGGCCTTCCCCTGGTTCGGGACGCCCAACTACTGGAACGACCAGGTCAGCAAGTTGCGCGAGCAGCTGGAGGCGATGCAGCCCCAGGCGGCCATCAGCAGCGCACCACCGGATGAAGAACCCTATGAGTTCTGGGATGCCTGAACGCCCGAGCGCTCAAACATCCCAGCAGCCCAGCTCCGGCCCGATCAGCCCAGCAGCATCGCGTTGACGCGTTTCACGTAGGCCGCCGGATCCTCCAGGCTGCCGCCTTCGGCCAGCACCGCCTGATCGAACAGCACCTGCGCCAGATCGTCGAAATGCGCGCTGGACTCGAGCTTCTTGACCAGCGCATGCTCCGCGTTGATCTCCAGCGTCGGCAGCGAGGCCGGCGCGGCTTGGCCAGCCTGCTTCAGCAGACGTGCCAGATGACCGCTCATGTCGCCTTCCTCGACGACGATGCAGGCCGGTGAATCCACCAGACGCGTGGTCACGCGCACGTCCTTGGCGCGCGCCTTCAACGTTTCCTTCAGGCGCTCCAGCACCGGCTTGAAGGCCTCGGCGGCTTCCTCGGCCTTCTTCTTCTCTTCCTCGTCCTGCAGCTTGCCCAGATCGACGGCGCCCTTGGCCACCGACTGCAGCGGCTTGCCATCGAACTCGTAGAGGTGCGAAAGCATCCACTCGTCCACCCGGTCGGTCAGCAGCAGCACCTCGATGCCCTTCTTGCGGAAGATCTCCAGCTGCGGGCTGTTCTTGGCGGCCGCCAGGGAATCAGCGGTGATGTAGTAGATCGGCTCCTGGCCTTCCTTCATGCGCGACACATAGTCAGCGAAGCTCACACCTTCGTCAGACTGCGTGCTGGCAAAGCGCAGCAGCTTGGCCAGGCGCTCCTGATTCTGGTGATCCTCGCCGACACCTTCCTTGAGCACCGAGCCGAAGTCCTTCCAGAAGGACGCGTACTTTTCGCGTTCTGCCGCATCTTCGCTATCGGCCAGCGACTCCAGCATCGAGAGCACACGCTTGGTCGACCCTTCACGGATCGCCTTCACGTCGCGGCTTTCCTGCAGCAACTCGCGACTGACGTTCAGCGGCAAGTCGGCCGAATCGATCACGCCCTTCACGAAGCGCAGATACACCGGCATCAGCGCTTCGGCGTCGTCCATGATGAAGACGCGCTTCACATACAGCTTGACGCCACCGCGCTTGTCGCGGTTCCACAAGTCGAACGGGGCCTTCTTCGGGATGAAGAGCAGCTGGGTGTACTCGCTGCGGCCTTCCACGCGGTTATGCGTGTAGGACAGCGGCGCCTCGCTGTCGTAGCTGATCTGCTTGTAGAAACTTTCGTACTCCTCCGGCGTGACCTCGCTCTTGCTGCGCGCCCACAGCGCTGACGCCTTGTTGACCGGCTCCCACTCGTCAGTCAGCTTCTGTTCGCTGGTCTCGGCATTCCACTCCTCCTTGCGCATCAGGATGGGCAGGGAGATGTGGTCCGAGTACTTGCTGATCACCGACTTCAGGCGCCAGGTCTTGAGGAACTCGTCCTCGCCCTCGCGCAGATGCAGGATCACATCGGTGCCGCGGCCCGGCTTGCTGATGGTCTCGACCTCGAAATCCCCGGTGCCTTCGGAGCTCCAGCGCACCCCGGCCTCCACCGGCAAGCCGGCCCGACGCGTCTCGACCGTGATCCGATCAGCCACGATGAAGCCGGAATAGAAGCCCACGCCGAACTGACCAATCAGGTTGGCGTCCTTCTTCTGATCGCCTTCGAGCTTGGCCATGAATTCGCGCGTGCCGCTCTTGGCGATCGTGCCCAGATGCGCAATCGCCTCCTCGGCGCTCATGCCGATGCCGTTGTCGCTGATGGTGACCGTCTGCTGCTCGGCGTCAAAGCTCACCCGCACTTCCAGGTTCGGCTGATCCTCGAACAGCTCGGCCTTGTCCAGCGCCTCGAAGCGCAGCTTGTCGCAGGCATCCGAGGCGTTGGAGACCAGCTCGCGCAGGAATATCTCCTTGTTGGAATACAGCGAATGGGTGACCAGGTGCAGGATCTGCTTGACCTCGGCCTGAAAGGAATGAGTTTGCTTGTCCATGGCTTGAGCGTATCGGATCGAATTGCGTTTATCAGTCGGCGGCAAAGCGCCGCTAGCGCCCCGGACTTTGGGGCGCTGCGGCGCAGTTCAAGAGGGCTCAGTAGGACAGGCTGAGCTTGGGGATGTCGACCCGGACCAGCGCCTTGCTGAGCGCACCGCTGGCTGCCCGCGCATAGTCCAGAGAAACTGCCGCATCAGCGAAGGCTTCAGGGCCGAGCGCAGCGGCAACCGCCAGGATCTTGTCGGCGATCAGCACCTTGCCCGAGCCTCGCAAAGGCTCGCAGCCGTACTTGACGAACTGCTCATCCAGCCAGCGGCGGGCGGCGTCGAAACTGAGCACCTCCGCGGCGTCAACCACCAGGTTGAACTCCTGATCCGGACCGAACACGACTTTGACTTCGCTGCGCATGCCTTGCTCCTTCTGTGCTTGCCTGATTGTGGCTCAGCCGCGCGCGGCCCGGACGGCCTGGCTCAGTTCCTCCAGCACCTCCAGCGAATCATCCCAGCCCAGGCAGGCATCGGTGATGCTCTTGCCGAACTCCAGCTTGGCCGGATCGTCCTTGCCAGGCGTGAACTTCTGCGCGCCGTCATGCAGGTGGCTTTCCACCATCACGCCGAAGACGCTCTTGCTGCCGGCCTTGATCTGCCCGGCAATGTCGCGCGCCACGTCGAGCTGGCGCTGGTGCTGCTTGCTGCTGTTGGCATGCGAGCAGTCCACCATCAGCGTCGTGTCCAGCTTGGCCGCCGCCAGGTCCTTGCAGGCTGCGGCCACGCTGTCGGCGTCGTAGTTGGGAGCCTTACCGCCGCGCAGGATCACATGGCAGTCCTTGTTGCCCTTGGTCTCGACGATCGCCACCTGGCCGTTCTTGTGCACCGACAGGAAGTGGTGCGGGCGCGCTGCGGCCTGGATCGCGTCGGTGGCGATCTTGATATTGCCGTCTGTGCCGTTCTTGAAGCCGATTGGTGCCGACAGGCCCGAGGCCAGCTCGCGGTGCACCTGGCTCTCGGTCGTGCGGGCACCGATTGCGCCCCAGGAGATCAGGTCGCCGATGTACTGTGGCGAGATCACATCGAGGAACTCGCTGCCCGCCGGCATGCCCAGCCGGTTGATCTCCAGCAGCAGTTGGCGCGCGATGCGCAGCCCTTCGTCGATGCGGTAGCTTTCATCGAGATACGGGTCGTTGATCAGCCCCTTCCAGCCCACCGTGGTGCGCGGCTTCTCAAAGTAGACACGCATCACGATCTCCAGCGTGTCGGCGTACTTGTCACGCTGCACCGTCAGCCGGCGCGCGTACTCCAGCGCCGCCGCCGGGTCATGGATCGAGCAGGGGCCGATGATCACCAGCAGGCGGTCGTCCTTGCGCTGCATGATGTCGCGGATGCGGTGCCGGGTCTTGCTGATCAGCCCCTCCATCGGCGTGCCGCTGATCGGGAAGAAGCGGATCAGATGCTCAGGCGGCGGCAAGGGCGTGATGTCGCGGATGCGCTGGTCGTCGGTCTCGCTGGTCTTGTCCTGCGGCGAGTACCAACGTTCGGCCTGGTGCTGGGCGGTGGTCTTGGCATTCATGGGCTCGACTCTTTTCTGTTGCTCTTGGGTGTGGGATGCGCAGCCAAAAAAAAACCGCCGGGGGAGACCCGGCGGTTCTTAGAGATTCGTTGCGCTTGATGCTCTTGCTTACGCGCTCGCCTCTCCTCCGCCGGTGCGGTGCGAGAACCAAAAAAAGAAAGCAAAGTAATACTTGGCTTGGGAACGCATGGTTTTGAATGTAGCACGGGGGCCGCAACCCCCGTCAACGCGCCTGTTGCGGCCCAGCGTCAGCGCCGGAGCCGCGCCATCCAGGCATTAGGCAGTGCCGCCGACCGTCAACCCATCGATGCGCAAGGTCGGCTGACCCACGCCCACCGGCACGCTCTGGCCTTCCTTGCCACACACGCCAACCCCAGTGTCCAAGCGCATATCGTCGCCGATCATCGAGACGCGGGTCAGCGCATCGGGGCCGTTGCCGATGATGGTCGCGCCCTTGACCGGGTACTGGATCTTGCCGTCCTCAACCCAGTAGGCTTCGCTGGCGGAGAAGACAAACTTGCCGGATGTGATATCCACCTGCCCGCCGCCGAAGTTGGTGGCGTACAGCCCCTTCTTGATGCTGGCGATGATTTCCTCGGGCGCCTTGTCGCCGCCGAGCATGTATGTGTTGGT
This sequence comes from Methylibium sp., assembly GCA_013824165.1. Taxonomy (GTDB): domain Bacteria; phylum Pseudomonadota; class Gammaproteobacteria; order Burkholderiales; family Burkholderiaceae_C; genus JACDQM01. The sequence goes on along the minus strand of PNNH01000001.1, from coordinate 6,465 downwards.
CATGCGCGGCATCGGCACATGGGCATAGCTCTCGCGCCGGCCGTTGCCGGTGGGCGCGGTCTTCATCAGGCGCGCGTTCATTGCGTCCTGGATGTAGCCCTTCAGGATGCCGTCCTCGATCAGCACATTGCGCTGCGAGGCGCAGCCCTCGTCGTCGATGTTCAGCGAGCCGCGGCGATCCGGCAAGGTGCCGTCATCCAGCACCGTCACGCCCTTGGCGGCCACGCGCTGGCCGATGCGACCGGCGAAGGTTGACGAGCCCTTGCGATTGAAGTCGCCTTCCAGGCCATGGCCCACTGCCTCGTGCAGCAGCACACCCGGCCAGCCCGGGCCTAGCACCACGGTCATTTCGCCGGCCGGGGCCGGGCGCGATTCCAGATTGGTCAGCGCGGCCGAGACCGCCTGCTCTACATAGCTGGCGATCATCTCGTCCGTAAAGTAGGCCAGGCCGAAGCGGCCGCCACCGCCGCCGCTGCCCACTTCGCGCCGGCCGTTCTGCTCGGCGATCACGGTGATGGACAGGCGCACCAACGGACGCACATCGGCCGCCAGCGTGCCATCGGCACGGGCAATCAGCACCACCTCATGTTCAGCAGCCAGGCCTGCCATCACCTGGGCGACGCGGGGATCCTTGGCACGGGCCATGCGCTCGGCGCGCTCCAGCATCGCCACCTTCTCGGTGCTGTCCAGGCTGGCGATCGGGTCGGCCTCGCCATACAGGCTGCGGCTGGCTGCCACCACGCTCTGCGCCGGCACCTTGACGCGCTTGCTCTGCCCGGCGGCCGCGATGGAACGCACGGTGCGCGCCGCATCCAGTAGCGCGGCCTCGGAGATGTCGTCCGAGTAGGCAAAGGCGGTCTTCTCGCCCGCCACCGCGCGCACACCCACGCCCTGGTCGATCGAGAAGCTACCGCTCTTGACGATGCCTTCCTCCAGGCTCCAGCCCTCGGCACGCGTGGTCTGGAAATAGAGGTCCGCATCATCGACGCGATGCTCGGTGATCAGCCGCAGGGCCTGGGCCAGCGTGGCCTCACTCAGGCCGAAGGGCTCCAGCAGCTGGCTGCGGGCCGTCGCGAGACGGGCCAGGGTGGGTTCGACAGAAATCATGCGACTGATTGTAGGAGCGGGGCCTATTCCTCGTCGCCGTCCTCGTCCAAGCCCTGGCCGCCCGCCGCTTTCAGGGCCAGCGCACGCTGGTAGAGGCTGTTGCGCGGCGATCCGCTGAGCTCGGCCGCCAGGCTCACCGCCTGCTTGAGGGGCAAGTCGCGCATCAACACCGCCAGCGCTCGCTCGGCCTGCGGGTCGATTGCGCCGGCCTCGGCCGCCACCGCCTGCGCCGCATGCAGCACCAGCACGAATTCACCGCGCTCGCGCTGCGCATCGGCTGCCAGCCAGGCCGGCAGCGCGGCCGCCTTGGCCGTATACACGGTCTCGAACTGCTTGGTCAGCTCGCGGCACAGGGTCAGCTCTTGCGTCGGGCAGATGTCCGCCAACAGGCCGATCAGATCCTTGATCCGGTGCGGCGCCTCGAACAGCACCGTGCTGTGCGGCTGCCCAGCCAGAGCCTGTGCGGCGGCGCGGCGCTCGGCCGCCTTGGTCGGCAGGAAGCCGACGAACTCGAAGCCCTGGGCGCGCGCATCACCGGCCGCGCTGAGCGCAGTGACCACGCTGCTGGCCCCCGGAATCGGCAGCACGCGCAGGCCGCCGGCCTGCACCGCGGCCACCAGGGCTGCGCCGGGGTCGGACACCGCCGGTGTGCCGGCATCGCTGACATAGGCCACCCGCTCGCCCTGGCGCAGCCGCGCCAGCACGCCCTCGCTGGCCTGGCGCTCGTTGTGCTGATGCAGCGCAATCAGCGGCTTGTGCAAACCCAGGTGGCGCAGCAGCCCGGCGCTGACGCGCGTGTCCTCGCAGGCGACGGCGTCGACCAAGTTCAGCACATGGATCGCCCGCAAGCTGATGTCCGCCAGATTGCCGATCGGCGTGGCCACCACATACAGCGTGGAAGCGGGATACTGCTGGCCGCCGGCCGCAGCAGCAGCGGCAGCGCCCAGCAGGGAGGCATCGATGTTCAAGTGGGGCTCTCCAAAGTCTCGCGGCGACCTGGCCGAAGACCGGGCCTTGCGCTATCTGCAGCAGCAGGGCCTGCAGCTGATCGAGCGCAATTATCGGGTCGCCGCCGGCCCGCATGCGCGCGGCGGCGAGGTCGACCTGATCCTGCGCGAACGCGACGGCACCCGGGTCTTCGTGGAGGTGCGCGCCCGCGCCAGCACGGCGCATGGCGGCGCGGCGGCCAGCGTCACGCCGGCCCAGCAGCGCCGGCTTGTCTACGCCGCGCGGCACTACCTGCTGCAGCAGGCTTCGCCACCGCCCTGCCGCTTTGATGTGCTGGCGCTGGACGGCGAGCAGATCAGCTGGCTGCGCGCGGCATTTGACGCAGACTGACACCCTCCGCTCAGTGTTTACCCGCTCGCTTATGATCCGGCCTCATGCTTGAGCAACGCATCCAACAACAGTTTTTCGAGAGCGCCGACCTGCAGTACCAGTCTGCGGAGAGCCTGGCGCGCCCGGTGGCCGTAGCCGCACAGATGCTGGTGGACGGCATCACCGCGGGCGGCCGGGTGCTGTGCGGCGGGCTGGGCCTGTCGCAGCTCGACGCGCACTACCTGGCGGCGCTGCTGGTCGGCCGCTTCGAGCGCGACCGGCCCGGCCTAGCCGCCTGGACGCTGGACCCACTGGCCCATCCTGATGGCGGCGGCGATGCCGCCTCGCTGGTGCGCCAGATTCAGACCCTGGGCCATCCAGGCGACTTGCTGCTGCTGTTCGAAGCCCAGGCCTGCGACAGCCGCCATGGCGAGTTGATCGCCGCCGCGCATGCGCAGGACATGAGCGTGATCGCGCTGACCGGCAGCCAGGACGAAGCCCTGCGCGGCCTGCTGCTGGAAACCGATGTGCAGCTGCGCGTGCCGCAGTCCCGCGCCGCCCGGGTGGCGGAAGCCCAGCGCCTGTTGGCGCACTGCCTGTGTGACGCCCTGGACATTCAATTGCTGGGCTCGGCCGAGTGAAACAAGCCCGGCGCATCGCGCCCACCAACGTTTACCTTCCTGACGGACTCCCCATGACCGCTACCCCGACCCGCCGCTCCCTTGTCTTGCTGCCCGTGCTGGCCGCTGCCCTGATGTCCACCGCCTGCGCTCCGCTGATGGTCGGCGGAGCGATGGTGGGCGGCGCCTTGATGGCCACCGACCGCCGCACCTCGGGCACCCAGGTCGAGGACCAGGGCATCGAGCTCAAGGCCAGCGCGCGACTGCGCGAGCAGTTCGGCAGCCGCATCCATGTCAACGTCAACAGCTACAACCGCCTGGTGCTGCTGACCGGCGAGGTGCCCAGCGAGGCGGATCGTGCCGCCGTGGAGCGCGCGGTCGCGCAGGTCGAGAACGTCAGCCGAGTGCTGAACGAGCTGGCCATTGCCGGCCACAGCTCGCTGACTAGCCGCTCCAACGATGTGGCACTGGCCAGCAAGATCAAGCTCAGCCTGATCGATGCGCGGGACCTGATCTCGAACGCCTTCTACGTGGTAGTCGAGCGCGGCACCGTCTATCTGATGGGCCGCGTGACCGAACGCGAAGCCAGCCGCGCCAGCGACATCGTGCGCGGCATCAGCGGCGTGCAACGCGTGGTGCGCGCCTTTGAGGTGATCAGCGAGGAAGAGCTGGCCCGCATCACGCCCAAGCCGGCTCCGACCAAGTAAGTTCGCAGCAGGCGCGTCGGCGCCTGCGCATCTCTTCAAACAATCACTTCAGCCGCTTGATCAGGCTGGACGTATCCCAGCGACCACCGCCCAGGGTCTGCACATCGGCGTAGAACTGGTCCACCAGGGCCGTCACCGGCAGCTTGGCGCCGTTGCGGCGCGCCTCATCCAGCACCAGGCCCAGGTCCTTGCGCATCCAGTCCACCGCGAAACCGAAGTTGAACTGGTCGTCCACCATGGTCTTGCCGCGGTTGTCCATCTGCCAGCTCTGTGCGGCACCCTTGCCGATCACATCCAGCACCTGCTTCATGTCCAGGCCCGCCTTCTGACCGAAGGCCACCGCTTCGGACAGGCCTTGCACCAGACCGGCGATGCAAATCTGGTTGACCATCTTGGCCAGCTGCCCTGCACCAGACTCACCCACCCGGGTGACCGCCTTGGAAAATGCCAGCGCCACCGGCTTAATGAGCTCGAAGGGCTCGGCGTCACCACCGCACATCACGGTCAGCGCGCCGTTGACCGCACCCGCCTGGCCGCCCGAGACAGGCGCGTCGATGAAATGCAGGCCGCGCTTGAGCGCTTCGACGTGCAGCTCGCGCGCTACCTCGGCCGAGGCCGTCGTGTGATCGACGAAAACTGCACCGGGCTTCATTCCGGCGAAGGCGCCCTGCTCACCCAGCACCACCGAGCGCAGATCATCGTCATTGCCGACGCAGGCAAACACGATGTCGGCGCCCGCAGCGGCGGCAGCAGGCGTCGCAGCCGCCACGCCGCCATATTCCTTCGCCCAAGCTTCGGCCTTGGCGGCGGTGCGGTTGTAGACCGTCACCTGATGCCCGGCGCGGGCCAGATGGCCGGCCATCGGATGGCCCATCACGCCGAGGCCAAGAAAGGCCACTTTGCGCGGGGAAATGGTGTCGTAGCTGCGTGCAGTTGCGATGTTCATGGATGTGCTCAGACGATGGTCAAGTGTTCGGTTCCGGAAGAAAGATCGCCGCTGCGTGCGCGCTCGCTGTTGAGCTTGATCTGCAGACGCAGATCGTTCACCGAGTCGGCATTGCGCAGCGCGTCCTCGTAGCTGACCTTGCCGAACTCGTAGAGATCGAACAGGGCTTGGTCGAAGGTCTGCATGCCCTGCTCGCGCGAGCGCTTCATCACTTCCTTGATCTCGCCGACCTCGCCCTTGAAGATCAGGTCCGAGATCAGCGGCGTGTTCAGCAGGATCTCCACCGCGGCGATGCGGCCCTTGCCTTCGGCGCGCGGCAACAGGCGCTGCGAGACCAGCGCGCGCAGATTCAGCGACAGGTCCATCAGAAGCTGGCTGCGGCGTTCTTCGGGGAAGAAGTTGATGATGCGGTCCAGCGCCTGGTTGGCGCTGTTGGCGTGCAGCGTGGCCATGCACAGGTGGCCGGTCTCGGCGAAGGCCACGGCGTGTTCCATGGTCTCGCGGTCGCGGATCTCACCCATCAGGATCACGTCCGGCGCCTGGCGCAGCGTGTTCTTCAGCGCCTGCTCCCAGCCATCGGTGTCGATGCCCACCTCACGCTGGGTGACGATGCAGTTCTTGTGCGGATGCACGAACTCGATTGGGTCTTCGATCGTGATGATGTGGCCGTAGGTGCTCTCGTTGCGGTGGTCGATCATCGCCGCCAGCGAGGTGCTCTTGCCCGAGCCAGTGGCGCCCACCACGATCACCAGGCCGCGCTTGGCCTGCACCACGTCATTCAGGATCGGCGGCAGATCCAGCGAGGCAATGCTGGGCAGCGTGGCCGGAATCGTCCGCAGCACCAGGCCGACATGGCCCTGCTGCAAAAAGGCATTGGCTCGAAAGCGCCCGATGCCGGCCGGCGAGATCGCGAAGTTGCACTCTTTGCTGCGCTCGAACTCGGCGGCCTGCTTGTCGTTCATGATGGAACGCGCCAGTTGCAGGGTGTGGTTGCCCGTCAGCGGCTGCGGCGAGACCTTGGTCACCTTGCCATCGACCTTGATGGCTGGCGGGAAGTCGGCGGTCAGGAACAAGTCCGAGCCGCGCCGCGACACCATCAGGCGCAGCAGGTCATTGATGAATTTCGAGGCCTGGTCGCGTTCCATGCGTGCTCCGCTTCTCTGTAGTTCTGCTCGCTTTGGCCGGGAGTGCCGGGCCGAGCGCCGGGCCGCCCCAAGCCGGCCCGCCATGCAATCCGATGGGGGCTCCAGCCTGCATCGGATTGCACCCCCTCGGGGGGTGGCCCGACATACCCGTCGGGCCGGGGGGCCCCATCTAGCCCGGAAAGTTCTCCGGGAACTTCGCCTTCGAGCGCGCTTCGGCCGGCGAGATGATGTTGCGGCGGACCAGGTCAGTGAGGTTCTGGTCGAGCGTCTGCATGCCCTGGCTGTTGCCGGTCTGAATGGCTGAGTACATCTGCGCCACCTTGTTCTCGCGGATCAGGTTGCGGATGGCCGAGCTGCCCAGCATGATCTCGTGCGCCGCCACACGGCCCGAACCGTCCTTGAGCTTGCACAGGCTCTGCGAGATCACTGCCACCAAGGACTCCGACACCATCGCGCGCACCATCTCCTTCTCGGCCGCCGGGAACACGTCGACGATACGGTCCACGGTCTTGGCGGCGCTGGAGGTGTGCAAGGTGCCGAACACCAGGTGACCGGTTTCTGCGGCGGTCAGCGCCAGGCGGATGGTCTCCAGGTCGCGCATTTCACCCACCAGCACCGCGTCC
>PNNH01000060.1 GCA_013824165.1 Methylibium sp. | reverse complement strand
CCAGCAGCACCAGCACGCCCTGGTCCACGGCATGGCCGTGTTTCACCAGCGCCATCAGGCCATAGGGATTCTCGACAGCCTTGGCAGGGGCATCAGCAGCGGCCGGAGCCGCCGTGGCAGCAGCCGGGGCAGCCGAGGCGGCGTCAGCAGCTTGGGCCGAAGCGTTCAGCGGGGAAACGGCCAGCGTCGCGGCCATGGCGATAGCGGCGAACAAGCCAGCGATACGAGAGATCATGGAGGTGACTCCTACTTAGAGAGAGATCGAGAGGTCGAAACTCAGGTTTGGAAGCTTCGGTCGCTGGCTCATGGCCGACGACCGGTGAATGAAAACGTTAGGGCGTCTTGGGCGTCTTATTCGATGCGGAACACGAACTCCTGCTCGAAGACATGGTCACCCGGGCACTCATAGGTGCTGGCAAGGGTTTCCGAGATCGCGGCAATCAGGGCGCGCTGCGCACGGCGATCAACGCCACCGCGCATCGGCGTCACTTCAACCGACACCACGCGGCCGGCCTTGACCGTGGCCAGAGCCTTGTACATCGCCTCGCCACTCCAGTTGACAGCCGGCAGCTCCGGCTTGCCCATCTTCGTGCAGACCATGCCGGCCTTGACCGGGCCAGCCGGACGCGGCGCGGGGGCTGGTGCGGGCGGTGCTGCCGGCGGAGTCGGGGCGACATCGCGCACCGGCGGCGGCGTGTTGCTGACCGGAGCCTGGATGGCGTTGGGCGGCGGCGGAGCGGCGACCTGCACTTCAGGTGGCGGCATGAAGGGCGGCGGCGGCGCCTTCATGTCGGGCGGCGGCGGCACGACCTTCTCGGGCGGCGGCGGCGGCTTGACCTTCTCTTCCACCACCTTGACGTCGATCGGACCCTTGACGGCCTCGACGACCTTGTGGGCCAGGCCGCTCGCGAGGGCCCAGATGATCAACACGTGAATCAGCACGACGACCACGAAGCCGGTCACCCGCGATGAGCTTTGGTTCTCCTGCGCAAAGTTCATGCGCGCTCCTTCGTAAGACTGCGAAATACTTTCATCGATAGACGCGGAGAGTCTGGCCCCGTGCAAGGCTGAGATCGAACCGAATCGCCAAACGCCTGGGACTCGCCTCGACATCGCCGCGATGAGATAGCTGCAGGGCGTGCGCCCCAAGGAATCCGGCGCCCGTCCGACTCTGCTCGTGCCTGCAGCCAGCAGGATGAACTTTTCGACTCATGACCCTGGGTACTTTGGAACCCACACTCAACAAAAATGCCCGCCGGCTTGTGGCCTGCGGGCGATCCTCAGGTAAACACTGCCTGTAACTCCACTACAGAGCCATGGCACTCTAAAGAGGGGAACATCATAAACGAAGACACGCGCTGACCTTGCATGGTGCTTTCCCCACCCTTACATGGGTGTCTGCAAACGTTTTTGCCCCAGTTACACAGTGGTTTCACCGCCACGCAGGGGGCCTCTCAATGAGACCTAGGAAAAACACCCGGCTGCGGTTGTAACGCAACAGTACCGGCGAGCAGGGTGCCGCCAGGCCCGAGCAAAAACGCGGCTGCTAGTGCCCCTACGGATGCCGCCCGTCAACGCTGCAACCTGGGCACCGCCGCAAGCAGCGTGCGGGTGTAACTCTGTCTGGGAGCACCGAGCACCGCGTCGGCCGAGCCCGCTTCGACGATGCGGCCCGCCTGCATCACCGCCACCTCGTCGGCGATGTACTCGACCACCCCGATGTTGTGCGTGATGAAGAGATAGGCCAGCCCCTGCTCGCGCTGCAATTCGCGCAACAAGTTGAGGATCTGCGCCTGGACCGACACATCGAGCGCCGATGTCGGCTCGTCGCAGACGATCAATCGAGGCTCGACCGCCAATGCCCGGGCGATTGCGATCCGTTGGCGCTGACCGCCCGAAAATTCATGCGGGAAGCGCTCTAACGCGTCACGTCTGAGCCCGACCTGGTCCACCAGCGTTTCCAGCTTGCGGCGCCGCGCAGCAGCATCCAGCTCCGGGCGCAACGCCAGCACGCCCTCCTCCAGCAGCTCATAGACCCGCATGCGCGGATTCAGCGACGCAAACGGGTCCTGGAAAATGATCTGCACCTGCCGGCGCGCATGGCGCAGCGCATCGCCTTCGAGCGTGAAAAGATCCTGGCCGTCCAGCAAGGCCTGACCCTCGATCGTGGCCTGACGACGCAGCAACTGCACGATGGCCTTGCCCGAGGTGGTCTTGCCGCAACCCGACTCGCCCACCAGGGCCAAGGTGCGGCCGGGCTCGATGCTGTAGGACACCCCATCGACGGCGTTGAAGTAGCGCATCCCGCTGCCGCCAAACAGCGGCTTCTTCAATGCGAAGCGCACCCGCAGGTCCTTGACCTCCAGCAGCGGGCGTCCGGCGGCCACCGACGCTTGACGCTCGCGCGGCACAGCCGCGGCTGCAGCAGGCGCAGGCAGCGCCTGCTCGGGGTGGGTGTACAGCCGGCAGCGCACCGAATGCGTCGCACTGAGCGCCTGCAGCTCGGGCACATTGCCGTGACACGCGGGCATCACCCGGTCACAGCGCGGCGCAAAGCGACAGCCCTCGAAATCCAGCCACAGCGGCGGCACCGTGCCGGCAATCGCAGCCAGGGCCTGGCCACGCTTGGCCGAATCGGGCAAGGCCTGCAGCAGCAGGCGCGCATAGGGATGCTTGGGCGATGCAAAGAACTCGTCAGCCGGCGCGACTTCGATCACCTGCCCCGCATACATCAGCGCCACCCGGTGCGCCATGCCTGACACCACGGCCAGATCGTGCGTGATCAGCAGCACGCCGAGCTGGCGCTCGCGCTGCAGGTCCTTCAGCAGGTCCAGGATCTGCGCCTGGATCGTCACGTCCAGCGCCGTGGTGGGCTCGTCGGCGATCAGGTAGTCCGGCTCGGCCGCCAACGTCATCGCGATCATCACGCGCTGCCTCTGGCCGCCCGAGAGGCGGAAGGGATATTCGTCGATCCGGCGCTCAGGCTCAGGAATGCCGACACGCCGCAGCCAATCGATGGCCTTGGCGCGCGCCGCTGGCCCGCGCAGCTCGGTATGCGTCTCGATGGCCTCGACGATCTGGTCGCCCACCCGCATCACCGGATTTAGGCTGGTCGAGGGCTCCTGGAAGATCATGCCGATGCGGCCACCGCGCACGCGGCGCATCTGCGCCTCAGGCAGGCCGAACACATCCTCATCGTCCAGATCAAGGCGGCCGGCGGTGATGCGGCCGTTGTCGGGCAACAGGCGCATCAGGGCCAGGGCCGTCATGCTCTTGCCGCAGCCGGATTCACCCACCAGCGCAAAAGTCTCGCCGCGCTCGATGCTCAGGCACATGCCATCGATCGCGCGCACCAGGCCCGCATCGGCATCCAGCGCCACCTTCAGGTCTTCAATCTTCAGCATGGCTTACTCACGCCTTTGTCTTCTTCAGCAGCGACAGCACACGCGGGCGCAGGCTGCGGGCCCGGGGGTCGAAGGCATCGCGCACGCCATCGGCGAACAGGTTGGCCGCCAGCACCAGGGTCACCATGAAACCGAAAGCAGCCGCGAAGCTCCACCACACGACCGGGTCGCGTGACATCTCCGAGCGGGCCAGGTTGATCATGCCGCCGAAGCTGTTCATCGATGGGTCCACGCCCACGCCCACATAGGTCAGCACGGCTTCGTACAGGATCAGCTCCGAGAAGCTAAGCACCACGGTGATCAACACCAGGTGCATCACATTGGGCACGATGTGGCGCGCCATGATGCGCGCGTCGCTGACGCCGAAGGCGGTGGCCGCCTGCACATAGTCCAGCTCGCGCAGCTTGAGCGTCTCGCCGCGCACCAGCCGGCACAACCCGGCCCAGCCGGTCAGGCCCAGGATCACGCAGAGCAGGAACATCTTCAGGTCCGAGCGCTCCACGCCGGTCTCGAAGAGCTCCGGGTTCTTGTCCAGGAAGACCTGCACCATCAGCACGCAGGCGGCGATCAGCAGCACGTTCGGCACCGAGCTGAGCGTGGTGTAGATGTACTGGATGACTTCATCCACCCAGCCCTTGAAGTAGCCCGCCAGGATGCCCAGCACCAGGGCCAGCGGCAGCGTGGCCAAGGTGGAGATGGCGCCGATCACGAAGGCGGTGCGCACGCTCTTCAGCGCCTGATAGAGCACATCATTGCCGGTGCGGTCGGTGCCGAACACATGGTAGTGGCCCATGAGCGCGATGACCGGCCCGCACAGCAGCGCGCTCACCCCAATCGTCAGCAGCAGTGCACGCAGCGGATAGTGCGTGCGGTCGGCCAGCAGATCGCGCCAGGCCCGACCCAGGCCACCATGGCCCCGTGACAGCCCGGCGGCCATCAGCAGCGCCGCCAGCAACGTTACCACCACAGCGCCGGCGACGCCGGCCAAGGCGCGACGGGTGACATCCGCCGCCCACTCCTGCTCAGGCTGCTGCAGATGCGAGCCGCCGTGCTGCAGACGTGGGAAGTCGCGCGTCGGACGGCCGTCGACCTCGATGCTCTCCTTGTTCAGGCCCAGATAGCTCAGCGGGCGCGAGTAGGTGGTCTCGCGCATCGCCACCTGACGCGCCAGCACCAGGTCCAGCACGGACTCGGTGCGCGTGTCATAGAACTGCGCCCCGGCCGGCATGCCCTCGGACGCCGGCAATGCACGGCGGAAGTGCACGCTGTCCAGCGCCGTCACCAGCAGGAACAGCATCAGCACGAAGCCGGCTGACAGCGCCGCCGGATCGCGCAGCACCTTGACCCAGTTGGCGCGCAGCGTCGGCTGCGAGCGCACCCGCAGCACATAGACCAGCAGCGCCGCGAACAGCGCCCACAGCGCCACGTCGGTCCACAACAGAACGAGCTTGAATCCCATGTCTTGTTCTTCCTGTTTCTTGGGCTCAAGCCAGCCGCACGCGGGGGTCAACCCAGGTGTAGGCGATGTCGATCAGTGCGTTGGTCGCGATGTAAAGCACCGCACCCAGGAACACCATGGTGCGCACGATGGCGAAGTCCTGCCCGGTGATGGCCTCGATCACGAAGGCCCCCAGGCCCGGAATGCCAAAGAAGCTCTCGAACACCAGGCTGCCCATGAAGACGTAGGGCAGATAGCTGCCGGCGCTGGTGATGATGGGAATCAGCGCATTGCGCAGCACATGGCGGAACAGCACGATCTGCTCGCTCAGGCCCTTGGCGCGCGCGGTGCGCACATAGTCCTTGCCGATCTCTTCCAGGAACATCGCGCGGTACAGCCGCGCCTCGCCACCCAGGCGCGACAGCAGCGACAGCAGCACCGGCAGGATCAGGAACTTCACCGCATCCAGGCCCGCGGCATAGCCGTTGATCGGCACCAGCTTGAGCAGGCGCGAGAAGAAGTACTGGCCGACGATGATGTAGAACAAGCTGGAGATCGACAGCATCAGCACGCACAACACGACACCCCAGAAGTCGATGCGTGAGTTGCGAAAGAACACCAGCATCAGCGCGAACGAGGTGCTGACGATCACCTGCAGGATGAAGATGGGCAAGGCCAGCTGCAGACTCACACCCATGCGGGTCTTCACCTCGTGGCCGATGTCGACGGCTTGGCGGGCGTCCGAGCGGCCGAAGTCCAGCATCATCAGCGAGACCGAGCGCTCCCACAGAATGGTCTGCGTCAGCTTGTCGCTGCCTTGCTTGCTCTCGTTCCAGTACAGCGGTTTGTCATAGCCACGCTCGACCTTCCACTTCTCGATCTGCTCCTGCGTGACGCGCTTGCCGCCGATGTTCAGGCGCGCCATATCGTCCGGCGTGTTGACCGAGAAAAACAGGAAGAAGGTGAAGAGGTTGACCCCGATCAGGATCAGCAGGCCGTAGCCGAGACGGCGGATCATGTAGTTCAGCATGGTGATTCTTCCCCGGGGCTCAGGTGAGCTGATGCGGCTTCACATAGCCCTTGGCTGTCGCTTGTTCCCGCGCACGGAAGGAGCGGCGCGTGGCCCAGACGATGGCGGCAGCGCCTGCCAGCAAGGCCAGCAGCGGCCACCAGATCGGCTGGTTCCACTCGGCCTGCTTGGCGACCCGCATCTGCGCATCGACGCGGTAGTAACGCGCCATGTCGCGCACCATGATGCCGGGCTTGCCGTTGTACACCCAGGGCTGGAAGGCCGAGGCCACATAGGGCCAGTAGCCCCAGGCCCATGGCGAATCTTCGCGCACGATACGCACCATCTCGTCGATCACGCGCTGCTTCTCCGGGCCGTCGTCGAGCGTCTGCACGCGGCGGTAGAGGCGGTCGTACTCGGGGTTCTGGTAGTTGGCCGCATTCTCGCCCTCATGCAAGCTCTTGGCATTCGGCCCGTAGAGCAGGAACAGGAAGTTCTCGGCATCCGGATAGTCGGCCAGCCAGCCCCACCAGAAGATCTGATGCTTGCCCTTGAGCACCTTGTCCTGGAACTGGTTGTAGTCGGTGGCCCGCACTTCCAGCTGAACGCCCAGCTTTGCGAACTGCTTGACCATCCAGTCCAGCTCAGCCTTGATCTCGGGCGTGGCGGTGCGCTGGTAGTCGTAGTTCAGCACCAGCGGTTTGCCGCTCTTGGCGTCGCGCCCATCAGGGTAGCCGGCCTCGGCCAGCAGCCTCTTGGCATCGTCGATCGAGCGGCGCTGCAACTCGCCGTTGACCAGTTTGTGGGTCACAGGGTTGAAGCCTTCGGGCGTGCCTTCGCGCGAGCCGAACACGCCGGGCGGCACCGGTCCGTGGGCAGCCACACCGCCCTTGGTGCGGAAGATACGGCCATAGCCCTCCTCCCAGTCGATGGCGATCGACAAGGCTTGGCGCAGCTTGCGGTTCTTCAGCTGCTGCTCCCGCGTATCGCCCTTGCCCACCACCGGGTCCAGCCAGTTGAAGCCCATGTACCAGCTGTTGATGTCGGTGACCTGGGGGAACTTGAAGCCCTTTGCTTCATAAGCGGCGCGCACCTCGTCCGAGTCGTCCATGTCGACGCGGAAATCCACGCCCCATTCCGGCCGCTCAATCTCGGGCACGTCCAGATAGCCCTGCTTGAACATCTCCTTGCGCGGCACCTTCTCCTTGATGATGGTCGAGACGATGGTGTCCACGAAGGGCATGGTCTTGCCGCAGTCGGCCAGCAGACCGTCCTTGCGGTCCTGCTCCGAGCCCTCGCAGGGATAGGCTTCGCCGCGGAAGTGCGGGTTGCGCTTCATCACATGGCGGCGGTCCTGCACATACTCGGTCATCATGAAGGGGCCGGTGCCCACCGGCCACTGGTTGAGCGACAGGCTGTTCTCGCTCATGCCCGGCTGGGCATAGAAGGCATCGGCCTCCCAGGGCAGCGGTGACACAAAGGTCATCGCCAGCCAGTACTGCCACTGCGGATACTTGCCGCGGATCTTGATGCGCAGCGTGTGGCTGTCCAGCGCCTGCACGCCTTCCAGCGGCCATTTGCGGAAGTCCAGAAATGGCTTGTCGCGCGTGGTCTCCGGCAGGCCCTTGAGCAGCTTGGCGTTCTCCTCGCGCACCAGCTTGGCATAGTCCTTCAGCCCGACCACATACTCGGAGAAGATGGCGAAGACCGGCGCCTCGATGCGCGGCGTGGCGTGGCGCTTGAGGGCGTAGACATAGTCTTCCGCCACCATCTCGCGGGTGCCTTGCACCGCAAAGTCCCAGGGTGAGCGCTTGTCTCCCAGCTGTTCGCGCGTCAGGCTGTGATAGAGGTAGTTGCCCTTGTCGTCGGTGGCCAGCGCCGGATGCGGGGCGTACTTGATGCCCTTCTTGATCGCGATGTCGTAGACGCTGAAGCCAATCTGCTCCACGGGCGCATCGTCCGGCAGCGGCTTGCCATCCTTGTCCAGGTAGCTCGGCTTCACAACCTTCTCGGCCGTCTTCGGCACCAGCTCATAGGGCCGCTTCAGGTAGTGGTAGGCGTAGAGCGGCTCGTAGATCTGGTAGGTATAGACCGACTCCGGATTGCTGTAAGACGCAATCGGATCCAGATAGCGCGGCGAGCGCTCATCGAAGGAGTTGTACAGTGTGTTCGACGCCGCTGCGCCCTTCGCATACGGGCTGTTGTCGCAGGCACTCAAGCCTATGGTGGCGGCCAGCACCAGCACAGTGCCGAGCACCGAGGCGCTATGCTCGCGCCAACCCTGCCGCCGCGAGCTCAGCGCGGCGCGCGGACCTTGAAGTCCCAGCATGAAAATCCTTCCGGAGCTGGTGCTGGCAGCCGGCACGCTGATGGCAGGCCGACACAACACAAGCACCATTCAAAAACAGCATGCCCCCGGAGCACAGGACTTGTGGTCGCGCGCCGGAGGCTTTGCCCGCATCATATCGGCTCGCCATGCGCCAGCGACTGGAGGATTCCCCCCAGTCGGGCAGCAAGAACACCCCGCGAGCGCGGGGTGAGGAAAGGCACGGAGCGCCTCTGGATGACCCGGCTGCGCGGTCTCAGCCAGCCACGGGACCCTTCCGGGTCCCGTGCGCGGTCTCAGTCCTGATGCCCCCAGGCGATCAGGAGGTCGCGGCCCTGGACCAGCAGTTCGGACTTGATGCCCACCGGCAGCGTCACCTTGGTCGGCACATGGCCAAAAGGCAGACCGGTGAGGAAACGAGTCTGCGGGCAGCGCGCTGCCACGGCAGCGATCGCGTCCTTCAAGCCATAGCCGCGATCCAGCGGCGACTTGTTCCAGTCGCTGAAAGCCCCCAGCAGCACGGCCTTCTGCGCACCCAGCACGCCCGCCTGCTGCAGCTGCAGCAGCATGCGCTCGACGCGATAGGGATGCTCGTTGACGTCTTCAAGGAACAGGATGCCGCCTTTCACGCGCGGCATGTGCGGCGTGCCCAGCAGCGACATCAGCATCGTCAGATTGCCACCCCACAAGGTGCCACGCGCTTCAAAGCCGTCATGGCCAAGCTCGGTGCGATAGCCCACTGCCTCCAGGACCCCGCTCATCGCCTCGGTGAAGACCTCTTGCGTGATCTCGTCCACGCCGCCCTCGGCCGCGCTGCGGCCGAAGTCATAGGCGGCCATCGGGCCATGCCAGCTGGCCGACTTGGTATGCGCCAGCAGGCCCAGCTGCAGCGCGGTGACATCGCTGTGCCCCACCCAGCGCGTGCCGCGCTCGACGCTCTTGGCCAGCAGCTTCCAGTCGATCTGATCGAGCAGGCGCGTCAGACCGTAGCCGCCGCGCGTGGCCATCGCCACATCAGGCGCCGCCTTGGCCACGCGGTGGATGACCTTCAGGCGCGTGGCGTCGTCGCCGCCAAAGCGCTGCTCACGAGCCAGAGCATCCGCATCGACTTCGACCTCGAAGCCCAGTGACTGCAAGCGCTTGGCGGCGCGCTTGAGCGGCGCGGATTGGGCCAGGGCGCCAGCCGGCGTGAAGAGGATCAGGGAATTGCTCATATCGGTTTCGATTCGTCCAGGTGAATGGCATCGCCGGTCGGGATGCGCTCGTCATTGGGGGCACCGCCCCCGGCGGCACGCGCCAGGTCACGGCGGCGCCGGGCCGCTTCGCGGCGCTCGGCAAAGAAGTCGCGCAGCAGCTGGGCCGAGGCTTCGGCCAGCACGCCGCCGTGGATGGCGGTGTGATGGTTCAGCTGCGGCTGGGCAAACAGGTCCAGCACCGAGCCGGCCACGCCGGTCTTGGGATCGGGCGCGGCGAACACCACGCGCTTCAGGCGCGCATGCATCATCGCCATCGCGCACATCGCGCAAGGCTCCAGCGTGACGTAGAGCTCGCACTCCGGCAGCCGGTAATTGCCCAGCAGCGTCGCGGCATGGCGCAGCGCCACGATCTCGGCATGCGCGGTCGGGTCGTGGGTGGTGATGGGGCGGTTGTAGCCGGTGGCGACCACCTGACCATCGCGCATCAGCACCGCACCCACCGGCACCTCGCCGACCAGCAGCGCGTTGTGCGCCTGGTCCAGCGCCAAGCGCATCGCGTATTCATCGGCCGGGGTTGAAGCGCTCATCAGGGTACTCATGCAAGGCCGGCAGTGTAAGGCCGCAGACTGGCGGCGCGGCCGTCGACGCGCCGCTGTCACGCTATCCTCTTGCCCATGCAGGATGCGCTGTTTCCCGATGAGCCGCCGATGCCGCCGCAGGCCGGCGCGCGCGCATCCAGGCCCGCCGAGGTCCAGGCCTGCGCCGCGGATGCCGAGCTGCAGGCGCTGGCGCAAGTGCTGCCGGCGCAACTGCATCTGGGCACCTCCACCTGGACCTATCCAGGCTGGGCCGGCCTGGTGTGGGACAAGTCCTACAGCGAGAGCCTGCTGTCCAAACAAGGCCTGGCCGCATACAGCCAGCACTCCTTGATGCGCAGCGTCTGCATCGACCGCAGCTTCTACCGGCCGCTAACGGCCAGCCAGTACGAACACTATGCGGCCCAGGTGCCCGACGACTTCCGTTTCGTCGTCAAGGCGCCCGCGCTGGTGAGTGATGCACTGGTGCGCGACGAGAACGGCCATGGCAGCCGGCGCAACGAGGCCTTCCTGAACCCGCAGCTGGCGCTGCAGGAGTTCATGCAGCCAGCGCTCGAAGGGCTGGGCAGCAAGATCGGTGCGTTGGTGTTCCAGCTCAGTCCGTTGCCGCCAGCCCTGCTGGGCGACATGCCACGGCAGATCGAGGCGCTGCACCAGATGCTGGCCGCCCTGCCCGCGCTGTCAGAACGCGCCGCCGATGGCGTGGTGGCGGTGGAGGTTCGCGATGCCGCCTGGTTGAGCGAGGACTTTGTCGCAATGCTTAAGCTTTATGGCGCGACCTACTGCCTGGGTCTGCATCCCAAGCTGCCGCCACCGCAGGAGCAGCTGTGGCTGCTGCGCCGGCTGTGGCCAGGGCCCTTCGTCTGCCGCTGGAATCTCAACCGACGCCATGGGCCGTATGGCTACGAAGCCGCCACCCGGCGCTACGGTGCCTACGACCAGATGCTGGACCCCGACCCCGACACAAGGGACTTGATCGCACAGGTCGCCGGCGCCACCGCACGGGCCGGCCACAAGGCCTATGTGACGATCAACAACAAGGCCGAGGGCTGCGCGCCGCTGTCGGTTGAGGCACTGGCACGCGCAGTCCTCGCCGCCGACGGCTGAGTGCTGCCGCGTCAATCGGGCACGCCACCTAGATGACTCGGCTGCGCACGAAAAACCTACGCTACTGACAGGCTTTGCCCTGCCGCACTGGACAGCCGCGTTTCATCCGATTACCTTCGCGCCGCTGCGTCCGGCCTGGGCGCGGCCGCGCCGGCCGGTCCAGCCGTCGTGCACCGCTTCAACGCCTGGGCCGCGCCTTCGATCCATGACCGATTCCGCCTCCCCCTACTCGCTCAAGCCCTGGCTGCAACACTACGGCAGCAGCATTCCTGAAACCTTGACACCCCCGGCCGCGCCGCATCTCGCGGCCATGGCCCGAGAGGCCGCGCGGCGCTACAGTTCGCAGACTGCTTTCACCTGCGTGATGCCCAACGGCATGTATGGCTCGCTGAGCTACGCACAGGTGGACGAGATGAGCGATGCACTGGCGCACTATCTGCGCGGCGTGTGCAAGCTGGCGCCGGGCGACCGCGTGGCCGTGCAGATGCCCAACTGCCTGAGCTACCCGGTGGCGCTGCTGGGCATCCTGAAGGCGGGTTGTGTGGCGGTGAACACCAACCCGCTCTACACCTCGCAGGAGATGGCGCACCAATTCAAGGACAGCGGCGCCAAGGCGATCGTGATCGTCGACATGTTCGCCGACAAGCTGGAGCCCATCCTGGCCCGGACCGAGATCCGGCATGTGGTGATGACACGGGTGCCAGAGTTCTTCCCGCCGGTGGTGCAACCCATCGTCCACGGCGTCATGAAGTACTGGAACCGCCTAGTGCCAGCGCATGGCATGACCGTGACGCGCCTGCCCGACGCGCTGGCCCAAGGGCGCCAGCATGGCGGTGATGCCAGCAGCTACACGCAAGGCCTTGGCCATCAGAGCCTGGCCCTGCTGCAGTACACCGGCGGCACCACAGGCGTGGCCAAGGGCGCGATGCTGACCCACGGCAATCTGCTCTGGAATCTGGAGCAGATGCTCGGCATGACGCGCAGCCATATCGACGAGGGCAAGGAGGTGGTGCTGACCGCGCTGCCGCTGTATCACATCTTCGCCTTCACGGTGAACTTCCTCACCATGTACCGCATGGGTGCCCGCAACATCCTGGTGCCCAGCCCGCGCCCGATCCAGAACCTGCAGCGCGCGCTGGAGAACTACAAAATCACCTGGCTGACTGGCGTCAACACGCTCTACAACGCATTGCTGCGCGAGGAGTGGTTCACCGCCTATCCGCCCAAGCACATCAAGGCCGCCGGCGGCGGCGGTGCGGCGATGCACCACGCTGTGGTCAAGCATTGGGAAGAGACCACCGGCGCACCCCTGGTGGAGGGCTACGGCCTGACCGAGAGCAGCCCGGTGGCCTGCTTCCAGCCGCTCAGCAGCGGCCGCCGGGTGGACACCATCGGTATCCCGGTGCCGATGACCGACATCCGCCTCGTCAACGACGAGGGCGAGGATGTGCCGCTGGGAGCGCCAGGCGAGCTGATTTTGCGCGGGCCTCAGGTCATGCAGGGCTATTGGCAACGGCCCGAGGAGACCGCGCAGGTCTTGAAGGACGGCTGGCTCTACACCGGCGACGTGGCGGTGATGAGCGCGGACGGCACCTTCAAGATCGTCGATCGCAAGAAGGACATGATCCTGGTCAGCGGCTTCAATGTGTACCCCAACGAAATCGAAGACGTGCTGACCCAGCATGACGGGGTGATGGAGGCCGCGGTGATCGGCGTGCCCGATGCCAAGACCGGCGAGGCAGTGCGCGCCTATATCGTCAAGGGCGATGCATCGCTGACGGCCGAGGCCGTGCTGGCCCATTGCCGCCAGCACTTGACGGGCTACAAGATGCCGGCGGTGATCGAGTTCCGCGATGAACTGCCCAAGACGCCGGTCGGCAAGATCCTGCGCAGAGACCTGCGCGCCGAAGTCCTCGCTTCCCTGAAGAAAGCCTGAGCCATGTTGAGCGAACTCGAAACCAAGCTGCTGGGCGTGATGATGATGGTCATCATGCTGGGCATGGGCGCCAGCCTGACCTTCAAGGACTTCGCCATCGCCTTGCGCAGGCCGCAGGGCCTGATCGTCGGTCTCTTGTGCCAGTACGGCCTGATGCCGGCGATTGCCTATTTCCTGGGGCTTGTTGCCGGTTTGCCGCCGGCCTACGCCGTGGGTCTCATCCTGATGGGCTGCATGCCCGGGGGCACCACCAGCAACATCTTCACCTACTTCAGCAAGGGCACGCTGAGCCTGTCCATACTGATGACCATCAGCTCCACCCTGGTCGCCATCGTGATGGTGCCGCTGACGCTGGCCTTCTACAGCCAGGGCATCGAGGGCGACTGGAAGATTCCACCGGGCAATGTGATCCAGGTGCTGTTCGTGCTGCTGGTGCCGACGCTGATCGGCATCGTGCTGCGCAAGTGGAACGCCAATGTGGGCGCGGTCATCGAGATGATCGGCGGCTTGCTGGGCGTGCTGGTGATCCTGTTCCTGATGGGTTCCTGGGTGCCGCGCAACTTCCAGCTGCTGCTGGACACGGGCTTCCCGGTCTATGGCGCCTCCATCGGTCTGGGACTGCTGGGCTTTCTGCTGGGCTTCGGCCTGTCCAAGCTGCTGCGCCAGGACAATCAGCGCTCGCGCACCATCGCACTGGAGACCGGCATCCAGAACGGCCCGCTGGCTGTGCTGATCGTGACGCTCACCTTCAGTGGCACGCAGCAGCAGGATGTGCTGCTGATCCCGGTGCTGTACTCGTTCTTCATCGTGCTGACGAGTTCGATGGTGACGATCTGGTTCCGTGGCATCACGCGGCGTGAGGAGCTGGCGCGCGACCAGAGCAAGATCGGCGCCCTGGCCAAGGCCTGATCGCTGTTCGATCGCTCACAGCCGCAACGTTGCCCCAGGGTCCTGACCCGACAGGCCTGGGGCTTGAAATCTACGAAGCGAACGCCAGCTACGCGGCTCTGACATCGAGTCGCCAGAAAGGTTGCCGTGAGTCCCACCCTGTTATGGGTTGCGAGTGTCGCTCTGATCGTGGTCGGCCTGCTCGGCACCGTGCTGCCGGCCCTGCCGGGAACGGCCCTGGTGCTGGCCGGCATCATCCTCGGCGCATGGATCGATGACTTCGCCCATGTGGGCTGGCCCAGCCTGACGCTGATCACGCTACTGGCCGTGCTGGCCTGGGCGCTGGAGTACGTGGCCGGATTGCTGGGGGCGAAGCGCGCCGGCGCCAGCCGGCAGGCGCTGCTTGGCGCGGCACTGGGCACCGTGGCCGGGATCTTCATGGGCCTGGTCGGCATTCTCTTCATGCCCCTGCTTGGCGCCGCGGCCGGTGAGTACCTGGCGCGCCGCGATCAGCAGCGCGCCGTCAAGGTCGGGCTCTGGACCTGGCTCGGCCTGATGGCCGGGCTGCTGGCCAAAGTGGTGATCGCCTTCATGATGGTGGGCATCTTCATCGGTGCGCTGCTGATCTGAGGCAGGCCGCCGCACTATGGTTTTCATGGCTTCAAGGAGCATCGAACGATGAGCGCACAGTCAACATTGGAACAACTGCTGAAGTCGGGGCTGGCCCTGCTGGACGGCAAACCTGGCGGGCTGGGAAGCAGCCTGGGCACGGGCCTGGGCGGCAGCAAGGGTCTGGGTCAGATGGGGCTTGGCGCTGCGGCAGGCGGGGCTTTGGGCCTGCTGCTGGGCAGCAAGCGCGGCCGCAGCTACGGCGGCAAGGCCCTGAAGTACGGCAGCATCGCTGCGCTGGGCCTGATGGCCTACAAAGCCTACAGCAGCTGGCAGGCCACGCAGCAAGCACAGGGTGCGCAGCAGCCTTCAACGCCCCCAGCGCCGCCGCGCACCGTTGACCGCCTGCCCGCTCCCGAGCAGGAACTGCACAGCCGCGCCATGCTGAAGGCCATGATTGCCGCAGCCAAGTCCGACGGCCATCTCGACGAACGCGAGCGCAGCCTGGTTGAGGCTGAGCTGAACCGCCTGGAGGCTGATGCCGTGCTGCGCCAGTGGTTCGAGACCGAGCTGCGCCGCCCGCTCGATCCCGCCGAAGTCGCCCAGTCAGCCGCCAGTCCCGAGCTGGCCGCCGAGATGTATCTGGCCAGCCTGCTGGTCACCGATGAGAACAGCTTCATGGAGCGGGCCTATCTGGATGAGCTGGCCCGCCAGCTGAAGCTGCCGGCCGGACTGAAA
>PNNH01000014.1 GCA_013824165.1 Methylibium sp. | reverse complement strand
CGCCTACGCGCCCTACGCTGACCTGGTGTGGTGCGAAACCGGCACGCCGGATCTGGGCTTCGCCCGCGAGTTCGCGCAAGCGGTGCATGCCGCCTGCCCGGGCAAGCTGCTGAGCTACAACTGCTCGCCGTCCTTCAACTGGAAGAAGAACCTGGACGACAAGACCATTGCCGAGTTCCAGCAGAAGCTGGCCGAGATGGGCTACAAGTACCAGTTCATCACGCTGGCCGGCATCCACATCAACTGGTTCAACACCTTCCAGTTCGCCCACGCCTACGCCCGCGGCGAAGGCATGCGCCACTATGTGGACATGGTGCAAGAGCAGGAGTTCAAGGCGCGCGACAAGGGTTATACCTTCGTGTCGCACCAGCAGGAAGTCGGCGCCGGCTACTTCGACGATGTGACCACCGTGATCCAGGGCGGTTCCTCGTCGGTGAAGGCCCTGACGGGCTCGACCGAAGAAGAGCAGTTCCACTGAAACGCGGCGCCCCAGGCGCCCTGGTGCTGAACGCACAAGCCCACCGCGCGCAAGCCGGTGGGCTTTTTCTTTGAGGCGGGCTCTTATGATGAATCCATGAACATCATCATCCTCGGCGCTGGACGCGTCGGTGAAAGCGTGGCCGAGAGCCTGGTGTCGGAGCGCAACGACATCACCATCATTGATACCAACCCGCAACGGCTGCGCGATCTGCAGGACAGGCTGGACCTGCGCGGCGTGCCGGGCAACGGCATACAGCCCAGCGTTCTCGAGGCCGCTGGCGCGCGCGATGCGGACATGCTGATCGCCTGCGCGCCGGCCGACGAAACCAATCTCGTGGCCTGCAAGCTGGCGCAC
The DNA here is from genome assembly GCA_013824165.1 of Methylibium sp. Lineage (GTDB taxonomy): Bacteria > Pseudomonadota > Gammaproteobacteria > Burkholderiales > Burkholderiaceae_C > JACDQM01. The sequence continues at coordinate 14,780 of PNNH01000014.1, read as the reverse complement.
GACCTGTTCAGCATTCCCACCACGATCGCGCGCATCCGCTCGCCTGAGTTCAGCCAGGGGAGCCCGCTGATGGGCAAGGAAGGCTTTGCGGTGGACCAGGTGATCTGCCCCGAGGCCTCGGTCACCAGCTACATCCGCAAGCTGATCGAGTATCCGGAAGCGCTGCAGGTGCTGGAGTTCGCTGGCGGCGCGGTCAGTCTGATCGCGGTGCGCGCCGTAACCGGCGGTGCCATGGTGGGTCACATCATTTCAGAGTTGCCCGACCTGGTGCCGCAGATCGAGATGCGCATCGTGGCTCTCTACCGCAAGAACGAGCAAGGACAGGATCAGCGAATCATCTGCGATGGCCGCACGCGCATCGAGCCCGGCGACGAGGTGTTCGTGCTGGCGGCCACGGGCAGCATCCGGCGCGTGCTTGATGCCTTGCGCCTGCGTGACCAACCCGTGCGGCGCGTGATGATTGCCGGCGGTGGCCGTGTCGGCCTGCGCCTGGCGCGGGAGATCCAGGACAGCTGTCATGTGAAGCTGATCGAGACCAATCTGCAGCGCTGCGAGTACCTGACCACCCAGTTGCGAAGTGAGGTGCTGGTGCTCAACGGCGATTCCACCGACGAGGAACTGCTTGAGCGCGAGAGCATCGAGGAGGTGGACCTGTTCATCTCGCTCACCCATGACGATGAAGACAACATCATGGGCTGCCTGCTGGCCAAGCGCCTCGGCGCCAAGCGGGTGATCTCGCTGATCAACCGGCGTGCCTATGCCGATCTGGTGCAAGGCACGCAGATCGACATCGCGCTGTCGCCGGCACAGACCGTGATCGGTGAACTGCTGGCGCACGTGCGCCGTGGCGATGTCGAGGCGGTCTACAGTCTGCGTCGCGGTGCCTCCGAAGCCCTGGAGGCGGTGGCCCATGGCGACCGCAAATCGTCCAAGGTGGTGGGTCGGCGAATTGAGGAACTGCCATTGCCCAAAGGCGCGCAGATCGGCGCCCTGGTGCGCACCATCCATGACGCCGAGGTCTACACCCGGGTCATCATCCCGCACCACGACACCGTGATCGAGAGCGGGGACCATGTGATCGTGTTCGTGCCGCGCCGGCGCATGGTGCGCGAAGTCGAAAAGCTGTTCCAGGTCGGCGCCACTTTCCTCTTCTGATTTCGCCCATGTCCTATCCACTTGCCGTCATCGCCCTGGTGGGGCGCATGGTCGTGTTGTTCGCCCTCTTGATGCTGGTGCCGCTGGGCTTTGCCTGGTTCGGCCAGGACGCCGCCCAAGGCGCCTTTGCCGTCGGCACCGCCGTCACCTTGTTAGCCGGCCTGCTGATGAGTCTGGCTACCTGGCGCTTCCGTCGCGAGCTTCAGCCGCGCGACGGCTTCGTGCTGGTCGGGCTGACCTGGCTGCTGCTGCCGGTCTTCGGTGCCTTGCCGTTGTGGCTAGCCATCCCCGATCTCAGCGTCACCGATGCCTATTTCGAGGCCATGTCGGGCTTCACCGCTACCGGCGCCACGGTACTCACTGGCCTGGACCATCTGCCGCTGAGCGTCAATGTGTGGCGCTGCTTCATGATGCTGGTCGGCGGCCTGGGCATCATCGTGCTGGCTGTGGCCATCCTGCCGATGCTGGGCGTGGGCGGCGCGCAGCTGTTCAAGGCCGAGTCGGCCGGCCCGCTGAAGGACAGCAAGCTGACACCGCGCATGGCCGAGACGGCACGCGGCTTGTGGACGGTGTACTTCACGCTCGCGGTGCTGTGCTTTTTCGCCTATGCCTGGGCCGGCATGAGCTGGGCCGATGCCTTCATGCACATGTGTTCGACCATGGGCTTGGGAGGCTTTTCCTCGCATGACCTGAGTTTCGGCTTCTGGGACTCGGCCCGCATCGAGGCCGTGGCCATCTTCTTCATGATGCTGTCGGGCGTGAACTTCGCGCTCTATTTCGTGGCCTTCCGCCAGCGCTCCCTGCGCGTGCTGTGGCGCGATGTCGAGGTGCGAGCCTTCTACGCCGTGGTGCTGGGCAGCATCCTGTTCATCTCCCTGTATCTGTCAGCGCATCAGGTTTATCCCAGCTTTGAAGAGGCTTTGCGCCACACCGCTTTCCATGTGGTCTCGCTGGCGACCACGACGGGCTATGCCTCCTACGACTATGCACAGTGGCCCGCCTTTGCGGCCCTGGGCATGATCTTGCTCGGCTGCTTTGCCACCTGTGCGGGCTCGACGGGCGGCGGCATCAAGATGATCCGCATGCTCTTGCTGGCCAAGCAGGCGCAGCGCGAGTTGGTGCGCATCGTTCATCCCAATGTGGTCAATCCGGTGGTGATCGGCGGCAATGTGGTCAGCAACAAGGTGATGCAGAGCGTCATCGCCTTCATGATGATTTACGGCGCCACGCTGGTGGGGCTGACCCTGGTGCTGCTGTTCTCCGGGCTCGACCCGGTGACGGCTTTTACCGCGGTGATTGCCTGTGTGAACAATATCGGCCCGGGCCTGGGCGATGTGGGACCGGCCGTCAATTACGGCGGCCTCACGGACTTCCAGACCTGGGTCTGCACCTTCGGCATGCTGCTCGGCCGCCTCGAACTGCTGAGCCTGCTGGTGCTGTTCACACCGCAGTTCTGGCGCCGCTGATCGGGCTACATCGAGGCCAGCAGCATGGCTCGGTAGTCTTCCCTTGTGGCCAGGCGCGGGTTGGTCTTGTGGCAATGGTCGGCCATCGCGCCGTCGATCACGCGCTCGAACAGGTCTTCGGTGACACCCATTGCGGTAAGCCCCGTCGGCAGGCCCAGCCGGGCATTCATCTGGCGCAGCGCCGCGCCAATGTCTTCGCCTGCGGCATCGCTTCCAGCCAGGCCCATGGCCTGGGCCATGCGGACCAAGCGGCCGTCCTGATGCAGGCTGTTTGCGCCGGCATTGAACTTCACCACAGCCGGCAGAAACATCGCGTTCAGCGTGCCGTGATGCAGGCGCGGATTCACGCCACCGAGCGAATGGCTGAGCGAATGCACGCAGCCCAGTCCTTTCTGGAAGGCCATCGCGCCCTGCATGCTGGCGCTCATCATGTTGAGGCGGGCCTCGTGGTCCTGCCCGTCGCGCGTGGCGCGCTCGATATGCGCCCAGCCGCGCCGCAGGCCTTCCCATGCGATGCCGTCGGCGGGCGGATTGAAGGCGGCCGACATGAAGGTCTCCATGCAGTGCGCGATCGCGTCCATGCCGGTGGCGGCCGTCAGCGCGGGCGGCAGTGCCAGCGTCAGCGCAGGGTCGCACAAGGCGGCCTTGGGCATCAGCTCCCAGCTGTGGAAGCCCAGCTTGCGGCCATCGTCGACGATGATGATGGCACCGCGCGCCACCTCGCTGCCAGTGCCGGCGGTGGTCGGCACGGCGATCAGCGGCAGCACCGCTTTCGTGATCCTGGGGCTGCCGCCTTCGATGGTGGCGTAGCTCTTCAGCGGCCCCTCATGAGTGGCGGCAATGGCCACGCCCTTGGCCAGGTCCATGCTGGAACCGCCGCCGATGGCCACCAGGCCATCGCAGCCCAGCGCCATGAGCTGCGCCACCGCGGCGCGCACGGCTGCCTCAGTGGGGTTGGCTGGTGTGGCGTCGAAGACCGGAGGGGCCTCGCTGCCAAAGGCGGCCAGCGCCTGGTCCAGCACTCCGGCCGCGCGCACGCCGGCATCGCTGATCACCAGCGGCCGCTTGATGCCCACCCGCTCGCACTCTTGCGGCAGCAGCGCCGCGGCGCCGAATTCGAGATGGATCTGCGTCAGGTAGTAGATCAGCGCCATGCGGTCTCCTGGTTTGTTGTCGGTCTGGCACACTGGCGCGCTTGTTTGCACGCTGGCGCCCTGCTGTGGGCAGAGAGCGTACCTTTGCGGAGCCCCCTTTGAGTAGCACCTTGTTGACACCGCGCATGGCCGGCGTGCTCGAACGCATTCACCGCGCCAAGCGTCCGCCGTTCCACAGCCTGACGCCGCGCGAGGCGCGCATCGCCTACCGCATGGGGGCCGAGATCCTGGACCTGCCGCGGGCGCCGCTGCCGCGCGTCGAAGACCTGAAGATCCCCGGCCCAGACGGCCCGCTGCCGGCACGTCTGTATGCGCCTAGTGCCGAGCGCCTGCCGGTGCTGCTCTATCTGCACGGTGGCGGTTTCACCATCGGCGGCATCGAAACGCATGACAGCCTGTGCCGCCAGCTGGCGCTGCGCAGCGGCGCGGCGGTGGTGTCGCTGGACTACCGGCTGGCGCCCGAGCACCGCTTTCCGGCAGCGGTGGACGACTGCTGGGCTGCGATGCGCTGGCTGGGGGCCGAAGGCCACAGCCTCGGTCTGGACACGGCGCGCTTGGCTGTTGGCGGCGACAGCGCCGGCGGCACGCTGGCGGCGGTATGCGCCTTGCACGCCCGCGACCTGGGCCTGCCGCTGGCGCTGCAACTGCTGATCACGCCCGGCACCACGGCGCATGCCGATACCGCCTCGCACAAGTTTTTCGCCAATGGCTTCCTGCTCGATGCGGCGGCCATCACCTGGTTCTTCGAGCAGTACATCGATCACCACCATCAGCGAGACTGGCGCTTCGCGCCGCTGCTGGCCGACGACCACAGCGGCCTGGCACCGGCCTGCGTCGTGCTGGCCGAATGCGATCCGCTGGTGGACGAAGGCATCGCCTACGCCGACCTGCTGCGCGCCAATGGCGGTGCGGTGCAGCTTGAGCTGTACCGCGGTGTGACCCACGATTTCATCAAGATGGGGCGTCAGATCCCCGAAGCCCTGCAGGCCCTGGAGGCCTGCGGCTTGGCACTGAAAGAGGCGCTCAAGCCATGAACCCATCTGCCCGCAAGGATACAAGCGCCATGCCCCAGCGCAACGACTTCCGCTTCTTTGAACGGCTGCGCGTGCGCTGGGCCGAGATCGATGCCCAGCACATCGTCTTCAACGGCCATTACCTGACCTATTTCGACACCGCGGTCGGCGGCTACTGGCGCGCGCTGGCCTTGCCCTATGCGCCGACGATGCAGGCGCTGGACGGCGACCTGTTCGTGCGCAAGGCCACGCTCGAATACCTGGATGCGGCGCGTTACGACGAGCTGCTGGATGTGGGCGTGCGCTGCGAGCGCGTCGGCACCAGTTCGATGACGCTGCACTGCGCGGTGTTCCGAGGTGCGGACTGCCTGGTGCATGGCGAGCTGATCTATGTGTTCGCCGATGCCATCCAGCGCACGTCCAAGCCGGTCCCGCAGGCGCTGCGCGATCTGCTGCTGGGCTACGAGAAGGGCGAGGCGATGCTGCAGCTGCGCGTCGGCAGCTGGGCCGAGCTGGGCGCCGAGGCCGGGCCGATCCGCCAGACGGTGTTCGTCGACGAGCAGAAGATCCCCGCCGAGATGGAGTGGGACAGCGCGGATGAGAGCTGCCTGCATGCGCTGGCCCGCAACCGCCTGGGCCGTCCGCTGGCCACCGGGCGCCTGCTGGAACATGTGCCGGGTGTGGCCAAGATCGGCCGCATGGCGGTGATCCCCGCGCTGCGCGGCAGCCGCGTCGGCCGCGAGGTGCTGGAGGCGCTGATGCGCGCCGGCCGCGAGCGCGGCTACCGCGAGGTGCTGCTGCACGCCCAGCTCTCGGCCGAGGGCTTCTATGCCCGCGCCGGCTTCCAGCGCCGCGGCCCAGTCTTCGAAGAGGCCGGGATCGAACACGTGGAGATGGTGCGTGCGCTGTGACAGCCCCGTAGGCGCGGCGCACAAGGCGGCCACGCTGCTGTTGCTGGGCCTGCTTGCGGCAGGCCTGCCCCGCACAACCCTGGCAAGCCGGCAGATCGCTGGTGAAGACGGTGCGGATGTGCAGGCCGGGCGTTGCCAGCTGGAGTCCTGGGGCGACCGTGAAGGCAAGGAGCGAGCGTGGTCGGTGGCCTCCGCATGCGGGATGGGGCCGGGGATCGAGTTGGGCGCTGAGCTGACTCGGTATCAAGCAGATGCGTCGCTGTGGCAGCACAGTGGTGGCCTCCACCTGAAGCTGGCGCCGGAACGCTGGGAGCTGTCGACCTTGCTGGGGCCGCTGAGTTTTGAGCTCAAGCTGTCGCTGGGCTACGAGCGACCGGCCGCTGCTTGGCGCCACAACACCACGCAACTGGTCGGTACGGCGTCGCTGGCATTGAACGAGCGATGGTCGGCAAGTACCCAGCTTGGTGCACAGCGCGAGCGCCGCAGTGCTGAGAGCCCAGGCCGTACTTCAGCCTCTGGCAGCCTTGCCTTGAGCTACCTGCTCAATGAACGCAGTGAGCTCTATGGCGAGCTGCAAAGCCCGATCCGCAGATCCGGCATCGCGCCTGCGCAGCGAACTCTGGGCGCCTTTGTGTGGCTGCAGCCCGAGACGGTGGGCCTGAGCCTATCGGCCGGTCGGGCCCATGGCCTCACGCTGTGGAGCGCCGGCATTGGCTGGTATGGCCTGCGTCTTTAGGTCCACTCAGCGCCCGTAGCGCTGCTGGTACTTGTCGCGCAGATCGGTGTGGCGGTCGCGCATCTCGATCTCGCGCCCTTGCACGAACAGGCGTTCGACGCGCGTGCGAATGTCCAGCGGGTCGCCATCGGCGACAAAGAAATTCGCCAGCTTGCCCACCTCCAGCGAGCCGATCAGGTCCGCCGCACTCAGCAGCTGGGCTGGGTAGAGCGTCACGGCCTTCAGCGCCTCGGCGGGATCCAGGCCGTGGGCTACCGCCTGGCCGGCCTCGAAGGCCAGGTTGCGTTCGTTGGAGCCATCGGCGGCATTGCGCGCGATGGCAAAGCGCACGCCGGCCCGCGCCAGCTCCGCCGGCAGGCGGAAGATAGCGTCGACATCGTCATCGCGCCGCAGCGGCAGCCGGTTCAGCGCGGCGATGATCACCGGCACCTGGCGCTCGCGCAGCGTGTCGGCCAGGCTGGCGGCATCAGCACCGCCGACGATCACCAGCTTCAGCTTGAAGCGTTCGGCCAGCGCCAGCGCGTGACGAATCTGGCCGCGCTCGTCGGCATTGGCGAACACCGGGCGTTCGCCGCGCAGCACCGGCAATAGCGCCTCCCAGCGGCTGTCCAGCGGCGTGTTGCCAGGGTCCGCTGCACGCGCCTTGGCATAGGCCGCAGCCGACTCGAATACTTCGTCAAGCTGGCGCAGCCGGGCGCGCACCGTGCCGCGCATGTCGACCACCGAATCTGCATCGAAGGGATCGCTCGGCAGGGCGCGTAGCGAGGGCAGGCTGATGTGCAGCCCGACCTCGGGCCGCAGCGCCATATCGCCCCAGTTCCAGCCCTCCAGCTGCATCAGTGCCGAGGTGCCGGCCACCAGGCCGGTGGCGTTGCTGCGCGGCAAGGTCAGCGCGGCCAGCACACCGCCGGAGCGCGTCACCGGAATGCGCTCACTGTCGGCATTGAAGGCGACCAGGGCTCGGGCATTGGGGTTGACGCTGCCGACTTCGGTGCTGTCCACCGTGGCGCGCACCGAGTTGACTTCCACCAGGCCGACCGTGGTGTTGGCCGCAACCAGTCCGGGGTAGACATGTTTGCCCTGTAGATCCAGTGTGAGGGCCCCCGCTGGCTCCAGCAATTCAGCGCCGCCGATGGCGGCGATGCGGCCGTTCAGCACCAGCATCCGCGCCTGATTTAGGACCGGGCCTGAGACGGTATGCAGGGTGGCATTGCTGAGCAGCAGCGCGCGAGTCTGCGGCGCAGGCGGCGTGTTGGGCGTGGCCTGGGCCAGCAAGCTGCTGCCCACCAGGCAGGTGCTGGCCAGCAGGCGATTCAAGGCATTCATTGCTGGGTCTCCTGCGTGCACTCATGCCATTCGGCATTGCCATAACTCTCAGCGTAGCGGGCTTGCTCATGCAGCCATTGCTGCAGCCGCAGCTGGGCCAGCGCCAGGGCCAGGGGCTGGCTTGAATCGGCGGCCGGTCGCGCCGCCGGCGCGCCAGCGAGTGCGGCCATCCGCGCGGGCAGGGCCTTCGCTAGCAGACGTGCGCGCTCCTGACGCAGCAGCTCGCGCAGCTGCAAGTCCTGTTCGCGATCGAAGTAGCGCCGGCCCTCGATCCAGGTCTGTTCAGCCTTGCTGCTGGTGGCCAGCGGGTGGCCGTTCCAGATCACGAAGTCTGCGTCCTTTCCGATTTCCAGTGAACCCACGCGCTGCTCGATGCCCAACTGCCTGGCGGCGTTGAGGGTGACAAACTTCAAGGCCTCGGTCTCGCTCAGGCCGCCCCATCGCACCGCCTTGGCCGCCTCGGTGTTGAGCCGGCGTGCCAGCTCGTTGCTGTCGGAGTTGAAGCTGGTCAGCACGCCCACCGAGTGCATCAGCGCGCCGTTATAGGGGATGGCGTCCATCACCTCCATCTTGAAGGCCCACCAGTCCGAGAAGGTCGAGCTGCCGGCGCCGATGGAAGCGATCTCGGTGGCCACCTTGTAGCCCTCCAGCACATGCTGGAAGGCCGCCACCGACAGGCCGAATTCGCGCGCGATGCGGGTGAACATCAGGATCTCGTCGGCGCGGTAGGCATGGATGTGGATGTGGCGCTTCTTCTGCAGCAGTTCCACCAGCGTGTCGAGCTGCAGATCGCGGCGTGGGGCTGGCGTCGTCTTGGGCGCGCGCTGCCAGGCCTCCCAGCGCAGTTGGTAGTCGCGGGCGGACTGAAAGGCATCGCGCAGCACTTGCTCCACGCCCATGCGGGTCTGCGGATAGCGGGTGTTGTTGCCCTCGCCCCAGTTGGACTGCTTGACGTTCTCGCCCAGTGCGAACTTGATGCCGGGTGGTGCGTCCTTGAACTTCAGCCCTTCGGCGTCCTGGCCCCAGCGCAGCTTGATCACCTGGCTCTGGCCACCGATGGTGTTGGCCGAGCCATGCAGCAGATTGGCCGCCGTCAGGCCGCCGGCCAGCTCGCGATAGATGTTGATGTCGGTGGCGTCCAGCACGTCGCCCACCCGCACCTCGGCGGTGATGGAGCTGCTGGCCTCATTGACGCCGCGGGCGATGGCGGTGTGCGAGTGCGCGTCGATCAGGCCTGGCGTGACATGCTTGCCCGCGGCTTCAATCACGCGCGCGCCGGCAGGCACGGGCAGCTGCCGACCGATCGCGGCAATACGACCTTCACGCAAGAGCAGGTCGGTGTTCTCCAGCCGGCCGGCTGCCGCGCTGGTCCACAGCGTGGCGCCGCGCACCAGCAGCAGCGCTTCCTGCGCCGGCGGCGCGATGCCAAAGGCGCCGGCCGGATAGCGTTGCAGTGCGTCCAGCGGTGGGTGGGACTCGGGCTTGCTCTCGGCCGCTGCGCTTGCCACGTAGGCAGCGCCGGCTTCGCGTTCAGCACTGAAGCGCAGCAGGGCGCCGTCGGCCGCAGCCAGCTCGCCGCTCAGCTGCTTGGCCTCAACGCGCAAGGCCAGCCAAGGCGAGTCGCTGGCACCGCAAGGCCAGCGCAGATGCAGCTGATCGGCGCGCATCTGGCTGACGCAGGCCTTGTCGTCGGCCATCACCTTGGGCCTTGGCGCGCTGCCGCTGATCTGCAGTGCCACGGCCTTGCCGCCGGCGTTGAGCCGCCAGCGGCCCCGCGCATCAGCGCGTTGCCAGGCCTCGGTCGGATGCGCCTGTCCGTCGACGAAGATCAGTTCGATCTCGGCATCGTCCTCGCTGAACAGATCGCCGCGCGTGACCACCAGGTGGGCGAGCTGACCATTGGCAATCTGCCCGAGGCGCTGCGACTGACCCATCAGGCGCGCCGGCACCGTGGTCAGGCTGGCCAGCGCCACTTCGGGCTTGAGCCCGCGGCGCACGGCTTGTCGCAGGCGTGGCCAGAATTCGCGTCTGGCGTCCGGGATTCCATGCGCAGTGACGGCAAACTGCAGGCCGGCCTCGGCCAGCAGGCTGAGATTCGAGGGCGCCATTTCCCAATGCTGCAACTGGTGCAGGGCCAGGTCTTGCGCGGTGTCCGGGTTCTCGACCTCTGGCGCTGCCGGATAGCTCAGCGGCACGATCAGCGGCATGGCCAGGTCCTTGAGCTGGGCGGTGCGGCGGTATTCATGGCCATTGCCCTGCAGCAGCAGCTTGAGCCCGAACTCATCGCGAACTCGCGCAATGCGCAGGTAGTCCTGCTCGTCCTCGGCCTGATGGATCACCAGTTGCCGGCCGGCCAGAGCCGGCGCCAATGCTTGCAAGGAGAGGTTGGTCTCGCGGCGCTCGCCGCCTCCAGAGGCTTGGGCATACCAGCGCGCATCCCACCACGTCTGGCGTGCCAGCGCGATTGAACCCATCAAGGAGTTCGGATAGCTGGCATTGCGACCCCGAGCAAAGTCATGCGCCAGATGCTGGGCCACATTGGTCGCCAGCAGCGCCTGTTTGACGCCTTGGCCCTCGCCGGTGGAGAGCAGGGCGCTCTGTCCGCGGAACACGCCGCGCCCCGGCGCCGACAGCACGGCGGTGAAGCCCAGCTCACGCGCCGCCTTGAGCTCGTCGGCTTTCGGCTCGATGCGGCTGGCCACGCTCAGCTCGGGTCTGACCATGGCATTGCGTGAATGGGCACCGGCTTCGGGCTGGAGTTGTGACTGGGCAAGCGCCTGGCGCGGGGGGCTGCGCAAAGCTTGCGGCAGTCCGAGCTCCGAAGCCATGTCGATGAAGCCCGGATAGACCGTGCGCCCGGGCAGCTTCCAGATGCGCGCGCCGGCCGGCACAGCGAGGTCAGCGCCGGCCGCCAGCACCTTGCCGTCTCGAATCAGTACCGTGCCTCGCTCGATCACCTGCCCGGGGGCAAGCACCAGCCGCGCTTCGGTCAGGGCATGCCAGCGCGGCGTGTTGTCGCGCAGACCTTCCACCCGGTCACTGCTCTGCGCCAGAGCCGGACCTGCCCCTAGCGTGGTCAAGGCGGCCAGCAGCAGGCGCAACAGCAGTTGCAGCCGCGTCTTCGCTTGCATCGAATCCCCCTCAAGAAACCGGTCGCGACCGATCGGCCGGCACGTTATGCGACAGCCTTCTGGGCGGTTGCATCGTTGTGGCGCGATTGTTCGATGACTGCGGCAGGGGGCGACCCCGCAGAATCCCTTTGCTCGTGCGATCTGCGCACTGCAGGGTATGGGCCTGGCGGGCTCAGTCCTTCAGCGGCCTGAACAGTTCGCGGTGGCGCAGGCCTTGCACAAAGGGCTCCATCGCGTTTGCGATGTGCTGTTCGAGCTGCAGCGCCTCGGCGATGCCAGGCCCGTAGATCTCCATCCAGGTGACCATCAGAGGGTCGCTGTCATGGCGCTGCAGCACGCGCACCGGCGCGCCGGCCCGCGCTGCATCGAAGGCGGCGCGAGCCGCCGCCGTCTGATCGAGCTGCAGCCGGTAATAGACGTAGATCTCAAGTGCGGTCGGGCTGCTCATTGAGGCTCGCCCACCACATAGGGCAAGGCGCGCCGGCTCAGACACGGGCCGTTCGCGCTGCCCAGATGCAGCGTGCCGGTCTCCAGCGCCGCAAGCTTGATCTCAGCCAGCACCAAGACCTGACCCTGCCGCTCGGCTGCGGCGGCCACCAGGCCGGCCGGCTGATCGGGATCTTCGCTGTGGAAGATTTCCTGACCGACGCTGGCCGTCGCCCCTTCGGCGGCAAACAGCTGGGTGCGGCGCTTGACGGTGCCGCGGTACTGGCTACGCGCCACCACCTCCTGGCCGGGATAGCAGCCTTTCTGGAAGTTCACGCCGCCCAGAAGCTCCAGGTTCAGCATCTGCGGTACGAACTGCTCGACCGTGGCGCTGCGCACCCAGGCCAGGCCGGCTTGCACCTCCAGCCACTGCCAGTCCGCGACCGCCAGTTCGGGCAGGGCGGGTGCGGCGGCCGCTGCCGGCTGCAGCAGCATGTATCGGGGCACAGCGTCGCCGGCATCGGGCAGGCGCACCACAAAGCCTTCGCCCTGCGGGCTCGCCGCCCAGACCTCGGCCGGAGCGGCAGCACCCAGCCACAGCTGCGCACTGGCACCAGCGAGGCCCCAGACCGACCACTGCGCGCTGGCATCGCTTAGCTTGCACTTGGCGCGCAGCACGAACATCGACAGGCGCTTGAGCGTTGGCGCCAGCAGCTCTGCCGGCAGGGCCAGCAGCAGCGTGTCGGCGCCTGGTTTGACGGCCACCAGCGTGGCCAGCAGGCGGCCCTTGGCCGAGCAGTAGCCGGCCAGACGCGCCTGCGCCGGGGTTTGCAGGGCGATGTCCTGGGTCAGCTGACCGTGCAGGAACTTCGCTGCCTCCTCGCCCTGGGCGTGCATCACGCCCCAATCAGTCAGGCGCAGCGCGCCGCCGGTGCTCAAGATGGAATCGTCGTTCATGGGCGAGATTATGATCAGCGCCCGCATCACCTAGGGAAGCTCGGGTCTTGGTCCGCAAACACCGCAAACGCAAAGCATCGGGCCGGCTGGGCCTGTTCAAGGGCCTGCTGGCGCTGCTGATCCTGGCCGCGATGCTGGCAGGTGGGGCAGTTGCTGGTGCCTGGTGGTGGCTGCAAAAGCCGCTGTCGCTGGCCAGCACGGCCGTCGAGCTGTCGGTCGAACCCGGCACGCCGCCGCGCGAGGTGGCGCAGGCCTGGGTGGCCGCTGGCGTGCAGACCGATGCGCGCCTGCTCTACCAATGGTTTCGCTGGTCCGGCCAGGCGCGCCAGATCCGCGCCGGCAGCTACGAGGTGCACGCGGGCATCACGCCACGCGAGCTGCTGGCCAAGATGGTGCGCGGCGACGAGGTGCTGGAGCAGGTGCGGCTGATCGAAGGCTGGACCTTCCGCCAGTTCCGCGCGGCCCTGGCCAAGGCGCCGTCGCTCAAGTCGGTGACGGCCGGCATGAGCGAGGCCGAGATCATGGCCGCGCTGGGCGCTGGCGGTCTGGCCGCCGAAGGGCGCTTCTTTCCGGACACCTATGCCTACAGCCGCGGCGTCAGCGACCTGACCGTGCTAAAGCGCGCCCATGCCGCCATGCAGCGCCGGCTGGACGCCGCCTGGGCCGGGCGCAGCGAGGGCCTGCCGCTGAAGAGTGCGGATGAAGCCTTGATCCTGGCCTCCATCATCGAGAAGGAAACCGGCGCGCCGAGCGACCGGCCGATGGTGGCCTCGGTGTTCGTCAACCGCCTGCGCATCGGTATGCTGCTGCAGACCGACCCGACGGTGATTTACGGATTGGGTGAGTCGTTCGACGGCAACCTGCGCAAGCGCGATCTGCAGACCGATACGCCCTTCAACACCTACACCCGCGGGGGCCTGCCGCCGACACCGATCGCGATGCCGGGCGCGGCCTCGCTGCAGGCGGCGCTACATCCGCCCGCCAGCCGTGCGCTGTATTTCGTCGCCCGCGGCGATGGCAGCAGCGAGTTCAGCGAAGACCTGGCCGCGCATAATCGCGCCGTCAACAAGTTCCAGCGGGGCCGCTAAGTCTTGAGCGCCAGATTCATCTCATTCGAAGGCATCGACGGTGCCGGGAAATCCACCCACATCGCTCGTCTGGCCGAGCGTTTCAGCCAGCGTGGAGCCACCCTCGTCAATACCCGCGAACCCGGCGGCACCGAGCTGGCCGAGGCTTTGCGGGGCCTGTTCCTGCATAGCGGCATGGATGGCCTGACCGAAGCGCTGCTGGTGTTTGCCGGCCGGCGCGACCACTTGGTGCGGGTAATCGAACCGGCGCTGGCCGCCGGCCAAACCGTGATCTGCGACCGCTTCACTGACGCCACTTTTGCCTATCAGGGCTTCGGCCGCGGCATGGACCTGACCGTGCTTGGCACGCTGGAGCAATGGGTGCAGCAGGGGCGGCAGCCCGACCTGACGCTGTGGTTCGACCTGCCGGCCGAGATGGCGGCCTCACGCCGTGCCGCTGCGCGTGCGGCTGATCGTTTCGAGCAGCAGGACCTGGATTTCTTCGAGCGCGTGCGTGCCGGCTATGCGGCACGCGCTGCCGCCGCGCCGCAGCGCTTTGCCCGCATCGATGCGGCGCAGAGCATCGAGCAGGTGGCCGCGCAGATCGACGCCGTGATGGAGGCGCGCGGATGGTAGGCCCCGATGGTCAGCTGCCGCTGCCCTGGCTGGCCGAGCCGCTGAGCCAGGCCCTGGCCACCGCCCGCTCGCATGCCTTGCTGGTGCAGGGGCCGGCGGGCGTGGGCCAATTCGAGCTGGGCCTGCTGCTGGCGCAAGCCTGGTTGTGCGAGTCGCCACAGCCCGCGACACGCTGGGCCTGCGGGCAGTGCGCCAGCTGCCGGCTGTTCCAGTCGCACACGCATCCGGACTTCCAGCTGCTGGTGCCTGATGCGCTGCGTGAGACGCTGGGCTGGGATGCCGACGAAGGCGAGGGCGGCAGCGCCAAGGAAAGCAAAACCAAGCCCAGCCGCGAGATCAAGGTGGATGCGGTGCGCGCCATGCTCAGCTTCGCCCAGGCCACCTCGGCACGCGGACGGGCCAAGGTGGTGCTGCTGTTTCCGGCCGAGGCCCTCAACACGGTGGCCGCCAATGCCTTGCTGAAAACGCTGGAAGAACCAGCCGGCCAGCTGCGTTTCGTGCTGGCCAGTACAGCGCCTGAAAGCCTGCTGCCGACCATCCGCAGCCGCTGCCAGCCGCTGCCGCTGGCTTTGCCAGCGCCTGAGCAGGCGCTGGACTGGCTGCAGCAGCAAGGCATTGCTCAGGCCGAGGTCTTGCTGGCCGCCGCCGGTGGGCGCCCACAGGAGGCGCGCGATTGGGCGCAGGCCGGCTTGCAGGCCAGTGCCTGGCTGCAGCTGCCCGCTCGCTTGGCGCGTGGCGAGGTGTCCGCCATCAGCGACTGGCCGGTGCCACGCGCGATCGATGCGCTGCAGCGCCTGTGCCA
>PNNH01000120.1 GCA_013824165.1 Methylibium sp. | reverse complement strand
CGGATCTCCTCGATCTGCTCGACCCCGCGCTGCTTCAGCAGGGTCTTGGCCCTCACGCAGAAGGGGCAGACCTGGGTGGTGTACATCTTGACGGGCTTCATTGCCGACTCTCCGCTGGCGACCGTATAAAGGGACAAGCCGCCTCAGGCGCTCTTGTCAACGGGCAGGCTGGCTTCGCGCCAGGCCTTCAGGCCACCGGACACCGGCACGGCCTTCTCATAACCCATCTTGCGCAGCATGCCCGCAGCGCGCGTGGCGCGTGCGCCCGACTGGCAAAGCACCAGCAGCGGCAAGGCCTTGTTGCTGGGCAGTTGCTTGTTGTCCGCGGCCAGGGCCGACAGCGGCACGTTGCGCGCACCGCTGACATGGCAGGCTGCATATTCGGCCGGCTCGCAGACGTCGACGATCACCGCCTTCTCGCGATTGATCATCTGCACGGCCTGGGCTGGCGAGACGGCAGCACCCACGCCTGCCCCCGCGATCGTCGGCCAAAGCAAGAGAAAGCCAGAGCTCAAAGCTGCCAGCACCAAGACCCAGTTGTTGAGAAGGAAGTCCAAGAGCAGATCCGTTCAGACAAAGAATAAGGGCGCGATTATAGAAACCGCGCCCTCCCACCTGCAGGAGCAGGGAAACTTCAGGCCAGCTTGAAGGTCGAAACCGCCGTCTGCAGCGCCTGCGCTTGCTGTTCCAGGCTGCTGGCGGCTGCCGCCGCTTCCTCGACCAAAGCCGCATTCTGCTGCGTCATCTGATCCAGTTGCGTGATGGACTGGTTCACCTGTCCGATGCCCTGGCTCTGCTCGCTGGACGCCGCGGTGATCTCGCTGATGATGTCCGAGACCCGCTGCACACTGGCCACGATTTCACTCATGGTCGCACCGGCATTCTGCACCAATCGGCTGCCGGCCTCGACCCGGTCGACGCTGGTGCCGATCAAGCCCTTGATCTCACGTGCGGCCTCGGCCGAACGCTGCGCCAGGCTGCGCACCTCGCCCGCCACCACCGCAAAGCCACGGCCCTGTTCGCCGGCTCGCGCGGCTTCCACCGCAGCGTTCAGCGCCAAAATATTGGTCTGGAAGGCGATGCCGTCGATCACGCCGATGATGTCGGAAATCTTCTTCGAGCTGGTGTTGATCTCGTCCATCGTGGCCACCACCTGGCCCACCACCTCGCCACCCTTCTGCGCCACCGCTGCGGCCGAACCCGCCAGCTGATTGGCCTGGGCCGCGGAGTCCGCACTTTGGCGCACGGTGTCCGTCAGTGTCTGCATATTGCTGGAGGTCTGCTCCAGCGATGTCGCCTGCTTCTCGGTACGCACGGACAGGTCATGGTTGCCTGCTGCAATCTCGCGCGAGGCCACACTGATCGAATCCGTGCCGGTGCGCACATTGGAAACGATGCTGGACAAGCCCCGTGCCATATCTCGCACCGCTGCCAGCAAGCTGGCTTCAGCACCCGGCGCCACCTCGATGGATTGCGACAGATCGCCGTCCGCCATCTGGCGCATCACGTCGCGGGCATATTCCGGCTCGCCGCCGAGCTGTCGCCACACGCTGCCGATCACCAGGAAGGAACCGACACCCAAGGCCACCACCACCAGCAGGCCCGCCCCCACGATGGCCAGCAGGCTGCGCGACACACCGTTCTTGGCCGCATCAAGACCCGCGGCAAAGCCTGCGCTGGCGTCCTCGCGCGACTTCTTGACTTCGGCTTCCAAGGTCTTCAAGGCCGCCTGCATCTTGGGGATCGCACCGGCCTGATCGCCCTGCTTGATACCCAGGAACAGTTCAGCCGTCTCGACCGACGCCGCGAAGTAGGCCTCGAAAGCACTCTTGAGTTTGGCTGCGGCCTCACTCTTGCCCTCCAGGCTGGCAATCACCTCCAGGTGCTTGCGCATGGCTGTGGCGCGCTCCTTGGCCTCGTCCAGACGCTTCTTCTCGCCCTCGGCCACGGCGCTCTGGATGGTGGCACCCAGGGCCTCAAGCTGGTTGGCGAACTGCGTCGTTGCGTCCAGGTAAGGGTAGTCCTGCGAACCAACCGCCTCGATGGCCGACGAGGTCCGCGCTGAGAAGCCCCACACCACAGCGATGCCGACAGCGAAGATCAACGCGGCAAAGACAGGCAAGAGCCAGATTCGGGTTTTGACATTCATAACTGCTCCTGACGCAGCACGCCGCCCTCAAGGCGGCGTGCTGCATGTGCATCATGCACGGCTGGCTGTGCTCAGTCGACGCTCAAAGCCACTTTGACGGTGCCATCAACGGCCGATTTCTCGATGTAGCCGATGGCGTCCGGGTTGCTAGCGACGAACTTCTTCACGTCTGCGGCGCTGGCAAGTTCCTTCGGTGGCGTGGCCTTGCCCGAGAACACCAGACGCGACCAGCCTGCCTTCACCTGGGCGGCGTTCTTGCCGGTCACCTTGGTGTAGAACTGCTCGCGAACTGCGGAGCTTTCCGGCAGATCGGTCGGGGCTGCCGTACCGCCACCGGGCAGCGTGTTGCTCTTGCCCAGGAAGATATCCGCCACCTGCGCGGCTGTCAGGCCGCCCGGGTTCTTCGGATTCACGATCACCGCGATCTGCGCCTGGGCCAGACCGGCCAGCGTGAGGCCGAGGGCTGCTACGGCGAGGCGAACCTTGTGCTTCATCATCATCTTGTTGTCAGTCATGCTGCACTCCTGGCTCAGAACACCGTGTCAACGGACAGGCTGTAGACATTGACGTTCTTGCCGCCAAAGCCGGGCTGCGTTGCCGTGAAGAGGCCCACGCCAGCAGGCTTGACACGATCAAACTGGGCTTTCACCGCGACATTGCGCATCGCATCCCAGCGCACTCCCAGGCCAACCGACTTCTGGGAAATGTTCTGATCCGCGACCAGACCATCAACCGTTGCCTTCAGCACAGCCAGCTGTGGCGTCAGGCCGGGAATGGTGTTGTTGACATTGCTGTCCTTGCGCTTCACTTCCGAAACCGTCGCATAGGGCGTGAAAGCGCCAAAGCGATAGCCCAGCGTGGCATACCAGCCATCGGTGTCAGCGATGTAGCTGTCGGTGCGGCGCATCGTGTACTCGAAGCTGCCGATCACGTCATTCATGTCGAAAGTCAGGCCGACACCCGTGAAGCTGGCGTCCTTGCCGTCCGCGGACAACTGCTGCCCCACGGCCGGGACGCCGGGCACCGGCACCGATGCCAGACCGGCAACCAATTGCTTGAGGGTTGCGCTCTCGACGGTCACCTTGCCCTGGACATGCCCCAGGCGCAGCGTGAAGCCGTCGAACTCGGCAGTCGAATTGAAGCCGACCATGCTCTTGAACTTGATGTCAGTCCGCTCGTAGGTGTCCTTGGCCGAGCCTGCCAACACTTGGACGTTCAAGGTCGCTGCACCGAGGCGGGTCTGATAGGACAGGTCGCCGCCATCGAAATGGCTGAACGGCACTTGGCCATAGACGTCCACCGGCGGACGCAGCCAGGTGTTGGCATAGCCGACGTCACGGAAATCGGACACGGCGAAGAAAGGCGCGCCCATGCGGCCCAGGCGCACAGCCAGCGCCGGCGTCAGCTGAGCCTTGGCAAACGCCCATTCCAGCACCGGCGTGAAGCTGCCGTCACCCATCTGCTTGGTCAGCACCTGGGCGGTGCCGGAGAACATCGGCGAGAAGCGGCCGGTGACCTGCAGGCCCAGCTTGCTGTCGACTTCGCCGCTGAAGCTCTTGGTGGCGCCGCGGACCTGGCCGGGGATCACGTAGTGGGCGTCATCGGTATTGGTGCCGGTCACGCCGACGGTAGCAAAACCGGAGAAGGTGAAGGGGCTGCCAGCATCGGCGTGCGCCGTCACGGCAAAAGCAGCCAGCACGGCGGCCACGGGCGTCATGCGCCAAAAATTATTGTTTCGCATCGGTTCACCATCAGGAAGTGGGGGGACTGCATGAGGGCGAGCGCCATGCAAGGGCCGAACGGCTCGAACAAGGCATCACCCCCGCTCCTGCCTTTTCGGCCAGGGAGTGATGAAACTTTAGCGCCACATCTGATAAAAGTGCTCCAACTAATTCACGGCAACCCAAGCTAGCTATCGCTACGTTGCCATTTCCCAACCTTCATCATTTCGACAGATCGCCAGCCAAGGCTTTCGTGCAGCGGGCCTGAAATTTCGCCGAGCGGCCACCAGCCAGCGAGGCGACGGAGCAGCCCCTCAAGGCGGACACGCCCTTCAGGCCGCTGGTGCCATGCAGAAGGGCCAGGCGCCACCACTGGGCACGGCGCCCGCTAGCAAGGCCTCGGCGCGCGCCAGCACCGCCTCGGGCGTGAGCCACTCCGGATACTGCCGCTGCACGTCCACCCGCGCGCCCCACGGCGCCCACAGCTCGGGCTTGGTCGGGCCTAGCACGCTGAGCACGCGGCCACCCACCGCTGCTGCCACATGGGCCGGGCCGGTGTCGTTGCTGACCACCAGCGCGGCGCGCTGCAGCAGCGCCGCATAGACGCCCAGCTTCACGCCAGGAAGGCTGAGCGCTTTGGGGTACTGGCGTGTCGCGGCCTCTTCCTCGCCCGGCCCAGGGCAGACGACCAGGCGCAGGCCGCGCGCTGCGGCCAATTCAACAAAATCGGCAAAACGGGGCCAGGTCTTGTCCAGCACCTCGAAAGTGCCGCCAGCGAATGGACAAATTAGCAAAAAGGGCTCATCGACCCCATGCTGGGCCAGCAACTGAGCGGCTGCCTCGCGTTGCGCTGCACTGACCGTCATGCCGATCTCGGCTGGCGGTGGCTCGTCCACGCCGAGGAAGCGGCAGGCCAGCTCCCAGTAGTTGAGCAGGGCGTGGCCCGGCGCGGGCATGGGGACGCTGCGGTGCAGCAGCCAGCCGCGCGCCTCATGCGCGTAGCCCACGCCTTTGAGCCCGGCCAGGCGCATCTCCAGCGCCGCCGAGAAGGACCAGGGCAAGGCAATCGCATTGGCCTGGCGGTCGAAGTCGGGCTGGCGCGCGCGCGCCTCGCGGCGCAAGGCCTTGAGCTGCGCGACGCGGTCGCCCAATTTCTTGGGCCGCACCTGCACGGCCCAGCCCTCGGCCTCCAGCAAAGCCGGCGCCCAGCCCTTACCGATCAGCTGCAGGCGGTAGCCGTGGCGCTCCAGCAAGCGCAAGGCAGGGATGCCCAGCACCACATCGCCGACGAAATTGCGCAGCCGTACGATGACGGTCTTGTCGGCTTGGCGGTCCTCTATCATCGCGATCCCTGGCTGGAGTGACATGCAAGAAAGCAGTGGCGCCGGATTCTGCCACCCATGCCGCCGGCCCCAGACAAACTCACAGCCGACCACCCCATGACAGCCGCCCTCCCCCTGCCCCGTGCCCAGGACCTGACCACGCTGCACGACCAAGCCCTGGCCCGCGCCGACTGGCTGGCCGCGCTTCCCGAACTGGACGCAGTGGCTGGCGACGAGCTGCGCCTGTGGATGACGCGCAACCACTTCTACAACAGCAAGCTCTGGGCCGAGGAAGACCTGGCGCGCCGCACGCAGGTCTCGGACAGCGAGATTGCCGCCAACAAGCGCGCCATCGATCGTTTCAACCAGGCCCGCAACGACGCCACCGAGCGCGTGGACGAGTTGCTGCTGCTGCGCCTGGGCCTGGTGGACGCCGAGTCGGCGCGCAGCGACACGCCGCGCTCGCTGGCCCCGGCCGGCGCACGCCTGAACAGCGAAACCGCCGGCACCATCGCCGACCGCCTGTCCATCCTGGCGCTGAAGATCCATGCCATGCGCCAGCAGACCGAGCGTCAGGATGTGGACGAAGCCCACCGCACCAGCAGCCGCGCCAAACTGGCCCAGCTGCTGGACCAGCGCGGCGACCTGGCCTCCTGCCTGGACGCGCTGCTGGCCGATGCCGCCGCCGGCCGCGCCTACTTCAAGGTCTACCGCCAGTTCAAGATGTACAACGACGCGCGCTTCAACCCCGCGCTGGTGGCAGAGGCCGGCAAGCGCTGAGCGAAAGCTGAGCAAGCAAACGCTAAAAGTGAACGTCCGCGATGCTGAAGCTCGCCGCCAACCTGGACTGGCTCTACACCGAGCTGCCCTTTCTCGATCGCTTCGCCGCCGCCGCGCGTGACGGTTTTTCGGCCGTCGAGATCCTGTTTCCCTACGCCCACGGGCTCAGCGCCATCCGCGACTGCTTGCTGGCGCAGCGCCTGCAGCTCGTGCTGCTGAACGCACCGCCGGGAGACTGGGCGGCCGGCGAACGCGGCCTGGCCTGCCTGCCCGGCCGCGAGGCCGATTTCCGCGCCGCCATCGAACAGGCCATCGCCTTGGCCAGCGCACTGGCCTGCCCGCGCATCCACGTGATGGCCGGGCTGCTGCCCGCCGGTGCGGAGCGGGCCGACGTGCAGCCGCTGTACATCTCCAACCTGCGCTGGGCCGCCGAGCACGCCGCCGCGGCCGGGCTGGCGCTGAGCATCGAGCCCATCAACGGCCGGGACATGCCGGGCTACTTCCTGAACCGCCAGGACCATGCGCTGGAGATCATCGATGCAGTGGGTGCGCCCAATCTGGGCCTGCAGATGGACTGGTACCACTGCCAGATCGTCGAAGGCGATTTGAGCCACAAGCTGCGGCGCGCCGCCGCGGCCGGCCGACTGGCCCATGTGCAAGTGGCCGCCGTGCCGGACCGTGGCGAGCCGGATCAGGGCGAGCTGCGCGTCGAGCATTTGCTAGCCTTGCTCGACGAGCTGGGCTACCAAGGCCATATCGGCTGTGAATACAAGCCGCGCGCCGGCACCTCGGCCGGCCTGGGCTGGGCCCGTCGCTATCTCAAGCCAGCAGCGGCATAAACCTGAATCAAGCCGCCAACAGCGGCTTGAGCGCCTTTGCCAGCAACGGCACCACGCTGACCGCGTTGCTCTCATGCGGCACCGCGTTGCTGCTCCAGACATGGCGCACGCCCGCGGCCTTCAGCGCCGGCAGCGCGTCGCCGTTGAACAGCGCATGCGTCACCGCCACGTCTACGCTGGCCGCGCCGCGCGCCAGCAGCTCCTGGGCCGAGCCGATCAGCGTGCGGCCGGTCGAGGCCATATCGTCAAGCAGCACCACCGCCCTCCCGTTCACATCCACCTCGGGCAGTGCCAGCACCACTTGATGATCGCCATGGCGCACCTTGCGGCCCACCGCATGGTCCAGGCCACCGGCACGCGCCGCCTCGCTGACCCATTGAGCCGATTCCTCGTCGGGCCCGATCAGCAGCGCACCCGGCACCTGGGCGGCGATCCACTCGCCCAGCACCGGCGCGGCCGAGAGGGCAAGACCTGTCCCCGGCGGCATCACCTCGTCCAGGCTGGCGATGCGGTGCAGATGCGGGTCGATGGTCAGCACCCGGTCGAAGTGCGCGGCCAGCAGGCGTGCAATATGGCGCTGGCTGACCGCCTCGCCCGGCGTGAACTCCATGTCCTGGCGCATATAGGCCAGGTAAGGGGCCACCAGCAGCAGCTGCCGCGCGCCGTACTCGCGCGCGGCGGGCGCCGTGATCAGCAGCTCAACCAGCTTCTCGTTGGGCTGCTGCAGGCCGCGCAGAAGCAGCACCCGCTCGGGCAGCGGCTTGGGCAACACAAGGCGCAACTCGCCGTCCGGGAAGCGGTGGCGAGTGATGAAGGCCAGCGGCAGGCCCAGGGCCTCGGCCAGTTCACGGGCCAACACGGCCTCGTCCTCAAAAGCCAGCAGCTGCATCGAATTCCTTTGATTCATCGTCACATCATGAACAACACGCCGCTGGCGAACTCATGCGGCAGTTGCTCGGCACGGCCCAGGCGGTAGCCGCAGTCCTTCTCGGCATGGGTGCGCGCAAACTGCAGATCGGCCTCGTACTGCGCGTGAATGCGGTACAGCGGGTCACCTTTGACGACGCTATCGCCCAGGCGCTTCAGCAGGTCCAGGCCCGCTGCGGGCACCTGCGGCGCACCGGCCAGGCGGGCAATGCGGGCGATGCGCAGATTGTCCATCGCCACCACCACGCCATCCTCCAACGCCAGGATCTCGGCCTGCAGCGCACCCGCTGCCGGCACATCGGCGCGGCGGCCTTGCGCGTCGATGATGGCGTTCATCTGCGCCAGCGCTCGGCCGGAATCGAGGATGTCGCGGGCGATCTGGAAGCCCTCGCCGCCGCGCACATCGGGGTCGAACTCGATCATGCGGCCGGCCAGGCGCAGCGCCTTCTGGCGCAGGTCCTGCGGCGCCGCCGGATCGCCCTGCAGCACCTGCATCACGTCGCGCGCCTCCAGAACCGGGCCGATGCCGTGGCCGATCGGCTGGCGGCCATCGGACAGCACCACGTCCAGCTGCAGGCGCAGATGCTTGGCCACGTACTCGAACAGTTTCTTCAGGCGCTGCGCCTCGGCCATCGAGCGCACCTTGGCGCTGGGGCCGACCGGGATGTCCAGCACCAGATGGGTGGAGCCGGCGGCGATCTTCTTCGACAGGATGGAGGCCACCATCTGGCCCGGCGAATCGATGGACAGCGGCCGCTCGACAGAGATCAGGATGTCGTCGGCCGGCGAGAGGTCGGCCGTGCCACCCCAGGCCAGGCAGGCGCGTGTGTCGCGCACGATCTGCACCATGCGCTCGAATGGCAGCTCCACCTGGGCCAGCACCTCCATCGTGTCGGCCGTGCCGGCCGGTGATGTGATGGCGCGCGAACTGGTCTTGGGGCAAAGCATGCCGTGCGCCGCCACGATGGGCACCACCAGCATCGAGGTGCGGTTGCCGGGGATGCCGCCGATACAGTGCTTGTCCACCACCAGGCCGTGCCCGACCTCGCGCTGCCAGTTCAGCCGCCGGCCCACATCGATCATGGCCTCGGTGAGGTGCACCACCTCCTCGCGGTCCAGCTCGTACTGGTTGGTGGCCACCACAAAGGCCGCCAGCTCGATCTTGGAATAGCGCGCGTCGGCAATGTCCCGAATGATGGAGGCCAGCTCGTCCTTGCCCAGGCGCTCGCCGCTGATCTTGCGGTGCAGCGCGCCGATCGAGCGCGCCGGTTCGGCATGCGCGATGCTGGCGCTGTGGCCGTCTTCCACACCGAGACGGCGGAAGGCATCCTCGCTGACGCCCAGCTCACAGGCACTGACGATGCGCTCGTCGCTGACCACGTTCAGCACC
The DNA here is from genome assembly GCA_013824165.1 of Methylibium sp. Lineage (GTDB taxonomy): Bacteria > Pseudomonadota > Gammaproteobacteria > Burkholderiales > Burkholderiaceae_C > JACDQM01. Next base: position 6,641 of record PNNH01000120.1, on the reverse strand, counting down.
GCCAGGATGACCTGGCCATTCGCATGCACCTCGACCTTGGACAGGGCCTGAAAGCCCGCCGCCCGCACCACCGGGCAGTCGCGGTGCATGTAGACCACGTTCTCGCGCCAAGTGTCGATGCCGACGCGGCGGATCTTCAGCGTGCTTCTCTGTGTCATCCAGCCACTTTAGCCCAGCTGATTGGCCTGGAGCCCAGCTAAGCGTCCAGCGCCTGCGCGATCTGCGTGCGCATATGCTCGGCCAGCGCGCGGCGGTCGGCATGCGCGGTCTGCTCAGCCGGCAGGATCTGGATGTCCATGCCCAGACCACGGGCCGAGGCGATGGCCCACAGACTTTGCGCCAGCGTCATGTCGCCGATGAAGCGGGCCGCCACGCTGAAGCGCTCGCCCGGCGCGTGCCAGCGCAGCACCAGCGGCTGAATCGGCGCCTCGGTGGCGATGGCGGCCTGAAGCAGATTGGCGTGAAAGGGCAATAACTCCGGCCCGGCACCAGTCGTGCCCTCGGGAAACACGGCCACCGTATCGCCGGCCTTCAGCGCCTCGGCGCTCTGGTGCACCACGCGCAGCGCATCGCGCTTGCTGGCGCGTTCGATGAACAAGGTGCCTGCCCCTTCGACCAGGCCGCCCACCAGCGGCCAATGCCGCACATCGGCCTTGGAAACAAAGCGCGCTTCGGGGATCACCGCGTGGATGGCCGCGATGTCAAGCCATGACACATGGTTGGCCACGATCAGCTTGGCGCCCTTGCGGCCGCTGCCGCGCAGCTGCAGCTGCACACCCAACAGGCGCAGACATTTGCGCGACCACCAGCCGATGCGCGCATGCCGGCCGGCGGCATCGAGCCGGCCGAACTGCAGGCGTACCAGCAGCAGGCCGTGCAGCACATGCAGGGTCAGGCGCGTCAGGCGCCACAGGGCGATCAGGCTGCGCATCCGACTAGACGCGGGCCTCGAAGGCCAGCGTGCCGGCCACCAGCGTGTAGCGCACCCGGCCCGGCAGCTCGAAGCCGGTGATGCCGAAGGCGAACGGCGTGTGCTTGCCCTGGCTGACCAGTCGCTCCGGCGTCACCGCCCAGCGCTCGCGCGGATCGAAGATGCACAGATCGGCCACGCCACCATCAACCAGACGGCCGGCACTGGCGGCCAGCGAGCCCAGCGCCGAACCCAGCACCTGGACTGGCGCACTGGTCACCACCGCCAGCGCCTTGGGCAAAGACTGACCCTCGTCCTCGGCCCATTTGAGCGCCAGGCTCAGCAGCAGCTCCAGCCCGGTGGCTCCGGGCGTGGCCTCGGCAAAAGGCAGGTTCTTCTCGTCCTCATCAACCGGCATGTGGTCAGACACCAGCGCGTCCAGCGTACCGTCGGCCAGGCCGGCGCGCAGCGCGTCGCGGTCGCGACCCTGGCGCAGCGGCGGGTTCACGCGCATCGCCGAGTTGAAGTAGCCGATGTCCACATCGGTCAGATGCAGCGAGTTGATCGACACATCCGCCGTCACCGGCAAGCCTTCAGCCTTGGCACGCCGCACCAGCTCAACACCCGCGGCGCTGGAGATGCGGCACAGATGCACTCGCACGCCGGTGGCGCGCATCAGCTCGAAGATGGTGTGCAGCGCCACCGTCTCAGCCGTCACCGGCACGCCGGCCAGGCCCAAGCGCGTGGCCATCGCACCGCTGGCCGCCACGCCGCCGCCCAGCCAGGGATCCAGTGGGCGCAGCCACACCGTGTAGTCATAGGTGGCGGCGTACTGGAAGGCGCGGGTCAGGAACTGCGTGTTCTGGATCGGGCGCTCGGCTTGGCTGAAGCCCACGCAGCCGGCCTCGGTCAGTTCGGCCATCTCAGTCAACGTCTCGCCGTCCAGGCCACGGGTCAGCGCGCCGAGCGGAAACAGCCGGCAGCGGCTGAGCTTGCGGGCGCGGAATTTCAGCATCTCAACCAGGCCGGGCTCGTCCAGCGCGGGGTCGGTGTCGGGCGGGCAGACCAAGCTGGTCACACCGCCAGCCGCCGCTGCCGCCAGCTCGCTCTCCAACATGCCGCGCTGCTCCAGCCCCGGCTCACGCAGGCGTGCCGCCAAGTCCACCAGACCGGGGGCCACCACCAGGCCGTGGGCATCGATCACGCGGTTGGCGTCGAAGTCCGCCGACACATCACCCAGGCCGACGATGCGGCCGGCGGCGATGGCGATGTCGCCGACGCGGTCCAGGCCCGATGCCGGGTCGATCAGCCGGCCGTTCTTGATGAGAATCTTCATGCTTCGTTTCCAGCAAGGATGGACATCACCGCCATACGCACCGCGATGCCGAAGGTCACCTGCGGCAGGATCACGCTCTGGCCGCCGTCGGCCACCGAGGAGTCGATCTCGACGCCGCGGTTGATCGGCCCCGGGTGCATCACGATGGCGTCGGGCTTGGCCAGCGCCAGCTTCTCGGGCGTGAGGCCGAAGTTCTTGAAGAACTCGCCGGCGCTGGGCAGCATCGCGCCGCTCATGCGCTCGTTCTGCAGGCGCAGCATGATGATGACGTCAGCATCGCGGATGCCTTCTTCCATGCTGTGGCAAACACGCACGCCCATCTCGCGCAGATCGCCCGGCACCAGGGTCTTCGGGCCGACTGCGCGGATCTCGGGCACGCCCAGGATGTTCAGCGCATGGATGTCCGAACGGGCCACGCGCGAGTGCACGATGTCACCGACGATGGCCACGGTCAGGTTGCGGAAGTCCTTCTTGTAGTGCCTGATCGTGTACATGTCGAGCAGGCCCTGCGTCGGGTGCGCATGGCGCCCGTCACCGGCGTTGACCACATGCACATGCGGCGCGCAGTGCTGCGCGATCAGGTAGGGCGCGCCGCTCTCGCTGTGGCGCACGACGAACATGTCGGCGTGCATCGCGCTGAGGTTGGCCACCGTGTCCAGCAGCGTCTCGCCCTTGGCGGTGCTGGAGCGGGCGATGTCCAGGTTGATCACATCGGCCGACAGGCGCTTGGCCGCGATCTCGAAGGTGGTGCGGGTGCGCGTGCTGTTCTCGAAGAACAGGTTGAACACCGACTTGCCGCGCAGCAGCGGCACCTTCTTGACCTCGCGGTCGTTGACCGACAGGAAGGTGCCGGCGGTGTCCAGGATCTGGTGGATCACCGCCTGCGGCAGGCCTTCGATGGAGAGCAGGTGCACCAGCTCGCCATGCTTGTTCAGCTGGGGATTTCGTTTCGACAACATCTTCTGGTTCCCTTCGCTCACTTCACATCGAAGCTGAAGCGGCCGGCCTCGTCGCGCGCCAGGCGCAGCTTGTGCTCGACGCCCAGCGCCACGCGCGCGGCCGAGAAGGCCGGTTCGATCGGCAGCTGGCGTCCGCCGCGGTCCACCAGCACCGCCAGTTGCACGCTCGCCGGGCGGCCGAAGTCGAACAGCTCGTTGATCACCGCGCGCGTGGTACGGCCGGTGTAGAGCACGTCGTCGATCAGCAGAATATGGCGGCCTTCGACCTCGAAGGGCAGCTTGGTGTGGTCGGCGCTGGCGCTCATGCCCTTGGAGCCGAAGTCGTCGCGGTGCAGCGAGCTGGAGATCACGCCGGCTTCGCCAGCCAGGCCCAAATCGCGCTGCAGGCGCTCGGCCAGCCAGGCGCCGCCCGACCAGATGCCTACCAGCACGGTGTCCTTGCCCATCAGGCGCTGCACGCCCTTGAGCAGGTCGAGGTACAGCGCCTCGGCGTCGAGAAGTAAGGTGCTCATGCTTGTTGTTCCCGCAAGAATTGTTCAAGTATCAAGGCCGCCGAGACCGAGTCCACATCGCGCGCGCCACGGCTCTCGGCCTCGACGCTGGTGTAGCGCTCGTCGACCTCGAACACAGGCAAGCGCAGGCGACTCTTGAGCTGGCGGCCGAAGCGGCGCGCGCGCTGGGTGATCTCATGCTCGGCGCCATCGGGGTGGAAGGGCACGCCGATCACCAGCGCATCGGGCTGCCACTCGCGCACCAGCTTCTCGATCGCCACAAAGCGCGCTTCGCCTTCGACGGCGATGCTCTTCAAGGGCTCGGCCGCACCACTGAAGCGACTGCCCGTGGCGACACCGACCCGCTTGATGCCGAAGTCGAAAGCGAGAAAGGACTGGGGCGCCTGGCTGGCGATGGAAGCATGGGCCGCGCTCATGCGTGGCCGGCGTCCTGGCTCAGCATGCGAGGGTCGATGCCCAGCAGCGCCAGCGCCTTCTCATAGCGCTGCTCGACCGGGGTATCGAAGATGATGCCCGGCTCGGCATCCACCGTCAGCCAGCCGTTGCGGCCGATCTCTTCTTCCAGCTGGCCGGCGGCCCAGCCGGCGTAGCCCAGAGTCACCAGCACCCGCTTGGGGCCGGCGCCGTTAGACAGCGCCTCCAGCACATCACGGCTGGTGGTCATCTCCAGGCCGCCCGGCACCGCCAGCGTGGCGTTGTAGTGCTGGCCTTCGGCATCCAGCGGCTCGTGCAGCACAAAGCCACGCTCGGTCTGCACCGGTCCGCCGTAGAACACCGGGCGCGCCGCCAGCTCGTCGTCCGGCAGGCTCAGCTCGACTTTCTGGAACAGGTTGCCCAGCGTCAGCGAGATCGGCTTGTTGATCACCAGGCCCAGCGCGCCCTTGTCGTTGTGCTCGCACAGATAGATCACGGCCCCCGAGAAAGCGTCGTCTGCCATGCCCGGCATGGCGATCAGGAACTGGTTGGAGAGGGCCATCTGGTGCTTGAGCATGCAGACATTTTATTCGTCGGCGAAACTGCCGCGATGGACAAGCCAATTCGAGTGGCGCTGGTCTGGTTCCGGCGCGATCTGCGCGTCGACGATCAGGCCGCGCTTTACCATGCCCTGACGCACGCCCGCGAGGTGCACTGCGCCTTCATCCTGGACGAAGAAATCCTGGCTGCGCTACCGCGCCGCGACCGCCGGGTCGAGTTCATCCTGCAGGCGCTGCAACAACTGGACGCACAGCTGCAGGCGCTGGGCGGCGCCTTGATCGTGCGCCATGGCCGCGCCACCGAGCTGCTGCCGGAGCTGGCGGCCGAACTGGGCGCCGATGCGGTCTACATGAACCACGACGACGAGCCGCAGGCGCTGGCGCGCGATGCGGCCGTGGCGCGAGGCCTGGCCAGCTTCGGCTGCGCGCTGCACAGCTTCAAGGACCATGTGGTGTTCGAGCGCAGCGAGTTGCTGACGGGTGCCGGCAAGCCTTATGGGGTGTTCACGCCCTACAAGAACGCCTGGCTGAAGAAGGTCGACGAGTTCTATCTTCGAGCCTATCCGGTACGCCGCCATGCTGCGCATACTCTGAAGCCCAGCGACTTCGCGCGCGGCGTGCCCACGCTGGCCGAGATCGGCTTCGAGCCGGCCGGGCTGGATGCCCATCTGCGGGCCGAGCAGGCCGAGCCCATGCTGGCGGATTTTCTGGACCGCATCGACCGCTACGACCAGACGCGCGACTTCCCGGCCATCAAAGGCCCCAGCTATCTGAGCGTGCACCTGCGCTTCGGCACGCTGTCGATACGCCGGCTGGCACGCGAGGCCTTGCAGCGCATGCAGGCCGGCGACCACGGCGCCGAGATCTGGCTGTCCGAGCTGATCTGGCGCGACTTCTACCACCAGGTGATGCACCACCGCCCGCACGCGATGACGCATGCCTTCAAGCCCGAGTACGACGCCATCCGCTGGGACAGCGGCCCCGAGGCCGATGCCTTGTTCCAGGCCTGGTGCGAGGGCCTTACCGGATATCCGCTGGTAGACGCGGCGATGCTGCAGCTCAACCAGAGTGGCTATATGCACAACCGCCTGCGCATGGTGACAGCCAGTTTTCTGGTCAAGGATCTGGGCATTGACTGGCGCCGCGGCGAAGCCTATTTCGCCGAGAAGCTGCTGGACTTCGACCTGGCGGCCAATAACGGCGGCTGGCAATGGGCCGCATCGAGCGGCTGCGACGCGCAGCCCTACTTCCGGATCTTCAACCCGATCACGCAGAGCCAGAAGTTCGACCCGGAAGGCCGTTTCATCAGGCGCTACGTACCGCAACTCGCCGGTCTGGACGCCAAGTCCATCCACGCACCCTGGGAAGCCGCGCCGGCCCTGCTGCAGGCCGCGGGCGTGTCGCTAGGCCGCGACTATCCGGCGCCCATCGTCTCGCACCCGCTGGCACGCGAGCGCACGCTGGCGCGCTATGCGGTGGTGAAGGCGGGCTCGGGGGCCGGCTGAGGTGTTTCATTGACTGCTGAGGCCGGCGTGGAGGCAGCGACGGGCCGGAGCGTTTGCTTTGCGTGAGTAAAAGGGGGAGCTGCCCGACGGGCGGCAGAGGACATAGAGCAAAGCAAGCGCGCCGCAGCGCTCCTTGCGCCCCACCATGCTCAAACTGCCATCGTCACGAGCGCAGCTTGCTCGCAATCAGGTCGGCATGGCGCTCGGCCCAGCGCAACAGGCCCTCCTCGCGGCCCTCGAAGATGCGGGCCAGGAAGGCCAGCGTCAGCTCCTTGGTGGCGGTCTTGACGCGCGGGTTCAGCGAAGCGCCGCCGGTGCCGGCGCGGTCGGTGAAGATGCTGTGCGAGCCGCCGGCGAACACCACCAGTTCCTTGGCGCTGCTGCCGGTGGCCTCGTACAGCGCCACGCGGTCCTTGGCTTCGGAGTAGAAGCCCGGGATGCGGAT
>PNNH01000039.1 GCA_013824165.1 Methylibium sp. | reverse complement strand
CTATGGAGCCAGGCCGTGATCACGCCCGCACCTGACAGCAGCACCGTCGACACCGTGGGCCGCGAGACCCCCGCCGCCAACGACCCAAGCCCTACCATGCTCACTGCCGCCCAGGCCGCACAGGCACTCGGCATCAGCCCACGCCTGATGTACGACCTGGCGCGCCGCGGCGATGTGGTGTCCTACCGATTTGGCAGCGCAGTACGATTCGACCCCGCCGACCTCACCACCTACAAACAATCATGCCGATCAGCTGGGACCCCCGCAACAAGCGTTGGCGCTATGCGTTCGACCGTGTCATTGAAGGTCGCCGGCACCGAGCTAGCCGACTGCTTCCGAAGGGCTGGAGTCAAGCCCAGGCCGACGCCTTCGACCGCAAGGAATCAGCCCGCCTCTATGCCGTTGCGTCTGGCATCGAGCAGCAAGACGCGCTGATTGACACAGCCGTTGCCCACTACCTGCGCGACAAGACCGGCCTCAAGAGCTACAAAAGCGCCGCCGAGAACCTGGCCGCCATCGCCTGGGCCTACACCGGCCGCACGCTCTCAGAGCTGGCCGAGGTGGCCACGCTGATCAGCACCACCCGAGACGGCGTGCGCGAGGGCGTCATCCTCTCACCAGCCACCGTGCGCATCCGCCTGGCGCTGCTCAAAGCGGCCTGCCGCTGGGCCTGGCGCAAGCACGGCCTGTGCGATGCCGACCCCACCACCCGCATGCAGCTGCCTACGGTTCGCAACGAGCGCCACGTCTACGCAAGCCGCAAGCAGGTCGGCCAGCTGCTGCAAGCAGCAGACCGCCGCGATGTGCGCGTGATGATCCTGGCCGCCTTCTACACAGGCATGCGCCTGGGCGAGCTGATGCGTGTCGAGGTGCTGCCAGACTGCTTGGTGCTGGCCGACACGAAAAACGGCGAGCGCCGCGTGCTGCCCATCCACCCCAAGCTGCAGCGCCTGGGCGTGCTCAAGAAGCTGCCACTCACCGCGCCCAAGATAACCCTGCAACGAGGATTTCAGCGCGCCAGGCACCGGGCCAAGCTCGACCACATCCACATCCACGATCTGCGCCACAGCGCGGCCAGCGAGATGATCAACGCCGACGTCGACCTCTACACGGTGGGCGCCGTGCTGGGCCACAAAGACCCCCGCTCCACCAAGCGCTACGCCCACCTCACGCACGGCACGTTGGCCGCTGCGATGGGCACAATTGGCCAAAAACACCCCCACACTCATGGCAAAAAAGCCGCGTGAATGAAAGAAGCCCGCACTTGGCGGGCTTCTAAGTCCTTGTTTTACAAGGATTTTCTGGCGGAGAGGGAGGGATTCGAACCCTCGGTACGGGGATACCGTACGCCTGATTTCGAGTCAGGTACATTCGACCACTCTGCCACCTCTCCTAAATCGGTGCTCGCGTGGTTGAGTGCGAGTAAGCCCGCAAGTATAGCGGATTTTTCAGCCCTGCAGCCGATCAGGCGCGCAAAACTTCAACACCGCCTAGATAGGGGCGCAGCAGTTCGGGCACGGTCACGCTGCCATCGGCGTTCTGGTAGTTCTCCAGCACTGCCACCAAGGTGCGGCCGACGGCAAGGCCCGAGCCGTTCAAGGTGTGCACGAACTCATTCTTGCCTTGCGCGTTCTTGAAGCGCGCTTGCATGCGGCGCGCCTGGAAGGCTCCCATATTCGAGCAGGAACTGATCTCGCGGTAGGTGTTCTGCGCCGGCACCCAGACCTCAAGGTCATAGGTCTTGGTCGCACCAAAGCCCATGTCACCTGTGCACAGCAGCACCGTGCGATAAGGCAGGCCCAGCTTCTGCAGAATGGCCTCGGCGTGCCGGGTCATCTCCTCAAGCGCGGCCATGCTGTGCTCAGGTTGCTCGATGCGCACCATCTCAACCTTGTCGAACTGGTGCTGGCGGATCATGCCGCGCGTGTCGCGACCGGCACTGCCAGCCTCCGAGCGGAAGCAGGGGCTGTGCGCCGTCAGCTTGATCGGCAGTTCCGCCGCGTCCAGCACCTGCTCGCGCACCGTGTTGGTCAGCGAAATTTCCGAAGTCGAGATCAGGTACTGCTCCGCCGCCTCCTCGTCACCACCGCGCAGCACCCAGAACATGTCCTCCTTGAACTTGGGCAGCTGGCCGGTGCCTTCCAGCACCTCGCGATTGACGATGTAGGGCGTGTAGCACTCGGTATAGCCATGCTCGTCGCTCTGCGTGTCCAGCATGAACTGCGCCAGCGCGCGGTGCAACTTGGCGACCGGGCCACGCAGGAAGCAAAAGCGCGAGCCGCTCAGCTTCGCACCCGTCTCGAAGTCCAGTCCGAGTGGCGCGCCCAGATCCACATGGTCCTTCACCGCGAAGTCAAAGCTGCGCGGCGTGCCCCAGCGACGCACCTCGACGTTGCCCGTCTCGTCAGCCCCCTGCGGCACACTCAAGTCGGGCAGGTTAGGCACGCTCATCAGCATGGTGTTGAGCTCGGCCTGGATCGCATCCAGGCGCTCGGCCCCGGCCTTGAGTTCCTCAGCGATGCTGCCGACCTCCGCCATCAGCGCGCTGGCATCCTCGCCCTTGCCCTTGGCCATGCCGATCTGCTTGGAGAGGCTGTTGCGCTTGGCTTGAAGTTCTTCGGTGCCAGTCTGCACGCCCTTGCGCTCGGCTTCCAGCGCCTTGTAGCGGTCGACGTCCAGATAGGGTTGCGGATTCTTGCGGGTCGCCAGGCGCGCAACAACAGCGTCCAGGTCCTTGCGCAGCAGAGTGATGTCAAGCATTTGATTCAGTGTCCTTTTCAGTCTCGATTCTATGAAAGCAAAGCGGCGCCTCTTTCAGGCGCCGCTTTCACGCGAGTCGCGCCCTGAGTTTCAAGATCGAGACGAACTCACTTCGGCCATGGACTTGTCGCCCAGCCCCAGTGGCAGCGGAAAACGCACATGCTCCTCGACGCCAGCCAGACTGCGCACGGCCGTTGCGCCCATGGCGCGCAAGCGAGTGATCACCGCCTGCACCAACACATCCGGCGCCGAAGCGCCTGCCGTCAGGCCGACGCGGCTGCGCCCTTCCAGCCACTCGGGCTGAAGGTCTTCAGCGGCATCGACCATATAGGCAGGCGTGCCCAGCCGCTCGGCCAATTCACGCAGCCGATTGCTATTGGAGCTGGTCGGGCTGCCGACCACGATCACCACATCCACCTGCGGCGCCATCACCTTGACGGCGTCCTGGCGGTTCTGCGTCGCATAGCAGATGTCCTGCTGCTTGGGCTCGCGCACCAGCGGGAAGTGGCGCTTCACCGCAGCCAGGATTTCGGCCGCGTCGTCCACGCTGAGTGTGGTCTGCGTCACCACGGCCAGACGGGCCGGATCCTTGACCCGCACATGGGCCACATCCGCGGCCTCCTCCACCAGGTAGATGCCGGCGGACAGCTGGCCCATGGTGCCTTCGACCTCAGGGTGCCCCTTGTGGCCGATCATGATGAATTCGTAGCCTTCCTTGTGCAGCTTGGCCACCTCCACATGCACCTTGGTGACCAGCGGACAGGTGGCGTCGAAGACCTGGAATCCGCGCTCAGCCGCCTCCTGGCGAACCGCCTGGCTGACACCATGCGCGCTGAAAACCAGCGTCGCACCAGCAGGCACATCTTCCAGATCCTCGATGAAGATCGCTCCGCGCGCCTTCAGATCGTTCACCACATAGGTGTTGTGCACGATCTCGTGGCGCACATAGATCGGCGCGCCGAACTTCAGCAGCGCGCGCTCGACGATCTCGATCGCCCGATCGACGCCGGCACAGAAGCCGCGCGGCTCGGCCAGCACGATTTCCTGGGGCAAGACCACATTCGTCATCACAGGATCCCGATCACTTGGACCTCGAAATTCACCGGCTGGCCAGCCAGCGGATGGTTGAAGTCGAATAACAGCCAATCTGCGCCCACCTCCCGCACCAGGCCGGCATAGCTGCCCTGGCCGTCCGGAGTCGGGAACTGCACCACATCGCCCACGTTGTACTGTTCATCCGGATCGCCGAGCTGGTGCATCAAGGACAGCTTCACACGCTGCAGCAACTCGGGATTGCGCTCGCCAAAGGCCTCGCCCGGCGCCAGCTCGAAGCGCGTGTGAACGCCCTCGCCGAGGCCGATCAGGCGCGCCTCGATGGCCGGCGCCAGCTCACCCGTGCCCAACGACAAGGTCGCCGGCTTGTCGTCAAAGGTATTGACCAGATCGGCGCCATCGGGAGCGCTGAGCCGGTAGTGCAGGGTCAGGAATGAACCAGCTTGGATGAGATTCACGACTTTTCTTTGTTCGATAGACTGCCGGGATTCTAGGGCCCCGCGTTGCGGAACCCGGATTTCCCCTGATCCCCGACCGCCATGCCTCTCGACCATTTGCCACCCCAGGCGCGCCCGCGCGAGAAGTTGCTGGCGCGCGGGCCCCAGGCCCTGGTCGACGCCGAGTTGCTGGCCCTCTTGCTGCGCACCGGCACGCGCGAACGTTCTGTGCTGCAGCTGGCGCAGGCGCTGCTGGACGACTTCGGCGGCTGGGCCGGCTTGCTGAAGGCCAGCGTGGCTGACCTCGGCCGCATCAAGGGCATCGGCCCGGCCAAGCGTGCCGAGATCGCCGCCGTGCTGGAGATCGCGCGGCGCTCGCTGCTGCAGCAGCTGGCCGAGGCGCCGGTGTTCGACGCGCCGGACGCGGTGCGGCAGTTCCTGCGCCTGAAGCTTGGTGGCCTGACGCACGAAGTCTTTGCCGTGCTGTTTCTCGATGCCCAGCACCGGCTGATCGCGATGGAAGAGATGTTCCGTGGCACGCTGACGCAAACCAGCGTCTACCCGCGCGAGGTCGTCAAACGCGGGCTGGACCTGGGCGCTGCCGCGGTGATCCTGGCGCACAACCACCCGTCCGGCGTAGCCGAGCCCTCACGGGCCGATGAGCTGCTGACACAGGCCCTGAAGTCGGCGCTGGCGCTGGTGGACATGCGGGTGCTGGACCACTTCGTCGTCGGTGCCACCGAGGTCGCTTCGATGGCAGAGCGGGGTCTGATATGAGCAAGGCCGCGCCCGTCTTGCACAGCCTGCAGGACTTGAAGACCCTGCAGCGTGAGCTGCAACTCCAGCGTCGGCTGGCCGAGGAACTCGCCGCGCGCGCCGCCGCCGCCGCCCGGCTGGCCGAGCACGAACAGCGCATCTTCGAGCGGAGCGTCGGTCCCGTCACGCGGCTGAAGGACACGCAGCGTGTGCTCTTGCTGGCCACGCCGCCCGAGCCCGAGCCGCGTCAGCGCGAGCTGGATGAGCAGCGGGCACTGGCGCAGGCGCTGTCGGATGACTTTGATGTGGATTCGCTGCTGGAGACGGATGAGACCCTCTCGTTCCGCCGCCCCGAGGTCAGCCCCGAGGTGGTCCGCAAGCTGCGCCGCGGCCACTGGGCGTTGCAAGGCCAGATCGATCTGCATGGCCTGCGCCGCGACCAGGCGCGTGAGGCGCTGGGCCAGTTCATCCACGACAGCTCACGCCGCGGCCTGCGCTGCGTGCGCGTGGTGCATGGCAAGGGCAATGGCTCGCCAGGACGTGAACCCGTGCTGAAAGCGCGGGTGCGGCGCTGGCTGGTGCAGAAGAACGAGGTGCTGGCCTTCGTCCAGGCCCGCGCCAGCGACGGCGGAAGCGGTGCGCTGATGGTCTTGCTCTGAGCCCAAGGACTCAGAGCGGCGTGTTGCGCATCCAGTCGGCGGTATTCATGAACGAGGCATCGAGGCGCTGCCGCAACTCAGGGTCGAGTTGACACTCCTGCATCGCCTGGCGCATGCACGCCATCCACTGGTCGCGCTCTGCAATGCCGATGGCAAAGGGCAGATGCCGCGCCCGCAGTCGTGGGTGGCCGAAACGCTGCTGGTAGTGATCCGGGCCGCCGAGCCAGCCGCAAAGAAACCAGAACAGCTTGTCGCGCGAGCCCGCCATATCGGTCGGGTGCATGGCCCGCAGCTTTGCATAGCCCGGCTCAAGTTCCATCAGGTCGTAGAAGCGGTCCACCAGGGTGCGCACCGCCCCTTCGCCGCCGACCCAATCGAAAGCGGTCTGGGGCTGCCCGCTCAAGCCAGGCTCCCGCCTGACAAGAGCCGAGCGGCGAGCGCTTTGACGCCCTGTGCGGCCTCACAGCCGGGGTAGTGCTCCAGCAGCAGCTGCCGCTTCAGCACCGCTTGGCGCACCGTGCCATCAATGCGCACTTCGCCCAGCAGCTCCAACTTGAAGCTCTGTCCGGGCGTGCTGCCAACGAAGCGCTGCAGCACCTGCTGCAGTTGGCCGCAGATCAGCTTGCCCTCCCCTGCGCGGCTGGCCTGGTTGACCAACAAGCCCACATGGCGGCGATCCTGCTGGGTTGCCAGCACCTTGATGGTGGCGTAGGCGTCGGTCAGCGAGGTCGGCTCGGGCGTGGCCACCACCATCACATCGGTGGCCAGCGAGACGGCGAACAGCACCACATCGGAGATGCCTGCGCCGGTATCCAGCAGCACCCAATCGAAACGCGGCTTGACGATCTCGACGATCTCCAACAGCTTGTCTCGTACCTCGGGCGTGAGTCGGGAATACTCGACCATGCCAGAGCCGGCCAGCAAGACATGGAAGCCGCCGGGTGCCGGCAGGATGGCCTGCTCCAGGGACGCCTTGCCGGTGAAAACATCATGCAAGGTCAGCTTGGGGTGCAAGTTCAGCACCACATCCAGATTGGCCAGACCCAGATCGGCGTCCAGCACCAGCACACGCTGGCCTTGGGCAGCCAGGGCGGCGGCCAGATTGGCGGTGACGAAGGTCTTGCCAACGCCACCCTTGCCGCTGGTGACAGCCAGCGTGCGTGCACCGCCACGCTTGGCGGTGGGACTTGCAGCAGGCGACGGGGTGATGCTCATTCGGTGTCCTGTTGCGTTACTGCAAACAACATGCCTTTTTCCTCTGCGCTGACCTGAGAGTCGGTATGCGGCTCCAGGCAGGTGCGATTGCGACCTTCAGCCTTGGCGCGATAGAGCTGGCGGTCAGCGCGCTCCATCCACAGCAACAACGATGACCGTACCCATTGCGGCGCAAAAGCCCCTCCCAGGCTGATCGTGATCTTGAGCTTCTGGCCAGACGGCAGCGGAATGTCCATGCCCTCCACCCGTTCGCGCACACGTTCCGCAACGGTGCGCCCAAAACTGCTCGGGCAATTCGGCAAGATGATGGCGAACTCTTCGCCGCCGACGCGGGCGGCCGTGTCCATCGGACGTACCGTTTGGGCGATGGCCTGCGCCACCGACTGGATCACCACATCGCCTGCGGCATGCCCGTGCGTGTCATTGACGGCCTTGAAATGGTCGATGTCCAGCATCAGCAGCAGGGCCGGCTCGCCCGATCGCGCCACGCGGTCGATCTCGCGCGCCAGCGCCATCTCGAAGCTGCGTCGGTTCACAAGACCTGTCAGAGCATCCTTGCTCGACAAGTCGCAGAGCGCGTCAATCACGCCCTGCAGCCACGCCTCACCATAAGGCTGGCCTTCGGGCAACAAGGCGCCCGCCTGCTGCAGCAACTGCAGAGCCTGGTCAAGCTGCAGCGCGCGCGCGTCAATCAACTGAGGAGGGAGAGGACTGTTGTTCAAGGCATCATCTGAGTGCCCGGGCAGTCTATCAGCGGGATTCCACTGACCGGGCTGCGGATAAAACATCGATTCACCGTGCTGTTCACACATTCTTGGTGCGTCGCACGCGTGGAAACTGATAACTGATGCAAAAATGAGTTTCGTGCCTGCACGCCCAGCCCTGCAGTCGTACCCAGCAGTTCGTTGAGAGCCACGCCCCTATGTCAGCTGCACTCACCCCCTCGGCCGGCGAAGCCATCGACCATGAGTTCAGCTTCAGCCGTGCTGACTTCGACCGAGTTCGGCAACTGATCTACAAGCATGCCGGCATCAGCCTGCACGACGGCAAGCATGCGATGGTCTACAGCCGCCTGTCACGCCGCCTGCGGGACACGGGCCACAGCAGCTTTGCAAGCTATCTGCAGTGGCTGGAAGCCGCCACCGGCGCGCAAGCCGATGCGGAGTGGCAGGAGTTCGTCAATTGCCTGACGACCAACCTGACCTCGTTCTTCCGCGAAGAACATCACTTCCACGCGCTGGCTGATGACCTCAAGCCATTGGCCGGTAAGCCGCTGCGCATCTGGTGCTGTGCAGCGTCGACCGGGGAAGAGCCCTACTCGATCGCGATCACCTGCGCCGAAGCGCTGGGCAGTTCGGCCCAGCTGCAGATCGTCGCCAGCGACATCGATACCAATGTGCTGAACACCGCGCGGCGCGGCGTCTACAACGCCGACTCCCGGGGCCTGTCACCGCAGCGCCTGAAGCAGTTCTTCATGCGAGGCACGGGTGCCAACGATGGGCGCATTCGCATCAAGCCCGAGTTGCAGCGCTGGATCGACTTCCGGTCGCTCAACCTGATGGATCAGCAGTGGTCGCTGGGAGATCCGTTCCAGATCGTGTTCTGCCGCAACGTGATGATCTATTTCGATGCGCCGACGCAGCGCAAGGTGCTGGAGCGCATTCATCGCGTGATGAAGCCCCACGGCCTCTTGTTCGTCGGCCACTCCGAGAACTTCACCGAATCCCGCGATCTGTTCCGCCTGCGTGGCAAGACGATCTATGAACGCGTCTGAGTTCGCTGCCCCCGCCCCCTTCGCAAAGGTCGACAGAAAACAATGAGCACGCCCACGACCTCTACCGGCGCCGGTGCCGGCTCGCTGATTTCCAGCGGCGCTGGCGCTGCCCGCGTCGCCCAACTCAAGGCACAGCCGCGCAAGCCGGGCGAGGCCTCGTTCTTCTTCTACGACGCCCACTTCAAGAATGCAGCGGTCAAGATCCTGCCGGGTGAGTACTTCGTCGACAACGAGGACATCCTGGTGATGACGACGCTGGGCTCCTGCATTGCCGCCTGTCTCTGGGATCGACAGGCTCAGGTAGGCGGCATGAACCATTTCATGCTGCCTGAAGGCGCCGGCGACTCGGGCCGCTATGGCTCGTTCGCGATGGAACTGCTGATCAACGAGTTGATGAAACGCGGCGCCTCCAAGAGCCGCATGGAAGCCAAGATCTTCGGCGGTGGTGCCGTTATCGCCGGCATGAACACGATCAATGTGGGCGAGCGCAACACCAACTTCGTGCTCGACTATCTGAAAACCGAGCGCATTCCGGTGGTGTCCAAAGATGTGATGGACGTCTACCCGCGCAAGGTCTGCTTTCTGCCGCACAGCGGCAAGGCCATGGTCAAGCGCCTGGCGCCAACCAACACCGACGCGCTGGTCCAGCAGGACCGGGCCGCAGCGCAGAAGGCGCAGCCGGTGGTGTCGTCCGGCGGTTCGGTCGACCTGTTCTGATCCCCACGCCCGATAGAGGAGTAGCAAGCAATGGCAAAAACCAAGGTGGTGGTGGTGGACGATTCGGCGCTGGTGCGCTCCATCCTGACCGAGATCATCAATCGCCAGCCCGACATGGAATGCACTGGCGCCGCCAGCGACCCGCTGATGGCGCGCGAGATGATCCGCAATCTCAACCCCGACGTGATCACGCTGGACGTCGAGATGCCCAAGATGGACGGGCTGGACTTCCTGTCGCGCCTGATGCGACTGCGCCCCATGCCGGTGGTGATGGTGTCGACGCTGACCGAGCGCGGCGCCGAAGTCACGCTGAAGGCCTTGGAGCTGGGTGCGATCGACTTCGTCGCCAAGCCCAAGATTGGCGTGGCGGATGGCATCCGCCTGCTGGCCCAGGACATCACCGACAAGATCCGCATTGCCGCCAAAGCCCATATCCGTCGCGCACCGGCACCTGCCCCCGCTGCGGCGCCAGGCGCACCCGTGGCGAAGCCGGTCACGATGGCCAGCGTGGGGCGGCTCTCCACCGAGAAGATCATCTTCATCGGCGCCTCCACCGGCGGCACCGAGGCCACCAAGGACGTGCTGGTTAATCTGCCAGCCGATTGCCCGGCGGTGGTCATCACCCAGCACATGCCGCCTGGCTTCACCAAGAGCTATGCGGCGCGCCTGGACGGCCTGTGCAAGATCCGCGTCAAGGAAGCGCAGGACGGCGAGCGCATCCTGCCCGGCCATGGCTATATCGCCCCCGGCGGCTTCCACCTTAGCGTCGAACGCTCGGGTGCCAACTACATCGCCCGCGTGCAGGATGGCGAACCTGTGAACCGTCACAAGCCCTCGGTCGAAGTGCTGTTCAACTCGGCCGCACGCGTGGTCGGGCCGAATGCGCTGGGCATCATGCTCACCGGCATGGGCGCCGATGGTGCGCGCGCCATGAAGGTGATGAAGGACGCCGGCTCCTACAACTATGTGCAGGACGAAGCCAGCTGCGTGGTGTTCGGCATGCCGCGCGAGGCGATCGCCGCCGGCGCGGCCGATGAGGTTCTGCCGCTGTCGCAGATCGCTTCACATCTGATCGACCGGCTGCGCAAGACCGCGGGCGGCTCGCTCAACCGGGTTTGACGCCGCTCAGGCCTGCAGGAACAACTGCTGCAGGTCGCTGAGAAAGTCAAAGCCGCGTGGCGTCGCCTGGATGCGCGCCGGATCCGCCACCAGCAGCCCCTTGGTGCGCCCGGCCTGCATGGCCGCGGTGATGCTGCTCAAGCTCAAGCCGGTGCGCTCCGAGAAGCTCATCAGTGGCACGCCTTCGCGCAGTCGCAAGGCGTTCAACATGAACTCGAACGGCAACTCATCCGCGGCCACCTCGTGCTCGTTGGACACCGCCTGGCCTTGGCTGGCCTTGCTCATATAGGCCGCCGGCTCGCGCCAGCGCACCTGGCGCAGCAGCCGGTGCGCAAACGACAGCTTGCTGTGCGCCCCAGCACCGATGCCCAGGTAGTCGCCGAACTGCCAGTAGTTCAGGTTGTGGGCACAGCGGTGTCCAGGCCTGCCGTAGGCAGACACCTCATAGCGTTCCAGACCCGCGGTGCCGGTTCGTGCAGTGATGAGATCCAGCATTTCGCTGGCCAGGTCCGCATCGGGCAGATGCTCGGGCGGCTTGAGCGCGAAGCGGGTGTTCGGCTCGATCGTCAGGTGGTAGACGGACAGATGCGGCGGATTGAAGCCCATCGCCGTGTCCAGCTCAGCCCCCAGCTCCGCCAAGGTCTGGCCCGGCAGCGCATACATCAGGTCGATATTGAAGGTCTCGAAACAGCGCGAGGCCTCCTCCAGAGCGGCGCGGGCCTGCTCGCTGCTGTGCACGCGGCCCAACACCGCGAGCTTGGCATCGTCGAAGCTCTGCACGCCGACCGATAGCCGCGTCACCCCGGCGTCACGGAAGCCCTTGAAGCGGTCGCGCTCGAAGGTCCCTGGGTTGGCTTCCAACGTGATTTCGCACGCAGGCGCCAAGGGCAGGCGTGCGCGCAGGTCCGAAAGAAGCTCGGCGATCTGCTCAGGCGCGAACAGGCTCGGCGTGCCGCCACCGATGAAGATGGACACCACCTGGCGCCCCCAGATCAGCGGCAATGCCGACTCAAGATCGGCGCGCAGCGCCGCCAGGTACTCGCGGGCCGTGGCGGCAGGCAACTCCTTGCCATCGCGCCACTCATGCGAATTGAAATCGCAGTAGGGACACTTGCGCAGACACCAGGGCAGATGCACGTACAGGGACAGCGGCGGCAACGCTGCCAATTCAAGCGCGCCAGGCTTGAGCCAGCGGATCCTCGCCTCAGCCAAGATGCCAGACCTCACGCATCTGCCGCGCCAGATCAGCCGCAGCCAAGGCGCGATGGCTCAGCCGGTTCTTCTCGGCGCTGGCCAGCTCGGCCACGGTCTGCCCCAACTCGGGAATGAACATCAGCGGGTCGTAGCCGAATCCGCCCTCGCCCTTCAATTCAGCCAGGATTTCGCCTTGCCAGCGGCCCATCGCCACGAGCGGCTCAGGATCCTCGGCCGAACGTACGGCCACCAGGGCGCAGACGAAGCGCGCGCGCCGATCGGCCTGCCCCGCCAGCTTTTCCAGCAGCACGGCGTTGTTCTCGGCATCGCTCTTGGGCCGACCGAACAGCGTGGCATAACGCGCTGACAACACACCCGGCGCGCCGCCCAGCGCCTCGACCGCGAGCCCGGAGTCATCCGCCAGAGCCGGCAGGCCACTGGCAGCGGCCGCATGCCGCGCCTTGGCCAGTGCGTTCTCGACAAAGCTGGCAAAGGGCTCTTCGGCCTCGGGGATGCCCAGGCTGCCCTGCGTCAACAGCTCGACGCCAAGCGGCGCGAACAGCGCCTGCAGTTCGAGCAGTTTCTTGGCGTTGTTGGAGGCCAGCACCAGCTGCATGTTCAGAGCCCCAGCACCTGTTTCTGAGCCGCCAGCAGCTCGCGGATGCCCTTGTCGGCCAGATCGAGCAGCGCATTCATCTCGGCGCGCGAGAACGCTTCGCCTTCGGCCGTGCCCTGCAACTCGACAAAACCGCCGGAGGCGGTCATCACGACGTTCATGTCGGTATCGCAGGCCGAGTCTTCGGTATAGGCAAGGTCCAGCAGCGGCGTGCCGGCATGGATGCCCACCGAAATGGCGGCCACCGCTTCGCGGATCGGCGAGAAGGCGATCTTGCCTTCGGCCATCAGCCAGCTGACCGCGTCATGCGCCGCCACATAGGCGCCGGTGATCGCGGCCGTGCGCGTGCCGCCGTCGGCCTGCAGCACGTCGCAGTCCAGGGTGATGGTGCGCTCGCCCAGTGCCTTGAGATCGAACACGCAGCGCATCGAGCGGCCGATCAGGCGCTGGATTTCCTGCGTGCGACCGCTTTGCTTGCCGCGGGCGGCCTCACGGTCGCCACGGGTGTGGGTGGCGCGCGGCAACATGCCGTATTCGGCCGTCACCCAGCCTTCGCCGGAACCGCGCTTGTGCGGCGGCACACGCTCTTCCACCGAGGCCGTGCACAGCACCTTTGTGTTGCCAAACTCCACCAACACCGAACCTTCGGCATGACAGGTGTAGTTGCGGGTCAGGCGGACCGGACGCAACTGGTCGGCGGTGCGGCCATCGGCGCGCAGCGCTGCATTCTCTTGACTCATGGGGGAAAACCTTTCAGCTCTTGCTGTCGTTGTTCTTGCGGAGCGCGCGGCTTTGGCGGATCGCTTCCTGGATCTCACGCACCGAGCGTTCGATCTCTTCCTCGTCCATCTCCAGGCGCAAGTCCTGTTCGCCGGCCGCAGCCTGGATGGTCGAGGCAAAGCCGCTGCCTTCCAGATCACGCGTCGATACCGCATGCTCCGGCTCGGCATCGCCCTCCCACTCGACGGCGAGGGCGGTGACATTGTCGCAGCGCTCACCGCCATGGCGCAGCGCAAGCTCCACCATGTCCGGCACCGCTTCGCTGATGCCACGGGCAGCCAGCAGGCTGACCAGCTTGTCATCCGACACATTGCCCCACAGGCCGTCGGAGCACATCATCAAGCGGTCACCCGCCTGCAGGGCCAAAGGCCCGCTCTGATCCACCATCGGTCGCCCCGGGCTGCCCAGGCAGGTGAACAGCACATTGCGATTGAACTGCGCACCAGCGGTGCCGACGCGGCCCAAGGCCTCTTGAAGCTCGCTGTACGAGTGATCACGGGTTCGGGCCTGCAGTTGCCCCTCACGGACAAGGTACAGGCGCGAGTCTCCGCAGTGGACCCACCAAGCCTGACCCGCCTGCACCACAGCAGCCACCACGGTCGTGCGGGGCGTATCGGACAGGCCCTTGTCGGCGCCATAGCGCAGCAGTTGCTGGTGTGCAATCAGCACACCGTCGTGAAGGAACTGAGCCGGATCAGCGAGCGTCGGCCGCGCATCGCGTTGGAACATCGCCGCCAGGGTCTGCAAGACCATCTGCGAGGCCACCTCGCCCTCGGGATGTCCACCCATCCCGTCGGCCACCGCAAACAGGCCAGCCTCCCGCGTGTAGCAGTAGCCCATGCGGTCTTCGTTCTTCTCCCGGCCTCCGCGTCGGCTGATCTGGTAGACGCCGAACTTCACGCCTTGGCCCCGGACTTGAGATTCTCCAGTTGCAGCTTCAAGCGTTCACTGAAACTCAGCTTGGTGTAGCGCCGCTCCGTCTCACGGGCCAGTTCCTTCTGAAGCGCAAACACGCTTTGCGGGCGCGACAGCGGATCGAGCGACATGCACCACTCGGTCACCTCGATCAGATTGTCCGAGTAGACATTGCGCAGGCGCGACAGGCTCAGCGCCAGCCGGTCCTTCTCCAGGCGTTG
Source organism: Methylibium sp. (assembly GCA_013824165.1). Lineage (GTDB taxonomy): Bacteria > Pseudomonadota > Gammaproteobacteria > Burkholderiales > Burkholderiaceae_C > JACDQM01. The sequence continues at coordinate 2,424 of PNNH01000039.1, read as the reverse complement.
GGGTGCATCATTGGGCGGGTAGCCCTGCATGCAGGCATAGATGCAGGCGCCTATGGCGTAGATGTCCGTCCAGGGTCCGAGCGAGCCGTCGCGGCGGTACATCTCGGGTGCCGCGAACCCCGGCGTGTACATCGGGCGGATGAAGTTGCCTTCCTTGCTCAGCACCTCGCGTGCCGCGCCGAAATCCAGCAGCACCGCCTTGTTGTCGTTGGTGATGAAGATATTGGCCGGCTTGATGTCCAGGTGCAGCATCTTGTGCTGGTGCACGATGCGCAAACCGCGCAGGATCTCGTCGAACAGGCTGCGGATGGTGGACTCGCGGAACACCTTGTCGCGCTTCAGATCGCGCGCCGTGACGATGAAGTCCTGCAGGGTGTCGCCCTGCAGATAGTTCATCACCATGTAGACGGTTTCGTTCTCGCGCAGGAAGTTCAGCACCGACACCACGCTGGGGTGCGAGATCTGCGCCAGCGAGCGCCCTTCCTCGAAGAAGCTGCGCAGGCCGAGCCGGTATAGCGGCTGCTTCTCGGGCTTGACGCGCGGCGTCAGTTCGCCAGGCGAGCGCTCGGCCAGCGACGAAGGCAGGTATTCCTTCAGAGCCACCAGGTGGTGCTCGGGATCCTCGGCCAGATAAACGACGCCGAAACCGCCAGCGGCCAGCTTCTTGATAATCTGGTAGCCCCCAACAACCGTACCTGCCGGCAAGGGCGCCGGTTTGGGCTTTGACATAATCGCGTTTTGATAGCTATACCGGATGCGAGATGCCAGTCTACAGCATGACGGGTTATGCCAGCGCGAGCTCGCAAGCCCTCCCCCAGGCCGAAGGCGGCCCTGCTTCGAAGGCCAGCGTGACGGTGGAAATCCGCTCGGTCAACGGTCGTTTTCTCGACCTCGGTTTCCGCATGCCGGAAGACCTGCGCGGGCTAGAGCCGGCGCTGCGAGAGCTGCTGAGCGGACATGTCAAGCGGGGCAAGATCGAGCTGCGTATCAACACCCAGCGCGAGGGCGACAGTGCCTGGCCGCAGCCGCAGCCCGAGCAGCTCAACCGCCTGGCCCAATTGGAGAGCACCGTGCGCGGCTGGCTGCCCCAGGCCCAGACCTTGAGCGTGCACGAGGTGATGCAGTGGTGCAAAGGCGGCGGTGCGGCCGAGAAGCTAGACGATGCCACGCTGGACGCCGCCAAGCGCTGTGTCGCCGGCTTGCTGGAAGCGCGCGAACGCGAGGGCGAAAAGCTCGTCGCCATCTTGATGGAACGCATTCAGCACCTCAGGGCGCTGGCCAGCCAGGCCGAGCCGCTGGTGCCGGCAGTGGTGCAGCGCCAGCAGCAGCGCTTCCTGGAACGTTGGCAAGAGGCGCTGATCTCGACCGGTGCAGCCCAGAGCCTGCCGGAAGAAGCCCTGCGCGAACGCGCCCTGAATGAAGCCGCGGCTTACGCCATCCGTATCGACGTCGCCGAGGAGCTGGCGCGGCTACGCGCCCACCTCGAAGAGATCGCCCGCCTGCTGAAGAAGGGTGGCGAACTGGGCAAGCGTCTGGACTTTCTGATCCAGGAACTGCACCGCGAGGCCAACACCCTAGGTTCCAAGTCAGCCGCGCTGGAACTGACCAATGTGTCGGTGGAGATGAAGGTCGCCATCGAGCAGATGCGCGAGCAGGTCCAAAACATTGAGTGACTTTTCGGAGCGTCTCACGACGCCTCAAAGAAACTCGATAACCTGTTGATCCACAATGTTTTTTGTCCCAATCCGTCCCAGAGCGTCGCAGTAAAGCGCGTCCCCGATTTGGGGTTTATTGTGGGGTTCGTGTGGGGTTTTTTGTGGGGTCTTTTTGCGTCTTCCATGATGCGAAATTTCCCAGAACGGAACCCCACATCTCCCTATGAAGGAGACGGAAATGGACGTTCAAAGACGCCCGCTCACAGACCGTGAGCTCAAGGCATGGCTCGCCGACGGCGGGACCAATCGAAGCATTGGTGAGGGCTTGACCTTTTTTGCAAGTGCAGGCGCAGCAATCAAAGGAAAGGCTTCATGGATCCTGCGCTTTCGCTTGCATGGCCGGTTGCGCGAGAAGGTGCTGGGGCGCTATCCAGAGTTGTCGCTGAAGGATGCGCGGGAAAAGGCACGCAAGGATCGGATCCTCATCGAACAGGGTATTGATGTCGCCGCGGAGAAGCAGGCCGAGAAGGCTCAGCTGACAGAGGTCCCAACGGTCCAGAAACTGGGCGAGCTCTGGCTGGAGCGATACATCACCCCGAACTACAAGCATCCCGAGGTTGTTGCCCGTGTGCTCAAGAAGCACGTCTACCCAACGATGGGATCGCTGACACCGAAAGATGTGAAGCCAATGCACATCGATCGGGCGCTGCAAAAAACCGTCGCTGGCGGAGCGCCTACCGTGGCCAACGACGCGCTGCGCTACATCCCC
>PNNH01000054.1 GCA_013824165.1 Methylibium sp. | reverse complement strand
CTTGATCGTGATCGTGCGCTCCTCCCCTTTCGAGTTGGCATAGGTCACCGTCGCGCCGAAGAAGATCTGGTCACTGCCGTGGTGAAGGCTGGGGTCAGCGACCTCGGCAATGTCCAGGCGCTTGGTCAGGAAGCGCAGCCTGCGGTCGATCTCGCGCAAGCGCTTCTTGCCATACAGATAGTCGCCGTTCTCGGAACGATCGCCGTTCTTTGCGGCCCAGGAAACGGTCTCGACAATCTTGGGGCGCTCGACATCCAGCAACTCCATGAACTCCGCACGCAGGCGCGCATAGCCCTGAGGCGTCATGTAGTTGCGGGTGCCTTGCGGCAGCGCCGGCAACGCCAACTCCTCGTCGTCGTCGGCGTCGCTCTCCTTCGTAAAAGCCTTGCTCATGCGTGTATTGTCTCGCTGTCCGCGGCTACGCCCCCTCGGCAGGACTTCTCATGCCTGAAGCCGCGCCCACTCAGACACAATATTTGGAGACGATCAGAATGAGTCAGGCAACAGGGCCCTTGAGCGGCCTGCGCATCATCGAGATGGCCGGCATCGGCCCAGGCCCGTTTTGCGGCATGGTGCTGGCCGATATGGGCGCCGACGTGATCGTCGTTGAAAGGCCAGCCTCGCTGCGCACACTCGGCGCCGGCGAGGCCATGAACCGCGGCAAGCGCTCGATCTGCCTTGACCTGAAGAACCCCCTCGGATTGCAGGCCGTGCAGGCATTGAGCCGGAACGCCGATGCCCTGATCGAAGGCTACCGCCCGGGCGTGATGGAGCGCCTTGGGCTCGGGCCTGAGGTTCTGCTGGAACAGCAGCCGCGGCTGGTCTATGCACGCGTCACCGGCTGGGGACAAACTGGTCCACTGGCGCATACCGCAGGCCATGACATCAACTACGTTGCGCTCACTGGCGCGCTGTCGATCGCCACACGCCAAGGTGTGCCACCCAGCCTGCCTGCCACCCTGCTGGGCGACATGGCCGGCGGCGCCATGTTTGCCGCCTTTGGCATCGTCTGCGCACTGCTCGAAGCCAAGCAGTCCGGCAAAGGCCAAGTCATCGATGCCGCCATGATCGATGGCGTGGGCATGCTGACCGCGCTGATCCATTCCCTGCGCAACACGGGCTTGTGGAGCGACAAGCCGGAGCAAAACTTCTTCCTCCACAGCTCGCCGTTCTACGACAGCTTTGAGTGCGCCGATGGCCGGTATCTGACCTTGGGCGCCATTGAGCCGCAGTTCTATCGGGAGTTGCTGCAACGGCTCGATCTGAACGACGTCGATCCACACCAGCAGTACGACGCCAGCAGCTGGCCTTCGCTGCGACAGCGCGTCGCAGAGCGGATCAAGACCCGGACGCGCGATGAGTGGGCAGCGCTGCTCGATGGCTCAGACGCCTGCGCGGCGCCGGTTCTCACACTGGCCGAAGCCGCAGAACATGCCCATCAACGCTCGCGCGGCAACTTCGTTCGGGTTGGTGGCCAGCTGCAGCCTGCGCCGGCGCCGCGTTTTTCGCGCACACCAAGCCGTCAACCGGAGCCCGGACCAAGCCCGGGCACGCACACGGCAGCGGTGCTGGCAGAACTCGGTTTCACACAGACCGAGATTGACGCACTAACGGCCGCCTGAAAGCTGAGTCGGAAAAGACTAAGGGCCTGTGATCTCTCACAGGCCCTCATCTATCTTTTGGTGCGGCTGGCAGGATTCGAACCCACGACCCCTTGGTTCGTAGCCAAGTACTCTATCCAACTGAGCTACAGCCGCCCAAGCCCGCTACTATAGCACGACAAAAATCCTCGCCAAGAAAGTTGGCTGGCTTTTTGACAAATTTCTGCCACGACAAGCTGTGGCTGAAGCGCAATGAAAAAACGGCCTGCAATTGCTTGCAGACCGTTTTTCTTTTCTTCTTGTTTTGGTGCGGCTGGCAGGATTCGAACCCACGACCCCTTGGTTCGTAGCCAAGTACTCTATCCAACTGAGCTACAGCCGCCGAAGCCTTGCAGTATAGCAAGAATCTTCCTAATGTCGCAAGAAAAACAGTTCAACTCAATGTCGCAGCTTCCTCAAAGCAGCGCGAGCGACGCTCTCCGTCACCATCACGCGCAGCCAGTTGAGCCAACGTCATCCAACACCGGCGCCTGGCTGCAGCGGACAGGGTGCGGTCGTTGCCCGCCTGCTCCAACATCAGACGCGCTTTGCCCCAAAGCTGCCGCTCAGCAAGAGCTTGGCCGAGCGCGTAGGCAAAGCACGCATCACGCGGGAAACGCTGCACGGCGCCCTCGAGTCGCTGCAGCCATTCGGGGCCGAGACCCGGCATCACCAGCACCAGTGACTCTGACAGCTCAGTACGCTCTTCGGTCGACAACTCGTCAAGCTGATCCCAGAACGGCCTGAGCCAGCCACGACCATCGTCCAAGGCACCTAGCGCAGCGGAACAGCGCGCCGCTCGGCCTGCCACGAAGACCTCCCGCCGATCAGCACTGTCGAGTTGCTGCCAGATGACGCGCAGCTGGTCAGCGTCGCGCGCTCCATCGAGGGCCTCGCAAGCCAGCGAACGCAGAAGTCCCTGCGCAGCAAGCTTCGAAAAGGCTTGATGCTTGGCCAGCAGGCGGGCAGTGCGCAGCGCTTCCATGGGCTGACGCGCCAGACGAGCGGCCTGCAACTTGAGCCTCAGAGCCTGCGTACGCCGCGCCACACCCGGGCCGAGCTCGGACAGCAGCCGCAGCGCACGATCGGCATCGCGGTCGTCGAGCGCCCATTCCGCGGCCATCAGGCGCGCGCCCTCTTCGAGCGCCTTGCCTTGCGACATCGTCTGGCTGCGATTCATCGCCAGAGTCAACTCCTCGTCGCGGCGTCGACGGTCCTGCATGCGGTGAGCGCTTTGCGCGACCATCAGGTGAGCCAGCGCCATGAAGGCCCCGTCGTCGGTCAGCTCCGGCGTCTGAGCCTGAATGCTCAGGGCCTTCTGCGCAGCCTTCTGAGCGCGGCCATAGCGTCCGCCGAAGAACTCGGACAAGGCCTCGCGCAGGGCCAGTTGGGCGCTGCGTTCACGCTGACTGAGCCGCCACTCGCGTGCCCGGCGCGGCAGGCTGGTCAAGGAATTGATGGCCTGGATGACCGTGACAAGGGCGAAGCAGCCCCCGACAAGTGTCAGCAGAAACAGATTGAGCGAGACATCCAGGCGCCAGCCATGCCAGTACAGGCTGACCAGGCCATCATTGCTGCCCAAGGTCAGCGCAGCCACCACCGCCACCACGAACAGGAGCACCAGCCAGATCACGCTACGCATAAGAAGCCTCGTGATGCCGTGGTTCAGCGGCCGGCACCGGCCGCGGCCAGCGCTGCCAGCGTGTCATCAGGCCGTGGCACATTGACCTGGCGGGCCTGTCCGGCCACCTGACGCAGCAACTCGTTTGCGGCCTGCACCTTGCGCGAGCGTCCATCGAAGTAGCGGTCCAGAATCGACAAGGTGTCACGCAAATCGGTCTGTGCCGTCTCGAACTGCCGGCTCAGCAACGCCAGCCGGGCATTGAGCAGCCGCAGCTTGGCGTTCTCACGCAGGAAGAATGTCTGATCAGGCGCCAGCAACATGGCCTCGGGATGCTCGATGCGCGTCACGCGCAGCAGGCTCTTGGCCTCGGTCCAGACTTGCCCGACCAGGTCATGCCAGCGCCGCTGGGCTTGATCCCACCAGTCACCGCTAGCAGCCACTGGCGCTGGCGCGGCGGCCGAAACCGCGCGCTCGTTGCGGCGCTGCCGCGCTGCCTGCTGTTCGATGCTCTTGTCCGCGGAAACAAGCAGCGGCAACTCGTCCAGAAGGCGCACCACTTCATCGAGCTTGATGGTCAGCGTCGAAACATCGGCCACGCTGATGGCTTTGACCCGGTCCAGATCCCGCGCCACCGCACGGCGCACGCCATCCAGGCGCGGCTGCTTGTAGCGCTGCAGTCGCTCATCCGCTTGACGCAAGGTCGCAACCAGGGGCTCCGCGCTGCCGGTGATGCTGCTCTGCTGCATGGCTACACGGATGGACGCCTCGATGTCGCCGATGACGTTCTCATCACGCGAGCGCGACATCGACTGAATCAACTCTTCCAGCTGGCCGCGCTGCAGGGCAACTTCGGCCAGGCGCGCTTCCAGCAAGGCGATCTTGGCTGCACTGTCGCGGCTGAGGTCCTGCGACTCTCGCGCCAGGGCTCGCGCCTCGCTGGCTTCACTCTGGCTGCCGGCCTGCCGGCGCACCAGCTCGCGTTCCATATCCTTTAGCTTGCCCTGCCCCTGCCACGCCAGGATCAGCGCCACCACGCTGAGCACGCCCAGCCCGAAGGTCAGCACCAGCTGCCATGGCAAGGGCTGCCGCCCACCCGGCGCCGAGGCTGCCGGAGGTGGCGATTCCGGTTGTGCCGGCATGTCGTTGGAGGGGGGTGCTGCAGGTTCGCTCACGGTCAGATCAATTGTAGAGGTCAGGTCTGAAGGGCCAGCAGCGCCTCGGCGACGGCCTGCGGCTGCGGTCGCGCCAAAACCACATGGCCAAAGCCCAGGGCTTCGGCGCGCGCAGCAATCCGCGCATGGGTCGCCACGCAGAGGCTGTACGCCCAGTCCGCCTGCGGCGCCAGACGCTGCTGCAGACAGTCCACGGCTTCGGAGCTGCTGAACAACCAGGCATGTGCCTGCGGCCTCGCAAGCGCCTCGGCCAGCACCTCCGCCTCGGCCGCCACCAGCTGCGCGCAACGGCGCTGGTAGACGCTGCGGTAGCGAACCTCAGCCCCGCGCTCCAGCAGCCGCTGACCCAGCCAGTCACGCCCGCCCTCGCCGCGCAGGATCAGGGCCAGACGCCCCTGCCAATCCAACGAAGCCAGCTGGGGCCAGAGATGCTCGGAGTCGAGGCTGGCAGCATCGGCCGCCGGCTGAACGATCTGGGCCGGCGGCACGCCAGCGTCAAGCAGCGCCCGTGCACTGCCCGGCCCTACCGTGGCCGCCAAGGCCTGGCTGGGCCAGCCGGCACCGGGCGGCCGCGCGGCGAAGAATCCCGCCACGGCATTGGGGCTGACAAACATGGCCAAGGCCGCCTGAGGCAACTCGGCCCAGGCCTGGCGGGCCTCAGCCGGATCAGCCGCGGCCGCGATCTCGATCAGCGGCAACAGCCGCACCTCCACGCCGAAGGCGGCCAGACTCTCAGCCCAGGCCCCCGCCTGCTGACGCGGACGGGTGAGCAGCAGCCGCCGGCCCGGCGCCATTCAGTGCGCCGCCAGATAGCGCCCAGCCCCCAGATCGCGCAAGGCCTGCGCCGCACGCTGGCCCAGCGCATCGGCCTGGGCCTCATCCTGTACCACCGCGCGCAACTCGCTCTTGAGCAGCGGTGATTCGGGGTGCTCGGCATGCCCCAGGGCGACCGCGATCCGCAGTTCGGCCCCCTCCCAGCGCGCATGTGCGGCCAGGGGCACGCTGCAGCTGCCGCCCAAAGCGCGCGAGACGGCGCGCTCAGCCAGCGTGGCCAGCCAGGTTGGCCGGTGAATCATAGGCACCAGCGCATCCTTCAAGGCCTGCGCTTCGACGCGCACTTCCAGGCCTAGCGCGCCCTGACCCGCACAGGGAATCATTTCATCCACCTCGAAAACGCTTTGGATGCGCGACGCCAGGCCCAGGCGCTTGAGACCGGCCGCCGCCAGCACGATGGCGTCATAGCCCCCTTCGTCAAGCTTTCGCAGGCGCGTGTCCAGATTGCCGCGCAGCGGTTCGATGCGCAGATCGGGTCGCCGGGATTTCAGCTGCACCACGCGGCGCAGGCTGGACGTGCCGACAACGGCGCCCTGCGGCAAGGCGTCCAGGCTGGCGAACTTGTTCGAGACGAAGGCATCGCGCGGATCCTCGCGCTCCAGGATCGCCACCAGCTCGAAGCCCTCGGGCAACTCCATCGGCACATCCTTCAGCGAATGCACGGCCAGATGGGCGCGGCCCTCTTCGAGCGCGGTCTCCAACTCTTTCACGAACAGGCCCTTGCCGCCCACCTTGGAGAGGCTGCGGTCCAGAATCTGGTCGCCGCGGGTCGTCATGCCCAGCAGGTCAACCGTCAGCCCCTGCGCTTGCAGCAAGGCCTTCACATGCTCCGCCTGCCACAGGGCCAAACGGCTTTCTCGCGTGGCAATCACCACCGCAGTATTGACTCGGATTTCACTCATGGCGCGAATGCTAGCGCAGCGCGGCTCACCGGCCCTGGGAGAAACTCTTAAAGTGAAATTCAGGTAACTTGGTTACATTAGAGACTCCGCCTCAGCCCCTGTCCGACGAGCCCTGCCATGCCTGCAAGACCCGCCCAGCCTGCCGCTCCATCCACCCGCCGCGCGCCGCGATCGGCCAGCAAGTCCAGCAGCGTGGACAAAAACCAGCCGCTGATGGCCGACATCCGGCTGCTGGGCCGCATCCTCGGCGAGGTGATCCGCGAGCAGGAAGGCCGCGACGCCTACGAACTGGTGGAGCGGGTGCGCAAGCTCGCGGTGGCGTTCCGATTGAAGCGCGATGCGCAGGCGGGAAAAAGCTTCGACAAGCTGCTCAAGAGTCTGTCGGGTGAGCAGGCCGTCAGCGTGATCCGCGCCTTCAGCTATTTTTCGCACCTGGCCAATATCGCCGAGGACCGCCACCATGTGCGCCGGCGCGAGGTGCATGAACGCGCCGGCAGTCTGGCTGAAGGCTCGCTGGCCCATGCGCTGGAACGGCTGCATGCCGCCGGCGTGCGCCCGACCGAGATCGCCAAGACACTGCAGAACGGCTACATCTCGCCGGTGCTGACGGCCCACCCCACCGAAGTCCAGCGCAAGAGCATCCTCGACGCCGAGCGCGCCATCGCCGAACTGGTCGGCCAGCGCGACAGCCTGCACACCGAACGCGAACTGCGCGACAACGAGACCCTGATGCGCGCCCGCATCACACAGCTCTGGCAGACCCGCATGCTTCGCTACTCCAAGCTGACGGTGGCGGACGAGATCGAGAACGCGCTGTCCTACTACCACTCGACCTTTCTGCGCCAGATCCCGCGCATCTATGGCGACCTCGAAGAAGCCCTGCCCGGCCATGACCTGAGCAGCTTTCTGCGCATGGGCCACTGGATCGGCGGCGACCGCGACGGCAACCCCAACGTCACCGCCGCCACGCTGCGCCATGCGCTGTCGCGCCAGAGCGAGGTGGCGCTGCGCCACTACCTGACCGAGCTGCACGAGCTGGGCGCCGAGCTGTCGATCTCGGCACGGCTGGCCCAGGTCAGCCCGGCCATGCAGGCCTTGGCCGAGCGCAGCCCGGACCGCAACGAGCACCGCATGGACGAGCCCTACCGGCGCGCGCTGACCGGCATGTACGCGCGACTGGCCGCCACTCTGCACGCGCTGACCGGCACCGAGGCGCTGCGCCATGCGGTGGCGCCGCAAGACCCCTACCTGAGCGCGGCCGAGCTGCTGGCCGATCTGCGCATCATCGAGGCCTCGCTAAAGAGCCATCACGCCCAGGCGCTGATCGCGCCGCGCCTGAAGCCGCTGCTGCGCGCAGTGCAGGTGTTCGGCTTCCATCTCGCCACACTGGACCTGCGCCAGAGCTCGGACCAGCACGAGGCGGTGGTCGCTGAGCTGCTGAGCACCGCGCGCGTCGAAACCGGCTACGCGGCGCTGGACGAGAGCGTCAAGCGCGAACTGCTGTTGCGCCAGCTGCAGGACGCACGCCCGCTGCGCGTGCATGGCGCCGCCTACAGCGAACGCACGCTGGGCGAGCTGGCCATCTTCGAGGCGGCCCGCGAGGCCCTGCAACGCTTCGGCCGCGAGGCCCTGCGCCACTACATCATCTCGCATACCGAATCGGTGTCCGATCTGCTGGAGGTGCTGCTGCTCCTCAAGGAAGTGGGCCTGATGCGCGGCACGCTGGATGCCGAGGCGGTCAGTGACCTGATCGTCGTGCCGCTGTTCGAGACCATTGGCGACCTGCGCGAAGCACCCGGCATCATGCGCGAGTTCTACGCCCTGCCCGGCATTGCCGCGCTGATCCAGCGCAGCGGCGGTGAGCAGGACATCATGCTGGGCTACTCCGACTCCAACAAGGATGGCGGCGTGTTCACCAGCTCCTGGGAGCTGTATCGCGCCGAGATCGCGTTGGTGGAGCTGTTCGACGAACTCAACAAGCACCATCCCACCACGCTGCGCCTCTTCCATGGCCGCGGCGGCACCGTCGGCCGCGGCGGCGGCCCCAGCTACCAGGCCATCCTGGCCCAGCCCCCGGGTACGGTGAAAGGCCAGATCCGCCTGACCGAGCAGGGCGAGGTGATCGCCTCCAAGTACGCCAATCCAGAGATCGGCCGCCGCAATCTGGAAACCCTCGTCGCCGCCACGCTGGAAGCCACGCTGCTGCACCCGACCAAGAGCGCGCCGAAGAGCTTCCTCGACGCCGCGCAAGCCCTGTCGGACGCCAGCTTCCAGGCCTATCGCGGCCTGGTGTACGACACGCCGGGCTTTGCCGACTACTTCTTCGCCGCCACGCCGATCCGGGAAATTGCTGAGCTCAATATCGGCTCGCGCCCGGCCTCGCGCAAACCGAGCCGTGCCATCGAGGATCTGCGCGCCATTCCCTGGGGCTTCAGCTGGGGCCAGTCGCGCATCGCGCTACCGGGCTGGTGCGGCTTCGGCTCAGGCGTCGAGGCCTTCCTGGGCAGTGATCCCGCCACGCGGGCGCAACACCTGACCCTGCTCAAGCGCATGCACAAGCAATGGCCCTTCTTCCGCACGCTGCTGTCCAACCTGGACATGGTGCTAGCCAAGACCGATATCGGCATCGCCGAGCGCTATGTCGAGCTGGTGGAGAACAAGCGCCTGGGCAAGAAGATCTTCGCCGCGGTGCGGGCCGAGTTCGAACGCACCCAGCAGGCCCTGACCCTGATCACCGGCGAGAAGCAGCGCCTGGCCGCCAATCCGGCGCTGGCGCGTTCGATCGAGCACCGCTTCCCCTATATCGACCCGCTCAACCATCTGCAGGTCGAGCTGATGCGGCGCTACCGCGCCGTGCCGGCCGACAAGCGCGCCGAGGATCCCAGCATGGAGCGCGTGCAACGCGGCATCCACCTGTCGATCAACGGCATCGCCGCCGGGCTGCGCAACACCGGCTGAAGCGGGCGCGGCGGCTCAGCGGCCCGCCGCCAGCGCCTCGCGCACCGCCGCCACCTGGCGGCGCGACACCGCCAGCCATTCATCGACATGGGCGATGCGCACGGCCCAGCCGGGCTCGCCGCCCTCGCCTTCCTCCGGCCCTTCGCCGGGCAGGGCATGCCGCTCCAGTTCGCGCACCGCGGTCTTGGCCACCAGCGCATTGCGATGCACGCGCAGGAAACGTTCGCCCAGGCGCTGTTCCAGCTCGGAGAGACTGCCATCCATCACATAGGCATGGCTGGCCGTGCGCAGCGTCAGGTACTTGAGCTCGGCCTTCAGATACAGCACCTCACCCAGCGGAACCCGCAGCAGACGGCCGCGGTCATTGATCGTCAGCACCGGCGCATCGCCATCGCTGGCCTCGCGCTGGCTCTGCGCCGCCGCCCGTTCCGCCACACGCTGCGCCACGCGCGCCAGTGCCGCCTGCAGGCGCTCGCGGCGCACCGGCTTGGTCAGGTAATCCAGCGCCTCCAGCTCGAAGGCCTGCAGCGCGTGCTCGGCATGCGCGGTGACAAACACGATCTCAGGCCGCAGGACACGGCCGCGCAAGGCATCGGCCAGCTGCAGACCGTCCGGGCCGGGCATCTGCACATCCAGCAGGATCAGGTCGCAGCCATGGTCCTTCAGCCAGGCCTGGGCCTGCGAAGCGCTGCCGGCTTCGGCCACCACCTCGGCACGCGGCTCGATGCAGGCCTCGACCAAGCCGCGCAGGCGCAGGCGCGCCAGCGGCTCATCGTCGACCAGCAGGACTTTCAGGGCAGGCGTCGCGTGCATGGGGGAGGAGCCTAACAAATCCGCTCAGCGTGGCAAGACGATGCGCACGACAAAACCCTGCTCGTTGCGCTCGATCTCGAAGCGCGCCGCCACATCGTGCATCAGGCGCAGACGCTGGCGCACATTGCGCAGCGCCAAGCCATGGCCCTGCTGACGGCTGGCGGCGCCGACGGTGTTGCGCACGCAGATCTCGACTTCGGCGCCACGGCTGCGGGTCAGGATCTCGACGTCGCCGCCGCCGTCATTGGGTTCGACGCCATGCCGCACCGCGTTCTCCACCAGCGGCTGCAGCAGCAAGGGCGGCACACGCGCCGAGCCAGCCGCCGCATCCAGCCGCCATTGCACGCGCAGGCGATCGCCGAAGCGCAGCTGCTCGATGGCGAGATAGCGCCGCGCCAGCTCAATCTCGTCTTCCAGGCTCACCACCGAGCCGGTCTCGGCCAGCGCCACGCGAAACAGTTCCGACAGGTCTTCCAGCACGGCTTCCGCACGCTGCGGATCGACCGCCACCAGGGCCATCGCAGTGTTGAGGGTGTTGAACAGGAAGTGCGGGCGGATGCGCGACTGCAGCTCCACCAAGCGTGCCAAGGCATCGGCCGGCCTTTGCAGGCGCTCGCGCAGCTTCAGCCAGTACAGCAGCAACGCCGCCAGCGCCGCGCTGCTGGCGGCCACACCCGAGAGGCGGAACCAGCCGCTGGGCTCGTCGCTGGCCAGGTTCAGCAGCTGCCAGCCGGCCAGGCCACACACAGCCCCCAGCGACAACACGGCCAGCCATTGGAGCAAGGGACTCAAGCGCGCCAGCGGCCGCTTGGCCGCGCACAGCAGCAGCAGCCACAGCAGCACGCCGGTCAGCGTCACCACCGTGCCGCTGGCCATGCCCAGCGCCCATTGCAGCGGGCTGCGCACCGCCAGCGCCACGCCCAGCGCGAGCAGCAGCTGCACGCCCAGCACCGCACGCAGCACCAGGCCGACATGACAGACATCGAAGACGCGCGCGGGGTCGAACAGCGGCGTGCCCTCGTCCTCCAGCTCCATCATCGCCGGTGCCAGGCCCAGCAGGCTGCTGAGATTGCTGCTGTCGGCCCAGTCATGGCGCCTGCCATCACCAGCGTCCCGCCGCGCTTGTCCAGATCGCCTGCCCGTCATGCTGTATCTGCCCCCCGATAGAATCCGCCATCCCGATTGTGATGATTGTCATCCCGGCACGGGCCTGCCTCCATGCGGGCCTGCCCGCCCTCACCGCGGCGCCCGCGCGCCCATGCAACCATGTCCTCCAGCAGCAAGCCCGCCGACAACCAACTCGCCAACAAAGCCCAAGCCTGGTCCGCGCTCTTTTCCGAGCCGATGAGCGAGCTGGTCAAGCGCTACACCTCCAGCGTGTTCTTCGACAAGCGCCTGTGGGCTGCCGACATCCAGGGCAGCCTGGCGCACGCCGAGATGCTGACAGCGCAGGGCATCCTGAACAGCGAGGACCATGCGGCCATCCAGCGCGGCATGGCGCAGATCAAGGGCGAGATCGAGGCCGGTGCGTTCGAGTGGAAGCTCGATCTGGAAGATGTGCACCTGAACATCGAGGCCCGCCTGACCGAGCTGGTCGGCATCCCGGCCAAGCGCCTGCACACCGGCCGCAGCCGCAACGACCAGGTCGCCACCGATGTGCGCTTGTGGCTGCGCAGTGAGATCGACGAGATCAGCGCCCTGCTCTCGGCCCTGCAGCTGGCCCTGGTCGAGGTGGCCGAAAAAAACGCCGAGGTCATCCTGCCCGGCTTCACGCATCTGCAGGTGGCCCAGCCGGTGAGCTTCGGCCACCACCTGCTGGCCTATGTGGAGATGTTCGCGCGCGATGCCGAGCGCCTGGCCGACGCGCGCCGCCGCGTCAACCGCCTGCCGCTGGGAGCCGCCGCACTGGCCGGCACCAGCTACCCGCTGGACCGCGAGCGCGTGGCCCGCACGCTGGGCATGGAAGGCGTGTGCCAGAACAGCCTGGACGCCGTCTCCGACCGTGACTTCGCGATCGAATTCACCGCCGCGGCCTCGCTGGTGATGGTGCACATCTCGCGCCTGTCGGAAGAGCTGATCCTGTGGATGAGCCAGAGCTTCGGTTTCATCGACCTGGCGGACCGCTTCTGCACCGGCTCTTCGATCATGCCGCAGAAGAAGAACCCCGATGTGCCCGAGCTCGCACGCGGCAAGACCGGTCGCGTGGTCGGCCATCTGATGGGCCTGATCACGCTGATGAAGGGTCAGCCGCTGGCCTACAACAAGGACAACCAGGAGGACAAGGAGCCCTTGTTCGACACCGTGGACACCTTGAAGGACACGCTGCGCATCTTTGCCGAGATGAGCGGCGGCATCACCGTCAAGCCCGAGGCGATGGAGCGCGCTGCGCTGAAGGGTTATGCCACCGCCACCGACCTGGCCGACTACCTGGTCAAGAAGGGCCTGGCCTTCCGCGACGCGCACGAGATCGTGGCCCATGCGGTGAAGACCGCCATCGGCACCGGCGTGGACCTGAGCCAGCTGCCGCTAGCCGAGCTGCAGAAGTTCGATTCGCGCATCGGCGAGGACGTGTTCGAGGTGCTGAGCCTGCGCGGCTCGCTGAACGCCCGCAACATCCTGGGCGGCACTGCACCGGCCCAGGTGCGCGCCCAGGTGGCCCGCCACCGCGCTCGGCTGGCCTGACGCCCCTTCCCTGGGCAAGCCAGCGCGCCGCAGGAACTCGCGAGCCATGTTCAAAGCGCGTCTTGGACTTTGGCTCGGCGTGCTGGTTGCGGTGATCGCGACGCAGTTCGCTGTCGTGGTCTGGCTGGTCAACCAGTCGGAGCTGGATCGATCACGCAGCCTGCGCGCCAAGGACGCCCTGGTCCAGTACCTGGATCTTTCGTCCAACAAGCAACGGCTGAAGGTCTGGTTCGCGCAGTACCTTCTGACCGACTCGGCGCCGGTCGCGCAGCGTGATCTGTACCTTCAACGCATGCAGGCCAGCCTGGTCGAGCTCGGGCGGCTGCACGCGCTGGAAGCGGCCGACCCCAGTGACTTAGCGATCGAGACGGTTTCGCGCCAGACCCTGGTGGCCTTGCAGACCAATTTTGAAGCCTTGCGCGCCCAGATCCTGGAGGCTCAGCCGCACATCGCCCACCTCAACCCGCGCACCGAAAGGGCCACAGTCTGGGACGAGATGCTGGGGGTTTTCGACATCTCGCAGGGCCAGGACATGCGGGCCTTGATTGCCGAAGCGATCCAGGTGCAGATGGCGCACAGCCGCGAAACCGAGGCCGCGGCCCAGACCGCGCTCGGTCGTTCCCGGCATCTGGCCCTTTTCAGCATCCTGTCGACGATTCTGCTGTCGGTCGGCTTTGTGGCCTATTTCGCCTTGGACATACGCCGTCGCATGGCGCCCCTGCTGGACGGCACCCTGGCCCTGCAGTCAGGCCGCATGGATCACCGCATCGCGGTTCACGGCCGTGATGAGTTTGATCGCCTGAGCCTGAGCTTCAACCGCATGGCCGAGGAGATCCAGCTGCATCGCGCCAACGAAGCCAGCCAGCGCCAGCGCCTGGAAGATGCGGTGTCACAGCGCACGCAGGATCTGCATGCCGCCAACCAGCAGCTGCTGAACATCGATCGCTCCCGCCGACAGTTCTTTGCCAACATCAGCCACGAGCTGCGCACGCCCACCACCGCCATCCTCGGCGAAGCGGAGGTCAGCCTGCGGCGCAGCGGCCATCCCGAGCCCGTCTACCGCGAAGCGCTCGAGCGTGTGGCCGTCATCGCGCGTCAGCTCGGTGCGCGCATTGCCGAACTCATGGCGGTCGCCCGCCAGGGCGAAGCCAGCCAGCGGACGGACCGTCAGCCCATCCGCCTGCAGGACTTGCTGAGCCAAGCGCTGGAGCAGCAACGCGGCGCCGCTGCACAAGCCGGGCATCAGCTGGCGTTGAAACCGGCTAGCGGCGTGCCCAGCGAACTGCTGCTGCACGGCGACCCCGAGAAGCTCGGCCAAGCCGTGACCATACTGCTGGACAACGCCATCCGCTACACACCTGGCCCGGGTCAGATCTGGCTGAGTGCCCGACTTGACGAGGGCGCCCCGCAAACTTTGAGCTTGAGCGTGGAGGACACCGGTATCGGCATGTCCTCGGAGGAGCTCGGCAAGGCCACCGAGCGCTACTGGCGAGCCGACGCCGCGCGCGGCATGCGGCCAGAGGGCATGGGGCTGGGACTGGCCATTGCCAAGGACATTGCGATCGCCCACGGCGGTCAACTTCGCTTGGCCAAGCGCGCAGAGGGCGGCCTGGTCGTGCAGCTCAGCCTGCCACTGGGCTGAGCCGGAGACTGAGCCCATGCCCCATCTGCTCGTTGTAGAAGACGACCGAAGAGTCTCGGATTTCCTCAGCCGCGGCCTGCGCGCCGAGGGCTACCAGATCACGGTGGTCGAGCGCGGTGACCTCGTGCAGAAATCGGTCGAGCAGGTCGAGCCCGACCTGATCCTGCTCGATGTGATGCTGCCCGGCATCAACGGTGTGGAGGCATGCCAGCGCTTGCGCGCCGCCCGACTGCGCACGCCGGTGCTGATGCTCACGGCCATGGACGCGCTCGAAGACAAGGTCGCAGGCCTGCGCTGCGGCGCTGATGACTACCTGACCAAGCCATTTGCATTCGATGAACTGCTGGCCCGCATCGAAGCCTTGCTGCGGCGGGCCGAGGCGCATCTGGAGGAGGCCGGCAAAGGCCGCGTGCGTCAGGTCAGCCTGGCTGACCTGGTGCTGGACCTGGAACGGATGCAGGTGCGCCGCGGCGACCGTTTGGTGCCGATGACGGCGCGCGAACTCGCGCTGCTGGAACTGCTGATGCGCCATCCAGGCCGGGTGTTCAGCCGCGAACGCATCCTCAACACCGTCTGGGGCTACAGCGAAGATCCGCTGACCAATGTGGTGGACGTCTACATCCGGCGCCTGCGCGCCAAGCTGGACGAAGGTCGCGAGCAGCCGCTCATCCTGACCGTCCGCGGACTGGGCTACAAGATCGACGGCGAGCCCGGCTGACACGGGCCGCCGGGCTCGCCGTCGTGAACGCTCAGAGTCCGCTCAGTTTGCGGTGTAGGGCAAGGAGGAGTGATGCAGCACAATTCGCACGGTGCCGCTGTCGTCCTTCTTGAAGGTCCAGGTCTTGTCAACCGTGGTGACCTTGCCCTTGGCATCGGTGATCATGACCTTGCCCATCGTGCTGGCGACGTCGCCGTTGATATGCACGGCGGCGTTCACGACATCCACCTTCTTCCAACCCTTGAGTGCGAAACCGCTGTCGTTCGGGAAGTTGGAGTCGCCGCCGACGAAGTAGGCCAGAGCGCCTTCCTTGGTGGTGCGAAAGGTCTGCGGAGCCACGGTCAGCGTGGGCTTGAACAGCACTGGGCCCAGGTTGTATCCGTAGGCCGCATCGAGCACGGCATTCGCGGTCGACTTGGCCTTGGCCAGGCCCCCGCTCTGGAAGTCATCGCTGATCTTCACCAGCGCATCGCCCCAGGCCTTCTGGGCCGCACTGACTTCGGCCAGGGTGATGTTGCTGTTGTAGACGCGGGGCTCGCCGCTCTGGGCCAGTGCCAGGCCAGGCACAAGGGCGGCGAAGGAAGCAGCAAGGAAAAGACCTTTGGCAACGGCGTTCTTGATCATGATGAGGAGTCAGCAGGCTTGGCGCGCATGGCGCCTGTGGATGAATCCGCGACAGCAAACGCCGCCGCGTCGGGGCTCTGGCAGAACAGTCCGAGGGCTCTTGCTCTGCACAGATCCCATTGAAGCAAGCGCAGTTGATCCCCCCATGAACTGCAGATGAACAGCAGCTCCGAAGCAGATGAACGCCAGATGAAGCCGGCGCCGCTGCGCCGCCCGGGGCCTGGTGCCCGAACCTTGATTCCGCGCAGGGAAGCACCGCAGCGCTGGCGCCGCTTGCAAGGAATTGCGCTACCCTCCCGCCCCATGAGCAATGTCACTCTTGAATGGACCGACGCGCTGTCTCTCAAGCAGCCGCTGATCGACGACACCCACCACCAGATGGTGGACCTGATCAATGAACTGGCCGCGGTACTGTCCGCCAACGCCGACCCCTTACCCGCATTTCAGCGCCTGCTTGACCACACCATCGAGCACTTCGGCATGGAAGAGCGCTGGATGGCGGCCACCGGCTTCGAGCCCGACAACTGCCACAGCAGCCAGCACAAGATGGTGCTGAACGTGATGCACGAGGTGGTGCGCCATGCCACCGAGCTCAAGGACCTGGAGCCGATGCACATCATCGTTGGCGAGCTGTCGCAGTGGCTGCCGGCGCATGCCGAGATGATGGACGCGGCCCTGGTCTTCCATATGGGCCAGGTCGGCTACGACCCCGCGACCGGCACGATCGAGAAGCCGCTGGCCACCGAGGCCTCGGGCATCAGCTCCTGCGGCAGCAAGAGTTGCAACTGAGCCCGTTCAGACCAGGCCCAGGGGCAGCGCTGTGCTGCTCTTGATCTGCTCCATTGAGAAGGCCGACGAAACGGCGCGAAACTCCGAGACGGCGATCAGCTTCTTGTAGAACTGATCGTAGCCCTCGATGCTGGTGGTCACCACCTTGAGCAGGTAATCCACATCGCCGCTCATGCGGTGGAACTCCTGCACCTCCGGCATGTCGGCGATCAGCGCGGCAAAGCGCTTGAGCGAAGCCTCGTCGTGCTGGCTGATGCGCAGGCTGACGAACACCGTCACCGGCAGCCCCACCTTCTTGCGGTCGACCAGGGCCACGCGCCCGGTGAGCAGACCCTCGTCCTCCATGCGTTTGATGCGCTTCCAGCAGGGTGTGCTGGACAGCCCCACCCGCTCGCCCAGCTGCGCCACCGACAGCGCGGCGTCGCGCTGCAGTTCCTCAAGAATCAGCCTGTCGATACGATCCAGCATCGAATTTCCCCATTCGTAGAATTCAATTCTCCATCAATTCAATTTGATGGAATTATTAGAACGAATTTCCTTCAGCCGGTGGATAGACTGCCTCGACTTTGCCGCCCCGAGGATAGCCACCGTGATTGCGCCCCTGTACCTGGACTCCAACGCCACCACCCGCTGCTGCGACGCAGCCCGCGATGCGGCGCTACAGGCCATGGAGGCAAGCTTCGGCAACCCAAGCAGCAGCCACAGCGAAGGCCTGCGCGCGCGGCAGCTGCTGGACAGGTCCCGCAGCGCCGCGCAGCGGGCACTC
>PNNH01000116.1 GCA_013824165.1 Methylibium sp. | reverse complement strand
CCCGAGATGATCAAGGAAGTACTGGACGTGATGATCGCAATGGCCGACCAGGGCATCACCATGCTGTGCGTCACGCACGAGATGGGCTTTGCCAAGGCGGTGGCCGACCGAGTGATCTTCATGGACCAGGGTCAGATCGTCGAGCAGAACACGCCCCACGAGTTCTTCAACAACCCGCAGAACGAGCGCAGCCGCGACTTCCTCTCCAAGATCCTCGGCCACTGAGTGCCCCCACACCTGGCATCGCGTTTGCATGGGGCTTGCTATCCATTACCCTAGCCGCCATGACGACATCGAACCTGCATTCCATTCCCGGCCGTACAAAGAAGCTGCCACCGCTGCGAGTCGGCGTGGGCGGCCCGGTCGGCTCCGGCAAGACCACTCTGGTCGAGGTGCTGTGCAAAGCCCTGCGCGAGCGCTATGACTTGGTGGTGGTCACCAACGACATCTACACAAAGGAAGACCAGCGCCTGCTGACCGTGGCCGGCGCGCTGGAGCCGGAACGCATCATGGGTGTGGAGACGGGTGGCTGCCCGCATACCGCGATCCGTGAGGACGCCTCGATCAATCTCGAGGCGGTGGACCGCATGCTGAAGCTCTACCCCGATGCAGACATCGTCTTCATCGAATCCGGCGGTGACAACCTCGCCGCCACCTTCAGCCCTGAGTTGTCCGATCTGACGATCTACGTGATCGACGTCGCCGCGGGCGAGAAGATCCCGCGCAAGGGTGGCCCCGGCATCACCAAGAGCGATCTGTTCGTGATCAACAAGACCGATCTGGCGCCGTATGTGGGTGCCAATCTGGAAGTGATGGAGGCGGACACACGCCGCATGCGGCCGACGCGCCCCTTCGTGATGAGTAATCTGAAAACTGGCGCCGGGCTAGATCAGATCATCGACTTCATCGAGACCAAGGGCTTGCTCAAGGCTGTCTGAGCATCGCGGGCCTGCTGCAGGCCCGAAGCTCGCGACGGCCGATCAGGCGCGCTGCAAATGAATCGGCTGCAGCGCAGACGCCTCGCCGTGGCACAGGCCCGGGCAGCTGTCCGGCCCGCAGGCCTCGTTGAAGACTTCGCGGGCACAGTCGTGGCAGCAGCCGCAGGCCGATGCCACCTGGGTTTCGTCCTGCAAGACTTCGAAGTTGCGCACGCCTGCGGCAACGGCGCGACGGATATCCCGGTCAGAAACGCGATGGCAGAGACAAACGATCATGGCGCTGAGAGCTGAGCGCCGGCGAGATACCGGCGTGCAGGCACTCTAACGCAAATGCGAACAGTTCTCAATCATTTGAATTTGCCCGCACACTTCGTCAGGCTTCAGGGCCGCTCGCCTCAGCTGCTGCTGCCCTCACCCATCTGCGACTGAAGCCAGTTCTGCTCACCGACCTGGGCCACCAGACCGATCTGGGTTTCCAGGTGGTCGATGTGCTCCTCGGTGTCCTCCAGGATGTGCTGCAACACATCACGGGAGACGTAGTCACGCACTGACTCGCAATGTGCGATCGCTTCCTTGAGCACGGCATGGCCGGCCATTTCGATCTTCAGATCGCAGTGCAGCACCTCGACAGCGCTCTCGCCAATGTAGAGCTTGCCCAGGTCCTGCAGATTGGGCAGGCCTTCAAGCATCAGCACGCGCTCGATCAGCTTGTCTGCATGCTTCATCTCCTCGATCGACTCCTCGTACTCATGCTTGGCGAGGCGATCGAAGCCCCAGTTTTTCAGCATCCGTGCGTGCAGAAAGTACTGGTTGATCGCGGTCAACTCGCCCTTCAGCTGCAGATTCAAGTACTCAATGACCTTGACGTCGCCCTTCATCGTGCATTCTCCTGTGAGGTGGATTCGGCTGACATTGTGATGGCGGTTGATGCACTCAGCCAATCCCACAAGACCTCGGTATGCACGCGAAGCATTTGCAATTCGGGCGGCAGTGGCGCTATTGCAATTGCGACTCGTTCGCATTTATGATGACCACATGAACTTCGCCAATGACGCCATGCCTCCTCCCGCCAGCGGGGCAGAAGCCCTGCCGATCTCGCCCGCCCCCACCACCAGCCGCTTACCGCCAAGCGTGAGGCGACTGGACAGCCGCACCCTGCTGGGCCGCGACCGCGAGGTGGAGATTGAGCACGCGGGCCAGGTCTACCGCCTGCGGCTGACTGCGCTCGGCAAGTTGATCATGACGAAGTAGTCGGCCTTCAGCGGCAGCGACGGCGCACAGCGCCTCGCCAGCCCGAGGCCTCCACCCGCACCAGCCAGCCCTGCGCCAGCCTGTTCCCACCCGCGCCGCCCGCGCTTGCCCAGGAGCTCAGCCATGTGTGACAAGCCCACCGTACCAACTGCGCCGGCTGCGGAGGCCCATCTGGCCGCAGGCGTTTCTCCCCTGCTGTCGCCACCCGCGCTGCCCACCATGGGTTCGCGCCGTCGGCGCCTGTGGGACTTGCCCCCACAAGCGCTCTGCCCGGTGATCGGCGTCTGCCTGCCGATGCCGGTGCTGCGCCGCCTGATCGGCAAGACCCTGGGCGGGTGCGCGCTCGCCACCGATTACGAACTGCACTGCGGTGCCATCAACGAGTGCAACCGACGCTCGGCCATCGCCGAGACCCTGCAACGCGAGCTCGATCAGCGCTATGCCATCGCCTTGCGCCAGGCTGCGACGCACAAGAGCTGCGAAGCGCTGTCGCGCTGGTGGGACGCAGCGGCCCAGCAGGGGCGCGATGTTGCGGCGGTGCTCTGGGCCACCCTCACCCATGCGCGTTGCGCCGACAGCCTGCAGGAGCGGGTGCTGCGCGACATCCACATGCTGCAGCACCAGGTTGGAGCGGCCAACCGGGCCGATCTGCAGCGCCTCGATGCACTGAGCGAAGAGAACGCCATCCTCGGGCGCGAACTGGCGCGCGCGCAGGCACGCGCCAGCCAGGCCTTGTCCGAACGAAGCGCGCTGATCGAGCAGCAGCAGGCCGAAATCCTTAAGCTGCGTGGCGAATTGCTGAGCCGCGACACGCAGATCGCCGGGCTGAACGAAAGGCTGCGGGCACTGCATGAAGCCGACCCCAGTTTGCGCCGCCGTCAGGCCATGGCCGAGCAGATACAGCTTCAGCAAGAAAGGCAGCTGCAACTCGAGCGCGCTCTGAACGACGCCCGCCAGATGGCCGAACGCGAGCGCCGCCGTGCCGATGAGGCTGAACTCTCGGCCATCGCGCTGGCCCAGGCCGCCGAGCAGAACAAGGAAGTGGCGATCCCGACTGCGCTGCCTGAGCTCGGCCAGCGCGCCGTGCTCTGCGTGGGCGGACGCCCATCAGCAGTGCCGGTCTACCGGCAGCTGATCGAGCGAACCGGCGGACGCTTTCTGCATCACGACGGCGGCGAGGAAGATGCGCATGCGCGTCTGGACGCCAATCTGGCGGCCGCCGATCTCGTGATCTGCCAGACCGGCTGCATCAGCCATGACGCGTACTGGCGCGTCAAGGAGCACTGCAAGCGCCATGGCAAACGCTGCGTCTTCGTGGACAAGCCCAGCGCATCAAGCCTGCAGCGGGCGCTCGGACAGATCGAACAAACCCCGCGCAGCACGACTGCGGCCGGCAGCGACTCTTGATGCGAGGCTCAGGCGGCTCAGCGCAGGCTGCTGCCGCTTCGCATGGCCTTGATCATCGACTCACCCATGCCGGCACCGAAGCGCTTGGCCAGGCGCTCGGCGATATTGGGATGCGGCGTGTAGTCGATCACCTCTTCGGCCTTGACCACCTCGCGAGCAACGAAGTCCAGGTTGCCCAGGTGATCGGCCAGCCCCAGCTTGATCGCCTCTTCGCCGTTCCAGTACAGGCCGCTGAAGGTCTCGGGGGTTTCCTTGAGCCGCTTGCCACGGCCTTCCTTGACGACGTCGATGAACTGCTTGTGAATCTGGTCCAGCATGGCTTGCGCATAGGCGCGCTGGCGCGGGTCTTCGGGCGAGAAGGGATCCAGCATGCCCTTGTTGGCACCCGCCGTGATCAGGCGCCGCTCGACACCCAGTTTGTCCATCACGCCGGTGAAGCCGAAGCCGTCCATCAGCACGCCGATCGAGCCGACCACCGAAGCCTTGTCGACATAGATTTCGTCGGCCGCTGCGGCAATGTAGTAGGCGCCTGAGGCGCACATCTCCTCGACCACCGCGTAGACCTTCTTGCCATGCTTGGCCTTCAGGCGGCGGATCTCGTCATAGATGATGCCGGCCTGAACCGGGCTGCCGCCGGGCGAGTTGATGCGCAGCACCACGGCCTGGGCGCCCTGATCCTCAAACGCACTCTTCAGCCCCGACAGCAGCAGCTCGGCGCTCGCTTCGCTGTCGACAGCGATCTCGCCGCGCACCTCGACCAAGGCGGTATGCGGGGTCAGCGGCGGCTTGCCCGGGTGTTGTTCGACGAACAGCAGCCACAGCACCGCGGCGATCAAGCCCAGCCAGGCAAGGCGGAAGAACACACGCCAGCGTCGCTCGGTCCGACGGTCGGCAAGATAGTCGCGGGCAAACTGCGCCATCAGCGGCTCAAGCCCCGGCTGAGCCGCTGCGGGTTTGGCGGCGCCCTCGACTTGAGGGTCAGGAATAGCGTGCGGCAATTCGTCGTTGGAACTCATGGGACTTTCGCTGTTGTCCGGCCTATTCGTCGAAGGCCGGTCGGGTGTCGCGGGAAGGATACCAATAGACCTGACCCTCGCGCTCTTCGACGCGGATCTTGGTCAGGCCCATGCGGCCGCACATGCCGGTGACGCAACGGCCAGTCTTGGGCTCGTAAACAGCACCGTGAATGGAACACATGATGTAGCGCTTGTCGCGATCCAAGAACTCGCCTTCCTGCCAGTCCATCTCGGTAGGCACATGCGCGCAACGATTCAGGTAGGCGTGCACCTCGCCGTCATAGCGCAGCACAAAGGCACGCGCCGGCTGGCGGTATTGCAGCACATCGAAGCTGTGCGCCAGGCCGCGCTCCTGCAGCTCGTCTGAAGCACACAGCGGTTGCGGCCGCTCGGTCGGGTCTGAGTCACTCATGGGCGCGCGGGTTCAGGCGTTGCGCAGCAGCCAGTGCTGCAGGTCGGGCACATCGTGGGCGATATGCAGCGGACGGTAGGCCTCGAAGGTCTCGTGGTCATGGGCACCATAGGCGACCGCCACACTCGCGGTGCCGGCATTCAGGGCCAGCTGCAGGTCGTGGCTGGTGTCGCCAATCATCAGCGTGCGCTCGGCGTCGGCACCAAACTCGCGCATCAGCTCGTTCAACATGCGCGGATCGGGCTTGCCAGCGGTTTCATCGGCGGTGCGTGTGCCGTCGAAGATGCGCTGCAGCTCCACCGTCTTCAGCGCCTCGTCCAGCCCACGCCGGCTCTTGCCGGTGGCCACGGCCAGCCAGTGGTGGCGCGCCTTCAACTCAGCCAGCATCTCGAGTACGCCCTTGAACAGCGTCACTTCATGCTGGGCCGCAAAGTAATGGTGGCGGTAGCGCAGGCCCAGCTCGGCATAGCGCTCGCGCGGCAGATCGGGCACGGCATGGGCTAGCGCCTCCTGCAGGCCGAGGCCGATCACATAGCTTGCCTGCTCGTCGCTGGGACGCGGCAGCCCCAGATCGGTGGCTGCCGCCTGGATGCAGCGCGTGATCAGGGCGGTGGAATCGAACAGCGTGCCATCCCAATCGAACACGATCAGGTCGAACTGGCGGGGTCGGGAACTCGTCATGGTCATGATGCAAGGCTCAGCTGGGCCAGCAGCTTCTCACAGTCGGGCGGCATTGGTGCGAGCAGCTCGATCTCCTGCCCACTGCCCGGATGGACAAAGCGCAGGCGCTTGGCGTGCAGGAACATGCGCTCGAAACGCAGCGCGCCGCGGGCCAGCGCCCGGTTGGCTTCAAAGTCGCCGTACTTGGGGTCGCCCACAATGGGATGGCCTTCATGCGCCAGATGCACACGGATCTGGTGCGTCCGGCCGGTCTTGATGGTCACATCCAGCAGCGTGTAGCCGTTCAGCGCCCGAGCCACCTTCACCAGGCTGATCGATCGCTTGGCCTGCTCGGCCTGGGGATCATGCGAGCTGGTGACCGCGCGCACCCAGCGCTCACCGTCGGCCCCGGTGAACTTGAGTAGCGGCACATCGATCACCTTCTTGTTCGCGGCCCACTCGCCGATCACCAAGGCGGCATAGGTCTTGCCGGTTTCGCGCTCACGAAACTGGTCCTGCAAGGCCGTCAGCGCGCTGCGCTTCTTGGCGATCAGCAGCAAGCCGGAGGTTTCCTTGTCCAGCCGGTGCACCAGTTCCAGGAACTTGGCCGTCGGCCGCGCCTGGCGCAGCTGTTCGATAACGCCGAAGCTGACCCCGGAGCCGCCGTGCACGGCCACGCCGGCTGGCTTGTTGACGGCAATCAAGTGCTCGTCCTCAAAGACCACCGGGAACTCCTTGGCCGGCACATAGGACGGCGCAGCCGTCGCCCGCTCGGGCAGTCGCACCGGCGGAATCCGCACCATGTCGCCCAACTCCAGCCGCGTGTCGGCCTGCGCCCGGCCCTTGTTCACCCGCACCTCGCCCGCCCGGATCACCCGGTAGACATGGGTCTTGGGCACGCCCTTGAGCTCACGCAGCAGGAAGTTGTCCAGCCGCTGGCCGGCGCTGCCTTCGTCGATTTCGACCAGGCGCACGGCCGGCTGGATCGGCACGGGGGGCGCTGGCGGGCTCACGGCGGCTACGGGCGCTGTCGCTGCTCTTGGGGACGGCCGCCGGGTTGGCGGGCGCTCACCTGCCTGTGGAGGCTTGGCGCCGGCTTTAGCCCTTATAATGTTCCGAACCACTTTTGCGCCGTAAGTATTTGATTTGCCTGATTTTAGCTGGGCAAGTCGCTCAGACTGACGGCTCGGGGTGGTGGCCTGGCGAAATGCCGGGTCAACAAACGGTGATGCAACGCGCCTGAATGCGTGGCGGGCCCTGTCCCCAAGTGACCGGGCGGCCAAGTGGCAGGCGCGGAAGCGCAAACGTAGAACGAACCACGCCTCCCGGCCACGCGATTAAGCGGGTCGGCGGCACCAGACAAGGTTTTCACGGCCTGAGGCCCGGCAACACATGCGTTGCACGACCTCAGACCAGCGTCCAGTAGTCTTCGCGGATGAGCTCCCTCAACTCCTTCACCCCCCACCGCATGCAGAAGCAGCCCCGGCCCGACTCGGCCACAGGCTTGCCGATCTGTGGCCGTGGCCGGGCCGTGCCGCTTGAAAGAGCCGCACGTTCAGGAGTGACGGGGGAAGCACCGCCTGCTGTCACGCACGCGCCAACGCTTGCTGTTTGATCGGCGTCGATCACATCAAGTCCAGGGCGATTCCTTCCTCGGTTCCTCCACGTCTGCACGTGCATCGATGAGTCGCCCAGCGGGAAAGTGCCCGCCGGTGACGTGATGCTGCGCGCCCAAGGCCCGGAGACCGGCCGACGGCGCGCGAGGAGTGACGACATGAAACGCATGCTGATCAATGCGACGCAGCCGGAAGAGCGGCGCCTCGCAATCGTCGATGGCCAGAAGCTGCTGGACTTCGAAACCGAGATCGAAGGGCGCGAACAGCGCAAGGGCAATATCTACAAGGCCGTGGTGACACGCGTCGAGCCCTCGCTGGAAGCCTGCTTCGTCGACTACGGCGAAGACCGCCACGGCTTCCTGCCCTTCAAGGAAATCGCCCGCCAGTATTTCCGCGACGGCACCGACGTGCGCAGCGCCAAGATCCAGGATGCGATCCGTGAAGGCCAGGAACTGCTGGTCCAGGTCGAAAAGGAAGAGCGCGGCAATAAGGGCGCAGCCCTGACGACCTTCGTCTCGCTGGCCGGCCGCTATCTGGTGCTGATGCCCAACAACCCGCGTGGCGGTGGCGTCAGCCGCCGCATCGAGGGTGAGGACCGCGAAGAGCTGAAGGAAAACCTCGACCAGCTCGAGTACCCCAAGGGCATGAGCCTGATCGCCCGCACCGCCGGCATCGGCCGCACCGCAGCCGAGCTGCAGTGGGACCTGAACTACATGCTCAAGCTCTGGACCGCGATCGATGACGCGTCCAAGGGTGGCAAAGGCGCCTACCTGATCTATCAGGAGTCGTCGCTGGTGATTCGCGCGATCCGCGACTACTTCACCGCCGACATCGGTGAGATCCTGATCGACACCGACGACCTGTACGAGCAGGCCAGCCAGTTCATGAACCACGTGATGCCCGACCAGGGCCATCGCGTGAAGCGCTACCGCGACGACGCGCCGCTGTTCAGCCGTTTCCAGATCGAGCACCAGATCGAAACCGCCTTCAGCCGTACGGTCAACCTGCCCTCGGGCGGCGCCATCGTGATCGACCACACCGAAGCGCTGGTCTCGGTAGACGTCAACTCGGCCCGCGCTACCCGCGGCGGCGACATCGAGGAAACCGCAACCCGCACCAACCTGGAAGCGGCCGACGAGATCGCCCGCCAGATGCGTCTGCGCGACCTCGGCGGCCTGATCGTGGTCGACTTCATCGACATGGAAGAGTCGAAGAACCGCCGCGAGGTCGAACAGCGCCTGCGCGACGCGCTGCGCCAGGATCGCGCCCGCGTGCAGTTCAGCTCGATCAGCAAGTTCGGTCTGCTGGAACTGAGCCGCCAGCGCCTGCGCCCGGCTCTGTCCGAAGGCAGCCACATCACCTGCCCGCGCTGCAACGGCACCGGACACATCCGCGACACCGAGAGCTCGGCGCTGCAGATCCTGCGCATGGTTCAGGAAGAGTCCATGAAGGACAACACCGCCGCCGTGCATGTGCAGGTGCCGGTGGAAGTGACCAGCTTCCTGCTCAATGAGAAGCGCACCGAGATCACCAAGATCGAGCTGAAGCAGCGCGTTACCGTGCTGCTGGTGCCCAACAAGCACCTCGACACGCCCAACTACAAGCTGGAGCGCCTGCGCCACGACGACCCGCGTCTGGAGAACCTGCAGGCCAGCTACACGATGATCGAAGAGCCGACCGATGAGGTCGGCATCACACGCCGCAGCGACAGCGACAAGAAGAACAAGCAGGAGCCCGTCATCAAGGGCATCCTGCCCGAGATGCCGGCGCCTGTGGCCGCACCCAAGCCCGAGCCAGTGGCAGCGGTGCCCGCCCCTGCCGCAGCAGCAGCCAGCGCCGCCCCTGCGGCCAGCAGCGGCGGCTTCTTCGGCTGGATCAAGAAGATGTTCGGCGCCGAGCCGGCCGCCCCGGCACCTGCTGTGGAAGCCAAGCCGGCCACCGAGACCACCGAGCGCAAGGACAAGCGCGAAGGCCGTGAGGGTCGCGAAGGCCGCGGCCGCCGTGGCGAACGCAGCGAGCGTGGCGAGCGCGGTGACCGGGGTGAGCGCAAGAATGGCCGCGGCGACAAGCCGCAGCAAGACGGCCAGCGTGCCGAGCGCGGTGACCGCGCCGATCGTGGCGAGCGCGCCGGTGGCCGCCGTCCGGATCGCGCCGAGCGTCCCGAGGGCCAGGATGCGCCGCAAGCTGCTGCACCGCGCGCCGAGCGTGGTGACCGCGCTGAGCGCAGCGAGCGCGGAGAGCGCGGCGAAGGCCGCCGCCCGCGCGGCGAGCGCAAGGACCAGCAGCCGCGCGGCGACGCGCCGCAGCAGGCCGCGCTGGACATGCAGCCCAAGACCGAGCAGGAACTGAACGCCTTTGTCGACACCCAGAGCGAAGGCGTTGACAACGCTGCCCAGGGCGAGAGCAATGAAGAGCGCCAGGGCCGCCGCCGCCGCCGCCGTGGTGGCCGCGATCGTGACGAGACCCGTGGCAACGAGGCCGGCACCGAGCAGGCAGCAGACGCAGCCGTCGAGGGTGGCGAAGCTGCCAGCGCACAGCCGCTGACTGAAGCTGCCAGCGCCGAGGCCGGCGTCGAGGCAGCTGAGCGTGGCGAAGGCACCGACGAAGGCGAAGGCCCGGGCCGCGATGGCCGCCGCCGTCGCAGCCGTGACCGCTATCGCCGCGAGCGTCGCGACGACCAGGCCCCGGCAGAAGATGGCGCGCAAACTGCGACCGAGGCCGAGGCTGGTGAGCCCGCTGCTGCTGTCCAGACCTCGCTGATCGAAGCGGCCTCGGCAGAGCCCGCCGCCGCCGTTGCGCCGGCAGCGCCTGCTGCTTCTGCTGCGGTGAAGCCGGCGACCGCTCCAGTTGAGCAAGCGCCTGTCGTGGCTGCTGCTGCAGCACCGGCGCCGGCACCGGCACCGGCGCCGGCACCGAAGTTCGACCTGCCGCTGGGTGATCTGCAGGCCATCGCGCAAGCGGCCGGTCTGGAGTGGGTCAACTCCGACGCCGACAAGATCCGCGCCACGCAGGAAGCCATGGCCGCCGAGCCTAAGCCAGTGCACGTGCCGCGCGAGCGCGCGCCCGCTGTCGTGATCGACGAAGGTCCGCTGGTGCTGGTCGAGACCCGCAAGGATCTCGCGCAGATCAAGCTGCCGTTCGAACAGCAGTAATCAACGCAGTCAGCGTCCAAATGAAAGCCGCCGCAGGTGAAAGCCTGCGGCGGCTTTTTCATGGTTGAGCCGCGATATGGCAGACTGCCCTGAAACCAAAACGTAGATTCAGGGAGAGTTCAGATCGTGTTCGACAAGCACCGCCTCACCTTCGACTGGCCAGCCGCGCCCATGGCCGCCGTCTTGCTACTGCTAACTCTTTCGGTAGCTGGCCAAGCACAGGCGCAAGAAATTGAACTGCGCAGCTATCCCTTGCCCGGCCAGCAGCAGCGGCACACCATGGAGATGCGCCAGACCATGACCGGAACGCTGAGCGCCGCCGAAGGTGCTGATGAAAAGACCCGGGCGGCTCTGCAGGCCAGGCTGAGCGCGCTCGCCCAAGGCTTGAAAATGCAGTCTGAAATGGTCAGCCGGCAGGAAACAAGCGCTGAAGACGCGCAGGGCAACTACAGGCTGCGCCTCCAGTACGAGCAGGCGCGCACCATCATCCAGTCCGAGAGCGGCGGCAGCCGCGAGATCGCGTCGCCGCTGGCCCATCTGGAAATGCAGGCCGTCTTGAATCAAGCCCGTGGTGACATCACCGACATCACGGTTCTGAACAGCGATGTCGACCCCAAGCTCCTGGACAAGGTCGGCAAATCGATTTCAGGCGCCGTGGGGGCATTGAAGGGGCTGGAGGGGCAGAAGCTGCGCATCGGTGAACTGATCGAAACGCCCTTCGCGATGGATCTGCCGATGCCTGTTCCGGGCGCTGGCAATCAGATGAAGGCCACCATGCGCTCAACCCTGATCGCCCTGGAGGACGGAGTTGCCACCATCGACTCGGTCATCAGCCTGAGATTTGAGATCGAGAGCAAAGCGCCGTCAGGGACGGCGACTCTCAAGGCTCGCGGCAGCGGTCAGGGCGGTGGCAGCATGAAGTGGCGCCTCAGCGACCGCCTGGTGCTGCAAAGCCAGCAGAGCCTGCAGATGCTTTTCGATATGGATATGCCCGACGGCAGTGCCATGCGCATGCAGGCGCAAATGGAACTGCAATCACGCGGAGAGAGCATCCCCGCGCGCTGAAGCCGATCAGGCTAGCCGCTCGACCGCCGCCAGATAGCGCGGATTGCGCATCAGCTCGTCCCAGGTCAGCGGCACGGTCTGCGGCAGCAGGTCCAGGCGACGCGATTCGCTGTCGGGCTCGGGCGTCCAGTCGCCGCGCTGCGCCGCTGCCGTCAGGCCGTCCAGCAGCTCGTCGATGGCACGGCCCTGCTCCACGTTCGACTGGTTGCACAGCAACACCAGATCGCAGCCGGCGTTCAGTGCCGTCAGCGCAGCTTCGGTGTAGCCGATCGGCTGGCCTTCCAGCATGCGCGCACCGGCCATGCCCAGGTCGTCGCTGAAGATGGCGCCGCCGAAGCGCAGCCGCTCGCGCAGGATCTCGTGCAGCCAGCGGCGGCTGAAGCCGGCCGGGCGGGCGTCGACCTTGGGATAGATCACATGGGCCGGCATCACTGCCGACAGGCTCAGGCTCAGCCACTCAAAGGGCTTGGCGTCCTCGGCCAGGATGGCCTTGAGGCTGCGCTTGTCCACCGGAATGGCCACATGGCTGTCGGCCTCGACAAAGCCGTGGCCGGGGAAATGCTTGCCGCAGCTGCTCATGCCGGCCAGAAGTAGACCTTGCATCAGGCTCTTGGCCAGCAGGCTGACCACGCGCGGATCGCGGTGGAAGCTGCGCTCGCCGATGACGGCTGACGCACCATGGTCCAGGTCAAGCACCGGAGTGAAACTGTAGTCCACGCCACAGGCGCGCAACTCCGAGGCCAGCACGAAGCCGGTAGCAGTAGCCGCGTCAGTGGCGCGCATCGCGTCCTGCATCCACAGCTCGCCCAGGCTGCGCATCGGCGGCAAATGAGTGAAGCCATCGGTGCGGAAGCGCTGCACGCGGCCGCCCTCATGGTCAACGGCGATCAGCACATCGGGGCGGATCTCCTTGATCTCGGCCGTCAGCGCCACCAGCTGCTGGCGGCTTTCGAAATTGCGCGCGAACAGGATCAAGCCGCCGACCAAAGGGTGGCTGAGGCGACGGCGCTCCTGCGCGTCCAGCGCGAGGCCGGCGACGTCGAGCACGACGGGTGCGTGTGCGGTGAATTCCTTCATGGGTCTCTTCAATCCTTGGTTTCGACCACCACAAAGGCGGCCGCATATTCGCTCTCGTCAGTCACAGTCACATGGGCGCGCAAGCCTTTGGCTTCGAACCAGGCAGCCAGCTCGCCATGCAACAGGATCTCGGGTTTACCGCTCGCTGCCTTGACGATCTCGCAGGCGCGCCAAGTCATGGGCATGCGCATCCCCATGCCGATGGCTTTGGAGAAGGCTTCCTTGGCGGAGAAGCGCGTGGCGAGATAGGCCACGCCGCGAGCCTCCACCTTGGCACGCCGCTCGCGGAACACCTCGATCTCGTGCGGCCCCAGCACCTTCTCGGCAAAGCGCTCGCCGCGGCGGGCCAGCGTCTCTCGCACGCGGCGGATGTCGCAGATGTCCGTGCCAATGCCGTAGATCATGTTCGTCGTCTCAGCGTTGCCGATGGGGCTCGGGAATCCGGGCCGAGCGCCGGTCCGCCCCAAGCCAGCCCACGCTGGCGATGTGCTTGCGGCCTGATGCCACAAGGGATCGCCCAGGCGTGCCGGCGTTCAGCGGGGCGCGATTGGGCGAGGGGCTCACGCATACGCGCGCTGGATGCAGCGCTGGTACTCGCGCACCGTCTCGGCATAGCCGAGCTCCAGCGCATCGGCGATCAGCGCATGGCCGATCGACACTTCCAGCACGCCGGGCACCGCGCGCAGGAAGTCGGTGAGGTTGTCGCGGTTCAGGTCGTGGCCGGCATTGATGCCCAGGCCCTGGGCCAGCGCGGCTTGCGCGGTGGCTGTGAAGCCGGCCAGCACCTCGGCTTGGCGCGGCGTGCCCCAGGCGCTGGCATAGCTCTCGGTATAGAGCTCGATGCGCTCGGCACCCAGCTGGGCCACAAAAGGCATGGCCTCGGGGCTGGGGTCCATGAACAGGCTGACACGTACGCCCAGGCTCTTGCACTCATCGATCAGAGGCTGCAGCCGCGTCATATCGGCCGGCAGGTTCCAGCCATGGTCGGAGGTGAACTGGTCTTCGGCGTCCGGCACGAAGGTGACCTGCTGCGGACGCAGCGCGCGCACATAGTCCATCAGGTTCTGAGTCGGGTTGCCTTCGATGTTGTACTCGGCCGCGGGCCAGTCCCGCTTGAGAAGGGCAGCCAGCTCGTCGACATCGTGCGCGCGGATATGGCGCCCGTCGGGGCGCGGATGCACGGTGATGCCTTGCGCGCCGGCCAGCAGGCAGTGCTCGGCCGCACGCAGCACGCTGGGGATGCCAATATGCCGCGTGTTGCGCAGCAGCGCGACCTTGTTGACGTTGACCGACAGCGCGCAGCGTGCGCCGTGGGAGCCGGATTCAGGAGCGACCAGAGGGTTCATCGGTGCATCGTTCAGTCAAGGAGGGTCTGCAGGTCCAGCATGACCTGGCGGGTACGCAGGGGTTTGTGCCCCAGATGATAGTGAAGCAGTCCGCGCAACGCCGTTTTCAGCATGGGCAGGGCCGGCATGCAGGCTTGCTGCAGCGCCGCCATGCTGCCATGCATCAGCGCGGCCTGGAGCCCGGTGAGCAGGCTGCCAGTGAAGACCGCCGCATCGCTGCTGGGCGCCATCACGCCGGCCTCTGGCGAGAGCATGTAGAGACGCTCAAGCTCCAGCGGCCTTTGCGTGGTGGTAGCCACACTCAGGTCCGGCAGCAGACCGACCTCGGCCAGCAGGCGCAGCTCGAAGGCACGCAGCGCCGCCTGCGCGCTTGCGCCGTCCTCGCCGGCCTGCAGCAGTGGCAGCGTGGCGGCATAGGCATCGAACAGCGCCGGATGCGGATCCTGGCGTGCCAGGAACTTCAGCAGCAGCTCGTTCAGGTAGTAGGCCGAGAACAGCGCTGAGCCGGCCGGCAAGGTGCTGCCGCCCACCCACTCGGCGCCGCGCAAGGTCACGACCTCGGGTGCGCCCTCGTCCTCGCGCTTGAGCGGCTTGGACAGGCTGACCTGGATGCGCTGAAACGGCAGCAGCACCGCGCGCAGCTGCGAGTAGGGCCGCTTGGCGCCTTTGGCGACCACGGCCAGGCGCCCCTGCTCGCGTGTGAAGAGATCCAGCACCAGGCTGGTCTCGCTCCAGTCGTAATGGTGCAGAACAAAAGCCTGCTGGATGGCCGGCGCGCGGCTGCCGCGCGGGCTCATGCCCGCAACCGGGCCGCAGTCAGCACCGGCTCAGCAGCCGTCGCTGCGGCGCGAAGCCTCGACGAGCCGACCACTGCGGCAGGGCTGAAGGCCATTCACTCGTAACCGTAGGAGCGCAGATGCTCTTCAGTGTCGGCCCAGCCTGAGCGCACCTTGACCCACAGCTCCAGGAAGACACGGCCATCCATCAGGTGCTCCAGCTCCTGGCGCGATTCGGAACCGATGCGCTTGAGCAGTTCACCGCCCTGCCCGATCACCATGCCCTTGTGAGCATCGCGCTCGACCACGATGGAGGCCGAGATGCGGCGCAGATTGCCTTCGTCTTCCCACTTGTCGATCACCACGGTCGAGGTGTAGGGCAGTTCGTCGCCGGTCAGTCGGAACAGCTTCTCGCGGATGATCTCGCTGGCCAGGAACTTCTCGCTGCGGTCGGTCAGCGCATCCTCTTCATAGAACCAGGTCTGCTCGGGCAGGTAGGGCTTGAGGATCTTGAACAGGCGCTGCACATCGGCCGGCTTCTTGGCCGACAGCGGCACGAATTCATTGAAGTTGCGCCGCTCCTGCATGCTCTTGAGCCAGGGCGCGAGATCGGCGCGGCGCGTCACCGCATCGAGCTTGTTGGCAATCAGCACCACCGGGCGATCTTCAGGCAGCAGGGACAGCACCTTGGCATCGTCAAGACCGAAGCGCCCGGCCTCGACCACGAACAGCACCAGGTCCACATCCGACAGCACACCATGCACCGTGCGGTTCAGATTGCGGTTCAGCGCGGCGTTGTGCTTGGTCTGGAAGCCAGGGGTGTCGACGAAGACGAACTGCGCCTCGTCGACGGTGCGCACACCGGTGATGCGGTGGCGCGTGGTCTGGGCCTTGGCCGAGGTGATGCTGACCTTCTGGCCCACCAGGGCATTCAGCAGCGTGGACTTGCCGACATTGGGTCGGCCGACGATGGCGATCAGGCCGCAACGCTTCGGCGGGCCATCGGTGCCGGTCGAGGCCGGCGGCGGGGTGATTTCTTCGTTCATGGTGTCGCGCGGCCACTGGCCGCCCCTCCCTTAGTCGCGCAAGCCGGAACCGGGCTTGTCGCGGGCTATCAGTTCGTCGAGCAATCGACGGGCGGCGTCTTGTTCCGCGGCACGGCGTGAACGCCCCTCGCCGCGCTTGGCCAGGCTCAGCGCCGGCACGGCACATTCGACCGCGAAGATCTGAGCATGCGCTTGCCCGCGGGTTTCGGTGATGCGGTAGCTGGGCACAGCCAAGCGGCGGGCCTGCAGCCATTCCTGCAGCGCCGTCTTGGCATCCTTGGCCCAGGTCTCGCTGCGCGTGCTGGTGATCAACTCTCCCAGCAACTGGCGCACCACTTCGCGGGCGGCGTCATAGCTGCCATCCAGAAACGCCGCGCCGATCACAGCTTCGAGCGCATCAGCCAGGATCGAGGGCCGCTGCGCGCCGCCGCCGCGGGCCTCGCCATCTGACAGGCGCAGCACGTCCGGCAGGCCGATCTGCAGCGCCAGGCGGTGCAGGCTGTCTTCGCGCACCAGATGGGCGCGGATCCGGGTCAAATCACCTTCGTCGGAACCCGCATAACGCTCGTACAGCAGGCTGGACACCGTCAGACTCAGCACCGCGTCGCCGAGAAACTCCAGGCGCTCATTGTGGTCGGCCCCGAAGCTGCGATGTGTCAGGGCGCGCGTCAACAGGGACGAGTCCCTGAATCGGTAGCCCAGGCGCTTTTGGAGGGAGTCGAGAGCCGAGACGCTCATAGGCTTGAACGCGAGGTCAGCGCGAGTCTCCCTGGTACTTGATCAGCAGATAGACCGGGCCGGCCACATCGATGATCTTGTCGTAGGCAAAGCTGATCTTGACCTTGTCGTTTTCCTTTGAGATGACCAGGTCCTGGCTGGAGATGCTCTGGATTGAATACTCGACCTGCTTGATGCGCTCGAACTCGGCGCGCGCTGCCGGCACGGTGGCCGGGTTGCTCTGAGCAATGCGATTGACGGCACTTTGAATGGTGTAGAACTCAAGCACCGACGGGAACACGCGTGCCGTGAGCACACCCCCGAAGGCCAGCACAGCGCCCCAGAACAGCAGACCGACGAGACTGATACCGCGTTGCCGAGACTTTGTGTGCCGCATGGATCCCATTCCTTGTGGTGTCTTCTGTAGAAGATCAGTTGAAAGCGCCGATGCGCTTGAGATTACCGAAATTCATCCAAACAAAGAAGGCTCGGCCGACGATGTTCTGGTCGGGCACAAAGCCCCAGAAGCGCGAATCGCGCGAGTTGTCGCGGTTGTCGCCCAGCATGAAGTAGTGGCCCTCGGGCACTTTGCAGACCACGCCTTCAGGGCTGTACTTGCAGTTCTCCTGATACGGGAAGGCGCCGCCCAAGCGGTCCGGGCGGAACAGCGGCGTGCGGCGCGGATCAACCAGGATCTGGTGCTCCTTCTCGCCGAGCTTCTCGGTGAAGCGGGCGCGATAGGCCATGCTGTCGTCATCGTAGAAGTCGCCCTGCGGCTGCACCGGCGCCAACTGGCCGTTGATGTACAGGCGCTGATTCAGGTAGCTCACTTCGTCACCCGGGATGGCGGCAACACGCTTGATGTAGTCGATGCGGGTGTCCTCGGGA
>PNNH01000069.1 GCA_013824165.1 Methylibium sp. | reverse complement strand
CTTCGCGCGTGCGGTGGCCGAGCTGCACGGTCTGGTTGTGCGGGAGCTGCCGGATCATGTGGAGTTGGAGCCCCAACCGAGCAGGCGCTGAACGCGGTGACTCCGACTCAAGGCTTCCCAAGGGCCAGGCCTTCCGTCCAAATCAACTACGCCGGCTGCGCCGGCCGAGCGGAAGCGCAGCACTCTCCCGTGCCCGGGGCTCGCGGGCTCGTTCCTTCACGCTGTGCGTGAACGGCCCGCTTTGCGAACTGCCCAGGGGTAACCTGCGCTGCGCACCCGGCTGGGCAGATCGCCACCCCAGTCACCTGCCACGCCCGAAGCCGGGCCGATTCAGATGTGGTGCAGTTTGGTTCGGTGTCGTTCAGTTCGGACCGGTTTGGTGTCAGCGGCGGTCTCGCAATCGGCCTAGTTTTGACGGCATGCATGCGATGAACATGCTTGGCGGTCCCGAATCAAGGGTTCCAGGACGTCCCAAGAAGCCGATAGCTAAACTCACAAGTGAGTGGATGGCAGGCTCAGCCCCGGCTCCACCAGACTTCGCGAGTGCCAATCCAACGCTGTTCGTCAGCGCACAGACTGCTTGCCGGTATGCATCCGAAGATGGTCATTGAAGGAATCACAGACCATGACTATCCCCGCTCGCACAAACGATTCTGCTCTACGTCCTACCGACTTGGTTGCCGTAGCCAATGAAGGTGCTGCTGGCAGCACCGATTTGATCCATGCCGCCGAAGCGGCCGACTTGCCCACATCGTTCGGGGTATTCAAACCGGTCGGCTACGTCATGATGGGCTTGCCGACCCAGGCGCAGCTTGATGCATTGGTGGCGGCGCTGCACAGTGCCGGCTGGCCTGCCCCAGGGGTGAGGCAGTTCGCTCCCCGGGAAAGCAATGCCGAGTTGCGGTCGATGGTCGACAACGCCGGCCTTCTGGCTGGCTTCGGCTATGAGATCACGTTGCTGAGGCGCTATCTGGCCCTTGCGGAGGAGGGCTACCAGTGGCTGCTGGTTCAGGCCGTCGACAACGAACGTGCTGCGGCAGCCGCAGCGCTGGCCCGCGCCTCTGGCGCGACGCTGGCGGTCTACTACCGAGCGCTCACCGTCGAAGAACTGATCACGTGAGCCCAGCGGGGCCGGCGGTCGGAGCGGCAGTCATAGCCTCAGTCCGTGCTGCGCTCACGACTGAGGTGCCGGTGCCTTTGTCTCGGTCAGGCGCTGACATGCCGTGCAGATCTACCCAAGCGTCGTAGTCAGCAAGGCTGACGCCGCCGATGTCCAGAGCAGCCTGCCTTAGATCGAGGTCTTGGGCGTGGGCCTGTCGGGCGATCTTCGCGGCGTGGTCGTATCCGATATGCGGCACCAGCGCCGTCACCCCTATCAATGAATGCTCGACCATCGCCTGCACACGCTCGGCATCCACCTCGATGCCCTCGATGCAGTGAGCACGGAAGCTCGTCATGGCATCGGTCAGCAGGCGCAGACTGTCGAGCAGATCACAGGCGATCAGCGGCTTGTAAACGTTGAGTTCGAATTGCCCCTGACTCGCGGCGATACCGATCGCCACGTCGTGCCCCATCACCTGGGCGCACACCATCGTCAGCGCCTCGACCTGCGTGGGGTTGACCTTGCCCGGCATCATGGAACTGCCAGGTTCATTGGCTGGCAGTCGCAACTCACCCAGGCCTGCACGCGGCCCGCTGCCCATCAGGCGAATGTCATTGGCGATCTTGTTGAGCGCTATGGCGAGCGTTCTGAGCGCGCCGTGCAGCCCCACCAGTGCTTCATGCCCGGCCATCGCGGCAAACAGGTTGTCGGCCACGACGAAGGGGGCATCCAGACGAGCGGCCAACACCCTGGCGACACGAGCGCCGAATTCAGGGTGTGTGTTGAGCCCGGTACCGACGGCGGTGCCACCGATGGCCAGCGCGTGGACATCGGGAAGCGCCCGCTCGATCGCCGCTTCGGCAAGCCCGAGCTGGGCCTCGTAGGCGCCGAACTCTTGACCGAAGGTGAGCGGGGCGGCATCCTGCAGGTGGGTGCGGCCAACCTTGAGCACGCGGGAGAACTGCTGGGCCTTGGCACGCAACGCGGTGCGCAAACTAGCCAGCGAGGCCAACAGCGGACGCGCGCACAACACCGCAGCGATGTGCATGGCCGTTGGGAACACATCGTTCGATGACTGTCCCAGGTTCACGTCGTCGTTGGGGTGGACGCGCCGATCAGCACCCAATCCCCCGCCCAGTGCCAATGAGGCGAGATTGGCGACGACCTCGTTGACGTTCATATTGCTCTGCGTGCCGGAGCCGGTCTGCCACATCGACAAGGGAAACTGGCTTTCGAACTCGCCGGCCGCGATGCGCGTCGCGGCCGTGACCATAGCCGCTGCCTTCGTGGCTTCCAGTTGACCGAGATCGAAGTTCACCTCCGCTGCTGCGCGCTTGATCTGCGCCAGCGCATGCACGATCGCCGATGGCATCCGCTGCTCGCCGATGGCGAAGAAGCGAAGGCTGCGCTCGGTCTGCGCACCCCACAGCGCACCACCCGGTACCTCGATGGGTCCGAAGCTGTCCGTTTCGGTGCGAGGCGCGGGCGGCACCGTCATGTCATGGTGGAGCATTTGAGGCGAATCCAGTCGGTGGGGACGGCTGAATCAATGGTCGCCGGCAGGCGCCACCGGGTCTGTTCCTCAACGCACAGAGTTGACGCTTCAGTGCCACCAAGGCTGCACGCCGGCCGCTTGTTTGCCAGCTGGCTTGTTCCGGCCAGGTCTAAAGAGGGACGAGGCCAGCGAGGCTCGCGACCCGATCGTCGCCCAGGGCATGGCACCGACACAGCTCAAGGCGCTGACGGACGGAGGCCAAGCCTGACCGTGACGATGCCCTGAAAGACCTATGGCCCGACGATGCGGCACCCGTCGGCCAACGCTGCCACAACCTATCGGCCGAAGTTGCCCGCAGTGCCCGTGACCAGGACGACCGGCTTGGCATCCGTTTCGGTCATGGCATCGACTTCATTGGTAGCCGATCCCCATCACGTAGTTGCGCAGCAGCGTCTCTTCGTGGTTACCAGCCGCCAGCAGCGCCCGCAGCCCATCGCGGGCGTTGAGTACGCCGATCGCGTGCCTGTCAGCATCGAGAAGCAGCACATGGATGAGGCCGCGCGCATGCATCATGGCCAGCACGTCGGAGAGCTGGTCTTCCAGTGCGCAGGCCGTGAAATCGGGCGTCATCACGTCGCGAGCCTGTGTGGTGAAGAAGTCGGCCTGCCCCAGGCCCAGGCGCCGGACCAATGTGGTCTCGGTGACGGCGCCCAATGCAGTGCCGGAGCTATCGCACACGACCACGACGCTGATCTGCGCACTCGACAACAGGGCAGCAACTTCGCCCAGCAAGGCATCAGCAGCCACAGTCAGCAGCCGTGACCGGGCGATCGCTTCGATCCCCGACACCAACAAGGGGGCTACGGCACGCGTCTCAGCGGCGGCCACCGGCGGGCTTTCAGGGAGCGTGCCGCCAGGATTGAACGGCGCTTGTGCGTTCATGGCGTCAGGGCCGCTTCGAGCTGGGCCTTGTTCATCGTGGAGCGCCCCTTCAGTCCGCGCTGGCGGGCCTCGTTGCGAAGCTGGAGCACGGTTCGGCCGCCTGGCCCCTTGTGCGAGCGCAGCCCCCCACGTCGGCCGGACGACATGTCGTTGATCGATGAAGCGCTGGCCTCCACGGACTCGCCATGTTGTGCCCGTTCCTTGTTGACGATCCGTGCCGCAATCTCCTCGGCCAAGGGCCGAGGCTTGCCCCGGTCGAGCAGGCTCTCCTTGATGTGAACGTACTGGCGTTCGCGCTTGGCGCTCCAGGCTTTC
Organism: Methylibium sp.; assembly: GCA_013824165.1. Taxonomy (GTDB): domain Bacteria; phylum Pseudomonadota; class Gammaproteobacteria; order Burkholderiales; family Burkholderiaceae_C; genus JACDQM01. The sequence continues at coordinate 15,257 of PNNH01000069.1, read as the reverse complement.
TGCGGCATGTCGGGTCCTTTAGGGTAGAGAGGCGAAACCAGTGCGCCGGGTCCGGGCTTCAAGCCACCTTCATCGCGGCCTGTGCGCCGCGGCTTCCAGTTTCTTGTAGGTACTGACGATCGCGTGCGCCTGCCCTGGCGGCGCTCACATCGGTTCAGGTCTGCAGGAACAACAGCAGCTCGTCATTGAACACCTGCGCGTGCGACACGTTCAGCCCGTGCGGAGCCCCCTTCACCCTCACCAACTGGCTGTGGGCCACGGCGTGGTGGGCGCGCAGTCCCGAGCCTTCGATTGGCACTATGGCGTCAGCATCGCCATGGATCACCAGCGTGGGCACCGTCACCTTCTTCAGGTCTTCGCGGAAGTCGGTGGTGTCGAACGAGTCCATGCAGGCCAGCGCCGCATGCTGCGCCGACTGCTTGCACATGGCGACCGCCTCGCTGCGCTGCGATTCGGTGACCTGCAGCACGCCATTGGCCGAGAAAAAGTCCCAGGTGAAGCGGTCAAAAAATGCAGCGCGGTCCTCTTGGAGCGCCTTCCTTGTCTGGCGCGCCTTCTCGGGTGTGAGGGGCCCCTCGGGGTTGTCGGCGGTCTTCATCAGGTAAGGCGGCACGGCTGCGGCAAACACCACGCTATGCAGGCGCGCTTCGCCATGCCGCCCGATGTAGCGCGCCACTTCGCCTCCGCCCATCGAGAAGCCCACCAGCGTCACGTCCTGCAACTCGCACTGCTCCATGACGCGTTGCAGATCGTCAGCCAGCATGTCGTAGCTGTAGCCGGATTCCGGTTTGTCCGAGCGGCCGAAGCCCCTGCGGTCGTAGGCCACCACGCGATAGCCGGCGTCGCGCAGCACCGAAACCTGAGGCTCCCAGGCCTGGGCTGACAGTGGCCAGCCATGAATCAGCACCACCGGTCGGCCGCTGCCGCCGCTGTCGTCGATGTGCAGGCGCACCGAGTCCGCGTGCACCGCATCGGCGCTGCTCTGCCCTTCCGAGCTTGTCGCTGCGGCGCCGGCAGCAGCGCCGCCCAGTGCCCCTGCAGCGCCCCCCAGCGAGGCTCCGATCAGCACCCCTACAGGGCCCGCCACCGCGACACCGATGGCGGCACCCGTGGCCATGCCAGCCACCATGCCGCCACCCATCAGCACCGACTTGCTTTCGCGCTCGGCTTCCTGGGGTTCCAGCCGAACCTGCGCCGCAGGGTCCGGGTCCTGCGACGGAATGCCGTGGCCTGGGACGGCTTGCTCAGCCAGGTCCCGGTCGGCGGGCAAGGTTCTGAGCGGCAGGACGGTAGATGTGTTCATGTATCTCTTCTCGGAAAGTCGACGATGGAACGAACGCGGGGCCCGCACCCGAACTGAGGAGTGACTCTATGGCCGGGCTCGCGGGTCTGTCTGTGTGCCAGCGGACGCTCACTGATCACTGCTGGAGCAGGTCACCGCGAATGGTCTGGCAGCCAATCGCCCCCGCGAGGACGCAAGCGCTGGCAAGCCCTTGACGCGTTCAAAACCAAAAGCCGCAATTCAAGTCCGTGGCACCACGGACTCGCTCAAGGTGAGCCGACCGGACTTGTGACTTGACTGACAGGGAGGTGAAGACGACAAGTGGTCCCTGGCGTGCCGCACAAAGAGCGACTGCGCTCGGCCCGGATGCGACTCGTGCTGATCCGCCGCTCGCAGTGGCTTCGGCGTTTCCGGCCGTGCGGCCTGTACACGTTACGATCGCTGCACAACGGAGTAGGGCATGGTCACGACTGTCAAGCGCGAAGATTTCTGTTTCATGGTGGTCGATGATTTCTCGACCATGCGGCGGATCATTTCCGGACTGCTGCGCGAGATCGGCTTCAAGAAGATCGTCGAAGCCGAGAACGGCAAGGAGGCTTTGCGCCAGCTTGAGTTGTCCGCGCTGTCGGGCGAGCCGGTGCACTTCGTGCTGAGCGACGTCAACATGCCGGAGATGAATGGTTTCGAGCTGCTGGATGCGCTCAAGAAGCTGCCGGACGACAACCCGATGCGCAAGATCCCGACGCTGCTGGTGACGGCCGAGGGCCGCAAGGAAGACATCATCCGCGCCGCCCAGCTGGGGGCCGTGGGCTATGTCGTGAAACCGTTCAACAAGGAAACCCTGGCCGAGAAGATTCACCTGGCGCTGAAGCATCGCGGCATCCTGGTGGAATGACTTGCAGCGCCGGCAGGCCTGCTGCGGCGCGAGGGCTTGGTTCGCCCGCTCCTGTACCATCACGTTCTGCGGTCCGCCCATGGACCGACCCAGTTTCCATCTGTCGTGGGCTCGATGAACAGGACCCAGGACATGCCTCTTGCTGGAACCGGCGCAGCTGCGCAGCAGAACAATGGCAGCGATCTGATCGCGCATCTCGTCAACAGCCTGTGCACCCGCACGCTGAATCACTTCGCGCAAGAGGCCAAGCTGGATGGCGAAAGCCTTCAGGACGCCGTCTCGCGCTACGAGATCGACTACGCCTGGCATGTGCTGGGCTCGGCCCGCCTGCGGGATGAATGCCTGTCCAGCCTGGAAGGCAAGCTGGGTCGCGCGCTGAGCAGCGCGCAGCGGGCGCAGGTGGCCGATGTCCTGCAGCAGGCCGCGCTGGGCCTGGCCCCGGAGCTGTTGATGAGCTTTGACAACGATGTGCCCGAGGCGCTCGCCAATGGCCTGTTGCCGCTGTGGGGCGCTCAGGAGTCGCTGGCTCAGCACAGCAGCGAGACGGCTGAGGAAGCGCTGGGCTGAAGATTGGGCGGCGGGCTTGCACAGCAGGCCTGCTGCGTCAAATGGGTCCGGATTTGTGCGAGCACGGCAGGCGGGTATCCGCTGGGTGACTGCCGCCCGGGCGGAAATCGTTCAGCATCCACCCTCAACTGACGACGGACCCGGGTCCCCAATGACAAATCTGATCGAAAAACTGAAGTGGCGCTATGCCGCGAAGAAGATGGACGCGGCCAAGGCTGTGCCGCAAGAGAAGGTGGAGCACATCCTTGAGGCGATCCGCCTGACGGCGACCTCCAGCGGTCTGCAACCCTATGAAGTGATCGTGGTGACGGACCCGGCGGTGCGCGCCCAGATCCAGCCGCACGCCTGGAATCAGGCCCAGATCACCGACGGCTCGCATCTGCTGGTGTTCGCCGCCTGGGACAACTACACGGTCGAGCGCATCAACATGATGTTCGATCTGGTGAATGAGCAGCGCGGCTTCAAGAACGAAGGCTGGGAGAACTACCGCCAGATGCTGCTGGGCCTCTACCCCAAGCGCAGCGCCGAAGAGAACTACCAGCACGCCGCTCGCCAGGCCTATATCGGCCTGGGCACCGCGCTGATCGCCGCGGCCGAGGAGCAGGTGGATGCCACGCCGATGGAAGGTTTTGACCCGGCCAAGATCGACGAGATCCTGGGCCTGCGCGAGCGCGGCCTGCGCTCGGTGCTGCTGCTGCCGCTCGGCTACCGCGCCGCCGAGGGCGACTGGCTGGTGAACCTGAAGAAGGTGCGCCGCGACCGCGCGGACTTCGTCACCGAAGTCTGATCCTGCAGCGTCTGGCTCCGCTCAGCCGCCTTCGGGCGGCTGTTTGCTTTCTGGCTGCAGGCACCAATGCCAGGGCTCGTACACAAAGCCCTCGGCATTGCCGCGCGGGTAGCTCAGCCTGAAGCCGAACTCTGCGGCGCGGCGCTGCAGCCAGGCAAAAGCGGGCGTGTGCTCGAAGCACTCTTCCAGCGCCTCGGATTCGGGCGTGCCGATGTCGATGGCGCGGCCGCTGTGGTGCTCGCTGTAGCCGGGCGGTGCGCTGGCGGCCAGGATATCGTCGAGGCTGCTGCCCGCCGCCAGCTTGGCGCGGATGATCTCGGCCTGGCGCTCGATGCTGCGAAAGGCCGACACCAGCAACAAGGCCAGGCCGTCCTGTGCCGCGGCATGCTTCATTGCGGCCCAGGCAGCGGCCGTGGCCGGCGTCAGCAGGAATTCGCGCCCGGCCGCATTGCGCTCGGCCAGCACCAGTTCGGTCGCCTCGGCATGGGCCACCAGCGCGCGGCCGGCCAGGTGCGCGGGCGTGATGCCCAGCGCGGCCAGCAGCGGCGGGTGCATGGCATCCGCCGCTGCGTGCATCACCAGCTGCCGGTGTTGGGCATCGAGGCCCAGGGCTCGGCGGGCGCGAGGGCCGGGCCGTCCTGCAGCAGCTCGACCGAGATGTTGTCGGGCGAGCGCACGAAGGCCATGCGGCCGTCGCGTGGCGGGCGCAGGATGGTCACACCGTGGTCGGCAAGGCGCTGGCAGGCTGCGTAGATGTCGGGCACCGCGTAGGCGAGGTGGCCGAAGTTGCGGCCGCCGGTATAGGTCTCGAACTTGCCGTCCGCGTCGGGCCAGTTGTAGGTGAGCTCCACCTGCGGCTGATAGGGGCCGGCGGGGTCGCCGCTGGCGCCCAGATAGACCAGGGTGAAGCGGCCGGCTTCGTGCTCGGTGCGGCGCATCTCCTGGAGGCCCAGGGCATCGCGGTAGAACTTCAGGCTCTGTTCCAGATCGGTCACGCGGACCATGGTGTGCAGGTATTTCATCGGTGGCTAGGCAGCGGTGATGGAGGTCAGGGCGCCATTGTGCGTCCCGCCGCGTCCGGCTGCCGGCCCGGGGGCATGGGTGGCCGGGCGATGCCGACCAGGCCGCGCAACAGCGGCACCCGCCGCAGAGCCAGATAGGCCAGCGCGCAGGCGGCTGCAGTCAGCGCGATCAGCAGGGGGCCTTCCAGCGCGGCCGGCAGTTGCAGCGGCAGCAGCGCGCGGGCGAACAGCACGATCAGCGTCTGGTGCAGGATGTAGACGCAGAACACCGCCGCGCCCAGCCGCTGCCGCCAGGGCGAGTCCCGATCCAGGTGCTGCCTGGCATAGCCGCAGGCCGCCACCAGGCACCACCACTGCATGGCGCCGAACAGGCCGCGCTGGGCCCAGCGCAGCGCAGTGGGCGGGGGCTGATTCTCGTAGTGATGGAAGTAGAGCTGTATCAGCAGCCAGGACGCGGCCGCCAAGGCCAGCGCGGCATGACGATGGCGCTGCGCCAGCGCCCAGAGCTCGCTGCGCGCGGCCAGCAGGCCGAGCAGGAACAGCCAGCCGTACTGGGCATGGTTGTAGCCATCGTGCAGCAGGTCGTGCGTGCTGGGATACAGGCCGACCAGGCTGCGTGCCGCCATCAGCGGCAGCGCCAGCAGGCCTAGCAGGCGCCAGCGCCCGCCCGGCGCGCCCAGCCAGTGCTGCCAGACCGCGGGCGCGCCGGGCCAGGCCTTCAGCAGCAGATAGCCGAAGACGCTGTAGACCCACAGATAGGGCAGAAACCACAGGTGGTTCCAGGTCGGCAGCTTCAGGCAGCGCTGCTCCTGGCAGAAGCCGCCATAGCCCTGCAGGTACAGCTGCATGAAGTCGAGGTAGCTGACCTCGTAGTGCAGCTTGCTCACGACTTCGAAATAGGCCTGTGGCGGCACGATCACCAGCATGCCGAACAGCAGCGGTCCGAGCAGGCGAACGGTGCGCGAGCGCAGGAAGCCGCGCCCATGCAGGCGCTGCATCAGGCCCTGGCTGGCGGCGCCGGCGACCAGGAACAGCAGGCCCAGGCGCCAGGGCGAGCTGAGCATCATCAAAGGCTCCAGCCCCGGGTGCAGGCTCGGGCTTTTGATGTGCCAGTCCCAAGTGACGTAGTACATGCCCACGTGATAGGGCAGCAGCAGGGCGAAGGCGAGGATGCGCAGCCAGTCCAGGAAGAACAGGCGCTGAGTTGGCAGGTCGGGTGTCATGGCGCCAGCATCCCGCGCTACCGCGCCGCGGCCAAGCCCGGCGGGGCGGGTGGCCGCTAGCGCGGGGCGAGCTGCTTGCGATAAGAGCGCGAGACGCGCAGCTGCTGACCGCTGCTGAGCGTCAGCAGTGCCTCGCCGTGCGGCAGGGCGCTCAGGGTCTGGATGTGGGCGGGGTTGACGGCATGGCAGCGATGCACCCGCAGGAAGCTGGCCGCCGCCGGGTGCTGGAGAAATTCCGCCAGGCTGCGGCGTTCCAGATAACTGTGCGGTGGCGCGTGCAGCTCGATGTAGTTGTCCGCCGCGGCCACCCATTGCACGTCCGCCAGGTCCAGCCGCTGCAGGCGGCCGCGCTGCGTCACCAGCCACTGGCCGCCCAGCGGCTGCAGTTGCTGCAGCGCCGCCACCAAGCCCCGGCGTGCAGGCGCTGGCGCCGCCAAGCGGGCCTGCAGGCGGCGCAGGGTCTCGTCCAGCCGCTCGGCGGTGTAGGGCTTGAGCAGGTAGTCCACGGCATTTAGCTCGAAGGCCTGCACGGCGTGCGCGTCGTATGCGGTCGAGAACGCGCAGAGCAGCCCGGGCGGCAATTGCGCCGCCAGGGCCAGGCCGCTCTGGCCCGGCATCTGGATGTCCAGCAGGGCGGCATCGAAGCGCTGCTGCGCCAGCAGGGTCAGGGCCTGTTCGGCATCGCCGGCCTCGGCCAGCGCACTGATGGCTGGGTGCCCCTGCAGCAGGTGCCGCAGCTTGGCCAATGCGGGCGGCTCGTCGTCGACGATCAGCAGCCTCATGGCTGGGGCGCCTCGGCGTGCAGCGGCAGGGTTAGCGTCAGGCAGGCGCCGCCACCCTCGCGCGGAGCGAGCAGGCACTGCGCCTCATCGCCATAGGCGGCACGCAGGCGCGCCTGCAGATTGGACAGGCCCAGTGCGCCAGCGCGCACGGCCTGGCCGGGCGGCAGCGGGCTGCCGTCGCTGTTCTCGACGCGCAGATGCAGGCGCCCCTGTTCGCAGCGCGCCTGCAGGCTCACGCAGACGGGGCCGCTGCTGACGGCCACCCCATGCTTGACGGCGTTCTCCACCGGCGAGATCAGCAGCAGGGCCGGCACGATGCAGGCCCGCGCCTCGGGCGTCGCCTCGATGCGCAGCTGCAGGCGTTCGCCGAAGCGCGCCTGCATGATGGCCAGAAAGGGCTCGACCAGGCGCAGCTCATCCTCCAGGCGCTGCCAGCTTTGGGCCTGGGCAGCCAGGGCCTGTCGCAGCAGGTCCGCGAGCTGGCACAGGATGCGATCGGCGCGCGCCACATCCTCGTACATCACCGACGACACCAGGTTCAGCGTGTTGAACAGGAAGTGCGGCTGCAGCTGTTCGGCCAGGCGCGCGAGCTGGGTTTCGGCCAGGGCGGTGCGCGTGCGCTGCAGCTCGGTGTCCTGCTCGCGGGCGCGCAGGTAGAGGTAGAGGCCGTGGCTGATGGCAATGAAGATCAGATAGCTCGCCACGTCCTTGCCGGCCTCGTAGGCCAGCACGCTGCCGGCCGAGCCCGGGTGGTAGCCGACGCCCATCAGCGCATACACGGCAAAGCGCATGCCGAACATCAGGCTGACATGTGCCAGCACATACAGCGCTGCACCGGCGGCGTGGCACCAGAGCTGTTGCAGGCGTGACTGGCCCAGGCTGCGCACATGCCAGCGATAGACGGCCGGGCCCAGCAGGCCGGCGCTCAGCGCCGAGCTGAGTTCCCACAGCAGCGGCTCCCAGGCCAGACGACCGCCGCCGGCCAGGTAGTGCTGCAGCTCGGCCAGGCCCTGCAGCAGGCCCAGGCCCAGCACCAGGGCGATGTAGGCCCACAGCAGGGCAGGGTGGCGGGAGGGGCGACGCATGGGGCGCTACGCTAACACCGCGCTGCCGCCGCTGCGTCCCGTTGGCCCCGCGCTTCGCGCATCCGGCCCCACGGGCGCAGCTAGGATGCTCGCTTACGCTTTAGCGTGTCGAGTTCGGGAGAGTGTCGTGAAAGTCTGCATTGTTGGCGCGGGTGCCATTGGCGGTTGGTTTGGCGCCTATCTGGGCCATGCCTCGGGCGACGAGGTGAGGCTCAGTGCGCTGGCGCGCGGCGCCACGCTGGCCGCCTTGCGTCATCACGGGCTGCGCCTGGACAAGCCTGATGGCGAGCGCATCAGCGTGCCCTTGAACGCCAGCGACCGCCCCGAGGACCTGGGGCCGCAGGACCTGATGGTGGTCGCCGTCAAGGGGCCGGCCTTGGCTTCAGTTGCGCCCGCGGTGGCGGCCCTGCTCGGCCCTGAGACGCGCGTGCTGGTGGCGATGAACGGCGTGCCCTGGTGGTTCTTCGATGGCCTGCCCGGCCCTTGTCAGGGGCTGCATCTTGAGTCTGTGGACCCGGGTGGTGTGGTGCGCGCGCTGATCCCCAGCGAGCGCGTGATCGGTTCGGTGGTGCACGCCAGCTGCGCCACGCCCGAGCCTGGCCTGGTCAAGCATGTGATGGGCATGGGCCTGATCCTCGGCGCGCCCGCGGGCGGCCGGCCGGCTCACATCGAGCAACTGGCAGCGCAGCTGCAGCAAACCGGCTTCAATGCCACGGTGTCCGACTGCATCCAGCGGGACATCTGGTTCAAGCTCTGGGGCAATATGACCATGAACCCGATTTCTGCGCTGACCGGGGCCACCTGCGACCGCATCCTCGACGACGAGCTGGTGCGCGGCTTCGTGACGAACGTGATGCGCGAGGCCTCGGAGATCGGCGCGCGCATCGGCTGCCCGGTCGACCAGACGCCCGAGCAGCGCCACGCGGTGACGCGCAAGCTGGGCGCCTTCAAGACCTCGATGCTGCAGGACGTGGAGGCGGGTCGCACCATCGAGCTGCAGGCCTTGGTGGGCTCAGTGCGCGAGATCGCGCAGCACATCGGCCTGGCCACGCCCTTCACCGATGCGATGCTTGGCCTGACGCGGTTGATGGCACAGACGCGGGGCTTGCTGTGAAGCGCCGCACCCTGCTGGCCGCGGCGCCCGCGCTGCTCGGCTTGTGCGTTGCGAGGGCGCAGGGCGCGGCCTGGAAGACGCTGGATGGCCGCGCACCGCTGCTGATCGGCCACCGCGGCGCCTCGGGCTACCGGCCTGAGCACACGCTGGCGGCGTATGCGCTGGCGATCGAGCAAGGCGCTGATTTCATCGAGCCCGATCTGGTGCTGAGCAAGGACGGTGTGCTGCATGCGCGGCATGAGCCCATGCTGGCGCGCGTGGAGCTGGAGGCCGACGGCCACACGATCAAGCGCGTGGACGGCCAGCCCGTCCTGCATCGCAGCGACACCAGCAGCAATGTCTGGCAGCTGGAGAAGTACGCTGATCGGCTGACGATCAAGCAGCTGGACGGCAAGCCAGTGGCCGGCTGGTTCGCTGAAGACTTCACGGCCGCCGAGCTGCGCGCCGATGTGCGCGCCCAGGAGCGCCTGCGTGATCTGCGCCTCGCCAACACCGCGCACAACGATCGGCACCCGATCCCGACGCTGGCCGAGGTCATCGCCCTGGCGCAGCAGCGCAGCCAGGCGATGGGCCGAGTGATCGGCATCTATCCCGAGACCAAGCATCCCAGCTACTTCAAGCTCTTCACGGATGCAGCCGGCCAGCCACGCATGGAAGACCTGCTGCTGGCGCAACTGCATGCCGCCTATGGCGACAAGCGCGAGGCGCCGGTATTCATCCAGTCCTTCGAGGTGGGCAATCTGCAGTACCTGCGCAGCCGGACGAAGCTGCGTCTTTTGCAACTGCTCAGCGCCAGTGGGCGGCCGTACGACTTCCAGCTGGCGGGTGACATGCGTAGTTATCAAGACCTGGCACGTGCGGCGGGCCTGGACTTCCTCAAGGGCCATGCCGACGGCATCGGCGCACACACGCAGCTGATCGTGCCCAGTGCCGGCGGCCGCCTGCAGGCGCCGACGGCGCTGATCCGCGAGGCCCATGCGCGCGGCCTGCTGGTGCATGGCTGGACCTTCCGCGCCGAGAACCAGTTCCTGCCGGCTGAATTCGCCCGCGGCGCTAGCCCCGCAGCGCTGGGCGACATGGCGGCGCAATTGCGCGTCTTTATTGAGGCCGGCATGGACGGCTTCTTCACCGACCAGCCGGACCTGGGCCGAGCGGCCCTGGAGGCGATCAGCCGATAGGCCGCACGCCTATCCAGGCCGCATGCGCCCAGAAGGCGAAGCCGGCCCAGGCGGCGAGGCCGATGATCACGGTGGCACCGGTGCCGGCGGCTGAAGCCGGCAGCGGTGCGGGCGGGTTGGCGCGGTCGCGCTGGCGCGCGGCGCGGAAGTCCAGCACGGCCCAGAGCAGGAAGGCTCCGAACAGCAGCAGGTCGGCTAGCGTGTTGTTGGCCAGCAGGTGCGCCAGCGCCCAGAGCTTGACGCCCAGGATCATCGGATGCCGCAAGCGCGCCTTGAGGTGGTTGCGCGGCACATAGGCCGCGGCCAGCAGCACGAAGGCGATCAGCGTCAGCAGCGAGGCCAGGTGGGCCATGCCCTTGGGTGTGGCCCACAGGACCTGCGGTGTGAGGCGGGCTTGCCCATAGCCCCAGATGATCAGCGCGAAGCCGGCAATCGAGACCAGGCTGTAGAGGCCCTTCCAGGTGTTCTCGCCGAGGCGGGCAAGCTGCGCACTGCGCCAGCCGTCGGCTGCGATACGCACCGAGTGAACGCCCAGGAACAGGACAAGGCCGAGGATCAGATAGGTCATGGCTGGCAGGCCCGCAGTCGGCTTGACTGGCGGTGAAGGTTGGCGATGCGCGCGTTTGTACGCGATCGGCGCGGGCGGCGCCAGCCTGCTTCAATCGGGCGGCCAGCCCGATCAGGCCTTGGCCGCGTAGCCCAGCGCCCAGAGCAGGCCGGGATACAGGGCGCACCACAGGCCGGCCACCAGCAGCAGGACTTTCCAGGTGCTCAGGGTTTGTTGGCCGCGTGCGGCAAGGGCCTTGGACTTCATGGCGCTCTCCTGGTGGACAAGGATGGCTTGCACTGCAGCAAGAGCCATGCCGGCTGCACGCAGGCGCTGGCCCGGCTCAGCTGGTGCGGTCGACGCGCAAGGCCAGCACCACCGAGCTGGTGGTCTTGATCACACCTTCGATATCGCCCAGCTCGTCCAGCAGCGCATCCAGGCGCATCGTCGATTCGGCGCGCAGCACGGCCATGTAGTCGTACTCGCCACTGACCGAGGCCAGCTGGCGCAACTCGGGGAAGCGCGACAGCTTGGCCACCACCTCGCGCCCGGCCTTGGGCTGCACGGTGATGCCGACGAAGGCCTGCACGCCCTGGTCGGCCGCTTCGCTGCCCAGCCGTGTGGTGTAGCCGACGATGGCGCCCGATGCTTCGAGGCGGGCCAGCCGGGCCACCACGGTGGTGCGCGCCACGCCCAGTTTGCGTGCCAGTGTGGCAGTGCTTTCGCGCGCATTGGCCTGCAGCAGGTGGATCAGTTCCCGGTCCAGCGGGTCCTTGATGCCAGGCGCCGGCATGCTGGCGGTTTTGGGCTTGTTCATCATGGATAACCCTTGATTTCGCCGATTGGTCGAAAGTGTCTGACGAATCGTCATTATCTGCTCTCATTTCGACGAACTCGCACTTTCATTCGTCAACCGCTCTTCCTAGACTCCAGCGCATCAACAGCTGACTTGCGCGGAGCACCTCCCATGACAAACCCAAAGCAAATGAAGATCGCCCTGCTGGGCGCCGGCCACATTGGCCAGACCATCGCCCGCCTGCTGCACGGCAGCGGCGACTACCGCGTGACTGTGCTGGACAAGAGCGCCGGCTCGCTGGCCAAGCTGGCTGCCGAGGGCATTGCCACCCAGCAGGTGGACACCGAGAGCAAGCCCGCGCTGGCCGCCGCGCTGCGTGGCAACGATGCTGTGGTCAACGCCTTGCCCTACCACCTGGCCATCACCGCGGCCCAGATGGCGCTGGAGACCGGCTGCCATTACTTCGACCTGACCGAGGACGTGGCCGCGACCAAGGCCATCATGCAGATGGCCGAAGGCGCCAAGACCGCCTTCATGCCGCAATGCGGACTGGCGCCCGGCTTCATCGGCATCGTGGCGCACCACCTGGCCAAGGGCTTTGACAGCCTGCAGGACGTGAAGATGCGCGTCGGCGCGCTGCCCGCCTTCCCGACCAATGCGCTGAAGTACAACCTGACCTGGAGCGTGGACGGTCTGATCAACGAGTACTGCCACCCCTGCGAGGCCATCCACGACGGCCAGACCATCAACGCGCTGCCGCTGGAAGGGCTGGAGCATTTCTCGCTGGACGGCACCGAGTACGAGGCCTTCAACACCTCGGGCGGCCTGGGCACGCTGTGCGAGACCCTGGAAGGCCGGGTGAAGAACCTCGACTACAAGACCGTGCGCTACCCCGGCCATCGCGATCTGATGATGTTCCTGCTGGGCGATCTGCAGCTCAAGAACGACCAGGAAGCGCTGAAGAACATCATGCGCAAGAGCATGCCGGCGACAATGCAGGATGTGGTGCTGGTCTTCGTGACGGTCTCCGGCATGAAGAACGGCGCACTGCTGCAGGAAGTGTTCGCGCGCAAGATCTTTGCCGAGCGCGATGCGGCCGAGCCGCTGTCGGCGATCCAGATCACCACCGCGGCCGGCATCTGCGCCGCTGTCGATCTGTTCCGTGAAGGCAAGCTGCCGCAAAGCGGCTTCATCCGCCAGGAGCAGGTCGAGTTGCCGGACTTTCTGGCCAACCGCTTCGGCCGGGCTTATCAACAGTCGCGCCAGGTGGAAAGCATCGGTTGATCGACAATCTCACAGAGCCCAACAAGCACTCGACCATGAATGTTTCTGAACTCCTGAACGCCCTGGGCGTTCCCAGTGCCGCCTTCACTGGCGGGTCCCTGCCGGTGCGCTCGCCGATCGATGGCGCGTCACTGGGTGCGGTCCACGCCGCCACGGCCGACGAGATGCGTGCCGCGGTTGAGCGCGCCCATGCTGCCTTCCTGCAATGGCGCAATGTGCCCGCTCCCAAGCGCGGCGAGCTGGTGCGCCTGTTCGGCGAAGAGCTGCGTGCCCACAAGGCCGAGCTGGCCCGCCTGGTCTCGCTGGAGGCCGGCAAGGTCAGCAGCGAAGGCGAGGGCGAAGTGCAGGAGATGATCGACATCTGCGACTTCGCTGTTGGCCTGTCGCGCCAGCTGCATGGCCTGACCATCGCCAGCGAGCGACCTGGCCATCGCATGATGGAGCAGTACCTGCCGCTGGGTGTGGTGGGCATCATCTCGGCCTTCAACTTCCCGGTGGCCGTGTGGGCCTGGAACTCGGCGCTGGCTCTGGTCTGCGGCGATACCTGCCTGTGGAAGCCCAGCGAGAAGACCCCGCTGACGGCGCTGGCCACACAGGCCCTGTTCGACAAGGCGCTGGCGCGCTATACCGCCGCCGGCCATGCCGCGCCTGAGCATCTGTCACAGACCCTCAATGGCGGCGCCGCGGTCGGCGAGGCGATGGTCGATCACGCCAAGGTGGCCCTGGTTTCGGCCACCGGCTCCACCCGCATGGGCCGCGCAGTCGGCCCGCGCGTGGCGGCACGTTTCGGCCGCTGCCTGCTGGAACTGGGTGGCAACAATGCCATCATCGTCACGCCCAGCGCCGACCTGGACCTGGCGGTGCGCGGCATCCTGTTCGGCGCCTACGGCACGGCTGGACAGCGCTGCACCACCACGCGCCGCGTGATTGCGCACGAGAGCATCCATGACGAGCTGGCTGCCCGCCTGGACCGCGCCCGCGCCCAGCTGAAGATCGGCAGCCCCATCGAGCCCGGCCATCTGATCGGTCCGCTGATCGACCAGCAGGCCTTCGATGCGATGCAGGCGGCGCTGGCAGCGGCGCGCGTGCAGGGCGGCGAGGTCAGCGGCGGTGGCCGCGCGCTGGCAGAGCACTATCCGAACGCCTGGTATGCGGTGCCAGCGCTGGTGCGCATGCCCGCGCAGACCGAGATCGTCAAGCACGAGACCTTCGCGCCCATCCTTTACACGCTGAAGTACAAGAGCCTGGACGAAGCCATCGCGCTGCAGAACGAGGTGCCACAAGGCCTGTCGTCGGCGATCTTCACCAACGACATCCGCGAGGCCGAACTGTTCATGTCAGCGTCCGGCTCGGACTGCGGCATTGCCAACGTCAACATCGGCACCTCGGGCGCCGAGATCGGCGGCGCTTTCGGTGGCGAGAAGGAAACCGGCGGTGGCCGTGAGTCCGGCTCTGACGCCTGGAAGGCCTATATGCGCCGCACCACCAACACGGTGAACTACTCGCGCGAGCTGCCGCTGGCGCAGGGCGTCAAGTTCGACGTCTGAGTGCCTCCCCAGCCAACGGGCCCTCGCGGGCCCGTTGGCTTTTTATCTTTGCCAAATCCATCCACTCTCGGTTCCCCCCTGCCATGACTGAAACAGGCCTTTCCCGGCTGCTCGTCGCCACGCTCGGCGACACGGCGGCGCAGCAGATCTTTGCCCAGGTGCACATCACGCCCGCCTTGCTGAAGCCGGTGGCGGCCAGCGTCAGCCGTGCCGAGCTGGCGCAGGCGCTGAACTGGCGCTGTTCCGCGATGTGCTGTCGCGGGTGCCGGCCGGGGCGGCCTATGCGGCCGATTGCCAGCGTGGCGGTGAGCGCATCGTTTTCGACCATGGCGCGCTGCGCACCGTGGCTTGGCCCAGTGGCGCGCTGCCGCCCGGCGAGGCTGCTATCACGCGCGTGCTGCGCCCGCTGGGTTTCTCGCATGCCGACACCTACCCACTGCCGCGCCTGAAGATGACGGGCCGCAGCTGGCGGCATGTCGACTTCCCCGAGGACATCGCACAGTTCTTTGTCTCCGAGTTGCATCCCGAGCTGTTCTCGCCGGCCTTCCAGGCGGCCGTCAGTCGCGTGCTTGGCGCTTCGCGCGATCCGCTCAGCCCCGCCGATATGGCCCGGCTGGAGCGCCTCGCACGCGATGCGGCCTTGCCTTGGGACGATGCGCTGGCCCTGCTGCCGGCGCTGATCGCCTGCTTTGCGCGCCAGCATCCGCTGTTCACGCAAACGGACTACGAGACCCTGCTGGCGGAATCAGCCGAGATGGCCTGGATCGCCACCGAGGGCAATGCCTTCAACCATGCGACCGACCGCGTGGCGGACATCGAGGCCGTGGCAGCGCTGCAGAAGGCGTTGGAGCGCCCGATCAAGGACAGCATCGAGACTTCGGCCTCCGGTCGTGTGCGCCAGACGGCCTTCAAGGCTGCGCCGGTGCAGCGCCAGTTCCTGCATGAGGGTCAGGTCGTGACACGCACGGTGCCGGGCTCCTTCCACGAGTTCATCCAGCGCGAGCGCGATGGCGAGGGCCTGGACCTGCGCTTCGACGCCGGCAATGCCACCGGCATTTTCAAGATGACCGCGGCGGCCTGCTGATGCAACAGGGCTTTCTCGACGCCGCGGCGGCGATCTGCGGGGCCGCCCATGTCGTGCCGGGCGC
>PNNH01000065.1 GCA_013824165.1 Methylibium sp. | reverse complement strand
GGCTATCCGGATTTGAGTGTGTTTCAGGCCGCTGAACCGACTCATGTCATCTTGGCGTAAAACCGGATTTGGTTGTTGCTTTTTGTGCGGCGTTGCTCTATCATGAAACCGGATTTGGATGTGGGAGAACCACCATGCATGCAACCGTCGCGCCGCCGTCAGTACCGGTCGGCAAGATCAAGAGTTTCGGTCCGTTCGGCCCGAAGTACGAGGTTGGTCAAGCACTTCGCCAGTTGGATGACGGCGACTGGATGATCGAGGTCACGATGGTCGAGACGGGTGAGAAGGCTGAGTACCGCTGGACCCATCTGTCCGACGACCCGGAGGCGCACTGATGTACGCGGTGGCTTTCGACTTGGTGGTTGCCGAGACGGAGAAGCATCACCCCAAGGGTGTTACGCAGGCGTACACAGAAATTGGTGCCGTGCTCGGCGAACACGGATTTCGTCGCGTGCAGGGCAGCCTCTACGTGACCGAGAACGAGGACATGGCGAACCTGTTTCTCGCCATCCAGGCGCTGCGCGCCAGGGCCTGGTTTCCAAAGTCGGTTCGGGACATTCGCGCCTTCCGAATCGAGCAGTGGTCCGATTTCACGGCCGTTGTGAGGTCGTAACCAAAAGGCAATCGAAATCATGAAGCCGGTCAAAGACAAGAGTGCTCACCCGCGCCCAGCAGGCGCAACCTTGGCGCAAGGAGGCATCAGGTGACGAACTGGGAGCTACTTGGCCTATTTCTTCTCGCGGGTGTTGTGAGTTCTGTGGCTGCCGCATTGATTCCAGCTTCCCGTGGCATGCGGGCTGAGTTGGTGTTGCGCGCTCAGACTGGACCTAGTGCCCTTGCTTATGCGAGTCAGCTTGCCAGACGCGAGCGTTTGTCGATCCTGGAGTACATCGGCGCATTGCGCAGCATCGACGGGCTCATTGCAAGCGATCGGCAAGCGCACCTACTCAGCATGGTGGACCCGATCAAAAGCACAAGCGCAACAAGGCCCGATG
Organism: Methylibium sp.; assembly: GCA_013824165.1. Taxonomy (GTDB): domain Bacteria; phylum Pseudomonadota; class Gammaproteobacteria; order Burkholderiales; family Burkholderiaceae_C; genus JACDQM01. Next base: position 18,345 of record PNNH01000065.1, on the reverse strand, counting down.
GGGCCGTTTATGAATCGAAGGTCTTGCCATTTAAGAAGTGATTGGGATGTTTGCTAGCCGATGAGAACCTTCGCAATCTGGTTTGAAGACACGTCGACCTTTCCTGAGCGGGCGTCGGCGCCGCCTGCTCCCGGGATGCGCGAAGAATGGTTTGACGCGCTAACCCCGGCTCACAGCGTGCGCGTTCGAAGTCATCGGTTCACAGCAGACAACACGCTTTCTGGGGCGCTGGTGGATGTTCCTGACGAGCTGGCCGACTACTTTTGCTCGGCACTGCTGAAGGCAAGCCTGCTTCTAGGCACTGTTGCGTGGATTCGGGACTATGAACAGACGCAGTACGCCGAGGCGTGGAACGCAGCTCTACCTCTCTTTCGTCGAGAAAAGGCTGTAGACGCACCGGCCACAACAGCGGCCCCTGAGTAGTTTCGATTTTTGGAAGAACTGATCTCAACCGGAAGCCGGCATGAGCAAGGACAAGCGAAAAGCCAATACAAGGCGACAGGCGCTGCTGGACTGGGTGCGGCAGCACGGACACATCCTGGTGAACGATTACGGCGGTATCGGCGAATGCGCTGATCTCAAGGCGCTGGCGAAGGCAGGTAAGTTGCGCAGGGTCCGGATACGCGTGCATTCTTCTTTCGGCAACCACATCCGTCGCACGCATTACGTCAGCAAGGTCTAGGTAACCAGCAATGCGAATCACCAACCGATGGTTCATTTTGGAGGTGCCGGTGAAGCACGCGCCACCTCCCACTAAGCAGTTGATGCCAGCGGCGCATTGAACGGTGCCCGCGAACATCCTGAACCTTCCCGACTTCAAGGTGCAGCGGGTCGAGGAAGCCGACCACGACTATCACGTCTACGCCGAAGTCTCGAACCCGCCCGGCGTCTGCACGGCGTGCGGCTCTGACCGCTTGATCGGCCACGGTCGCAATGAGCAGGTCATCCGCGATCTGCCGACCCACGGCAAGCGGCTTGCGATCTACGTGGACACCCGCCGTTGGCGGTGCCAGCCCTGCGGCAAGACCTTCATGGAGGCGCTGCCCGCCGTCAACGCCAAGCGCGAGATGACCGACCGGCTGGTGAGGTGGATCGGCCAGCAGAGTCTGAAGCGCACCTTCGCCAGCATCGCCGACGACACCGGCCTGGACGAGAAGACCATCCGTAACATCTTCCGCGACTACATCAACGAGCTGGAAGCCGAATTCCGCTTCGAGACGCCGAAGTGGATGGGCATTGACGAGATTCACCTGATCCGGCCGCGCTGCGTCATCAGCAACATCCACAACAACACCATCATCGACATGCTCCCGAACCGGGACAAGAAGACGGTGGCGAACTACCTCTACAACCTGCAAGGGAGGTCAGAGGTGCAGTACGTGGCGATGGACATGTGGACGCCTTACCGCGATGCGGTGCAGGCGGTCATTCCTGACGCACGGATCGTGATCGACAAATTCCACGTCGTCCGCATGGCGAATGACGCCGTGGAGAAGGTCAGGAAGAGCCTGCGCGAACAACTGACGCCCAAGCAGCGCCGGGGCCTGATGCACGACCGCTTCGTGCTGCTCAAGCGCGAGCGCGACCTGAACGACAAGGAAGCACTGTTGCTGGACGGCTGGATGAAGAACTACCCTGAGCTGGGAGCGGCATACAGGCTCAAGGAAGGCTTCTACGCCGTCTATGAAGGTTGCAGCAACCCCGAGGCTGCCATCGCAGCCTATGAGGCTTGGAACAAGGCCGTGGTGCCCGAGGTTCGGGACGCCTTCGGCGATCTGATCCGGGCCTTTACCAACTGGCAACCCTTCATCCTCAACTACTTCGAGCATCCCGTCACCAACGCCTACACGGAGAGCTTGAACAGCTTGATCCGGGTGATGAACAGGCTGGGACGGGGCTACTCGTTCGAGGCGCTGAGGGCCAAGATTCTGTTTACTGAGGGCGCGCACAAGCACAAGCTCAGTCGTCCGAAGTTCGAGCGCAGGCGCGAGCCTGAGTTGGCAGTGGCGGAAAAGGTCATGGCCTATGGCGCCCCGGATGACGCGATGGGCTACGGCATGCCACCAGGGAACTTCGGAAAGGCGGTTCTAACGCCAAGGAAGAGCGCACCGGTGGCCGAGCGCCCACACGAACTGCCAGGGCCGCCGAAGAACTACGGGGCCGACATAAACACACTGATCGAGCTACTGGAATCCGGACGGCTGTGAGTCTTCAAACACAGCCAAATCCGGATAGCCAAACAAACATGGGGCTGCGGTGGCCTGGGCGAGGATGCGGCGGCGGAGTTTTGATAGCCGCGGATTCTTTGAGCAGGCCCGCCGTATGCAAATTCTTGATATGGAACCGCCTGGGATACGGTGTGAGGCTGAGAGAAATCCATGTCCAAATCCCTGTACAGCCGCCACAACGAAGCCTTCCTGAAGAAGCTCAAGGGTCTGCGCGAGTCACGCCAACTGCGCCAGGCTGACCTGGGCGATCTGCTGGGCCGCAGCCAGGGCTGGGTCAGCTATGTCGAGAGCGGCTCCACCACCCTAAACGTCATCGAGCTGCGCGAGTGGATCGAAGCGCTGGACTACAACTTCCTGGAGTTCCTGCAGGAACTGGACGATGAGCTGCGCTGGCTAGGAGCCGTCCGCCTTCGAACCCGGCCTCGCAAACGGGCGGCTGCAGCTGTGAATGGCCAGCGCGCGTCGGGCGATAAGTGAGGCAGCCGAGCTCAGTGCGCGGCCAGGCTGGCCGATGCCAGACGTCGATCCATGCGTTCGGCAAAGGCATCCAGCGACGAACCGCAGGCCTGGCACCAGTGGAAAAGCTCAACCACGTCGACGCGGCGCTGTCCCGCCTCACTGAGGTCTACGTCTGCGGGCTGGATGCCCAGCTGTTCGGCCAGCTCGTGCCTGCTCATTCCCGCCTGCAGCCGGAGCTGCGTCAGCTCAGCGGCGAAGGCGGCATCGGCCGCCTGCGGAATCCAGTTCACGTGGTTCGGCGATGCCGATCTCGTGTGCCCAGCCTCAGGTTCTCGAACGAGGCGATCTCGTCGCGCACCGCGGCGAGCACCTTGTCGACTTCCGCCGCGCTGCCCTTGTTGCAAAACGACAGCGTCAGCAGAGTCAAGGGATGCACTCCCATCGTCTGCGCCAGTTGGGCGACCTTGTTGAGCGACGGGCTGGCGCCCTGGTTCTCCAGCCGGCTGAGGTGGGTGCGGCCGGAAACCTCATAAAAGTCTTCCTGCGACAGCCCGCGCTCAAGCCGCACAGCGCGTAGCGCCTGGCCGAATTTGGGGGTTGCTGCCTTGAGACTCATTGCGGGTCGATTCCGGCCCGCATTGGCTCATCACGCACCTTTAAGGACTACACCATATAAGGTGCGTTTGCACGGAGAAGTCGGCCTAACTGAGCCCATCTGAACCGTATCGGCGGCCGGCAAGTGCAGCCACTACACCGGGTAGCGACCGGCGGCCGCCAACTCCCTACGGCTGCTCGATGAAAGCGGCCCGTAGCTTTTCGCCGAGATCGCTGACCAGCGCGACCGCCTGCAGAGACGGGTAGTCCGCTCGGCTGCCGGCGAGCGAGGCTGCGGCGCGGCGGCAGGCGCTGCCGACGTCCTCTGCAGCCGCGACGATCTGGGCGTCCGGCTTCTCCATGGCGATGGTCAACCGCATCACCTGCACCAGGCGATCGACGTCACCCAGTCGCGCTGCGAGCTGACGCTGCCAGGGCTTCGTACGGGCAAGCCCTTTGAGGATCAACCGTACCAGATCGTCCAGGTCATTGATGGTCTTGGCCACCGCAACCCGCTTCGGGTCGGCGGGGCCCTCCGTCGCCTTGCTCACGTCCCGCCAGTGCCCGCCTTGCGGCGGCTGGTGCGCCCCGTTGTTGTGCTGCCTTCGGGCGCCCGCGGCGGCGTGAGCCGCTCCACGAGCGCCCGCAAGGTCTGGGCTTCGGCCTGGTGCCGAGACGCCGCTTGCTGGCAGTCGGCGAGCTGCTGCAGCAGCTCGGTGACTTGCTGTCCCAGGCCATCCCGGGCTTTGACGGCCGCGTCGAGGGCGAGCTTGGCCTGATTGGCGTCGATCTCCAGGCGGGTCGCCTTGGCGGCGTTTTGCACGGCCTGCTCGCGGGCGGCGGCCTCGACCTCGGACTGCTTCTGGCGAGCCGCCTCAGCCGCGCTGTCGGCCCGGGCACGCGCCTGGCGCTCCTGCTCGATCTCCTTCAGCGCCCGCCGCTCGGCGCCGGCGGCACGCTCGTTGGCCGCCTCGACGGCCTCACGGGTCTTGGCCAGCTCGGCCGCGAAGCCGTCCTGCAGCGCCTGCTGCTGGCGGCCAGCTTCCTCAAGCTGGCTTTGCATCTGCTGGACCCGCGCCTGGGTGCCGGCGTGGGCTCGGCGCTCTGCTTCCAGCTCCTGCCGCGTGGCCTGTGCCTCGCCTTGGACCCGTTCCATGTCGGCGCGGTGATGCTCGGCCGCCGCATGCAGGCCGACAACCGCTTGCTCAGCGGCATCCCGCCCAGCGCGAGCCTGCTCGGCTTCCTGCTGGAACTCGAGCCGCGCCGCGGCCAACTCGCCCCGGGCGGCCTTGGTGGCCTGGCTCCACAGCGCGGCGATGGCCTCGGCGGCGACGGCCTTGATTGGGTCCGGCAGGTCCGGATGCTGGATGTCGACGCGTGCCCGGTGCCGCAGGTCGTCCCAGAATTTGCCCACCTCTTCGGTCGGCACGTTCATCGAGCCGCGCCGGACGTACTGGTACAGCTTGTTGGCGGTCGGCGTGATTCCATATCTGAAGAACAGCAAAGCGCAGACCTCGCGGTACAACGCTCGCGTATCGCCGAATTTGGCCTTCAGGGCCTCGACATCGGACAGGATCTCGGATTCTGTGCTCATGCCGTTGATATTACGACGTAATACGTTAGCTTTCCAATGCTAGATTGAAGAGTTTTGACATTAACCGTATAGTGTCAAAATTGTCTGAAAAAGCTGGCAGCAAAACCATGGAGACCCCAAAAACCGCCGAAACCGGCGCCTTGGTGCCCGCTGGACTCGCGCCCGTCGGCGAAATCGTCGTCATCGACGCACTCACCGGCCGCGACGGCACGAATCGGTCGCGTGCCGGCAATCGGCTGCTCAACGCCGACACCGACCAGCAAGCTGTGCTGGCGTGGCTCGCCCGGTTCGCCGACAGCCCCAACACCCTGGCCAACGCCCGCCGCGAAGCCGAGCGCCTGCTGCTGTGGGCGCTGGTCGAGCGGAGCAAGCCGCTGTCGTCGCTGGCCCACGAGGACTTGCTGGTCTACCGCCGCTTCCTGGCCAACCCGCAGCCGGCCGACCGCTGGGTGATGGCACCAGGCCGCAAGGCCGGTCGCCGAGATCCGCGCTGGCGGCCGTTCGCCGGGCCCCTGTCCGAGGCCAGCATCCGCCAGTCCATGGTGGTGCTGAACTCCATGATGTCGTGGCTGGTCGAGGCCGGCTACCTGGCCGGCAACCCCCTCTCGTTGAGCCGGACCCGCCGCAAGGTGCCTCCCCCGCGCGTGGTGCGCTTCCTAGAGGGCGAACTCTGGGAAACCGTGCGGCAGACCATCCTGGGTCTGCCTCAGGAAACGCCACGACAGCGTGCGGTCTATGCGCGCGCCCGCTGGCTGTTCAGCCTGATGTTTCTGGGCGGCCTGCGCATCTCGGAAGTCGTGGACAACAGCATGGGCGACTTCTTCATGCGCTCGGACCCCAAGAGCGGCGACCAGCGCTGGTGGCTGCAGGCAACCGGCAAAGGCGACAAGGAGCGCCTGATCCCGGCCACGGCGGAGCTGATGGTCGAGCTCATGCAGTATCGACGTTCACTGGAGCTGAGTGATCTGCCACAGAACTCGGAGCCCTCGCCCCTGATCTTCCCCGTCGCCTGGCGTCGATCCACGCATCCGGTTCCAGCCTGGCCGACGTCGCTGACGCGCAGTGCCATCCACGGCATTCTGAAGGAGATCTTCGCGCTGGCAGCTGATCAGTGGCGGCGCGACGGCCGTGGCGATGCCCAGGCGGAGAAGCTCCAGGCGGCCTCAGCCCACTGGCTGCGCCACACGGCAGGCTCGAGCATGTCAAACCAGATCGACCTGAAGCACGTCCGCGATACGCTCGGCCACGTCTCGATTGCCACAACCAGCATCTACGTCCACGGCGAAGACGATGCGCGTCACGATGCTGTCAGCGGCGCTCACCGCATGAGCTGGGATGCGGTCGGCACCACGCCCAGGACCTGACCAGCCAGGCAGATCCGATGTAACTCGCCTTCTTTCTGTGGATCCCCGCTGCAGCCACGGCCGCGGTCGATGGTCCGCTGACAGACGAATCGCCCACCCTTTGCGCAGGCCACCGTCAAGGGGTGCTGGTTCCAGCGCTGGAATTCCCGGCGAACGCGCGAACGCGCGAACGGACATCGGCATCGAGCTGGCCGCGCCGCTGGCCTAAGACGAGTAGGCTGTTCCCGAAGCGGTCGCGCCCGCCGAGAGCACGACGCCCAGCCGCGACATTACCGTGCAAAGGCGGCCTGGCCCACCTTGAGGGCAGCCCTATCGGTGCCTTGCGTCCAACGCGTCAACGCTTAGTGCCGCCCCTCCGCGTCGCCCACCCGGACCTGACGGTACTCAGGTAGGAGCGCCGCGACGACAGCTTCAACGAAGTGGATTTGCGGCTCGCCATTCATCAGGTGGATCTCAACGGCTTCATCGGATCGAGAAACGTCGCCGACCAGGGCGACGGCGCCAACGGGTGCCCGGGCAGATAGCTGGCCTCCGGAAAATGCCGGTCGACACCGATGGCCCATGCCCGCCAGCGGTCTGTGGCCGGCGCGCGCCTTCTCAGACCTTCGAGCAAGGCGCGCGTGACGGCCAAGGCCTCGCCCCACGCCAGTTCCTGGCCTGGACCCGCGCCCGACAACTTGGCGTCGATCACTTCATCATTCGGGTAGTGCTGCAGCGCGCCGGCCGCCAAGTCGCGCACGGCCGGGGCCAGCTCGCCGCTGGTCATCATGGCCTGTAGCAGTTCACGGGCCTGACGCAGTGCGCGTAGGCGTTCATCCAGCGTAGACATCCGGCCACTGTGCTGGCGCGCGGCCCATATCAAAAATCCTGATAGGCATCGGACGGGAGGCGGCCGCGACCTTGTGCCGGCAGAGGGCTTCGTAGACCGCAGTCTCCAACGCTTCGGCGAAGTAAGCGACCGGGATGGCGACGTCGAAGCGGCCACTCAGCAGATCGGATGGCGGCAGCAGGATGCGTCCGACGTGTGGTGACGGCACAGCAACTGCTGACCGCGCCGACTTTGTAGTGATCGGGACTCGGTCTTGATAACGACTGCTTTTCCAGTCGTTAATGCCTGAAACAAGCATCAATGACTGCATTTGCAGCCATTGAAACCTAGGTGCTTCTCGCGGCGCCCGAGCGGAGCTGGCGCCCCTCCGGCAAGTCAATGGCGGGCTCCGTTCATTGCCGGGGACGGGGTTGAACATGGAGTTGTCGGCATATGACCGGTAGGCCGTCCTTGGCTCACCAGAAGAACCGGCACTGCAGAGCCTGCAGCGAGCTGAACAGGCGCACTTGCATTAGTTCATAAATTCCATAAAACTAGAAGTATGGAAGAGAATGAGATCATCAAAGCCCTTGCCGCCTTGGCCCAACCGCTTCGCCTGCAGGTTTTCCGTGCGCTGGTGGTGGTTGGCGATGCCGGTCTGACCCCCGGCGCCATCCACGAAGCCTTGGGAACGCCGCCGGCAACGCTGTCCTTTCACCTGAAGGAACTGGTCAACGCCGGTCTGGTGACCCAGGAGCGAGCCAGCCGCAACCTGATCTACCGCGCCAACTACGAGCGCATGAACGGGCTGTTGGGCTACCTGACCGAGAACTGCTGCCAGGGCGAAGCCTGCGCCGTGGATAGCAACGCCACTTCCTGCGCCTGCTGAACGAGATCCAACATGCTCGACAACACCTTCAACGTCCTCTTCATCTGCACCGGCAACTCAGCCCGCTCCATCATGGCTGAGGGCCTGATGAACAGCCTGGCCGACCGGCGCTTCAAGGCCTACTCGGCCGGCAGCCGCCCCACCGGTGTCGTCAACCCGCTGGCGCTGCAGACCCTGGCCTCGCTGCACGTCCCGACGGACGGCTTCTGCAGCAAAAGCTGGGATGAGTTCGCCGCAGCCGGCACGCCCATCATGGACTTCGTCTTCACGGTCTGCGACTCGGCCGCCGGTGAGGCCTGCCCCGTCTGGCCAGGTCAACCCATGACTGCCCATTGGGGTGTGCCCGACCCCGCCGCGGTGGAGGGCAGCGAAGCCGCCAAGCTCCAGGCATTCAGGGACGTGGCCATCACGCTGAAGCGGCGCATCGAGCTGCTGATGGCGCTGCCCATGACGAAGCTGGAGCCGCTGGCCATCCAACACGAAATCAAACAGATCGGCACCCGCTGAGCTTTTCCATGACCGCACACGTCCTCATCCTCTGCACCCACAACTCCGCCCGCAGCGTCCTTAGCGAGGGCATGCTGAACCACTGGGCCAAGAAGCTCGGCCGCGACGTGCAGGCCCACAGCGCCGGCAGCGCGCCCAGCGGCCGCATCAACCCCTTCGCGCTGGAGGCCCTGCAGAACGCAGGCGTCGACACCGCTGGCTATCGCAGCAAGAGCTGGGATGAGTTCAGCCAGGATGGCGCGCCGCCCCTCTCCATCGTCATCACCGTGTGCGACAGTGCCGCGGCGGAGCAGTGCCCTGTCTTCTTCGGCGGCAATGGGCAGCCGGTCAAGGTCCATTGGGGCTACCCGGATCCGTCCAACGCCGAGGGCGGCGATGAGGGCAGGCGCCGCGCCTTCGAGCTGACCCGCCAGGCCATCGGCTACCGCATGCTGCAGCTGCTGCAACTGCCGGTCGAGACCATGAGCAAGGCCGAGCTGCAGCAGGCCCTTGCAGAGATCGCCAAAGCCTGACCATGAGCCTGTCCCGCAAGCTCCTTGCAGAAGGCTTGGGCACCGCGCTGCTGCTGGCCGTGGTCATCGGCTCGGGCATCATGGCCGAGCGCTTGTCTGGCGGCAACGTGTCCATCGCGCTGCTGGCCAACACGCTGGCCACGGTCTTCGGCCTCTACGTGCTCATTGAGGTCTTCGGCCCGATCAGCGGCGCGCACTTCAACCCGGCGGTCAGCGCGGTCATGGCCTGGCGCGGCGAGCTGGCGGTGGCGGCGCTGTTGCCCTACGTGGTGGCGCAGCTCTTCGGCGCCATGCTGGGCGCCTGGCTGACTCACGTGATGTTCGACATGAGCATCCTGCAGTTCTCGACCAAGCTGCGCACCGGTACAGGTCAGTGGATCGCTGAAGGCGTCGCGACCTTCGGCCTAGTGCTGGTCATCCTGCGGGCGCCAGGCTCGCGCGTGGCGGCCATGGTGGCGGCTTACATCGGCGCGGCCTACTGGTTTACCGCGTCGACGTCCTTCGCCAACCCCGCCGCCGCGTTCGGCCGCATGTTCAGCGACAGCTTCGCCGGCATTGCCCCGGCGAGCGCGCCGGGCTTCGTGCTGGCCGAGCTGGTCGGTGCCGCTATGGCGGTCGGCGTCCATCAGCTGCTATCGGCGCGGCCTGCGTCGCCCGCCCCGGCTTCATCTAGCGAGGCACGCCATGTCTGAGCCCCTGTTCCCCGACGCCACCTTTCCCGCGCTGCGCGCCCACCTGTTCGACGTGCCCACCCAAGAGCGCCTGGCTGTGCCCGCGCCATCCCAGCACCGCCCGCGCTTCCTGATGCTCTACGGCTCGCTGCGCGAGCGCTCCTACAGCCGCCTGCTGACCTTCGAGGCCGCCCGCCTGCTGGAGGCCATGGGCGCCGAGGTGCGCATCTTCAACCCCAGCGGCCTACCGCTGCCCGACGATGCGCCCGACACCCACCCCAAGGTCCAAGAGCTGCGCGAGCTGGCCGCATGGTCGGAAGGCATGGTCTGGACGTCGCCCGAGCGACACGGCGCCATGACCGGCATCATGAAGGCACAGATCGACTGGATTCCGCTGTCGTCCGGCGCCGTGCGGCCCACCCAGGGCAAGACGCTGGCCGTCATGCAGGTGTCCGGCGGCTCCCAGTCCTTCAACGCCCTCAACCAGATGCGCGTGCTGGGCCGCTGGATGCGGATGCTCACCATCCCCAACCAGTCGTCGGTGGCCAAGGCGTTTGCCGAGTTCACCGAGGACGGCCGCATGAAGCCCTCGTCGTTCTACGACCGCGTCGTGGATGTGATGGAGGAACTGTTCAAGTTCACGCTGCTGACCCGGGACCTCGGGCCATACCTTGTGGACCGCTACAGCGAGCGCAAGGAGAGCGCCGACGAGCTGTCCAAGCGGGTGAACCAGCGCGCCATCTGAGCCAGCGCAGACGGCACGGAGCTGCGGCCCCGTTTCTTCGCCTCAGGTAGTTGCTATTAACAACCAAAAGGCCGACCCCAACATGCGCCCAGATGGTTGCTATTCACATCAACATGTCCGAGTCCAGCCCAAGCAGCCTGTTGCGCGAAGTTGCCCGCATGTACACCCGTGCCCAGCGCGTCGTGGCCGACTGCTGCCGCACGACCAACACCCAGTGCCACCTGCTGACCGAGCTGGGGCGCTCCGGGCCGCTGCCGCTGTCCGAGCTGGGCACGCGGGTAAGTCTGGAGAAGAGCTGGGTGTCGCGTGCCGTGGAGGCCATGGCAGCCCGTGGCTTGGTAACGAAGGAGCCGAACCCGTCCGACGCAAGGAGCTGGCTCGTCACGCTCACCGCCGACGGCGAGCGCACCGTCCGTGAGCTGAACAAGACCCTTGATGACCACGCCGAGGCGCTGCTGGCTTCGCTGAGCCCGCGCCAACGTGATGCCGTCGAGACCTCATTGCTGACGCTCCTGAAGGCCTTGCGCGAAGACCCGGCTGCGATGTGCTGCCTGCCGCCAGAGCCGAAGGAGCCCGAACGGGATTCCAAACCATGCTGCTGAACAACGCCATCTCCCTGCGCCAGGCTGGCGCGTCCGACTGGCGCGCCGTCCACGCCTTGCTGCTGGCGAACAAGCTGCCCATCGAAGGCGCCAGGTACATCTGCCCACGTACCTGCTCGCGACGAGCAACGGCGAGGTCGTCGGCTGCGCTGGCGCCGAGGTTTACGGCACGCTCGCTCTGGTGCGCTCGGTCGCCGTTGCGCCGGGCCTGCAGCAGCAGGGCGTCGGCCGGCTGCTTGTCGAGCGGCTGCTGCATGAGGCCCGCTCACGCGACATCGCCGTGCTGTACCTGCTGACCGTCACGGCGCCGGAATACTTCGCGCAGTACGGCTTCAAGCGCATGAAGATCGAGGATACGCCCCAGGCGTTGAAGGCCTCGGCCGAGTTCCAGGGCGCCTGCCCGGCATGTGCCGCGCTGATGGCGCTGACGCTGCGCGAGGCGCCTACTGCCGATGTCGGCCTGCCCGTGGCCGTGCTTGGCGCAGGTCCGGTGGGCTCGGCGGCTGTAGCGCAGTTGGTCGAGCGCGGCCTGCCCTTCGTTGCGCTGGAAGCCGGCGCGGAAGTCGGCGCCAACCTGATCGACTACGGCCATGCCCAGCTGTTCTCGCCCTGGCAGTTCGACGTCGACCACGCGATGGCGCGGCTGCTGGCGCCGACCGGCTGGACGGCACCGCCCGCCGCCGAGCTGCCCCGCGCCGGCCATGTAGTCCAGCGCCTTCTGCGGCCCTTCACAGCTTTGCCGCAGGAGTCTTGATGGCCACGGGCTTCGAGCAGGCGCGCTCGGTCGTTGCAGCCATCGCCGGTGACCTGGTCGCAGCGGATCGCGTGGAGCTGGAGCTGCCCGAGACGGGCGTGTGCTCGTCGAACCCGACAGCCGAAGGTGATGGGACGGGCTGCTGCGGTCCCACGCCTGAACGCCGTGGCCCCCAAGCGTGGCTGCGGAACCAGCAGCTGTGCGCCCAAACCCGCGGCAGCGGCTGTCGCGTCGCCCCCTGTGCAAGCCCAGGCCTCGCGCTGCTGCGGCTGATGACGATGCCGGCAGGCCGCACGCGCGTCGTCGCCACACTGGGCACGGCCCAGACCCTGGCCTGGGCGTCGTCCTACTACCTGCCAGCCATGCTGGCGCGGCCGATGGCGGCGGAGCTGGGGGTGTCGCAGCCCACCGTCTTCGCGGCCTTCCCGGTGGCACTGGTCGTGTCCGCCCTCGTCGGCCCGCACAGTGGCCGGCGCATAGACCGCTGGGGCGGCCGGCCCGTGCTGATGGTGACCAGCGGCCTCTTCGCGCTGGGGCCGGCGGCGATGGCCCTGGCCGGCGGCCCGGTGGGCCTGTTTGCGGCCTGGGCCGTGATGGGCCTGGCGATGGGCAGCGGCCTGTATGAGGCCGCCTTCGCGTCCTTGGTGCGCCTCTACGGCCACGAAGCGCGCGGCGCCATCACCGGCATCACGCTGATCGCCGGGTTCGCCAGCACGGTCGGCTGGCCCCTGACCGCGGCGCTGGAGCATGCCTTCGGCTGGCGCGGCGCCTGCTGGGCCTGGGCGGGGTTCCACCTCGCCGTGGGCCTGCCGCTCAATGCCTGGCTGCCCAAAGTCGAGCTGCCGGCAACCACGGCGTCTGCAAGTGGGGCGATTGCTTTGGAACCCAAACCGGCTGAGCCGCGGCTGGCCACCGCCATGCTGCTGGCCTGGGTCTTCGCAGTGACCTGGTTCGTCAGCACGGCCATAGCGGCCCACCTGTCAGGGCTTCTTGCGGCCCTGGGCACGGCACCGGGCTTGATCGTGGCAATTGGCATGTTGGTGGGGCCTGCGCAAGTGGCCGGGCGGCTGATGGAGTTCGGCTTCCTGCGGCGGCTGCATCCTCTGCTCACGGCTCGCGCGGCGGCGCTCATGCACCCGCTGGGCGCGGCGCTGCTGGCCTTGATGGGCGCGCCCTGGCCGCGGCGTTCGCGCTGTTGCATGGCGCGGGCAACGGCATCCTCACTATTGCCAAGGGCACGCTGCCGCTGGCCCTCTTCGGACCGTCGGGCTATGGCCAACGCCAGGGCCTCTTGATGCTGCCGGCGCGACTCGCCCAGGCGCTGGCGCCATGGCTCTTCGGCCTGCTGCTGGCCGCTCTGGGCACGCGGGTGCTGTGGGTGTCCGCCGGCTTGGCCTTGAGCGCGTTGGCGGCGTTGCTCCTCATCCACATACCCGCCCGCGACGACGGCGCATCAGTCACGACACCCCTGGAAGACGCTGCATGAAGATCCGTACCGCCACCCTCGACGATGCCGCTGCCGTGGCTGCCATCTATGGCCCGGTCGTCGAGCACACGACGATCTCCTTCGAGACCGAGCCACCGGATGCCGCCGAGATGCGCTCGCGCATCGAGAAGACGCTCGCCAGCCTGCCCTGGCTGGTGGCCGAGGACGCGGCCGGCGCGGTATGTGGCTACGCCTACGCCAGCAAGCACAGGGAGCGGGCCGCCTACCAATGGTCGGTCGACACGACGGTCTACGTGCGGGAGGACATGCGTGGCCATGGCGTGGGCCGCGCGCTCTACGGCTGCCTGCTGCCGCTGCTGTCCGAGTTGGGTTACTGCCAGGTCTTTGCCGGCGTCGCTCTACCCAACGCCGGCAGCGTCGGCCTGCATGAGGCCGTGGGGTTCACGCCCGTCGGCGTGTACTGCAACGTGGGCTTCAAGCACGGCGCGTGGCGGGATGTGGGCTGGTGGCAGAAGAGCCTGCAAGTACCGCAGGGGCCGGCAGAGCTGCGGCGCTTCGAGGGCTAGCCAGCGCGCGGGCCGCGCTCAACCCGCCCCGCAGCAACTCGGCGCTGCGAGCAGCCGGGGCTCGTCGGCCGGGGCGGCCAAGTCTTCCAGGATGCTGCAGTCCACCGCCGCGCCACCCGCGCAGGCCGTATCGCAACTGCACACGAACGCGGCCATGGCGGTTTCCAGCGCCTGCAGCTCGGCCAGCTTGGCGCGCAGTTGCGTCAGGTGCCGCGCGGCCACCTCACGCACTTCGACACAGGGGCGGTCCGGTTCGTCCATCAGGCTCACCAGCTCGCGCACCTGCTCGATGGCAAAGCCAAAATCGCGGCAGCGGCGGATGAAACCCAGGCGCTTCACCGCCGCCTCGCCGTAGACGCGCCGGCCACCCTCGGTGCGCGGCCCGTTGGGCAGCAGGCCGATCTCCTCGTAGTAGCGGATGGTGGGCACGGAGCAGGCGGTGCGCCCCGCGAGCACACCGATGGAGAAGGCGGGCGGCGTCGTCATGCCGGCCAGCTTAGCCCTTGCCGCAGCCGCAGCCCGCGGCCTGGCCCTCGGGCAGGAACTGCGAGAACAGCCACTGCGCGTCGGTGCCCTCCTGCGATGGGCCTTCGATGACCAACTCCACGGCGCCCGGACCCTCGATCAGCTCGAAGGCCAGGAAGGCGCAGCATTCGCGCTCCAGCGCGACGATGGCGGCCAGCTCGCTGGCTGCCTCAGGCGCGTAGGCCAGGCGCAGCGTGCTGCCTTGCAGGCTGTGCACGCGCAGGTGGGTACGCGTGAGCTGGCGTATGCGGGCCAGGCGCGGCCCCATGTCGGCCGCGCTCAGCGTGCAGGCGATGGTGTCAGCGGCAGGCATTGCCGCCTCCCGTGGCGCATGCCGTGGCGCACGCGCAGGCAGCGCGCCGCGCTGCCCGCCAGCGCCACCACGCAAAAGCGGCCAGGGCAAGCACTAGCAGCCCGGCGGCCGGCAGCAGTTCGTCCGCGCAGGCCCACAGCGCAGCGGCAGATGCGGCGACAGCGGCACCCCCGAGCAGGGGAATGGCACAGCAGGCGGCGCAAGCCGCACCCAGGCCCAGGGCCAGCTTCCAAGGCTTCATGAGGGATCTACTCGCAGTGATGACGCGCACAAGATAGAACCTCAAGCCGCTTGAGGAGCAAGCACTTTCGACGGCGCAGCCCTTGCGACAATGCGCGGTATGGACTTGTTCAAGACGCTGGGCCTTTTCGTCGCCACCGCACTCGCCGAGATCGTCGGTTGCTACCTGCCGTGGCTTTGGCTCAAGCAGGGCAAGCCGGCTTGGCTGTTGGTGCCGGCCGCCGCGAGCCTGGCGCTCTTCGCCTGGCTGCTGACCCTGCACCCCACCGCAGCCGGCCGCGTGTATGCCGCCTATGGTGGCGTCTACATCGGCGTGGCCTTGCTGTGGCTGTGGGCCGTGGACCGCGTGACGCCCACGGCGACGGACTGGATCGGTGTGGGCCTGTGCTTGCTGGGCATGGCCGTCATCATGTTTGGCCCACGCGCGCAGGCCTGAGCGGCAGCAGTCCGCAGCCAGCTCGAGCGTTTCGGCGCAGGCGGTTCCAGACGCATTTCCTCGTCGTAGTGGATGACCGGCAACCAACCGCTACGCACAGTAGGAACACAACGGTGCCACCAGCATCCTTCGCCACTGCGTCCAGCCAACCCCAGGCGGCAGTTCACTGATGCCCACCCGCACTGGCCCGGCGACCGACGGGGCTCTGTAGGTGCCGAATGCCCAGTCCCACAACGGCAAGGCGGTACTGAAGTTCAAAGCCTCCTCTCTTGCAACGCTGTGATGCCATCGATGCAGCTCGGCCGTGCCTATCCAGCGGCTCAGCGGCCCCAGGGTGCCGGCGATGTTGGCGTGAACCGCGAAAGATTGGACTTGGATGAACAGGGATGCCCAGGCGATGACCGTGGCATCGAAGCCAAGCAACAGCCAGGGTACTGCGCGGGCGAACTGATTCCACATCACGTTGAGGGGGTGGACTGTCAGGTTGTTGCTCGCATTGACCCTCATGGCCGCGTGGTGCACCGAATGCACCAGCCATCCCCAACCGCCGCGGTGCGACCAGCGGTGCAGTGCGTAGGGGCCTAGTTCCCCCAGAGCCACGGCCGCCGGAAGCGCAATCCAGGGTGACCAGCTAGCGGGAGGCCCAGGCATGGCCGTGGCGCCATGCAGCACCAGCCAGGCAAGCACCAAGCCGCCCGCCGCGTCGGTTACGGCATTGATGCCGAGGAAGGCGCCATCCCGCACCAGCTCGGCTGTGCCAGGCGTCCACTCTGGCCGAGCGGGCCAGCGACGCTCGGCGAACATCAGCCACGCCAACGAAAGCAGGGTCCCCAGCGTCAGCATCGCGCTTGGCGTCATCGCGACGATGCGGCACAGCCAGGCGAAGGGCACCAAGGCGCCCAGCAGTGCCAGGTGAGGCCAATTCCACCTTAGCTCGTTCATTGATCGAAGCTTCATCGCATGCTCCGCAAAGGGAAGATGCGCTGGATGCTCGTCGCTGGGGCGCGTGAGCGCATTAACCCGGGTTCATTGGCAACCTTCAGAATCCAGTCATGACCGAGCTCTGCCCTGCCTGCGGCCCCAGCTTCTTGCGCTGGCTCGACGCGGACCCGGTGCGCCAGTCCGCGTGGCTGGCATTGCCGCGGCGGTGGGTTGAACCGGGCGAGGTGTTGCAATGGACGGGGCAAAACCCGGGCGCAGTCTGGTTCGTCGAACAGGGCCTGCTGCGCAGCCATTTCCTTAACGCCAGTGGCCGTGACCGCAACTGCGCATTCCACGCCGAATGGCACTGGGCAGGCCTGCCGCCCTCGCGAGGTGCACCCGCAGTCGCCACCTTTGCCATTGAAGCCCTGGAGCGCAGCCGGGTGGTTGAACTCAGCCATGCCGGGTTGGCGCACTGGCTGCAGGATCAACCTGAACTGCAGGCGACCCTGGCCGACGCCTTGTTGGCCAACCTGATGGCTTCGTCACAGCGCGAGTCCGCGCTGCTGATGGACAGCGCCGAAGAGCGCTATGCGAAGTTCCTTGCCGAGCAGCCGGCCATCGTCGAGCGCATCGCGCTGCAACACGTGGCCAGCTACCTGGGGATCACCAACGTGGCACTGTCGAGAATTCGGCGTCGCATCAAGAGTCGTCAGACGGGTCTGCGCGAGCATCCAGTGACGACAGCTTGACGCGGGCTCGGTAGGTCAGTCGGCGGCCATCAGGCACAGCGCGCGGCACGCTTGCGCAGCCGGATACGAGCCAACTGCTGGCCAGCCCGAGCGACACTATGGCGCTGCGCCTGTCCATGGCCATCAAGCGCTCGGCCCGGTAGACGGGCTGCGTGTGCTGGTCATGCGACGGCACTGCGCCCGACCTACTTTCATTGCAGCGTGAAGCGCACGCTTACCGGCGCGCCGCTTCCCAGATTGACCTGCGCCACCGCCTTGGTACCTGCGCCGACCTTGAAGCTGCCCTTGGCCTCCAGGCGATCACCAGCCGACGACAACGCAACATCCGTCTTGCCCCCGGAAGACAACAGCGTCACCTTGGCGCTGGCGCCCTTGAGGTCGACCGGCTTGCCGTGATCACTGACGTACAGCGAGATGCTGTCGGCCTTTGCTACGAGCTCGTAGTTGACGTCCTTGTGCGCAGCACCAAAACGTGAAAGTCCGCCCCCTCTGAAGCATCAGAGTTCACCGGGCATAACTTGAAAGTTTTGACCGCCATAAAGCGAAACTTCCGGCATGTGGCAACGCGTTAAGTGAAAGTTTCGCAGCCTCGTTGAAGCTACGCCTTCCAGATCTGAAGACATCGCCTTGAAGGGGCCCTCCGCAAGCAGCGTCGGCTAAAACGATCGACTAAATGTGGCATCGCAGTCATCTTTAGTCACCATGTCCCCCGAGCCTCGCCGAGTCAGCGGCCCCCGTATACCGCTTAGCCTGTATATCCACACAAGCCCGTCAGACCCCCGCCTGTTCGACGTCGTCGACGACGAAGGCAATCCGGTGGCTTCCAACATTGCTGACCTGAACACAGCACGATTGTTAGCAGCGGCGCCTCGACTTCTTGACGGGTTTTACGAGATGCGGTGGCAATTGAACCTCTGGACTGAACACGGCTTCTCAGGTCGAGAAGTACACGAACTCGAGGACTGGTGGCAAGGCCACCAGGACTGGCTCGATGACATGGGCGAAATCGAAGCCGCAGCCTGCGCTCCCGATGGTCGATTTCCTCTGGAGGTGTAGACACCCCGCCCCCCGACAGAGCTGGGCTTGGCTGGGAAGCTTACCGAGAGCCGACAGGTTTCATGATGGCTGTCACGCGGGAGACGCTACGCCGTCTGCGCCGTCGCCACCACCAAAGTGTGGATAACTTGAGAGTTCTATTGCTCCCCTTGCCGTTGCTTAGCTCTCTTGGGGCTGGCGCGTGGAAGGAACTCGCGCTTTGCTACCAGCTCGCGCAATCGCGCTTCCGGGTCTTGGATCCCGGCCGAATCGTAGGGGGTCGATTTCGTGAGCTCCGATCGTTTCCGAGGGTCACGGAACTGCTGCAACAGCCGACCAACATCAGCCTTATGTAGGAACAGATACAGCCCAGGTTGCGCGAG
>PNNH01000097.1 GCA_013824165.1 Methylibium sp. | reverse complement strand
AAGCGCAGGTCGAATCGCGTCCGTCAGATGCGTTGCGGCGTCCTCGGCACTTGGCGCCACCGACCCAAAGTACATGCCGAGCCAGTCCGCCAAGGCCACCGTCGTCGCGCAACGATCCTTGAACAGCGCACACATCGCCTCGAACTGTTCAGCGCTGGCATCGACATCGACGCCGCGGCGATTCAATTGCTGGCGCACAAGCGCGGCCAGACGGGCGCTGTCTGCCAGCTTGATGTAGTGGCTATTGACCCATTCAAGCTTGGCCGGATCCCACTGCGCCGGGCTCTTCGACAGATGGGTGCCGTCGAACCAGCTGACCATCTGCTCACGCGAGAACAGCTCGTCATCGCCATGGCTCCAACCCAGGCGGGCCAGATAGTTGAGCATGCCTTCCGGCAAGAAGCCGTTTTCCTCATAGGCGGTGACACTGACCGCCCCGCGGCGCTTGGAGAGCTTGAGCCCGTCGTCACCCAGGATGATTGGCAGATGCCCGAAGGCCGGCAATGGTGCAGCCAGCGCCCGGAAGATATTGATCTGCCACGGCGTGTTGTTGATGTGCTCGTCCCCGCGAAACACATGCGTGATGGCCATGTCCCAGTCGTCGACCACCACGGCAAAGTTGTAGGTCGGCACACCGTCGGTGCGCTGGATGATCAGGTCATCAATCTCGCGGTTGTTGATGGTGATCGGTCCCTTGACCACATCGTCCCAGGTGACGTCGCCTTCGATCGGATTCTTGAAGCGCACGACTGGCTTCACACCCTCCGGCACAGCCGGCAAGGTCTTGCCCGGTTCAGGGCGCCAGGTGCCGTCGTAGCGGCGCTTCTCGCCGCGGGCATCCTGCGCAGCCTTCATGGCTTCCAGTTCTTCAGGCGTGCAGTAGCAGCGGTAGGCCGTACCAGCCGCGATCATCTGATCGATCACCTCTTGGTAGCGCTCAAGCCGCTGCATCTGGTAGATCGGTCCTTCGTCATAGTCCAGACCCAGCCACTTCATTGAAGCGAGGATCTGATCCACCGAGTCCTGGGAGGAACGGGCCACATCGGTGTCTTCGATGCGCAGCACGAACTGGCCACCGTGATGGCGGGCATAGGCCCATGAGTACAGGGCGGTGCGCGCCGTACCCAGATGCAGGAACCCTGTTGGCGAGGGAGCGATGCGGGTGCGGACGGGCTTCTTGCTAGCGTCGTTCATGCGGGGAAGTCTTATTCGAGGTTCAGTTTGGGAGCGTGCTCAGGCCACGCAACAAGTCGTCCTGGATGTCGGCCACATGCTCGAGGCCAACGGACAAGCGGATCAGCCCCTGGCCGATGCCGGCAGCTTGACGCTGCGCCTCGCTGAGGCGGCCATGCGAGGTCGTGGCGGGATGGGTGATGATGGACTTGGTGTCGCCCAGATTGGTGGCGATGCTCAGCACCCGCGTGCTGTCGATGACGTGATAAGCACGGGCCCTCGCCTGCTCTGGCGACGCGCCAGCCAGTTCGAACGACAGCACCGCCCCGCCCTGTCCGGATTGCTGGCGCATGGCCAGTTCATGTTGAGGATGGGAGCGCAGACCAGGGTAGTAGACGCGCGACACCTCGGGCCGCTCCTCCAGCCAACGCGCCACAGCCAGCGCCTGCTCGCTCTGGGCCTTGAGACGCAGACTGAGCGTCTCCAAACCCTTCAGCAGCACCCAGGCATTGAAGGGTGAGAGCACCATCCCGGCGGTGCGGATCACCGGACCGAAGATATCGCGCACGAGGTGATTGGGGCCGCACAGCGCCCCTCCCATCACGCGGCCTTGCCCGTCCATGAACTTGGTGGCGGAATGCATCACCAGATCAGCGCCCAACGAAGCCGGGCGTTGCAGCGCCGGGCTGGCATAGGTGTTGTCCACCACCAGCAGAGCGCCAGCCGCATGGGCCATCTCGGCCAAGGCCGCGATATCGCAGACCTCGGTCAAGGGATTGGTCGGCGTCTCGGCGAAGAAGAGCCGAGTGTTGGGCTGAGTGGCAGCGCGCCACTCGTCCAGGTCGGTCTGCGAGACAAAGCTGGTCTCAACGCCGAACTTGCCGAACTCCTTGGCGAACAGATTGATCGTCGAGCCGAAGACCGAGCGCGAGCACAGCACATGGTCGCCAGCCTTGAGCAGGCCCATGCACATCAGCAGGATGGCGCTCATGCCGCTGCTGGTCGCCACCGCCGCCTCCGTACCCTCCATGGCCGCCAGCCGAGCCTCCAGGCTGCGCACTGTCGGGTTGCTGGTGCGGCCGTAGGTGAAGTCCTCGGAGTTCGCGAAGCGCCTGGCCGACTCCGCCGCACTGGGCTGGACGAAGCTGGTGCTCAGGAACAAGCCTTCGGAGTTCTCGCCATGCTGGCTGGGCGCCAGTGCCGTACGCACGGCCAGCGTCTCGGCGCGAAGCCCTTCGGGCAGGCGTGCACGTGCGATGCGCTGCAACTCGTCGTCGTGGCTGCTCATGTTCAGGACTCTTGGCCGCTCTGCAAGGC
Organism: Methylibium sp.; assembly: GCA_013824165.1. GTDB lineage: Bacteria > Pseudomonadota > Gammaproteobacteria > Burkholderiales > Burkholderiaceae_C > JACDQM01. The sequence continues at coordinate 17,000 of PNNH01000097.1, read as the reverse complement.
CAGGCGGGTGCGAGCCGGGCCCTCCTCTTCCTCGCCCTGGCTCTGGCGCTGCTCGCGCAGTGCGGCGAAGTCCTCAACCGACACATCACCGGTGATGTAGTGCCCATCGAAGCACGAGGCCTCAAAGCCAGCCAAACCCGGATGCAGCGCGGCGACGACGCGCTTCATCGCGTCGACGTCCTGGTAGATCAAGGCATCGGCGCCGATGAACTGGCGGATTTCCTCGATGCTGCGGTTGTGGGCCACCAGTTCTTCCTTGGTAGGCATGTCGATGCCATAGACATTGGGATAACGCACCGGCGGCGCGGCAGAGGCCAGATACACCTTGCGGGCACCGGCTTCGCGCGCCATCTGCACGATCTCCTTCGACGTCGTGCCCCGCACGATGGAGTCATCGACCAGCAGCACATTGCGGCCCTTGAACTCCAGGCCGATGGCATTGAGCTTCTGGCGCACCGACTTCTTGCGCGCCCCCTGCCCCGGCATGATGAAGGTGCGGCCCACGTAGCGGTTCTTCACGAAGCCTTCGCGGTAGGGCTTGCCGATCTTGTGCGCCAGCTGCATGGCCGAGGGGCGGCTGGACTCGGGAATCGGGATCACCACATCGATGTCGCTCGGCGGCATGGTCGAAATTAGCCGCTGCGCCAGGGTCTCGCCCATGTTCAAGCGCGCCTGATAGACCGAGATGCCGTCCATCACCGAGTCCGGCCGGGCCAGGTAAACGTACTCGAACATGCAGGGGTTCAGCACCGGGTTCTCGGCACACTGCTCGGTGTGCAAGCGCCCCTGGGTGTCGATGAACAAGGCCTCACCAGGCGCCACATCGCGCGTGAGCTTGTGACCCGTGCCTTCGAGCGCCACGCTCTCGCTGGCGACCATCACTTCGCCTTCTGCCGAGTGGCCGAAGCACAGGGGGCGGATGCCGAAGGGATCGCGGAAGGCCACCAGGCCATGGCCGGCGATCAGCGCAATCACGGCATACGAGCCCTTGATGCGCTTGTGCACCGCGCGCACCGCCTTGAACACGGCGTCCGGGCTGAGCGGCAGGTCGCGTGCCGCTTGCTCGATCTCATGCGCCAGCACGTTCAGCAGCACCTCGGTGTCGCTCTCGGTGTTGATGTGGCGGCGGTCGATATCGAACAGCTCCTTTTTCAGCGCATGCGCGTTGGTCAGGTTGCCGTTGTGGACCAGCACGATGCCGAAAGGCGCGTTGACATAGAAGGGCTGGGCCTCTTCCTCGCTGTAGGCATTGCCGGCTGTCGGATAGCGCACCTGGCCCAGGCCCGTCGTGCCCGGCAATGCGCGCATGTTCCGTGTGCGGAACACATCCCGCACCATGCCGCGCGCCTTGTGCATGAAGCACTTGTTGCCCTGCATCGTGACAATACCGGCCGCATCCTGACCGCGGTGCTGCAGCAGCAGCAGCGCGTCATAGATGAGTTGATTGACGGGCGCCTGGGATATCACTCCAACAATGCCGCACATGAGCCTGTTCCTTGTCTTGACGAGACGTCTCTAGAGAGTCGTGGCCGGGCGTCGCTGCGCTCAGCCCACTGATATGAATTTCACCATGTCGGCTGGCAGCATGGGGCTCAGGCCCTGCAGCGCCGCCTGAAGCCAAGGCGCCAGGGCTGAAGCCTGCCAAGCCTCCGTGCGGGAAGCCGGCGTCATGCTGACACCCAGTACGATCAGCAGTCCGAGCAACACGGCGCGCAACACACCAAAGCCTGCGCCCAGCAGGCGATCCGGCACGCTCAGGGGCGTTGCGTGGATCAAGCTGCGAAGCAACTTGGCCGCCAGCCCCCACAGCAGCAGGACCAACATGAATGAGAGAAGCACACTGAGGCCTTGCATCAGCGCCGGATCCAGCCGGCCCTGCGGCAGCAGCGGCAGCAGCATCGGCGCCAGCGGCGAACAGGCGAAATAGGCCACGACCCAGCCGGCTATCGCCATCACCTCATAAACCAGTCCGCGCCACAAGCCGACCAGCACCGACAGGAGCAGCAGGCTCAGCAGCAGCAGATCGACCCAGGCCATAGCAAATACCGGCGCCGGCTCAGAGCGTCAGCACGGCCGTCGACAGACCGCTGCCACGCACCTTGGCGGCTACTTTGTCAGCCTCATCGCGGCTGGCATATGGGCCAAGGCGCACACGTGTTCGCTTGCCTGCAGCCGTGTCGACGGTCTGGACATAGGTCTTCAAACCCATGCGCTCCAATTTCATGCGTGCGTCTTGGGCGGCCTTGCTGTCGGCATAGGCGCCAACCTGCACCACATACTTGGCGCCGCCTGTTGCAGCCGCCGAAGCTTTACCGTCCAGCAGCGACTGCACCCGCGACGACTCGGCAACGGACGGGGCCTGCTTGGGCTTGTCGGCTGACTTGCTGGGTTCCGCAGCCTTCTCAGCCAGCTTGTCTGAAGCACGCACAGGCGTCTTGGCGGCAGGCTTCTCAGCTGGCCGCTCGGCCGCTTTCTCGGCAGCCTTTTCAGACTTCTCCGTTGGCATTTCAGCAGCGCGAGGAGGTACAGCTGTAACAGCAGCGCCAGCGACAACCGCGCCGGCAGCAGCGACTTTGGCAGCCGACTCAGCCGACGAGCCGGATGTCGTCTTGCCGGCATGAGCAGGCTCGCTGGCCGTGGCCGCCATCTCGGGTGATGCCGCAGGCGGGATCACCAAAGGCGCTGCGCCTTCTTTGCGCGGAATGTCGATGGGGAGGTCGATCGGAATCGGTCGCGGCTGAGTCTCGAACACCAGCGGGAAGCCGATCACGCCCAGTCCCACCAGCACAGCAACACCGATCAAGCGACGGCGGGCGCGTACACGCAACTGCTGCACCGACATATCGGCCGAAGCCTTGGCCGAGGGCGATGCCTTGCGTTGGAAAAAGGACAGCAAACCCATGGCAGGTATGGCTCGGAGGCTGGGGATTGGAGGGGATTCAGGGCTGGCTTGCGGCACTGGCCGTCGCCAGACGCGGCACACCGTTCTTCAGCACACCGCCCACGGTGTAGAAGGAGCCGAACACCACGATTCTATCAGCGGGGTCGGCGGCAGACGCCGCTGCGGACAAGGCCTCTAGCGGGTTCGAATGGCAGGCCACGCTCACCCCGGACGGCGGCTTGATGCGCCCGTCGGCACGCAGGCGCTCGAACTCCGCTGCCAGGTCCAAAGCCTTGGCCGCACGCGGCAGTTCAAGGTCGGTGAAGTGCCAGGCATCGATCAGCGGGGCGATGCGCTCGAGGATCTGCACAAGATCCTTGTCGGCCATCGCGCCGAACACTGCATGGGTGTGCGGGAAGAATCCCATCTGGTCCATGTTCTGCGCCAGCGCCGCCACCGCATGCGGGTTGTGCGCCACATCCAGCACCAGCGCCGGCTGCCCCGGCACGACCTGGAAGCGCCCCGGCAACTCAACGAGGGCCAGCCCGGTGCGCACCGCCTGTGCACTGATCGGAAGACGCTGATGCAGGGCCTCGAACACGGCCAGCACGCCGGCCGCATTCAGCAACTGGTTGACGCCGCGAAGCGAAGGATAGGCCAAGCCGCTGAAGCGCTTGCTTTGCCCCACCCACTGCCATTGCTGGCGATCTCCGCTGTAACTGAAATCCCGCCCCAGCTGACGCAGATCGGCGCCGATGGCAGCGGCGTGTGCTGCCACACTGTCAGGCGCCATCGGGTCGCTGCACACCGCCGGTCGGCCCGGCCGCATGATGTGGGCCTTCTCCCGGCCGATGCTCTCGCGATCCGGGCCGAGGTATTCGACGTGGTCGATGTCGATGCTGGTGATCACGCTGCAATCCGCATCGATGCAGTTCACCGCATCCAGCCGCCCACCCAGGCCAACCTCCAGGATCACCAGATCCAGCGGTTCAGCCGCCAGACGGTGGAGGATGGCCAGGGTGGTGAACTCGAAATAGGTCAGCGCCACATCACCGCGCGCCGCCTCCACCGCCTCGAAGCTCGCCAGCAGCGAGTCAGCGTCCACCGGTGCGCCCGCCACGCGGCAGCGCTCCTGGAAGTGCACAAGATGCGGCTTGATGTAGAGGCCGACGCGGTAGCCGGCCTGCAGCGCGATCGACTCCAGCATCGCGCAGGTCGAGCCCTTGCCGTTGGTGCCGGCCACCATCACTACGGGCGCCTCGAAGCGCAGGCCAAGCGCGTCGCGCAGGCGATTCACGCGCTCCAGCCCCATGCTGATTTCCTTGGGGTGAAGGCGCTCGCAATGGGCCAGCCAGTCGTCGAGGCGTTGTTGGGCGCTGGGGGTCGTCGTGCTCATGGGGACTCGCAGAAAACAGCACGGCCAGACCGTTGCGGGCCTGGCCGTGGGGCTTTGGGGTTCAGGCTCAGGCCACCGCGTCGGAGCTTTGGCGCTGCAGCATGGCCAGCTGGCGGGCGATGGTTTCGCGCAGTTGGCGGCGGTCGACGATCATGTCCACCGCGCCCTTTTCCATCAGGAACTCGGCGCGCTGAAAACCCGGCGGCAGTTTCTCGCGCACCGTGTTCTCGATCACGCGCGGACCGGCAAATCCGATCAGCGCCTTAGGCTCGGCAATGACGATGTCACCGACAAAGGCGAAGGACGCCGAGACGCCGCCCATGGTCGGGTCGGTCAGCACGCTGATATAGGGCAGCTTGGCTTTGGCCAAGCGGGTCAGCGACGCATTGGTCTTGGCCATCTGCATCAGCGAGAGCAGGCCTTCTTGCATGCGCGCGCCGCCGGTGGCGGTGTAGCAGATGAAGGGCGTCTTCTGCTCGATGGCGGTCTCGACGCCGCGCACGAAGCGCTCGCCGACCACCGAGCCCATCGAGCCACCCATGAAGTCGAACTCGAAGCAGGCCACCACCACGGGCACGCTCATCACCGCGCCGCCCATCACAATCAGCGCATCGGTCTCGCCGGTGGACTCCAGCGCTTCCTTAAGTCGGTCGGGATACTTCTTGCTGTCCTTGAACTTCAGCGCGTCGACCGGCAACACCTCCTGGCCGATCTCGTAGCGGCCTTCGCCGTCGAGAAAGGCATTCAGGCGCGCACGCGCGCCAATGCGGTGGTGGTGGCTGCACTTGGGGCAGACGTTGACGTTCTGCTCCAGGTCGGTCTTGTAGAGCACCGTCTCGCAGGACGGGCACTTGATCCAGAGACCCTCGGGCACCGTGCGGCGCTCGGTCGGGTCGCCTTGCTGCATCTTGGGCGGCAGAAGCTTCTCAAGCCAACTCATCTTGCAGACTCCTTTAGGTTTGTCTTGGCAGGGCGTCGAGCGCAACGCGGATCTCGCGGATGAACTCAGCCCCCTTGGCGGCGACATTATCGCGTGTCTCCACCTCCAACAGCTGAACCAGGCGCGAACCGATCACCACCGCATCCGAAACCCGCGCCACGGCTTGGGCCGTTGCCGCATCGCGGATGCCGAAACCCACCCCCACCGGCACCGACACATGCTTGCGGATGCGCGGAATGACCTGCGCCACCGCATCAGTGTCCAGATGGCCGGCGCCGGTCACGCCCTTGAGCGACACGTAGTAGACATAGCCGCTGGCCACTTTGCCAATACGGGCCATGCGCTCCTCGCTCGAGGTAGGCGCCAGCAGGAAGATCGGATCGAGCTCCACCGCGCGCAGCTGCTGCGCGAAGGCCTCGCACTCCTCGGGCGGATAGTCCACCACCAGCACGCCGTCGACACCGGCCGCCTTGGCGTCCTTGACGAAGCGCTCGATGCCGTAATGCTCGATCGGGTTGGCATAACCCATCAGCACCACCGGCGTGCTCGCATTCTTGTCACGGAAGGCGCGCACATAGGCCAGCACATGCGTGAGGCCGATGCCATGCGTCAGCGCCCGCTCGGCGGCGCGCTGGATCACCGGGCCGTCAGCCATCGGATCGGAAAACGGCACGCCCAGCTCGATCACATCGGCGCCGGCCGCGGCCATCGCCAGCATCAGCTCGACGGTGGTTTCCGGATAAGGGTCGCCGGCATGCACGAAGGGAATCAGCGCCTTGCGGCCCTCGCTTGCCAGCTGGGCGAAAGTGGCTTGGATGCGGCTCATCGCTGGCCTCCCTTCACCACTGCAACGACGGCATCGCCGCCCTTGACGGACTGGCCCTTGCAGGACGGCCGACAGTAGAACTCAGCATGCGAAAGGTCGGCCACGGTGCCGATGTCCTTGTCGCCACGGCCGGACAGATTGACCAGCAACTGCTGATCCGGCCGCATGGTCGGCGCGATCTTCATCGCGTGGGCGACCGCATGGCTGGATTCAAGGGCCGGGATGATGCCCTCGGTGCGACACAGGTGGTGAAAGGCAGCGAGCGCCTCCTGATCGGTGATGCCGACATACTCGGCGCGGCCGATGTCCTTTAGATAGGCATGCTCGGGGCCGACGCCGGGGTAGTCCAGGCCGGCCGAGATCGAGTGCGTCTCGGTGATCTGGCCATTGGCGTCCTGCAGCAGATAGGTGCGGTTGCCGTGCAGCACGCCGGGCGTGCCGGCCGTCAACGTGGCCGCGTGCTTGCCGCTGGCCATGCCCTCGCCTTCCGCCTCGACGCCGATCAGTCGCACGCCATCATGCGGGATGTAGGGGTAGAAGATGCCGATGGCGTTGGAGCCGCCGCCCACGCAGGCGATCACCGCGTCGGGTTGCTTGCCGATCATCTCGGGCATCTGTACCAGACACTCGTCGCCGATGATGCGCTGGAAGTCGCGCACCATCATCGGATAGGGATGCGGTCCGGCCACGGTGCCGATGATGTAAAAGGTCGACTCGACATTGGTCACCCAGTCGCGCATCGCCTCGTTCAGTGCGTCTTTCAGCGTCTTCGAGCCCGACTCCACCGGCACGACGGTCGCGCCCAGCAGGTTCATACGATAGACATTGGGGCTCTGGCGCTTGACGTCTTCGCTGCCCATATAGACCACGCATTCCATGCCGTAGCGCGCGCAGATGGTGGCGGTGGCCACGCCGTGCTGGCCAGCGCCGGTCTCGGCGATCACGCGCTTCTTGCCCATGCGCTTGGCGAGCAGGGCCTGGCCGATGGTGTTGTTGATCTTGTGCGCGCCGGTGTGGTTCAGGTCTTCGCGCTTGAGGAAGATCTGCGCGCCGCCCAGCTCACGGCTCAGGCGATCGGCGTGGTAGATCGGGCTGGGCCGGCCGACGAAGTGCGCGAGTTCCTTCTTGAACTCGGCGATGAACTCGGGGTCGCGGCTGTAATGCTCATAAGCCTCGTTCAGCTCATCGAGCGCATGGACCAGGGTTTCGGCGACGAAGCGGCCGCCATAAGGCCCAAAATGCCCGCGGGCATCGGGTTGCTCGTACTTCAACATGAAAAGGTTCTCCTCAGGAGGATTCGGTAGCGGCGAGGCGCCGGTCCGCCTCGCGGACGGCCTCGCAGAACTGGCGCATCAGCACGGCGCTCTTGAGGCCCTTGGCCTCCTCGACACCGGAGCTGACGTCAACGGCCCAGGGCCGGACGCCCAGAATCCCTTCGATCACATTTCCGGCATGCAACCCACCAGACAAAACGACTGGAGAGGGCACGTTTCGTGGAATGAGTGACCAATCGAAGACCTTTCCGCCGCCGCCATAGCCCTCGACATGAGCGTCGAGCAGCAGGCCTTGGGCGCTGGAGAACTGATGTGCGAAGTCTAGCAAATCGAAGCCCGTCCCCATGCGCGCAGCGCGCAAGTAGGGCCGCCCTGCCCGCTCGCAGTCCGCCGGCGTCTCGTCGCCATGGAACTGGAGCAGCATGTTTGGCAGCGCGGCCAAGGCGGCGCTCAACAGCGCTGCGTCGGCGTTGACGAACAAGCCCACCGGCGTGACAAAGGGCGGCAGCAGACGTGCCAGCACTGCGGCGCGCTCGGGCGTCAGCGCGCGCGGGCTCTTGGCGTAGAAGACGAAGCCGATCGCGTCGGCGCCGGCCTCGACTGCCGCGGCCACATCGGCCTCGCGTGTCAGGCCGCAGATCTTAATTCTTGTGCGTGTCATGACGTCAGCCCGGCAGCCAGTCCATCGCGGACGTGTGCTCGGGCAGCTTCAAATGAGCATCGTAGTAGGGGCCGACGAAATAGAGACCGTCGGGCGCAAAGGTGGGCGCGGCGACTTTGCGGTCGCGGGCCGCCAGCACCTCGGCCAGCCACGGCACCGACCGTGTCCCGCTGCCGATGGCGATCAGGCAGCCCATGATGTTGCGCACCATGTGGTGCAGAAAAGCCGAGGCATCGAACTCGAAACGCCAGTAGGCGCCGCGCTTGTGAATCTCGATGGCGCGCAGTGTCTTCACCGGCGAAGCGGCCTGGCATTCGGCCGAGCGGAATGAGGAGAAGTCATGCTCACCCAGCAGAATCTGCACCGCTGCGCGCATGGCCTCGCCGTCGAGCGGCCGGAATACCCAGCCCGCGCCCCCGCTCTCAATCGCCGGCCGCACGGCGGACTCCAGCAGCAGATAGGCATAGCGCCGACCGCGCGCGTGGTTGCGCGCGTGAAAATCAGCCCCCGGGAACGCGCACCACTGCACCGCGATATCCGGCGGCAGATAGCGGTTGGTGCCGCGTATCCACGAAAAGGGCTCGCGCTCGACCTCGGCATCGAAATGCACCACCTGATTCAGCCCGTGCACGCCGGCATCGGTGCGTCCGGCGCAGATCGTGCGCACCGCATGGGCGGCGAACTGGCTCAGGCCGGCCTCCAGCGCGTCCTGCACCGTGCCGCCGCCCGGCTGACTCTGCCAGCCCTTGTAGGCGCAGCCGCGATAGCTGATGCCCAGCGCAACTCTGATCGTCACGAAACCTCCGGAGCAAAAGAAAAGGCGCCCGGCCAAACCGGGCGCCTCGGCAATGACGCAGTTTACTCAGTCAGCGCAACTCGCTGAGCATGGCTTCGGCCTTCTCCTTGATCGGGCCGGAGGCTTTGGAGAGCAGTTCCTGCAGCACATCACGTGCACCCTCGACGTCGCCAATCTGGCGGAACTCGTCCGCCAGCTCCAGCTGACGCTGCAGAGGGTCACCATCTTCATCATCCAGCGCATCGAAGGCATTGGACAGCGGACTGCTCGGCTGCTCCTGCAGCAGGCTGTCGAACTCAGCCGGCAATTCAGCCCCAATCGGCGTGGCTGCGGCCGCAGGGATGGCAGCCTCAGCCGAAGCGTCAGGGCTCTGCGGCAGATCCAGGTCGATGGACGACAAGTCGAAGTCCAGCGCATTGGCGGTTGGCGCGTCATCGGGCGGAATCGGAGCCGTCGGAGCGTCCAGCTCATCCAGATCGAAGCTCAGCTCGCCCAACTCGGTTTCCGCTGCAGTCTTGGCGCTCTCTGGCGGCGGGCTCGACAAGTCGAAGTCCATCGCCAACGGGGCCTGCTCGACCGTGGTGGCCATGGCCTGCGTGGCCTCCATGGCCAGCGGCGAGGCCGGAGCCGGCGCATTGCTGCCCATGTCGAGGTCCAGATCCAGGTCCAGACCGCTGACGGGGCCAGCATCCGGTGCCGCGCGCTCCATCGGCTCGGTGTTCAGATGAGCGCCGACAATGGTCGAGTGCTGCGCGGTCTGCGGCAGCGTGCTGGCATTCATCGGTTCCGGTCGATGATCGTTGTCGAACAGCACCTGGCTCGGGGCACCGCCGGGCTGATAGAGCGGATTGTCCGGATCGATCAGGCGGCCGAGCTCTTGCGCCTTGGCCCAGTCATCGCCACTGCCCTTGGTCTCGGCATAAAGCTGGATGGCGAGTTGCTCGAAGCCCTTGATGTCGCGGCGCTTGGCATAGACCTCAAGCAGCTTGAGCCGAATCGCCAGGCGCTCCGGGTTGGCGCGCAGCGCCTCCTTCAGGATCTCTTCGGCCTGCAGGTCGCGACCATAGGCAAGGTAGACATCGGCCTCGGCCACCGGGTCGACATCACCGATCGCATCGAGCTGGCTCAAGGAATAGCTCATCGACGATGAGCCGCTGGTGGCGTCACGCGTATCGACACGCTGACCACCGGAAGCGCCAAAGAAGGAATCCGGCTGCAGGCGGCTTTCGTGGAAGCCTGTGTCGGCCTTGGGCTTGCTGCCGCGGCCACGCAGACGCATCAAGCCCAGACCGCCCAGCAGCGCAACCAGAACGCCGGCCACCGGAATCACCAGCGGATGGTTCATCAGCCCTTCCAGCAGTCCGGGCTCGTCGGCGACGGTCTCTGGCAGTGGCGCCGCAGCCAGGGGCTTGGACGCCGCAGCCGACGCGGCGGGCTTGGCCACCGGCGCTGATGCGGCAGCGACAACGGCCGCCGAAGCGGGCGTCGGAGCGGGCGCCGCAGCAATCACCGGCAGAGCTGCTGGTGCCGGTGCTGGTGCTGGCGCCGACGCCACAGGCGCGGCCGGCGCTGGCGTGGCAGGCTTGGTCGCACTCGAGATCTGTTTCAGCTCTTCGACATTGCGCTTGAGCTCGGCCACGCGGGCGGCCTCGTCCTTGCGCTCCGTGTCCTTGGAGACCTTGCCTTCAGCCGCAGAAGCCCCGGCCTTGCTGAGCATCAGCTTGTCCGGGCTAGGCGCTGCAGCCGGCTTGCGATCGGCCACCTCAGCTTGGACCTTGCCCTTGGCGGCTCGCGAAGCCTGAGTCGCCTGCAGCTCGGGCGCACCCGATGCCAGTCGATCGCGATAGGCCGCGAAATCAGCGCTCTGCGCGGCCACGATCTCCTTGGCTTCCTCGTTCGGCAGGCCCGCCAAGGCGTCGGCCGATGGCAGTTGCAACACAACGCCGGCCTTGAGCCGGTTCATGTTCTCGCCGATGAATGCGTCCGGATTGTTGCGATACAGGCCGACCAGCATCTGGTCGAGCGAGATTTCGGCCGGCTTGGTGCGGCTGGCGACCCGCGACAGCGAGTCACCAGGCTTGACGGTGTAGCGCGACGCTGCGCCGGGCTCAGCAGCCGGACGCGCAGCCGGCGCGGCAGCGACCGGCGCGGGCGCAGGGGCAGCAGCTGGACGTGATGCTGCGGGGGAGCGCGCTGCCACCGGCGCCGGAGCGGGCGCAGCCACTGCAGGGCGAGGCGCAGGCGCTGGTGTGGCTGCCGGCGCCAGCGGCCGCGGCTCAGGCGTCGCCGCAGCCATCACTGGCGCGGTCGTGACGGTAGCGGGCGGTGTCGGGCGAGCCAGCGTCGGCGGATCGAACAGAAGGGTGTATTCACGCACCAGCCGGCCACCGGCCCAGCTGATTTCGAGAATCACATCGACAAAAGGTTCCTGGACCGCGCGATCGCTCGCAATGCGCAGATAGGGTCGCCCGTCAGAGCGGCGCGCCAGCTGGACCTGGGTATTGGTGAGCACCGGGTTGTACTCGACGCCGGTGGCCCGGTAGGCCTCGGGCGGCGCGACGCGCACCCGAAGCGTTCCCGCTTCCTCCGGCGTGATCGCCGCGATGTCGATCTCGGCGCTGAGCGTCTCGCCGAGGGCAGACTGCACGCTCAGACGCCCAAGGCCGAGGCCCCAGGCGGCCGTGCTGGCCACACTCAATGTCGCTACCGCCACATGGGTCAGGGCAAAACGCCCCCAAGCACTACGGTTCAGTTTCAAGGCGTCCCCCAAAGCGACAAGGCGGGCGACTGCAGGCGCCCGCCTTTTGACGATCGTTGTTCTGGCTTCAACAGCTCAGCCGAGTCTGTGTTCATGAGCTCTTGCGATATGAAATCACAACAGCGTCAAGCATATACGCTGATGAGCTCACGCAAAGCCTGAATACCTCGGCTGTCCCCTGCCTGATTAACCAGTGGTTACCGCCCTGTGGCTTGCCGGCAACGAGCTGTGCCGGCAAGCCGAGGGAAATCACCGATCCAGCAGGATGCGCAGCATGCGGCGCAGCGGCTCGGCCGCGCCCCACAGCAGCTGGTCGCCGATGGTGAAGGCGCCAACATACTCCGGGCCCATCGCCAGCTTGCGGATACGGCCGACAGGGATGGTCATAGTACCGGTCACGGCCACCGGGGTCAGGTCTTGAATGGTCGCCTCGCGCGTGTTGGGCACCACCTTCACCCACTCGTTGTCGGCGGCGATCATGGCCTCGAGGTCGGCCACCGGCACGTCCTTCTTCAGCTTGAAGGTCAGCGCCTGGCTGTGGCAGCGCATCGCGCCGACGCGCACGCAGAAACCGTCCACCGGGATGGGCGCGGAGCCGAAGCCCTCACCCAAGCCGAGGATCTTGTTGGTCTCGGCCATGCCCTTCCACTCTTCCTTGGACTGACCATTACCGAGGTCCTTGTCGATCCACGGGATCAGCGAGCCGCCCAGCGGCACGCCGAAGTTGGCAGTCTCGGCCGCCGTCAGGCTGCGCTGCTTGGCGATGATCTTGCGGTCGATCTCGAGGATCGCGCTCTTGGGGTCGTCCAGCAGCGCCTTGACCTCGGCGTTCAGCGTGCCGTACTGCGTCAGCAGTTCGCGCATATGCTGCGCGCCGCCGCCCGATGCCGCCTGGTAGGTCTGCGTGCTCATCCACTCGACCAGACCGGCCTTGTAGAGCGCGCCCACGCCCATCAGCATGCAGCTCACGGTGCAGTTGCCTCCAACCCAGTTCTTGCCACCCTTGGCGAGCGCGTCCTTGATGACAGGCATATTGACCGGGTCGAGGATGATGACCGCATCGTCCGCCATGCGCAGCGTCGAGGCCGCATCAATCCAGTGGCCCGTCCAGCCCGCGGCGCGCAGCTTGGGGAAGACCTCGCTGGTGTAGTCGCCGCCTTGGGCCGTGATGATGATCTCGCAGCGCTTGAGCTGTTCGATATCGAAGGCGTCCTGCAGCTTGGTCTCATTCTTGGCCTGCGCCGGGGCGGCGCCGCCGGCGTTCGAGGTGCTGAAGAACAGCGGCTCGATCAGGTCGAAGTCGCGCTCGGCCACCATGCGGTCCATCAGCACGGAGCCCACCATGCCGCGCCAGCCCACCAGTCCAACAAGTGTCGTCATCTTGATACCTCTATCGCCCTAACAATGAAGAAAAGAAAAATCGCCTCGGATCTTCTTCCTCCCCGGCTCGCTTCGCCGGGGGTGTAGGGGCGAGACGAACCGGAGCTGAATCAGCTCTTAATGGTTTTGGTCGTGGTGGTGATGGCGGCAACAACCGCATCACCCATCTCGCGCGTGCCCACCTTGGTGGTGCCCTCACTCCAGATGTCCGCGGTACGCAGACCCTGGGCCAGCACCGACTGAACCGCGGCCTCGATACGGGCGGCGGCTTGGGGCTGGTTGAGGGAGAACTTGAGCATCATGGCAGCTGACAGGATTGTAGCCAGCGGGTTTGCAATTCCGCGACCAGCAATGTCCGGCGCGCTGCCATGGCTGGGTTCGTAGAGTCCCTTGTTGTTCTTGTCCAACGAGGCCGAGGGCAGCATGCCGATCGAGCCGGTCAGCATCGCCGCCTCGTCCGACAGGATGTCGCCGAACATATTGCCCGTCACCACCACGTCGAACTTCTTCGGCGCCTTGACCAGCTGCATCGCGGCGTTGTCCACATACATATGGTCCAGCTCCACGTCCGGATACTGGGCCGACACCTCGATCATCACGTCCTTCCAGAACTGGAAGGTCTCCAGCACATTGGCCTTGTCCACCGAGGTGACCTTCTTGTTGCGCTTGCGCGCGGCCTGGAAAGCCACATGGGCGATGCGCTCGATTTCGGGGCGCGAGTAGCGCATCGTGTCGAAGGCCTCCTCGGCGCCGGGGAAGTGGCCGTCAACGGCGGTGCGGCGGCCGCGCGGCTGGCCAAAGTAGATGTCGCCAGTCAGCTCGCGGATGATCAGGATGTCCAGGCCGGCCACCAGCTCGGGCTTCAGGCTGGACGCATGGGTCAGCTGCTCATAGCAGATTGCCGGGCGGAAATTGGCGAACAGGCCCAGGTGCTTGCGCAGGCCCAGGATGGCCTGCTCGGGGCGCAGCGGGCGGTCCAGCTTGTCGTACTTCCAGTCACCCACGGCGCCGAAAAGGATGGCGTCGGCGTCCTTGGCCAGTTGAAGCGTGGCCTCGGGCAGCGGATGGCCCGAAGCCTCATAGGCGGCGCCGCCGACCGGCGCGCTTTCCATCTCCAGCGGCAGGTCCAGCACCTTCAGGACCTTGACGGCCTCGGCGACGATTTCGGTACCAATGCCGTCACCCGGCAAGACTGCGATCTTCATCTTCTGTTCCTTCTCTATTCTTTTCACCCGACCAGGCGGTGGGCCAGCCAGGGCTTGGTAGCGATGCGTTCGGCTTCAAACGCCTTGATCTTGTCGGCGTGGCGCAGCGTCAGGCCGATGTCGTCAAAGCCGTTGAGCAGGCAGTACTTGCGGAAGGCCTGCACCTCGAAAGGCAGCGCCTCGCCATCCGGCGTGACGACGACCTGGCGCTCCAGGTCGATGGTCAGCTGGTAGCCCGGGAACGCGGCCACCGCGTCGAACAGGCGCGCCACCTGCGCTTCGGGCAGCTGAATAGGCAGCATGCCGTTCTTGAAGCAGTTGTTGAAGAAGATGTCGGCATAGCTCGGCGCGATGATGCTGCGGAAGCCGTACTGCTCCAGCGCCCAGGGCGCGTGCTCGCGGCTTGAGCCGCAGCCGAAGTTCTCGCGCGCCAGCAGGATGCTGGCACCCTGATAGCGCGGCTGGTTCAGCACGAAATCCGGGTTGGGCTTGCGGCTGGCCGGGTCCTGGCCGGGCTCGCCGCGGTCCAGATAGCGCCACTCATCAAACAGGTTGGGCCCGAAGCCGCTGCGCTTGATCGACTTCAGGAACTGCTTGGGGATGATCGCGTCGGTGTCGACATTGGCGCGATCCATCGGGGCCACCAGGCCCTTGTGCACGGTGAACTTGTCCATGGCTATGCTCCTCAGGCGATACGGCGGACGTCGACGAAATGGCCCTCGATGGCCGCGGCGGCAGCCATCGCCGGGCTGACCAGATGGGTGCGGCCACCAGCGCCCTGACGCCCTTCGAAATTGCGATTGCTGGTCGAGGCGCAGCGCTCGCCTGGTTCCAGCCGGTCCGCGTTCATCGCCAGGCACATCGAGCAACCCGGCTCGCGCCATTCGAAACCCGCAGCCTTGAATATCTGGTCCAGGCCTTCGGCCTCGGCCTGCGCCTTCACCAGGCCCGAGCCCGGCACCACCAGGGCCAGCTTCACAGTGCTGGCCACGCGGCCGCCCAGGCGCTTGACCACCGCGGCGGCCTCGCGCATGTCCTCGATGCGGCTGTTGGTGCAGGAGCCGATGAAGACCTTATCGATGCGAATGTCACTGATCGCCTTGTTCGGCTCCAGCGCCATGTACTGCAGCGCGCGCTCGATGGCACCGCGCTTGACGGCGTCCTTTTCCTTGTCCGGATCCGGCACGCGGTCCTCGATGGAGAGCACCATCTCCGGGCTGGTGCCCCAGGTCACCTGCGGGCGGATCTGCGCGGCGTCCAGCTCGACCACAGTGTCGAACTTGGCACCTGGGTCAGAGTGCAGCGTGCGCCAGTAAGCCACGGCCTGGTCCCACTCGACACCCGTGGGCGTGAAGGGCCGGCCCTTCACATAGTTGATCGTCGTCTCGTCCACCGCCACAAGGCCGGCGCGTGCGCCGGCCTCGATGGCCATATTGCAGACCGTCATGCGGCCTTCCATGGAAAGCGCGCGGATGGCGGAGCCACCGAACTCGATGGTGTAGCCGGTACCGCCAGCCGTGCCGATCTTGCCGATGATGGCCAGCACGATGTCCTTGGCGCCGACGCCCTTGGCCACCTGCCCCTCCACCTTGACCAGCAGGTTCTTGGCCTTTTTGGCCAACAGAGTCTGGGTGGCCATCACATGCTCGACCTCCGAGGTGCCGATGCCATGAGCCAGCGCGCCGAAGGCGCCGTGGGTGGAGGTGTGGCTGTCGCCGCAGACCACAGTCATACCGGGCAGCGTGGCGCCCTGCTCAGGGCCCATCACATGGACGATGCCCTGGCGCTTGTCCAGGAAGGGAAAGTAGGCCGCCGCGCCAAAGGCCTTGATATTGGCGTCCAGCGTGGTGATCTGCTGCTTGCTGGTGGCGTCCGTGATGCCGTCATAGCCCAGCTCCCAGCCGGTGGTGGGCGTGTTGTGGTCGGCGGTGGCGACGATGGAGCTGACACGCCAGACCTTGCGGCCGGCCAGGCGCAGTCCTTCGAAGGCCTGCGGGCTGGTCACCTCATGCACCAGATGGCGATCGATGTAGAGGACAGCGGTGCCGTCTTCCTCGGTGTGAACGACATGCTCATCCCAGAGCTTGTCGTAGAGCGTGCGTGCAGTCACAGCATTCATGCTTTGCTTCTTTCCTCTTCTCGTCGAACAGCAGGGCACAGCGCATCGACAAAGCGCTGCACCACGGTGGGCAGGCGCTCTTGACGCATCACCCCCAGAACATAGTCGCGCTGCGCCCAGGTCTCATCCAGGCGCAGACGCTTGACGGCAAACACCTTGGCGAAGCGGTCCGCCGGGTCTTCCGGCAGCACCGCCACCCCCAACCCAGCCTCGACCAGCTGCGCGATGGCGTCGAAACCGCGCACCTGCAGCCTGGCGTTCAGTGTGCGGCCGCGGGCCAGCGCCTGCTCGCGCATCAGCTCCTGCGCCGCCGCGCCAGCGTGCAGGCCGATCAGGTCATAGTCCAGCAGATCGTCGAAGCTGACGGCGTCGCGCACGGCCAGCGCATGCCCCTTGGGCACCAGCACTGCCAGGCGGCCAGGCTTGTAGGTGCAGGTCTGCAGGCGGTTATCCAGCAAGGGAGCAGTGAACACACCCACATCGGCGCGCCCTTCGGCGACGGCAGCCTGGACCTCGGCGCTGGTCAGGTCTTCCAGGCTGATGCGGATCTGCGGGTGGGCCTGCAAGAAAGCCGCCAGATCAGGCGGCAGGCATTCGGCGATCGAGCCGGTGTTGGCGGCGATGCGCAGATGGCCCTTGATGCCGCGCGCAAACTCCATCACCTCGCTCTCCAGCGCATGCAGCGAGGCATGCAGCGAGCGGATGTGGCGCACCAGCGCCCGGCAGGCCTCGGTCGGTTCCACACCGCGCGCGCGCCGCTCGAA
>PNNH01000003.1 GCA_013824165.1 Methylibium sp. | reverse complement strand
TGTCCAGCATCAGATGAAAGAGTTCCCAGCCCATGGTCTCGATGCTGGCCTTGCCGCTGGCGATACGGCCGGCGCGCTGTCGGCCAGAGCCTGCGTCAGCCGCTTGACAGTGGCGCTGGTGGCATCGAGCTGAGCGGCGGCCTGCCCGGTGCGGGCCGACAGGTGCCGGCTGGCCGAGCCGATCTCGTCGCCGGAGCCCAGTACGGCGTCGGAAGAATGGCTCAGCAGCGAGGACCGCCGCCGTTCCTGCATGGCTGCCATCGCAGCTTCAGCCGCCGAGCTCATCCTGCCGAGCGCTTGTGGCTGTCAGGTCCAGCCGCCCCTCGGCGATGGGTTTTGCATGCAGCACCGCGGCGTCCACGGGCCGGGTGATGCTGCGCAACAGCCCGGAGGCCATCGCTGCCTGCTGCCGGTGGCGCGCCGCGGCGAACTCCGAGCGACTGGCCTGGAGAGCCCGCCGCCAGCGCGACCAGCAGGGCTGCCTGCACCGGGAACCGCAGCAGCAGCGTGCGAGCATTCAGCTAGCGCTGCATGTCAGTCCTCGAAGATGGCCACGGCCCGCGTCCAGCCGGCCGAGGCGCCACGGATCTTGTGCGGGAAGCAGCTCACCATGAAGCCGTGCGGCGGCAGGGCTTCGAGGTTGTGCAGTTTCTCGAGATGGCAGTAGCCGATGTCGCGGCCAGCCTTGTGGCCTTCCCAGATCAGCGACTTGTCACCGGTCTCGGCGATCTTCTTGGCGGTGTAGCTGAAGGGCGCATCCCAGCTCCAGGCGTCGGTGCCGGTGAGGCGCACGCCGCGCTCCAGCAGGTACATCGTGGCCTCATAGCCCACGCCGCAGCCGGCATTCACATAGTCCTGGTGGCCATAGCGCGATCCGGCGCGGGTGTTGACCATGACGATGTCCAGCGGCTGCAGCGTGTGGCCGATGCGTGCGAGCTCGGCCTCGACCTCGGCGGCGGTGATGACATGGCCGTCCGGCAGGTGCCGGAAGTCCAGCTTCACGCCGGGCTGAAAGCACCACTCAAGCGGTACCTCGTCAATGGTGATGGAGGGTCGGGCACCGCCGAGCTTGGCATCCTGAGTGGAATGGAAGTGATAGGGCGCGTCCAGGTGGGTGCCGTTGTGCGTGGTCAGGGTGACCCATTCGGCCGCAGCGGCCTCGCCGTCGGGGTAGTCGCTGGCCTGCGTGCCTGGTAGCAGGCTCATGAACTCCTGCACCGTGTCGCCGTGCTTCTGGTAGGTGATGCGCGGCGCCAGTGGGGGCGGGTCGGACAGCACGTCGTTCTCCAGGTAGATGGACAGGTCGACGAAGCGGCGCTTGGGTTTGACAGCGTTCATGGCGGTCTCCATATCAGGGGTGTTGGGCGGCGACGACCTGCTGGTCGATGCGGCCAAAGGGGCCGGGGCGGCCGTCGTCGAACTGCGCCTGCATGACCACGCGGTCGCCGAAACGCATGAAGGGCGTGCGGGCCTGACCCTCGTCGATGATCTCGATGACCCGGCGTTCGGCCAGGCAAGCCGAGCCGGCGGCGCGCGACACGTTGGACACCGTGCCCGAGCCGACGATGGTGCCGGGCGACAGGCGGCGCGTGCGGGCGGCATGAGCGACGAGCTGGCCGAAGTCGAAGTTCATCTCGCGGCCATGCGGATCGCCGAAGCGTTGGCCGTTGAGCTGCACGTGAAGCGCCATGTGCACCCGGCCGTCCTGCCAGGCGTCGCCCAGCTCGTCGGGCGTGACGGCCACGGGTGCGAAGCCGGTCGAGGGCTTGGCCTGCAGGAAGCCGAAGCCGGTGGCCATCTCGTGCGGGCCGAGTGCGCGCAGGCTCCAGTCGTTGATCTGCACGATGAGCCGCACGGCGGCCAGCGCCTGCGCCGGCGTGGCGCCCATGGGCACACGGTCGACCACGACACCGAACTCGCCCTCGAAGTCGATGCCGTCGGCCTCGCTGGGCAGCGGCACGTCCTCGCAGGGGCCGAGGAAGTCGTCGCTGGCGCCCTGGTACATGACGGGCACGGTATCGAACTTGGGGATGGGCCGCGTGTTGAAGGCCGTCTCCATGAGGCGGCCGTGGTTCAGGAAGGCCGAGGCGTCCAGCCACTGCGGGCTGCGCGGCAGGGGCGCCATGCATTGCTCGGGCTCGAAGGCGAAGCTGCCCGCTGCGGTGTCTGCGTTGAGCTTGTCATACAGGGCTTGCAGCACGGGCTGCGCCTGTTCCCAAAGGGACAGGGCGCTGATGAGATGCGGCAGCGCCGGGCCTGCGTCGACGGCGCGGGACAGGTCCCGGGAGACGACGACCAGCCGGCCATCCGGCGTGCCATTGCGCAATGTGGCGAGTTTCATGTTTGAGTTCCGCTTTCGAGCTTCAGGGAGGCGCTGGCCTGCTGCGGGCGCAGCAGTGCGAGGAAGCAGCCGATGGCGATGGTCGCGACGACGGCCGCTGCGATGGCCAGCGGGGCATAGCCGCCAGCCTTGACCAGGGTGCCGCCCAGGACGGGACCGATGGCAGCGCCGACCATGATCATGGCTGGCGTGGCCGCCACTGCGCGGCCCGTCGGGTCCAGCCGTGCGATGGCGCCGAAGGCGAAGGTGTGGCTGAAGATCATCACGCAGGGCAGGAGCACGGTGGCTGCGGCGTAAGGCACGAAGATGGCGCTTTGTGTGATTACCACGGCGATCAGCACTTGCAAAGCCGGCCCGACAAGCAGCACATGTTGCGGGGCCATTCGACGCTGCAGAAGCGCAGCCAGCGGCGCAGGCAGCAAGGTGACAAAACCCAGGGCAATGAGCATGGAGGCGACCGCTGCCGCGCCGAAGCGTTCGGTACCGACACGTTCGACGAAGCTGAACAGCATGGCCTGCACCAGGGCCATGCAGGCCACGCCGGCCATCACACGCCACGTGGCCGGGCTCAGCCGTGTGCCCGTCGCACCGGGCGCGCTGGTGGCCGGCGCGTGGGGCACGGGGAAGGCCAGCGCTGCCAGCACGGCCGCCACGGCCATGACGACCGCGAAGACGCGAAACATGGCTGCTCCGCCAACGGCCGCCACCAACGCCGGCAGGCCGCCCAGCATCGGGATGGCGAACACGCCCAGCGCCAGGCCGGCCATCGCGAACAAGCGATGCGGGTTGGCGCTGCGACCGATGGTGCCGTGCGTGAAGGACAGGCCGCAACCGGCGGCCAGGCCCGCGATGGCATGCAGCACGGCCATGGCCCCGAAGTCGTCCACCAGAGCCAAGCCGAAGAAGGCCAGCGCCGCCACGCCATAGCCCAGTGTCGCCATCGGCCGGCCCGACATGCGGTGAAAGCGCGGCGCGAAGAACAGGCTGGCGGCCACCGCCCCTGCCAAGAAGAGGGTGACCAGCGCGCCGGCCTGCTGCGGGTCGAAGTGGTAGGTCGACATCAGCGTGCCGACCCAGACGGGCAGCGTTACGAGGTCGATCATGCCGGCGCAATGCGCCGCCATCAGTACGGCGCGTCCGGGCGCGCTCTCGGTCTTTGTCATGTTGTCTCCTGGTGACTGGTGCTATGTCAGTGAGTTGTTGACGAGTTGGCTGAGGTTGCTGTCATCCACGAAGCCCAGGGCGCGAGCACCGGGTGTGTGCAGCGCAGGCATGCAGGCGAAGGTGCTTTCGATGCGGGCGTCCGGCCTGTAGCTCACCATGCTTGCTTGGCCGCGTGAGGCCTCGTGCGCCACGGCCATCACTGAGGCGAGCAAGACCGGCAACTGCACCACGCGGGAGGCGGGCAACTGCTGCGCGGTCAGGGACGCGGCGTGCAGCAGGTTGTCCACGCAGCGGGCGCGCGACATCCACCAGCAGCGTGCCGCCGCCGACACCGGGCATGTGTAGGGCTGCCCGGCCGACAGCGTGCGGATCAGGTCGCTCATGAAGGCCGAGCCATGCCCGGCGGATGTGCCAGGCCGTGCCACGATGCCTGGCAGCCGCAGCGACAGGCCGTCCACCAGCCCACGGCGGCTGAGATCGGCCAGATGGATCTCGGCCATCAGCTTGTGGGCACCGTAGCTCGACTGCGGCGCCGGCACAGTGGTTTCGTCGACGGAGTCCAGGTTCTCAAGCGCACCGTAGACAGCCACGGAGCTGGCGAACACCAGTCGGGTCGGCTTGCCTCCTGCGGCCACGGCGTCGAACAGGCGCAGCGTGTCGTGCAGATTGACGCGCTGGCCTAGTTCGGGCTCTCGCTGCGCAAGGCTGCCGGGAACACTGGCGAGGTGGTAGACCACATCGGCCGGTTCGCCCAGCAGGGCGTCCAGCACAGACGGCGCGCCGAACTGGCCTTTGGCAAGCGTGACGCGCGGGTCGCTGCACCAGGCCGCTGCCTGAGCGCCGAAGCCCTGATCCGCCAGGCTGAGCCGAGTGATGGTGTCGAGTGCGAGCAGGCGGGGCACGAGGGCTTCGCCCACGTAACCCGCCGCACCGGTGACGAAGACGTGCATGCCGATCTCCCTCACCGTCCGGCGAGTGCCTGTGCCAGGCCCGCTTCGTAGCAGCCGTCCACCAGCACGAACAGCATGCGGCAGGGGCGTCCCGAACGGTTGGCCCATGCGTGGTTGGTGCCGCATTGCACGACCACGCTTCCCGGGCCCAGTTGCGCCTCGCCTTCGTCCAGCACGAGGGTGAGCTCGCCGTCGATGACGACGCCGTAGTCCACCGTCTCGGTGCGGTGCATCAGAGGGTGCGGCGAATCGGCCTTGACCGTGCTCAGCTGGGCGTCTCCAGCCTGGCTGAAGGCCTGCTGCATGCGTTCGTGGCCGCGCGCGAGGAACTCGGGCGTGTCGGGCGGAATGTCGACGAAGCGGATGCGGGTGCCCCGGGCCGGCGGCGGCAGTTGCAGCGGCGCTAGGGTGGGGTCGGCAGGGGCGTGGCCGATCGGTGCCGGCGTGGTGCTGGTGGCCCACACCTCGTGGAAGACCGTGCCAGGGATGGCCTGGATCGCCACCACACTTGGCAGCGGACCGGCGGATTTCACACAGGCGCGACCATGCTCGTCATGGCCTGTCACGATGCGAAGGATCTGAGGCAGCGTCGTCATATGGCGCTCCATCAGATAGCTTGGGCCAGCGCGATCATGGACTCGCGCATGATGCGGGCGTGTTCGGCCTTGTCGCCGCCCGTGGCCTCGATCTCGCCGAGGCGGGCCGAGTTCTCGACCACCATGCGGCAGCGCTCCCAGCGGCGCTGCTGGAAGGCCTGCAGCGCTGCTTCGACGTTGGTCGCGAGGCCCAGCTCCTCAGCCAGCACGATGCCGTCCTCGATGCCGATGCAGGCACCGGAGGCCAGGTGGGGCGTCGTCGCATGCACCGTGTCGCCGATGAGCACCACACGGCCGCGGTACCAGGGCTGAGGTACCAGCAGGCCCTCGAGCGGGCGGTAGATGATCTGCGAATCCGGGCCGATCGTTTCACGGATGCGCTGCATCAAGGGCGCGGAGAAGGGCTCCAGCAGGGCCTTGAGCCGGGGCACGAAGCTCTCCGGGGCCACACGTTCGTTGACCGGGCGGTCTTCGGTGACGAAGAGGTACATCTTCGTCTTGGACACGGGGTTGACGCCTGTCTTGACCTTGGGACCCACCCACATCATGGTGTTCGTGACCTCATCCGGTCGCGGCAGCACGGCGCGCCAGACGCCTTGGCCGCTGTAGCGCGGTGCGGGTGCATCGGGGAAGACGGCCTGGCGCACGGCCGAGTAGAGCCCGTCGGCACCGACGGCCAGGTCGTAGCTGCCCTTCGTACCATCGGTGAAGGCCACGTCCACGCTGTCGCCCGATGGCTCGATGTGGGTGAAGCTGCAGCCCAGACGCACGCGGGTGCCGCTGGCGCGCACGGCGTCGGCCAGCAGAGCGGCCAGCGCGGGGCGCATGATGGCGCCGCCGCCGGGCACGTCGGGACCGGCGACACGGGGCGTGGGTAGCTCGGCGAGCAGCTGGCCGTGTGGCGCGTACACCTGGGCACCGTCGTGGGCGCTGCCCACTTCCAGGAAGCGCGGCAGCACGCCCAGCGTGCCCAGGGCGCGTAGCGTGGCGCCGCCGATGCTGATGCCCGCGCCGTAGGAGCGCCAGCCCGGGTCGATCTCGACGAGATCAACCTCCAGCCCTTGCCGGGCGCACTGGATGGCTGCGGCCATGCCGGAAAAGCCGCCGCCGATGATGAGGATCTTGCGCACGGGGGATGTCATGGGGAGGTCTCCTGCAGGGATGTGATGGCGGCGGTCAGCTCGCCTTTTGTGTTCAGTTCAAGCGGTACGGCGGTGAGCGACTGACCCAGGCAGGGGCCCAGCACGCACAGGCCGGTGGCGGTGTCGAAGCGCGCGCCATGTGCGGCGCAGACGATGGCGTCGCCGGCGGCGTCGAGGTACTGGTCCTTGCGCCAGGGCAGGGGGGTGTCGCCGTAGTGGGGGCAGCGGTTGAGGTAGGCACGCAGCATCTCGCCCTTGCGCACGACGAACACCGTGTCCGTGCCATGCCCCAGGGGGTCGAAGCCGCGTGCGCCCTGTTCCGGCAGAGCGTCCAGCCGACACAGCAGCACGGCGGCTTTCATGGTTCAGCCCTTCGCGGGCGGACCGCTGGGGGCCCACTTTTCGCGGTGCTGGAACAGGAAGAGCTGCGAGGCATCGGCGCCCATCGGGGTCTCGCGCGCCGTCCAGCTGTCGTCATGCAGGTCCATGTCGGCGTCGTACTCCACGTGGCAGCCCAGCGGGCTGTTGAAGTACCAGAACCAGTTCGACCCGAAGCGATGGCGGCCGGGCCCCCAGAAGCTCTGGTAGCCCTTTTCGACGAAGCGCGTGCCGGCCTGCACCACGGCGGTCGGGCCGCCCATGTGGAAGGTGAAATGCTCGCAGCCCTTGAGGAAAGGCGGTGTCTGGATCATGAACAGGGTGTGGTGGTCCAGCGTGCCGGCGGGGCGCAGGAAGGGACCCACGCCGGTGAAGCGGTCGGTGCAGACGAAGCCCAGGCGCTCGACGTAGAAGGCCTCGGCCTTGGCCGAGTCCGGCACGAAGTAGACGACATGGGACAGGGTGCGAGGGCGGCAGTCGGCGTCGTCGCGCACGGCCAGGACATTGGCCGGGCGCTGCGGCGCGGCGCCGGGTGCATTGATGCTCTCGGCCGGCAGCGCGATGGGGCGGCGCACCGTGACCTGGAAGCCCAGCACGAAGCCCATGTCGTCGACCGACTCCAGCGAACCGTCCCGCAGCACCTTGACGGCCCGGTCGCGACTCAGCTCGTCGGCGATGGCGTGCAGCGTGGCGGCGTCGGCCACACCATAGATGGTCTTGCGCAGCATGCTGGCCGTGCCGAGGCCAGGCGGCAGCTCGGCATCGTCCTTGTGGCGCAGGATGATGGCGGTGCCGTCCACCGCCTCGAAACGGCCGCTGCCGACGTCGGCCAGGCCGTAGTCGACAAGGTACTGGCTGCAGGACTGCAGGTCGTCGACGCCGAAGACGAGGGCGTCAGGTCCGATGATGTTCATGGGTTTCCTTGGGGTCAGAGTTTTGGACGGGCGGCGACGCGGCCGCCGAGGACTTCGGCCACCCAGTCCGCGATGTACTGGCCGGCGTTGATGCTGTTGTCGAAGCTGGCGTGCTGCACACCGCCCTCACGGTCGGTGAAGACCTTGAGTTCGCGCTTCGGGCTGTTGACGAGTTGCTCGTAGGTGCGCTCGGCCCACTTCAAGGGAATCTGCGAGTCCTTGGCGCCGTGCGTGACGAGGAAGGGCACCTTGATGCGATCCAGCACGCCGTCGAGGTGTACGTTCTCGGCGATGCGCATGAAGTCCGGGATGTCCTTCGCGCCCCAGACCCAGCACACATGGGCCCAGTAGTGCGGCACGGGGAAGTCGCCTTCCTTCTCCAGCCGGCGCTTCTGCACATCGCGCCAGTCGTGGTTGGCGCCCCAGCACACGCCGGCGGCAAAGCGCGGCTCGAAGGCGACGGCGCGCGGGCAGTAGTAGCCGCCGAGGGACACGCCCTCGCAGCCGATGCGGCTTGCGTCCACGTCGGGATGCTGCTCCAGCCAGTCCACCACGCGGCTGGCCCAGTGCTCGGCGTCGTGGCGGGCCGTGAGGCCCTGCAGCCGCAGCGCCTCGCCGGTGCCGGGCTGGTCGATGATGAGGGAAGACACGCCGCGCTTGGCCAGCCAGGCCGGCAGGCCGACGAGGTACTTCATCTCCTTGATCGAGTCCAGGCCATTGACCTGCACGAGCAGCGGCGCTCGCTCGCCCGGGGCCAGGCCCTCGGCGGGCAGGTACAGGGCCGAGAGGTGCCGGCCCTCGTAGGGGATCTCGACGCGCTGCACGCGGTCGCCGAGCAACTGCGAGCCCTTCAGGAACAGCGCGAGCTCGCGGCGGTACAGCTCCAGCCGCCCGGGGGCGTCATGCGCCTGCAGCCGCTCGGCCGTGATCAGGTAGCTGGACGCGCGGCGCAGCTTTTCGCCGGCCGACAGCAGTCGGCCGTTTGCCTCGTCTTCGGCGGCGAGTTCGCAGAGCTGGTCGGCCATGCGCACCCAGGTCTCGCGAAAGGCCCGGGTGCCGGCGGCGTCGGGCGCCTTGGCCGCTTCCTGCAGCGGCCCGCACATGGCCTCGATCTCGCCGATGCGGGCGCCCATCTCGATGGCGAGGTTGACCGAGAGGTTCCAGACGTAGTTGGTGGGAAAGTACTTGAACATGATGTGAGGGAGTAAAGGCGAGCGCAGTGGCTCAGTGACGGGCCTGCAAAGCACCGAAGAAGGTGGCAGAGTCTTCGGCCGAGCGGTTCTGTCGCTTCAGCAGGAAGTGGGCGAGTGCGGGCAGCAGCACCAGGGCGCCGACCATGTTCCAGAGAAACATGAAGGCCAGCAGCAGGCCCATGTCGGCCTGGAACTTGATCGGGCTGGCGACCCAGGTGATGACGCCGATGGCCAGCGTCACCCCGGTCAGCATTACCACCTTGCCGGTGAACACCAGGGCGCGGTAGTAGCTCTCGGACAGGCTCTTGCCTTCACGCAGCTGCGCCAGCGTGATGCTGAGGATGTAGAGCGCGTAGTCCACACCGATGCCGACACCCAGCGCGATGACCGGCAGCGTGGCGACCTTCACCCCCATGCCCAGCGCCACCATCAGCGCCTCGGCCATGAAGGAGGTGACGACCAAGGGTAGTACCGCAACGACCACGGCGCGCCAGCTGCGGAAGGTGATGAAGCACAGCAGCACCACGGCGCCGTACACCAGCACCAGCATCAGTCGCCAGGCGTCCTTGACAACGATGTTGGTGGCGGCCTCGATGCCGGCGCTGCCGGCCGCGAGCAGGAACTGCACCTCGGCGGTGTTGTTGGCCTGAGCGAAAGCCTCGACCTCACCGACGACGCGGCGCAGGGTCTCGGCCTTGTGGTCACTCAGCGTCGCGTAGAGCGTGAGCAGGTTGCACGAATCGTTGTACAGCCCTCGCGGCGCACCCGCCGTGACGGTGTTGAGCATGTCCTGGTTGGGCAGGAACTCGTACCAGCGCGGATTGCCCTCGTTCAGCCCTGTCAGCATGCGCCGGTTCAGCAGGGCCAGAGAGTTGGTGGCCTCCACGCCCTCGGTCTGGCGCAGCTGCCATTCCAGCGCGTCCACCTTGTTCAGGGTGTCGTAGGACGAGCACTGGCCATCCGGTGTTTTCACCATCACGGCCAGCACATCGCTGCTGGCGCCGTAGGCCTGGGCCATGAAGGCCACGTCGCGGTTGTAGCGACTGTCGGCGCGCAGCTCGGGTGCACCGGGGTCCAGGTCGCCGATCTGCAGCTGGAAGCTGACCAGCAGCCCGCCCGCGCCCAGCAGCAGGCCGCCCACCACCGCAGCTGCCGCCCAGCGGCGCTGGGTGAAGCGGTCGAGGAAGCGCCACAGCGGATGGCGCAACGCGCCGCTGGCCTCGGCCTGCTCGTCGCGTAGGCTGCGTTGCGCCGCGGCAGCGCTGACGCCGGTGTAGCTCAGCAGCACCGGCAGCAGGATCAGGTTGGTGAAGATCAGCACGCCAACGCCGATGGAGGCGGCGATGGCCAGCTCGCGAATGACCTGGATGTCGATGACCAGCAGCACGGCGAAGCCGACCGCATCGGCCAGAAGGGCGGTCAGGCCCGCCAGGAACAGGCGGCGGAATGTGAAGCGGGCCGCCACAAGCGTGGGGATGCCGCGTCCTACGTCCTGCATGATGCCGTTCATCTTCTGCGCGCCATGGCTCATGCCGATGGCGAACACGAGGAATGGCACGAGGATGGAGTAGGGATCCAGCGAGTAGCCCAGCAAGGGCAGCAGGCCGAGCTGCCAGACCACGGCCACGAGAGACGCCAGCACGACGAGCGCCGTGCTGCGAATGCAGCGCGTGTAGGCGTAGACCATGAGGGTGGCGATCGCCACGGCCATGGCGAAGAAGCCCAGCACCGCCTGCACGCCTTCGATCAGGTCGCCCATGATCTTCGCGAAGCCGGTGATGTGCAGGCTGACGCCCTCGCCCTGGTATTTGACCCTCAGCTCCTCCAGCTGGCCGGAGAGCTGGCGATAGTCGATGGCCTGGCCTTGCGCGTCCTTGGCCAACAAGGGCACGAACAGCACGGTGGACTTGGTGTCGCGGGCAACCAACTGACCGATCTCGCCGGAGCGCGCCACATTGGCCTGCAACTGCTGCAGCTTGGCGGCACTGCCGTCATAGCCGTCGGGGATGACCGGGCCGCCTTCCAGACCGTCTTCGGTCACGCCGACCCAGCGGGTGTTGGGTGTCCACAGCGACTTCATGCGCGCGCGGTCCACGCCGGGCAGCAGGAAGACCTCGTCCGAGAGGCGGCGCAGCGTGTCCAGATAGCGCGCCTCGTACACGGTGCCCTGCGGCACGGCCACGGCGATGCGCAGCGAGTTGCCCAGGCCGCTCAGCTCGGCCTGGTGCTTGAGGAAGTTCTGGATGTAGGGGTGGCCGGTCGGGATGGTCTTGTCGAAGCTGGCGTTGAGCTGCAGGCGCGTCGCCTGCCAGCCCAGCAGGACGGTCACCAGTACGCACAGCAGCAGCACGGCCCAGCGGTGGTTGAACAGCGCGCGCTCGATCAGCGACCCGGACCGAGGGTCGAACGGGGCCGCCGCAGCGGGCGTGGAGGAGTTGGATGCGAAGCTCACAAGCAGGATTCCAGGTCAGGCACTCACGGAGCAGACTTGCCGTCTGAGGGCAGGCTGAGCACCTGCAGCCCTGCCAGACCCAGCGCCAGCAGGCGCCCTTCAGGCAGTGGCAACAGGCCGGCCGGCAGGGCCAGCGGGAGGGTCGGCACGGGTTGCAGGCGATCTCCCTGCAGGCGCAGCAGCGCGCCGGACTGGCTGGCCAGCAGCAGGCCGCCGGCAGGCCAGGGGCTCATCGTGGTGATCGTGGCCGGTACGGGGTTGGGCAGGAGGGTCCAGCTGTCGCCGCGATCGACGCTCTGCCACACCTGACCGCGCAGGCCGGCCAGCACGATGCGGCCTTGCGGCAGCATTTCGGCGGCGAACCAGCTGCCCTTGTAGGGCGAGGCCAGGGGACGGAAGCTCTGGCCGCCATCGTCGCTGCGGGCCAGCAGGCCTTGTTCGCCGGCCAACAGCAAGGCATCGCCGTCGCGACGTGCGACATGCCAGTGCAGCCCCTTGGGGTTGGGCAGGCGCGACATCCAGGATTGCCAGGTCTGGCCGCCGTCGGCGCTGTGGATGGCCAGGCCGAACGCGCCGACAGCCAGCAGGCGCGGCTTGTCCAGCAGCAGCACGTCCAGCAGTGGTTTGTCAGGGCCGTCGGCCACCAGGCGCTCGGCGTCGCGTACCGCCTCGGGCGTCGCGCCGGCCGCCTGGGCCTCTTCCCGCACCAGTGCGGCCAGGCGGCGGCCGTCCAGGCGAAGCTGCCAGCTGGCGCCGCCGTCCTGCGTGGTCAGCACGGTGCCGCCATGGCCGACGGCGACGCCGTCCATGGGCGTGGCAAAGCGGACGGTGGTCAGCGTCACGCTCACCGGGCTGGGGACCTGGCGCCAACTGCGGCCACCGTCGTCGCTCGCCAAGACGATGCCGCGTTCGCCCACTGCGATGACGCGCCGGCCGGCCAGCGCGGCCGACAGCAGCGCCGCGCGCTGCGGCGCCTTAGCCATGACGGCGGGGCGCTCCAGCGCGCCGGCGGCTGGCGCCGCTTGCGTGCTTGCGCTCATCCCCAGCAGCAGTGCCAGCACCAGCCGCCGGGCAGGCGGCAGGTGTTTGCCCATTGGGCTCATCGCACGCCCTCACCGGCCATGGCATCCGGGGTGAAGAAGCTGTCGCTGCGGCGCGGCACGGTGCGGTAGTGAACCTGGCGCTCGTTGACGACACCGCTGGCGTACCAGGCGCCGGAGATCAGGTCGTTGAATCCCCACTGCTGTTGCGGCGTGGTGGCCGGCAGGTCGGGCATGGCGACCGGGTGTGCCCAGATGGTCTTCCAGAGCTGACCCTTGGCGTCCCAGCGATCACCCAGCACGGCCACCCAGGTGTCTTCGTCGATGTAGTAACGGCTCTTGGGCGCTTGGTGGCGCTGGCCGGCCTTGAGCGTGGCCTCGACCACCCAGACACGGTGCAGCTCCCAGCGCACATGGTCAGGGTTGAGGTGGTGGGCCAGCAGCACATCACCGTCCTTGGTCGGGGTGTGCAGGCGGTTGCTGTTGTAGGGGATGAGCAGCTCCTGCTTGCCGACGATCTTCCAGTCGAAGCGGTCATTGCGGCCTGCGAACACGTCGATCTCGTCGAAGCTGGCCACGCCCGCCGTGGCCGGCGTGGGTGTGTCGCAGCAGGCGTTGGGCAGCTTGCGCACGCGGCGCTGGCCTGTCAGGTAGACCCAGGTGCCACCCTTCTCCGGATCGAGGTTCTGGCGCCCGGTGATGGCCTCACCGGCACGCACCGGCGGGCCGCTGTTGACCAGGCGGATCAGCCAGTAGTCGCCGCTGAACTTGTCCTGCTGGCCTTGGGCGTAATAGGGCATCTGCCATTCGCCGGTGCCTTCCACCGACAGCACGCGCTGGCCGGTGGCCGTGCCGAGGTAGCCCCGGAACTCGTTCTGCCAGGCCTCGCCGCGCCAATGCAGCTCGTGGTTGGCCATCACCTCTTCGCCCGTTTTCGGAATGGGGAAGGGAATGCCGCCATAGGCGCCCTTGACGATGCTGCCGTCGATCTTGGCGGTCGTCGCGTTGCGGAAGGTGTTGTCGTAGACCCACTGCGGCGCAGCGGCCGTGCGATGCGTCTTGTAGACGTCCACGCGGAAGGACTGCGGGTACTTCTTGAGCAGCGCCTGGGTGCCCTCGCTGAGCTTGGGGGCGTGCTGCGCCATGTTGGCGGCCGTGACGCTGTACAGCGGCTTTTCGCTGGCGAAGGGGTCGCCGCGCCGGCCACCATTCTTGAAGCCTGGAATCGGCGTGGTGTAGCCGCCGGTCCACGCGGGGATGGTGCCTTCGGCATTGCCGGCCTTCTCGGCGCCGAGCGGCGTCAAGGTGGTCTTGAGCTTGGCTGCTTCTTCGGCGCTGACCGCTGCGCGGGCAGGCTGCAGTGCCAGGCTAGCGCAGGCAACCAGCACGGCGGTGGCCAGGGCGAGGCGGCGGGTGGTATGGGCCATGGGATGTCTCCGGTTGTTAGAAGGTGGTGCGCAGTGAGACGGACACGAAGTCCCGGTCCTTCAGCGCCTGCTTGAACTGGGCGTTGTTCGCGTTGTCCAGCGTCGGGCCTGCGGGGCCTAGGTAGCGGACGAAGTTGACGTTGGCGTTCCAGGTGCCGAGGTAGACCGCGCCCAAGCCGAGGCTCACGTCACCGCCCTTGTCCACACCAAAGGCCGGGCCCACGGCGGACGACTTGCCCCAGGCGTAACCCAGGCCGATGCTGGGGCTGAGGTCCAGTCCAGGCAGCGCCTGGCGGTAGCTGGGCGTGTAGACCATGCGCATCGCCGTCGCCGTCTTGTCGGTGTTCGGGTTGAGCATCTGCGGGTTCTTGCTGACCTTGACGCGTTGGTTCCAGGCCAGCTCGCCGACAAAGCTCGCCTCTTGCGCAAGGAAGCTGGGGCCGAGACTGGCAATCCACGACAGCTGCAGATGGGCGGTCTCACCCACGGCGTAGCCGGGGTTGCTGTTGTTGTCGAAAGCCATGCCGGCACCGATGGCCGGGATACGCGACTGGCTGGAACTGGCCAGCGGCGCGTTCTGACGGTAGGAGGCCTCACCGGCCAGGCCCCATTCACCCAGCGTCTTGGCGAAGCTCACACCGAAGGCGCGGATGCCCTCGTGGTAGACCCAGCGGTAGCTGCTGGCGGTGAGCGTGGGTGGGCGGCCGTTGAGCGTGTTCCAGATGTTGCTCGGGCCGGTGGCGTGGTAGCGGATGGCATAGAAGCCGAGGTCGGTGTCGATGGCATCGACACGCCAACGCACTTGCGCGCCGCCCTGGCCGCTGTCGCGTGCGTCCAGGTCGGCTTCGCGCAGGAACACGCCGGTGGGGCCGGCGTTGATGCGTTCCGCGCCCGGGCCCATCGTATCGCTGCCGGAGAGGTAGGCGCCGGCGGGCATCAGCCGCGTCTTCTGCCACTCGTAGCCCACATAGAAGCCCACGCTGACTTCAGGGCTGAATTGCACTTGCCCCGAGAGCTTGCCGGTTGGGCGGGCCACTTCCTTGAAGGTGGCGTTGGGCACCGATTGAAGCTTGATCAGGTCCAGCGGTGCCATGCCGCCGGCAATGCCGTTGGCGCCGAAGAACAGGCTTTCGCCCCACAGGAGGCTGTGGCGCCCCAAGCGCACGGTGGTGGGCCGATCGCCCAGCTCGAAGCGGCCGAACATGAAGGCGTCCAGCACTTCGGCCTTGCTGCCCATCAGCTTGCGCGTTTCAGGCGCGAACTCGCTGGCCGGCGTGCGGTTGCTGGAGCGGCTGCTGTTGTCGTTGCTGCGGTTGTAGACCGTGTCGTACCAGGCCGCCGCGCTCAGGCGCGCGCCGAATTGGCGATAGCTGGCATCCAGTTCGGTCAGCAGGTCCAGCCGGTTCGAGACCAGGCCGCGGCCGAAGTTGTTGTTGCCGTCGTCCTGGTTGTTGTTGTTGGGGCCCACCACGCCCGTCGGGCCGACCACGGTCGTGGACAGCCCGGGCAGCCGGCTCTCCAGACGCAGCGCGGCGCTGTACTTGATCGTCGTGTCCCAGCGCAGCTTCAACTCGGGATTCCCGGTGTCGACTTCGAACGCCTGTGCCGCGCTCGTACCCAGGGCGGCAAGCAGCAGGCAATGCCGGGCCGACTGGTTGAGCAAGGCATGTCGGGGGGGGAGGGGTCTGGTGGTGGGCATGGTTGTCTCCGTTTTGTCGTTGGGTGAGGCGTGAAGGTGGCTAGGCCGACTCCGCGACCAGGCGCGAGAGCCGGAGGAAGAGGGCGCGCAGGTCGGTCTCCTCGTTGGGGCTGAGCTGAGCGCGGGCCGCTTGCGTGACGAGTTCGTACACGATCTGGGCGCGCGCGTGGCGCCGCTCGCTGAAGCGTTCGGCCACGGCTGCGGGCGACAGCCCCTGCGCCAGCAACTGCTGCAGAACGATGGCGTCTTCCACCGCTTGTGCGGCCGATTGCCCGAAGTGCGGCGGCAATGTGTGCGCGCATTCGCCGACGCAGATCAAGTTGCCGCGATGCCAGGGCGCTTGCAGGAAGCCG
Organism: Methylibium sp.; assembly: GCA_013824165.1. GTDB lineage: Bacteria > Pseudomonadota > Gammaproteobacteria > Burkholderiales > Burkholderiaceae_C > JACDQM01. The sequence goes on along the minus strand of PNNH01000003.1, from coordinate 4,190 downwards.
GCAAGCAGTGGACGCACGACGCGAGGCGTGTCTGGAGCCAGGCGGGCGAGCAGCGGCTGCAGTACCGGCGGCACTGGTCGAGAGGCGTCCCCCGAGGTCAGTGCAATGCCGATGGTTGACGGACTGGTGGGAACGATGAACGCACGCTGGCCACCCGAGTCCAGGACAAGCGAGGCATGGTCGAAACCGTGCGGGCGAGGCGAATGCGTGTAGGTCCATTCGTGCCCCAGGCATACCGGGGCCGTGCGGATCTGCAGGACTGCATCCCGCAAGGGCGACAGCGCGCCACTCGCCAGTACGGTCAGGTCGGGTGTGATCTCGCGGCCGTCACTCAGCGTCAGCGTGGCGCGGCCCATGTTCCAGCCCAGGCCCTCGACCCGCGTTTCCCAGAACAGTCGGGCACCGCGGTCCTGAGCGGCTTTTGCCAGGATGCCGACCAGTTCGCCATGGGCCATGCCCAGCGCTTCAGGGTAGCCTACAGGCGCCAGACGAGGCGTCGGCAGTTCGCAGCAGTTGCGCCCCCTGGCGTCCATGACGCGGATAGCGCGGTAAGGGAAGCCGGCCTTGACGCAGTCGGCACCGACCCCCAGCGCCACGAGGTCGCGCAGGAGATTTGGCACCACATTCACATGCGTCGGATGCGTGGCCAGGGCGGAGCGCTCGTCAATGACTTCGACACATGAACCCGCGGCGGCGGCCGCGGCAGCGCAGGCAAGGCCCGCCAGCCCCGCACCCACCACGCAAACATGCAGGGCCGATGCAGGCTTGTCGGGTGAACGAGAGGTGAGCAAAGCTGCCGCCTGGCGCGAGGCCATTCGTTGTCTCCTGTTTTGATTGCTTTCTGGTGCGGCAGGTTACGAAGGCCCGAATCATTGGGAAAATGGTTTCAATGAATCTCTCGAATTCATTTGATGAATGAATTGAGGGTTAACGCGGTACGCGGTTCGCCTGTGCGGGACGGTGGTGCGCGATGCTTGGCAATCCAGCGAAGCTGAACTGGCTGCCCGGCCACCGCTGCTGGCCGGTGTCTCGTGCTCAGCCGGCGTCTGCGGGCTGGGGTTTCGGAGAAGCTGTGGCGCATCGATCTATTGGTAAATTGAGTTCAGTGAGCTCCTGATATCGATCCGGCAAATACTTCCAGGTCCAACCCTGCAACCACGTGCACTTCAACAAACTTGACCTCAACCTGCTGGTGGCACTGGATGCGCTGCTGGCCGAACTGAGCATCAGCCGCGCTGCCGAGCGGCTGCATATGAGCCAACCGGCCATGAGCAACGCACTGGCGAGGCTGCGAACCTACTTCGACGACCCGCTGCTCGTTCAGGTTGGACGCAAGATGGAGGCGACACCGCGCGCTGAAGCCCTGCGTGACGCGGTTCGCGATGTGCTGGTGCGGGTTGATGCGACCATCACCGCGCAACCGCGCTTCGATGCGGCGCAGTCCGACCGCGAGTTCACGTTGCTGGTGTCTGACTTCACCCTGTCCGTGATCGGCAGGCATCTCGTCGCACTTGCTGCGAAGCAGTCCTCGACCGTGCGCTTTCGCTTTCACTCGCAGGTGGAAATGCCCCAACGCGCGCTGGAGCGCGGTGAGGCTGACATGCTCGTGATTCCTTCCGGCTACTGCTCTCCGGACCATCCCACCGAAACACTGTTCGAAGAGGAGTTCAGCTGTGTTGTCTGGGGCGAGAGTCGTTGGGCCCGAAAGGGCTCATTGAGCTTCGAGGACTACACCGCCGCCGGCCATGTCGTGATGCAGCCGCCTGGCGGCATGACCTTTGAGAGCTGGTTCATGCAGCGCTACGGCGCCTCACGGCGGGTCGAGGTGACAAGCTTCAGTTTCGCCACGGCGCCCTCTCTGATCGTCGGAACGGATCGGATCGCAACTGTTCATACCCGTATCGCGCGTCTGGCTGCACGTCAGCTCCCGCTGACCCTGTTGCCCCCACCGATGCCCATGCCGCGCATGATCCAATCCATCCAGTGGCACAAGTATCGGACCCAGGATCCAGGGTTGCTTTGGCTTCGCCAACTGCTGCACGCGGCGGCTCTACAAATGGATGCCTGACCACCTTGCTCCAGGCCACGAACTTGCGTAGTTAGGGGTGCAGTACGACCGTCAGCTAGGCGCAGCCAACGCGCGTGGGGACCTATCTGGGCGACCTCAGTCAGCGGTACCCGCTGCCACGTGGCGATGCACTCTGAAGTAGGCACTGCAGAGTTCAAGCGAGTGTCCTGCCCCGCAGGTCGCTGTCCAGATTGAAGACGTGGGATGCCGGCTCAGAACGGGGTGTGAACCCTGGCGATATCACGTGGTATTGGATTCGCAAAGTGGGGCTGCTGCGGAAGACGCCGCTTTATGTGCAGGAACTTGCGGGGAAGGGCTGCAGGGAGGCGCTGCAGAAAGCAACGCGGTCCGTGATCGCGCGGACTCGGGCAGGCTGCTGCGTTGCAGTTCTCGCCCACAGCTACGGCTATAGGCAGCGAACCGCGCCTGGCCTGCCATCCCGATCCGCATGGCTCGCCCTCGCGCCGCTTCACGCAGAGGCTCCCTCGGAGCTCGTCTGGGTCGCCCACAGGTTGTCGTGCAGCTTTGCCAGCAGCGCCAGCAACTGCTGGCACTCCGCATCGTTCAGCCCGCGGACAGCCTGCGCAGCAAGCTTCTGCGCCTCCTGGCGCAACTGCTGTTGGAGGGACTTGCCCACCGGGCTAACCTGGAGGTGCACGCAGCGCTTGTCGGCAGTAGCCACGCTTGCTTCCAGCAGACCCCGCTCACGTAGTCCTGCAATCAGGCGCGCGACTTGCCCCTTGTCACGTCCTGAGTGCTGTGCCAGTTCGCTCTGGGTCGCTCCCGGTCGGTTCGCGAAGAAGCCCAGTGCCTTGGCTTCCATATGGGTCAAGTCATGCGACGCGGACTTCAAAGCCTGGAGCTGCAGGGATCGGAAGCGATGCATGACGGCATGGACGCTCTCCACGATGTCGTCGGCCGAGCTTGAATATTGATTGACATTATCAACTTGTTTTCGCATAATAGATGACATTATCAACTAGTTGTTTGGACGATGTCAGATCCTGAAACCTTGCCCGTCCGGCGAATCCAGCGCATCCGCCATGAACTGCAACGGCGTGACCTCGAAGTCGCACGTGTGGAGCAGCTCAGCCCGAATTTCGTGGCAGTGACCTTGCGCGGTGAATCCCTCTCCAGCTTCCGATCCGATTCTTTCGACGACCATGTCAAACTGTTCTTCGGCGAGGATTTCAAGCGAGACTACACACCACGCAGTTTTGATGTGGTCGGGCAGGAGCTCACCATCGAGTTCGCCTTGCATGGCAGCGGTCCTGCTTCCGACTGGGCCCGGCAGGCAGCCGTCGGCCAGCACCTGCTTGCGGCCGGACCGCGTGGCTCCATGGTCATCCCGCCAGATTACGACTGGCATCTCCTCATTGGCGATGCTTCCGCGCTGCCGGCGATACATCGCCGTCTTGAGGAACTGCAGCCTGCGGCGTCTGTTGTCGCGCTGATACAGGTCTCCGAAGAGGTGGATCGCCGGTCGTTGCCTACGCAGGCGCAAGTGCAGTGGGTGGCAACGCACGAGGCGCTCCAGGCCGCTGTTGCGGCCTGGACGCCCCCGAAGGGCGAGGGCTTTGCCTGGGCTGCAGGCGAGGCCTCGGCAATGGCCGCTGTGCGGCGGCTGCTTGTGGCCAAGGGGCTGCCCAAAGAGGCGCTCAGAGTTTCTGCGTACTGGAAGGCAGGCGCTGCAGCATTTCACGAGGCGCTGGAAGCGTAGCCAAATCCGTAAGTCGCCCAGGGCTCTGTTCGCTTGGCCGTCGCCGGGCAGTTCGGCGCAGAGCTTGCGCCGGCAGCGCAGCAGCGTCAGCCCGGGTGTCTGAGAGGATGTACATCTTGGATACGCAGGGGCAAGCGCCGAGTCTGCGCAACGTAGCGCCTTGCTTCGACGCGCAGATGTGGCTGGCGCCAGGGGATGCAACGGCAGCAGGGCTCGTTTATCACGGGGCGCTAACCGCAGCCTTCAGCTGCGGGGCGTCGCGAAATCGCTCTGCCGCTTGCCCCTATCGCTGGCCGAGTTGACAGACTTCGGGACCGCAGTGCTGAAAAGGCAGGAGGGGCGCATGTCAAACCCCTGGCGTTCAGTCATGGCTTGCCAGCGCCCCAGCGGCCTTCAGGGGAT
>PNNH01000061.1 GCA_013824165.1 Methylibium sp. | reverse complement strand
ATCGTGCGCGCCAAGACGCAGATGCACGGCAAGGCCAGCACGATCACGACCGACCAGAAGGGCGTATTCAAGAGCCTGCCCAAGGAATTCAGCGTGATCCGCTACCACTCGCTGGTGATCGAGGAAGCGACCATGCCGCAGGTGCTGGAGATCAGCGCACGCAGCGAGGACGGCGAGATCATGGGCGTGCGCCACCGCGAACTGGCCGGCACGCGCACGCCGCTGGAAGGCGTGCAGTTCCATCCCGAGTCCATCCTCAGCGAGCATGGCCATGCGATGTTGAAGAACTTTCTGGAGCTGGCCTTATGAAAGTGGTTGATCTGCGTAGCGATACCGTCACGCAACCAACCCCAGCGATGCGCGAAGCCATGATGGCCGCGCCGCTGGGCGACGATGTGTTTGGCGATGACCCCAGCGTGAACCTGCTGCAGGACGCACTGGCAGCGGCGCTGGGCTTTGAGGCGGCACTGTTCATGCCCAGTGGCACGCAGAGCAATCTGTGCGCGCTGATGAGCCACTGCCAGCGCGGCGACGAATACATCGTCGGCCAGTTTGCCCACACCTACCGCTGGGAAGGCGGCGGCGCTGCGGTGCTGGGCTCGATCCAGCCGCAGCCGATCTCGCACGCGCAGGATGGCTCGCTGCCGCTGGCCGAGATCGCCGCCAACATCAAGCCGGACGACGCGCACTTCGCGCGTACACGCCTGCTGGCGCTGGAGAACACCATAGGCGGTAAGGTGCTGCCGTTGGCCTATCTGTCCGAGGCCTCGCGCCTGGCGCTCACGCATGGCCTTGCGCGGCATCTGGACGGCGCGCGCCTGTTCAACGCGGCGGTGGCCTGTGCTCACGAGTTCGGCCATGACCCCTATGCCGCGGCGAAGGGCATCTGCAGCCACTTCGACAGCGTCTCGGTCTGCTTCTCCAAGGGCCTGGGCGCGCCTGTCGGCTCGGTGCTGTGCGGTTCGCGCGAGCTCATCACCAAGCGCGCCCATCGCTGGCGCAAGATGACCGGCGGCGGCCTGCGCCAGGCCGGTCTGCTGGCGGCCGCGGCCCATCACGCGCTGGAACACCATGTGAGGCGCCTGGCCCAGGACCATGCGCTGGCGCGCCACCTGGCCCAGGGCCTGCAAGGGTTGGACGGCGTCACGGTGGAGGCGCCGCAGACCAATATCGTCTTTGTCGATGTGGCGCCGGCCAAGGCGGCTGGGCTGCTTGACCATCTGAAATCACGCGGCGTGCTGGCCACCGGCTTGTACCGCTTGCGGTTCGTCACGCATCTGGACGTGGATGCGCAGGGCGTGGATCGCGCCATCGCCGCGATGCGCGAATACTTCGAAGGAGTTTGAGATGCCGATAACCGATACCGAAGCGCTGACGCGCGTCATCGAGCACCGCGAAATCTTCCACGACGAAATGCTGGCGCTGATGCGCCGCATCATGGCCGGCGAGATGTCGCCGGTGATCGCGGCCGGCCTGCTGATCGGCCTGCGCGTGAAGAAGGAAACCATAGGCGAGATCACCGCCGCCGCCCAGGTGATGCGCGAGCTGTCGGCCAAGGTGCCGCTGCCGCCGCTGCCGCATCTGGTGGATGTGGTGGGCACCGGCGGCGATGGCTCGCACACCTTCAACATCTCGACCTGCTCGATGTTCATCACCGCGGCTGCTGGCGCGCAGGTGGCCAAGCATGGCGGCCGCAGCGTCTCCAGCAAGACTGGTAGCGCCGATGTGCTGGAAGCGCTAGGCGCCAACATCATGCTGACGCCGGCCCAGGTGGCCGAGAGCGTCACGCAGACCGGCATCGGCTTCATGTTCGCGCCCAACCACCATCCGGCGATGAAGAACATTGCGCCGGTGCGGCGCGAGCTGGGTGTGCGCACGCTGTTCAACATCCTAGGCCCGCTGACCAACCCGGCCGGCGCGCCCAACATCCTGATGGGCGTGTTCCATCCGGATCTGGTAGGCATCCAGGTGCGCGTGCTGCAGCGCCTAGGCGCCGAGCATGCGCTGGTGGTCTACGGCAAGGACGGCATGGACGAAATCTCGCTGGGCGCGGCCACGCTGGTGGGTGAACTCAAGGACGGCGAGGTGCGCGAGTACGAAATCCATCCGGAAGACTTCGGCATGGCCATGGTCAGCAACCGCAGCCTGAAGGTCACCGGCCCGGAAGAGTCGCGCGCGATGATGCTGTGCGCCCTGAACAACGAAGAAGGCCCGGCGCGCGACATCGTGATCCTGAACGCGGGTGCCACGCTTTACGCCGCCAACAAGGCTGGCTCAATCGGCGAGGGCATCGAACTGGCGCGTCAGGCGATCGCCAGCGGCGCCGCGCGTGCCAAGCTGGATCAGTTCATCGCCGCCACGCAGGCGCTGGGCCGCAGCTGAAACCGCACAAGGCAGACTGAGCATGTCCGACATCCTGAACAAGATCAACGCTGTCAAGCGCGAGGAAGTGGCGGCCGCCAAAGCGCGCCGCCCGCTGGCCAGCCTGCGGGAGGAGGCCGAGGCCGACTGCAGCACGCGCGGCTTCGAGCGCGCGCTGCGCGCCAAGATCGTCGCCGGCAAGAGCGCGGTGATCGCCGAGATCAAGAAAGCCAGCCCCAGCAAGGGCGTGATCCGCGCCGACTTCCGCCCGGCTGAGATCGCGCGCAGCTACGAGCAGCACGGCGCGGCCTGCCTCAGCGTGCTGACCGACGAACCCTTCTTCCAGGGCCATGCCGACTACCTGCGCCAGGCGCGCGCTGCGGTGGCGCTGCCGGTGCTGCGCAAGGACTTCATGGTCGATGAGTACCAGGTCTTCGACGCCCGTGCGATGGGCGCCGACTGCATCCTGCTGATTGCCGCCAGCCTGGACGATGCGCAGATGGCCGATCTGGAAGCCTGTGCGCTGGCGCTGGGCATGGATGTGCTGGTCGAGGTGCATGACGGCGCCGAGCTGGATCGCGCACTGCGCCTGAAGACGCCGCTCTTGGGCATCAATAACCGCAATCTGCGCACGTTTGAAGTGACGCTGGACACCACGCTGGGCCTGCTGAAGCAGGTGCCGGCCGACAAGCTGCTGGTGACCGAATCCGGCATCCTCGGCCGCGCCGATGTACAGCGCATGCGCGCCGCGCAGGTCAACGCCTTCCTGGTCGGCGAGGCCTTCATGCGCGCTGACGATCCGGGCGCGGCGCTGGCCGAACTGTTCGGCTGATGGGCCAGCAGAGCCTGGATCTGGGCACATCTAACGTCCTGGCTGATCCGCTGGGCGCGCTGCTGCGCACGGCGCAGCTGGATGCAGGCTGGCAGGGCTGCCTGGACGCCTGGCTGGCCACGGCGGGTGCGCAGACGCTGATTGCGCATGTCGAACAGCGCCAGCGCGAAGGCGCCACCCTCTACCCGGCCGACCCGCTGCGCGCGCTCAAGGCCACGCCGCTGGCCGCCACCCGTCTGGTGATCCTGGGCCAGGACCCGTATCACGGGCCCGGCCAGGCGGAAGGCCTGGCCTTCTCAGTGCCGGCGGGCCAGAAGTTGCCGCCCAGCTTGCGCAATATCTTCAAGGAACTGCAGCGCGACCTGGGTCGTGCGCCGCCGGCCAGCGGCCATCTGGGCGCCTGGGCCGAGGCCGGCGTGCTCCTGCTCAACACCAGCCTGACCGTCGAGGACGGCGCGCCGGCCAGCCACGCCAAGATCGCCAAGGGCGCGGGCTGGGAGGCGCTGACCGATGCGCTGATCCTGGCCGCGGCGCGCGACGCCGCGCCCAAGGTTTTCATGCTGTGGGGCGCGCATGCGCAGGCCAAGGCCGAGCTGATCGCCGCCGCCGGCCCGCAGCACCTGCTGCTGCAGGCCAACCATCCGTCGCCGCTGTCTGCTTCGCGGCCGCCGGTGCCCTTCATCGGCTGCGGACATTTCTCGACGGCGGTGCGCTGGCTGGCGGCGCAGGGGCGCGCGCTGCAGCTGCCGTAGGGCAACGCTGAACAAGTCGCTCGCGCACGGCGCATCCCTGCTTTTGGGCGATCTGCTGCGTTGCAAATCCTCGCCGTAGCCCAAGCTACGGCTGCGTTTCGCGCCTTGCAGCTCATCCCAAACCAGGGCGCGCCGCATCACGTGGACTTATTCAGCGCCGCCTTAGCGCAGCCGCAGCATCAGCACCTGCTCGATCAGGCGCGCCAAGTGCGCGGCGTTGAGCTGATCCTGGCGGGTCCAGCCGCGGCTGTGGCGCGTCTGCGCCAGCCACAGCACGCCGACCAGGCGCTGCTGCACGAACAACGGCAGTTCCAGGCGTGATTGCGCGTCAGCGCCGATGGCCAGCGCCTGCAGCTCGTGGAAGCAGGGGTGCAGGGCCAGCTCCGGCAGCACCAGGGCTGCATGCCTGGCGCGCATCAGGTCCAGGTAGGCGCCGGCGGTCAGCAGGCTGCTGCTTCTGCCCAGCAGGCGCAGCTCACCGTCACCTTCGCTGTTCTCTCGCCACAGCAGCACCTGGTCGACCTGCAGAACCTGCTGCGCGGCTTCGGCGAGCGCCTGCAACGCAAGCTCGGCCTCGCCGGCAGAGCGAACCTGCCTGGGCTGGTTCGAGACCTGCAGCAACAGGGCCTCGGGGGCTTGCGGATCGCCGTCCAGGCCGACGCGCTCTCCAGCGCTGCTGTCCCCACTGAGCCGTTCGATCTCGGCCTGCAAGGACTGGTGCTGCCACAGGTGATGCAGAGCCGCTTCGGCGTCGCCTTGCTGCTGCAGCAGCTTGGCCAGCTGCAGATGGGCCTGGCTCTGCTGCGGGCGGGACTGGATGCGCTCGGCCAGTGCCAGCGCGTGGCGGCTGCTGCGCACCGCGCCGGCCTCGTCGCCGCGGGCCAGCGCAATCTCGGTCCAGGTTCGGCTGGCCGCCGCCTCCAGCCAGGAGTGCCCCAGCTGGCTGGCCAGATTCAGCGCCAGCCGGCAGTCGGCGATGGCCCAGTCGGTGCGGCCACGCGCCAGCGCGGCACGCGCCAGCTGCCAATGGGCCTCGGCCTCGAACTCGCGGTGCTGGCCGCGTCGGGCGGCCGCCAGACCGTGGCTGAACTGCCGCTCGGCGTCTTCCAACTCGCCACACTCGAAGTGGCTGACGCCGATGTTCAGCGCCAGCTTGGCCGCCAGATAGCTGTCGTCCAGATCGCCGAGCAGCGCGACAGCCTCGCGGTGCACTCGGCGCCCGCGCTCCCAGGCGTTGCGGGCGTAATGCAGCTGGCCCAGGCCGATGCGGGCGGCCACGGTGACGCGCAGGTCCTGCGCCAGTTCGGCCAGCTCCAGCGCCTCGGTCCAGTGACTACCGGCCTGCTGGTAGTCGCCGCGCTGATAGGCAATGCGGCCGAGTGCCTCGGCGGCACGCGCGGCCTGCAGCGTGAAGTGCTGTGCGGCGGCGAGATGGCGCGCTTGCAGCAGCGGCGCCTCAAGCTCCACCGCCCGGCCGCGGTGCTCCTGGAGATAGAAGCGCGCATAGAGCGCGTCGACGGCGGCCGGCAGATCGCCCAGGTCCTGGCAGCGATGTTCCAGCGCTTCGAGGCGCCGCGCTGCGCTGTCCGGGTGGCGCTGGGCAAGCAGCGCGATGCGCTGCAGCAGACGGGCCATATCGTCGGACGTGGCGGGAATGATCTTGAACACGGGCGGGCAGGTCTCCGGATGGCGGCAAGGGCGTGAAGGCCGAAGGATAGCGGCCACCCGCAGGAATTTTGCCTGCCTCGATGGAGCTCGGGCCTGATCCTGGTTTCGCACTGGTATTCTCTGCGCAGCCCTTGCTTCCGCGAGCCGCGCGCCGAGCCGGTGCCGGTCGCCAGCCGCGATCCGGGATGGATCGGGCAAGGGCAAATACCAGTTAAAAGCCAATTGACCCGTATTGGTGTTGGTATTAGACTGGTATCTTATGTGGAATCCGCCCGCTCTCCCTCTGCTGCACCGCCCGAGCCACGCTCGGCGCACGCCGCGATTTCTGGTTGGCGTCGATGGCGGCGGCACCGGTACCCGCGTGCAACTCAACAGCAGCAGCGGTCTTTGTCTGGGCGTGGGACGGGCTGGCCCGTCGGCATTGGGGCAAGGGGTCGCGCAAGCCTGGACCCATGTGCTGCAGGCCCTGCAAGGCGCCGCGACGCAAGCTGGTCTTGATGGCATCGATCCGGCCGATTGCGCGATCGGTCTGGGGCTGTCGGGCGTCACGCTGCTGGAACAGGCCCGCGCCTTCATCGACGCCGAGCCCGGTTTTGCCTTCATCGCGCTGGACAGTGACGGCTTCACCGGCGTGCTGGGCGCACATGGCGGCCAGCCGGGTGCGGTGCTGGTGTCCGGCACCGGTTCGGTGGGTGAGGCGCTTCGGCGTGACGGAAGCCGGGCCTGTGTGGGAGGCTGGGGCTGGGCCATCGGTGACGAGGGCAGTGGGGCCTGGCTGGGGCGCTGCGCGATGCAGCATGCCCAGCGCGCTTTCGATGGTCGAGAAGCCGAAGGTCCGCTGACGACGGCCTTGATCGACAGGGCCGGGCGCAGCCGCGAAGGCCTGCTGGCCTGGTGCGCAGCGGCCGGTCAGCAGGGCTATGCCAGTCTGGCGCCGCTGGTGTTCGAGATGGCCGAGCGCGACTCGCTGGCCGCGGCCCTGATCGATGAAGCCGTGCGCGAGCTGGAGTCGGTGGTGCAGGCGCTCGACCCGCAGGCCGAGTTGCCGCTGGTGCTGGCCGGCAGCGTGGCCGAGCGGCTGGCGGCGCATTTCTCCGAGGCGCTGCGCTCGCGCTGCGTGGCAGCCCAGGGCGATGCCGTGGCCGGCGCCTTGCAGCTCTTGCAGACAAGCATGTTGACGATGGGGGGCGGTGAATGAGCAAGTCGGCGTTTCAGTTCAAACCCGATGCGGATGCGGCCTCGCCGCTGTATATGCAGCTGGCCCAGGCGCTGGCGCAGGCGATCCGCGACGGGGTCTATCACGCCGACGAGGCGCTGCCTTCCGAGCGCGTGCTGGCCGAGTCGCTGGAGCTGTCGCGCGTGACGGCCCGCAAGGCGATCGACCGGCTGGTCGAGCAGGGCATGATCGTGCGTAAGCGCGGCTCGGGTAACTACATCGCGCCGAAGCTGGAGCAGCCGCTGACGCGCCTGACCAGCTTCTCCGAAGAGCTGCACCAGCGCGGCTTCGTGCCGGGCTCGCGCTGGCTGACGCGCACCTTCCGCGCCGCGGCGCCGGACGAGCAGCTGTCGCTGGAGCTGAAGACAGGCGAGCGCGTCGCCCGCCTGGAGCGCCAGCGCCTGGCTGACTCGGTGGTGATGGCCTATGAGGTTAGCGTGCTGCCGGAATCGGTGCTGCCGGACCCGCAGCGCGTCGAGTCCTCGCTGTATGCGCACCTGGCCCAGCTGGGCGGTGCGCCAGTGCGTGCACTGCAGCACATCCGCGCGATCAATGCTGATGCCAAGCTGGCGGCCCTGCTCGAAGTGCCGGCCGGCTCGGCCGTGCTCTTCATCACCCGGGTCGGCTATGTGGCCTCGGGCAAGGCGGTGGAGCTGACGCACTCCTACTGCCGCAGCGACTACTACGACTTCGTGGCCGAGATGCGGCGCGACTGACGGAAGGCACTCACGATGGCTGAAGCGATAGACGGTGTCGTCCTGACGCCGGGGGGATTCCTGCGCGGTCGTCTGGCCCTGACTGGCCAGCGCATCGCAGCGATCACCGGCGTGCCGGTGGCGGAGTCGGCCGTGCGCGGCCTGGGCCTGCCCATCGTGCTGCCCGGCTTCGTCGACACCCATGTGCATGGCGGCGGCGGGCACGATGTGATGCAGGGCGGCGATGCCATCGCTGCGATTGCACGCCTGCATGCCGGCCATGGCACCACCTCGCTGCTGGCCACCACGATGACCGCGCCGCGCGGCGAGATCGAGACGGCTCTGCGCGCGCTGGCGCCGCATTGCCGCGAGCGCGCCGCTGGTGGCGCACGGGTGCTGGGCGTGCATCTGGAAGGGCCGTACATCAACCCCGGCCGGCTGGGCGCGCAGCCTGATTGCGCGCGCCTGGGCACGCTGGAAGAGGCCTTGGCGCTGCATGCTTTGGCCCCGATCCGCCTGATCACGCTGGCGCCCGAGATCGAAGGCCATCTGGCGCTGATCGGCCCGCTCAATGAGGCCGGCTTTCGCGTGCAGATCGGCCACAGCGCTGGCCGCTACGAAGACGGCGTGGCAGCGCTGCAGCAGGGTGCGCGGGGCTTCACCCATCTGTTCAACGCGATGACCGGCCTGCATCACCGCGAGCCCGGAATGGTGGGCGCAGCACTGGCGCACGCGCAGTACGCCGAGCTGATTCCGGATCTCCTGCATGTGCATCCGGGGGCCATCCGCGCCGCGCTGCGCGCCATCCCCTGCCTGTTCTGCGTCACCGATTCAACCGCCGCCGCCGGCATGCCGGACGGCGACTACCGCCTGGGCAGCCAGGTGGTGAGCAAGTGCATGGGCGGCGTGCGCCTGGCAGACGGCACGCTGGCCGGCAGCACGCTGACGATGGACCAGGCGCTGCGCAATCTGGTGGGCCTGGGCCTGCCGCTGGATGAGGCTTCGCGCCGCACCTCCAGCCATGCCGCGGCCTATCTGGGTTTGCAGGACCGTGGCCAGCTCAAGGAGGGCCTGATGGCCGATCTGGTGGTGCTGGACGCGCAGACGCTGCAACTGCAGCAAGTATTCGTAGAAGGGGAAAGCATTGAGCTCGTCGCTGATGTATGAAGAGGCGCTGAGCGCGCCTGCCGTGGTGGCCCGTCAACTGGCCGCTGACCATGGCGCCTACGCGGCGCTGGGTGAGAGCCTGCGCCAGCAGCCGCCATCGTCGTTGCTGACGGTGGCGCGTGGCAGCTCGGACCATGCCGCGCATTACCTGGCCTATCTGGTGATGGCACGGCTGGGCCGGCTGGTGACCTCGCTGCCGATGTCGCTGGTGACGCTGTATCAGAGCCGGCTGGTCTGTGACGGCCTGGTGTCGCTGGCCTTCTCGCAGTCCGGCCAAAGCCCGGATCTGGTGGCCCCAACGCGCTTTCTGCGCGAGGGCGGCGCGCGCACCGTGGCCTTTGTGAACGCTGAGGGCTCGCCGCTTGCAGAGGCCGCGCAGCATGTCTTCCCGCTGCATGCGGGTGCCGAGAGAAGCGTGGCCGCGACCAAGAGCTATATCGCGCAGCTGGTGGCCGGCGCCCGTGTGGTGGCGGCCTGGCAGGGCGATGACGATCTGTTGGCCGCGCTGCAGCAGCTGCCCAAGGTGCTGGAGCAGGCCGCGGCGCTGCGCTGGGATGTGGCTGTGGATGTGTTGCGCGAGGCCGACCGCCTGTTCGTGATCGGCCGCGGCACCGGCCTGCCGGTGGCGATGGAGGCGGCGCTGAAGTTCAAGGAAACCTGCGGCATCCAGGCCGAGGCTTTCTCGGGCGCCGAGGTCAAGCACGGCCCGATGGCGCTGGTGGAGGAGGGCTATCCGATGCTGGTTTTTGCGCCGCGCGGCCCGGCCCAGGCCGGCCTGCTGGCGCTGGCCGAGGAGATGCGCGGCCGTGGCGCCCGCGTGCTGTTGGCCGCGCCGGCCGGAACGCCGGGCGCCGAGTTGCCGCTGGTGTGCAGCGGCAACGAGGACCTTGACCCGATCGCGGTGGTGCAGAGCTTCTATCCGATGGTGGAGGCGCTGGCGCGTGCGCGTGGCAACAACCCCGACCAGCCGCGCCATCTGGCCAAGGTCACCAAGACGCATTGAGCAAGGGCGCCATGACCCAGCAACACAGCAGCTTCCACCCCGGCCGCCTGGTGATGGTCGACATTCCCGGCAAGCAGCTGGACGCGTCGACCGCGGACTTCTTGCGTCAGCACCGGGTGCGCGCCGTCTGCCTGTTCCGCAAGAACCTGGGCAGCGAGACGGAAATCCGCCAGCTCACCGCCGATCTGCGTGCGGTGATGGGCGAGCAGGCCTTGATCGGCATCGACCAGGAAGGCGGCTCGGTGATCCGCGCCACCAGCCTGCCGCAAGCGCCTGCCGCGATGGCGCTGGGCGCGATTGGCGATGAGGCGCTGGCCGAGCAGGTGGGCGCCGCGGTGGCGCGTGGCCTGCAGCATCTGGGCATCAACTGGAACTTCGCGCCGGTGCTGGATGTCAACAACAACCCGGCCAATCCGGTGATAGGCGAGCGCAGCTTTGGCGAAGACCCCGAGCTGGTGACGCGCCTGGCGCGGGCCTGGATGCGCGGCTCGCTGCACGAGGGTGTGGCCTGCTGCGTCAAGCATTTCCCCGGCCATGGCGATACGCATGTGGATTCGCACCACGCGCTGCCGACGGTGGACAAAACTCTGGCCGCGCTGGAAGCGCTGGAGCTCAAGCCCTTCCGCGCGCTGACCCAGGGTGTAGACACCGCGCCGGCGGTGATGACGGCCCACATCGTCTACCCGCAGCTGGATGCCGAGCATCCGGCCACGCTGTCGCGGCGCGTGCTGACCGGCATCCTGCGTGACAGCATGGGCTATGACGGCGTCGTCATCACCGATGCGCTGATGATGAAGGCGGTGCACGAGCGCTATGGCCATGCTCGGGCCGCGGTGTTGGCGCTGCAGGCCGGCGCCGACATGCCGCTGGCCCAGGGCAGCCTGCAGGAGCAGCAAGCGGCGATCGAGGCCATCTCTGCGGCCTGGGCTGCCGGGCAGCTGGAGACGGCGCAGCTGGAGCGCGCGGCGGCGCGGATTGACCGCCTGGCCGAGCGCTTCCCCTTGCAGTCGCGCGACTATGACGCGCAGCAGCGCAAGGCGGATGAGCAGCTGATGCATGACGGCTGGGCGCGCGGCCTGTGCACGCTGCGCGGCGCGCAGCCGCCGGCGCGCCAGACGCCGATCCGCCTGATTTGCCAGGCGAGCGTGGCCAGCGACGGGGTGTCGGAAGCCGGCGCATCGGTGGAACAGGTGCAGGCCTTGTTTGCCGGCTACTTCAGCGATGTGCAGCTGCAGCTGCTGCCGGACCTGCGCGCCCTCAGCGCCGCCGATCTGCCGCAGGACGCGCGCCTGAACGTGCTGGTGTCCAACCACCGCGGCCGCTTCGGCGCCGCCGCGCGGCTGGCCCGCCCTGATCTGCATCTGGCGCTGTGGAACCCCTTCCAGGTGCTGGACATTGCCGCCCCGGCCGTCGTCAGCTGGGGCTATGCCGAGGGCGCACTCGCCGCGCTGACGCGCTGGCTGCGCGGCGAGATCGCGGCCGAGGCCCGCCCGCCCGTGAGCCTGAACCAGGAGACCTGAGCATGAGCGCCAACCGACCCGAGCTGTCGCCGATCCGCTGGGTGCCCAGCCTGTACTTCGTGCAGGGCCTGCAGTTCTTCGTCGTGATGCTTATCGCCGGCCTGATGTTCAAGAGCATGGGCGTGCCGAACGACCAGATTGCGCGCTGGACCGGCTTGCTGGGGCTGGCCTGGGCCATCAAGCCCTTGTGGAGTCCCTTCTTGGAACTGGCGCGCAGCAAGAAGCTCATCGTGGTGGCGATGCAGTTCACCGGCGCCGCCGGCCTGGCGCTGATGGCGCTGGCGCTGCAGCTGCCGATGTACTTCGCCGCCAGCATCGCGGTGCTGTTCCTGCTGGCCTATGCCTCGGCCACGCATGACATCGCCTGCGACGGGCTTTATATGGCCTCGCTGGATGCGAAGCAGCAGGCAGCCTACGCCGGCTGGCAAGGCGCATTCTTCAATGCCTCGAAGTTTCTGACGCTGGGCGGCCTGCTGGTGCTGGCCGGGCATCTGGAGAAGAGCGTGGGTGTGTTCAACGCCTGGTCGCTGATCTTCGTGCTGCTGGCCGTGCTGCTGGCCTTGCTGGCGGCCTACAACGCCTATGCGCTGCCCGGTGCGCTGAACACCGAGCATGCGGAGCTGACAGTGGCCGGCATCTTCGGAACCCTCAAGGAGGTGGTCGCCGACTTCCTGGGCAAGCCCGGCATCTGGCTGGCGATTCTGTTTATCGTGATGTTCCGCTTCGCCGAAGGGCAGGTGCAGACCATCGGGCCGCTGTTCCTCATCGAGGCGCGCGACAAGGGCGGGCTGGGCCTGACGACCGAGCAGGTGGGCGGCATCTACGGCACCGCAGGCACAGCCGCTTTTCTGGTGGGCAGCATCCTGGGCGGCTACTTCACGTCCTGGCTGGGGCTCAAGCGCGCGATGCCAGTGCTGATCCTGGCGATGGCGGTGCCCAACGTCGTCTTCTACTACCTCAGCGTGGCGCTGCCTTCGGACCTGTGGCATCTCGGTGCGGCCATCAGCGTTGAGATGTTCGGCTATGGCTTCGGCTTCGTCGGCATGATTCTCTACATCATGCAATCGGTGGCGCCGGGCCGCTTCCAGACCGCGCATTACGCCCTGGGCTCGGGCGTGATGCAGCTGGGCTTCATTTTCTCCAAGACCATCAGCGGCGATGTGCAGATGGCGATGGGTTACCAGGACTTCTTTCTCTGGACCATCGCCTGTGGCGTGCCCGCGCTGCTGCTGATGTTCTTCGTGCGGCTGCCGTCGCCGGCCAAGATGGATTGAGCCATGGCAAGCACAATGCGCAAGGGGCTGGCGGCCCTGGTCTTGGGCACGGCACAAGCGCTGGCTTGGGCGGCAGACCCGGCCGCCTTGTTCTTCGATGACTTCAGCGACGCTGAGCTGAGCGGCTTGCAGGCCGGCGGCTGGACGCTGCGCAGCGCGCTCGGCCATCCTGGCCTGAAGGGCGCTCGCTGGGGCGCGGCGCAGCTGCGGCTACTGGACGACCCGGCACAGGCCGGCAACCGCCTGCTGCGTCTCAAGGCCAGCACGGACGGCACGGCCGCCGGCACCGCGCAGGCGCAGCTCTGCCACGCACGCAAGTATCTGGAAGGCACTTACGCGGCGCGGGTTCGCTTCAGCGACACACCGGTGCAGGGCGTCGACGGCGACCCGGTGATCCAGGCCTTCTTCGCGATCAGCCCGCTGCGGCATGACCTGGACCCAGAGTTCAGCGAGGTCGACTGGGAATACCTGCCCAACGGCGGCTGGGGTAGCGACAAGACGCGCATCTACGGCATCAGCTGGCAGACCGTTCAGATCGAGCCCTGGCGCGCCTTCAACGCGATGCACCAGCGCGAAGGCTCACAGGACGGCTGGCATGTGCTGCTGATGCAGGTGACAGACGGCAAGGTTCGCCTCTACCTGGACGGCCAGCTCCTGGGTGAGCATGGCGGGCGCAACTACCCCGTGGCGCCGATGGCGATCAACTTCAATCTGTGGTTCTCGCCGGGTGGCTTGCTCGGCCCGGAGGCCGGTGTCCGGGCCTATGAAACCGATGTGGACTGGGTGTTTCATGCCAAGGGGCAGAAGCTCGAACCGCAGCAGGTGGATGCCGCTGTGCAGTCTCTGCGTCAGCGCGGGGTGAAGCGCCTGGACAGCGTGCCGGCTGCACAGCCGCCGCTGGACAGCCCCTGCGATATGTGAACCTTCACTTTGTTGGGCCTGTCATGACTCTTTTGCGTCTCGTTGGCCAGTGTTTGCTGCTGCTGGCCGTGTTGCAGAGTGCGCCAGCGGCGCTGGCCCAGCCGGTGTTTGGCGCCGGCCCGCTGGCGGTGGAGCGGCGCAGCGATGCGGTGGTTGGCGTCTACGTGCCAGGCTGGGAGTCGCTGGCTGTGGTGGAACGCCTGCGGCCGGGCAGTGTCAGCCATCTGCTCTATGCCTTCTTGCGGCTGTGCGGGCCGGGACAGCTCGATAAGGACGCGCAGGGCTGCGCAGGCAAGGCCGACTTCGAGCTGGCGGCGGACCCGGCCCATGCCCGATTCGATGCCGCCTTCCAGCGCCTGAAGTTGCGTGAGTCGGCGCTGCGCGTGCTGGCATCGGTGGGCGGCTGGGGCGGCTCCGACCCCTTCTTTCCGATGGCGGGCGATGCGGCGCGCCGGGCGGTGTTCATTGCCGATGCCGTGCGTTTCTTGCGCGCGCACCCGGGATTCGATGGGCTCGATATCGACTGGGAGCATCCCGGCGACAACGGCGCCGCCAACGGGGTGCAGCTCGGCAGTGCGCAGGACGGCGCCCATTTTGTGCTGCTGATGCAGGAGCTGCGCGCGGCGCTGGACCAGCTGGGCCAGACGACCGGGCGACGCTATCTGCTGACGGTCGCCGTTAACACGACAGCCAAGGTGGTGGACCGGATCGACTGGCGCGCAGCAGGGCCTGCCTTGGATCTGGTCTTCATGATGAGCTACGACTACTACGGCGGCTGGTCCGACACTGTGGGCCACCATGCGGCCTTGCGCAGCAGCCGTGCTGGTGCGGATGACAGTCTTGAGCAGGGCGTGCGCAACTTCATCCAGGCCGGGGTGCCGGCGTCCAAGCTGGTGGCTGGGGTGGCCATGTACGGCCGGGGTTTTGCCGGCGCGGCGTCGGCGCAGACGGGCGCGGCCAAGAACGGTGTCTATCCGCAGGGCGGTGATGGCAGCCTCGTGTACAGCGACATCGCGCGGCGCTATCTGGACCGTCAGGGGCGCGGCCGTCAGGGCTATGAGACGCGCTTCGATGCGCAGACGCAGGCCTGGGCGCTGCACGACCCGCGCCGTCAGCGCTTTATCGGCTACGACGATCCGCGCGCGGTCGAGGCCAAGGCGCGCTTTGCGCGCGAGCAGGGCTTGGCCGGCCTGTTCGCCTGGGAGCTCAGCCAGGACAACGGGGATCTGCTCAACGCCATGAACCGCGGGCTCGGGCATCGCCTGAAGCCTGGCCGCTGAAGACCGCGTCCGCAGCGCAAGCGCTGAGCTGCACGCAGACACCGCTATGGGTGAGGAAAGCCTTGAGTCAAACGAAAACATCACGGACCGCCGGCGCAGCTCGCCTGGCCTCGGTGGACGCGCTGCGCGGCCTGGCCGTGGCCGCGATGCTGCTGGTCAACAACCCCGGTGATTGGGGCCATGTCTATGCACCGCTGCAGCATGCCGCCTGGCATGGCTGCACGCCGACGGACCTGATCTTTCCCTTCTTCCTGTTCATCGTCGGTGTCTCCATCGCGCTGAACCTGGGCGCTCGCATCGAGGCTGCTGGTGCAGCCAAAGCGCCCCTGGCGCGAGGCGTGCTGGAGCGCGCTTTGCGCATCCTGCTGCTGGGCCTGGCCTTGCACGCGCTGGCATGGTGGCTGATGGACAAGCCCGAGTTCCGCTTGATGGGGGTGCTGCAGCGCATTTCCTTGTGCTTTGCGTTCACCGGCCTGGTGGCGCTGTACCTGCGCCAGCGCCAGCAATGGCTGCTGCTGGTGGCGCTGCTGATCGGCTATGCGGCGCTGCTGCTGGCGGGCGGGCCGCTGAGCAAGGAGGGCAATCTGGCCGCACGCCTCGACAGCGCGCTGCTCGGGCCGCTAGCCTATGAGTGGAATGCTGCGGCGGGTCTGGCCCATGAGCCTGAAGGGTTGCTGAGCACGCTCGGGGCCTTCGCCACCTGCCTGCTGGGGCTGCGCGCCGGTGATTGGCTGCGCCGGGGGCTGACAGCCAGGCTGTGCGTCTTGAGTGCAGCAGCCCTGCTGCTGGGGTATGCGGCGGCGTTCTACCTGCCGTGGAACAAGCAGCTGTGGACCAGCAGCTTCGTGTTGTGGACCGGTGGCTGGGCCTGCCTGGCGCTGTTGCTGTCACACCATTTTGTGGATCGCCGCGGTTGGCCGGCGCTGGGCCGTGCCTTTGGCGTCAATGCCATCGCCGCCTATGCCGGTGCGTGGACGCTGACGGTGCTGCTCGAGTGCCTGGGCTGGATGGCGCCGGTGTACGCGCTCGGCTTTGGCTGGATCGCGCGGACGCTGGGGCCGTTTGAGGCCTCGCTGGCTTTTGCACTGGCATTTGTGCTGCTGTGGGCGCTGGTGGTGGCGCTGCTGGACCGCCAACGGATATACATCAAGGTCTGATGATGGCGATAGGCCGCTACAGTTCATCTGCGTCGGCGCTGCGCGGGCGCAGATTGTTTGCCTTTCAGAGGGCCAGCCATGAGTGATCCCTACCAGGTGCGGATGCCGCCGAATGTTCAATCCGTGCGCGTGGGTGAGCATCAGCTGGTCTTCATCGATGACTTCCTGGTGGATCCGCAGGCCTTGCTGGATGCAGCCGCTCACAGCCACTTCGAGCCCTATCCGGGCGTGTCTGAACGCAAGGGCTATCCGGGCCTCCGTGCCGAGGCGCCCGCCGACTATTCGCAGAACCTATGCGCGCTGCTGGATCCGCTGATCCGGCTGAACTTTGGCGTGCCCGAGGCCTTGCCACTGCGCAAGAGCATCTGCGCCTTTTCGCTGACCACGGCTGCGCCGGACATGCTGGGACCGCTGCAGCGCATCCCGCATTTCGATGCCAGCACGCCGCACCATATGGCGGTGCTGCTGTATCTATGCGACTCGCGGCACGGTGGCACCGGTTTCTACCGCCACAAGGCCACCGGTCTGCAGCAGATCACGGCGGACAACTGCGAGCACTACCTCGATGTGCACTACGAGGAACTGAACTCCAGCCCACAGCCGGCCCGCTATTTCGAGCAGTCTGACGAGCACTTCGAGTTGCTCGGCATCATGCCGGCACGCTTCAATCGCCTGGTGATCTATCCGGGCAGCCTGCTGCATAGCGCCTGCATCAATCCGGAGTGCAGCATCAGTGCGGATCCCCACAGTGGGCGCCTGACGGTCAATTCCTTCTTCGATTTCTAGTGCGCGCGAGTCGCCGGCGCCCCAGCTCAGGGCGACTGCTCAGCGGCCTTGGCACCAGAACAAAAAAAAGCCCGGCATCGCCGGGCTTTCACTTGGGGTGTTGCCGAATCAGAACTTGGCGCTCAGACCCACGCGAACGGTGGTTTCGCCCTTGAAGGACCAGGCCGGGAAGCCGGCGCGCAGCGGATCCTTGATGGCGGTGTTGGACGCATCTGCCGCACCGTACTGCACATCGTCCTGCTTGAGCAGGTTGATCGCTTCGACCGACAGCTTCAGCGACTTGTTGATGTTCCAGCCGAAGCTCGCGTCCAGCGTGCCGTAGGCATCGTGCATGCGGTTGCCGTACCAGAACGCGCCTTCGCGGATCATGTACTTGGAGCGCCAGTTGTAGGCCAGGCGCGCCGCGTAGGTCTGGTTCTCGTAGTAACCCACCAGGTTCACGTTGTGCTTGGAGGCTTGCGTGAAGATGCCCAGGTTGTCGATGTAGCTGCTGGCCGGTGCCGTGCCTTCGGTGAAGGTGTAGTTGGCGATGGTGCCGAAGCCGTTGTTGAAGGCATGGTTGACCTGGAACTCCAGACCGCGGATGCGGCCGCCGCCGGCGTTGACGAAGCTCTGGACGGTCCAGTTGTCGACCTTGCTGATCGGGTCGATCAAGCCCACCTTCTGGTTGCTCTTGACTTCAGCGGTGATGAAGTTGGAGATGTCCTTGGTGAAGAAGGTCGCCGACAGCAGGTTGCCCTTGCCGTAGTAGTACTCAAGACCGATGTCAGCCTGGCTGGACTTCATTGGCTTCAGGCCGACGTTGCCGACCGTCCAGGTTTCGTTACCAACGCGGTCATCGTTGTAGCCGGACACGGTGACGCCGAACATATTGGCGAAGTTCGGACGTGTGATGGCTTGCGATGCCGTGGCGCGCAGCACCATATTGCGCTGCAGCTCGAACGCGATGTTGGCGCTCGGCAGCACGTCGTTGTAGGTCGCTGTCTTGCTGGCCAGTCCACGGCCCCAGTTGGCGTTGCCGGAGTAGTCGCCATTGGCCAGCGGGGTGCCGTCAAAGGCGTAGCCGGTGCTGCGTACGCTGGTCGAGATGTAGCGCAGGCCAAAGTTGCCGCGAACGTTCTGGGCATCGAACTCGAACATTCCGTATGCGGCGCGGTTCTTCTCGTTCAGCTCGTTGTAGGCCGAGCGGTCTTCGTTCCAGCCTGCAATGTTCTTGCTGGTGTTGGCGATCATCGCGTCGATGTTCGGACGCGGCACCGACCAGCTGGCCACATCGACCGAACCGCTGAAGAGACTGCCGGTATCGACGCCGGCAATCGTCGAGTTCCACACCGGGCGGAAGCTGCGCTTCTCGAAGGTGTGATCAGCGAAGCGAACACCGGTCTTGAAAGCGCTGATCGCACCCAGGTTCAGATCGATGGTCGCGTCAAGCTGAGCGAACTTCTCGCTGTCCTTGTTCGGCGCGCGCGAGGTGGCCCAGGTCTCCGGCGAGCTCTGCTTGGGCAGGTCGGCCACGCCAAAGGATTGATTCGAGGTCGGGCTCAGGCTGATCTGCTTGCCCGTGGCGTCGATCGTGCCTTGCCACTTGGCAGGCTTGTCCCACCAGCCATAGGCGTAGTTGGTGGTCAGCGTCGTACCACCTTCAGCCTTGGTCGTGCCGGCGACGAAGTCGAACTTGGCGACATCCGTCTTGTAGCTGCCGTTGACGGTGATGCTGTCCGAGCTCATCTCGGCTGCACGCGCCCAGTTCTGGTAGAACTGGTTCATCAGCGGCTTGGCCGCCGTGGTCGTGCTGGTCAGGCACACGCCAGTTGGGTTGAAGGCCGACGTGACAGCCGTGTTGCGCTTGGTGCAGTTGGCGTCGTGGAAGATGTAGTCGCTGCTGTTCGAGTTGTTGGCGCCCAGCTTGAGGCTCAGGACGTTCAGGCCCAGCTCAAGCCCTTGCACCGGCTTGGCCTGCAGCACGAGGTTCACCGCTTGGCGCTGGCGCTCCTGGACGAAGGCGGTTGGCGCCACGTCCGACGCCCAGCGGCTGTCAGCTTCAATGCCGCGCCGGATGTAGGTGCCATCCGAGTGCGCTGCGGCAACCAGAACGCCAAAGTTGCGTGCAGCGTTCTTCCAGCTGTAGAGGCCGGAGACTTCCTTGTCGGCGTCGCTGATCGTGCCGATGCCGTACTTGACGCTCGCGAAGGCTGCGCCAGCGGCCAAGTCCAGGGGCTTGCGCGTCTTCACGATGACGGTGCCGCCGATGCCACCTTCAGTGAGGTCGGCCTGCGAAGACTTGTAGACCTCCATGCCACCGATCAGCTCGGCCGGCAGCAGGGAGTAGTTGAACGAGCGGTCGATGTCCATCTGGTCATACCAACCGGTGGAGGCAACAGTCTGACCGTTCAGGGTGGTGTAGGTCATCTGCGGGTCCGAGCCGCGGATGGACACCGTGGCGCCCTGACCGAAAGCGCGACCGACAGAAATGCCCGGGATGCGGCCCAGAGCTTGGCCGACGTCGGCGTCCGGCAGCTTGCCCACATCCTCAGCAGACACCGCGTCGACGACCGCGCTGGCGTTCTTCTTGATGTTGGCTGCGGATTCGAGCGACGCGCGGATGCCGGTCACAACGACCTGCTCCAGAGCACCAGCTTCGGGCTTCTTGGCCGCTGCGTCGGCTTGTTGGGCGTGGACGCTGAACGCTGCGCCCAGCAATGCCAGCGACACGGCGGCCGCGACGGGGGTCTTTCTGACCTTCATGAACTGCTCCTTTTATATGGCCGACGAATACGAATGCGGCCTGTTGCGACTGGAACCGTGAACACCGCCAGACATGAGCCTGCGCAAGTCTGGCGCCACAAGATGCACATCGATGCAACCAATGCAATACCACTATATGCTGCAATAGATCCACATAGCTACCACTTTCGTTTGCGTACTTTCCCTCGGTGTCGCTTGGATGTCATGTCGCGCAGGGCGAAGCCGGAGGCGCGTACTGCGCCACCAAACATTGATCTGGTCTTGCTTTGGTCTGTGGTCTGGCCGTCTGGTAGGCGGACGCTTCCAGGCCCAGCTGGGGTGCCATCACCCGGCATCAGATTCTTTGGATTGAAAATTCTTTGCAGGCCCAAAGAGCTGTGCTATAGTCTATGGCTCGCCTCGGAGGGGTGCCCGAGTGGCTAAAGGGGGCAGACTGTAAATCTGTTGGCTTACGCCTACGCTGGTTCGAATCCAGCCTCCTCCACCAGGCGAAACCGTTATCGGGTCGAGCTGCTGGCCGTGTGGTCGGCAGCTCGTTCTCGGTGTCGGGGCTCCCGGGCGGGAGTAGTTCAATGGTAGAACCTTAGCCTTCCAAGCTAATGACACGGGTTCGATTCCCGTTTCCCGCTCCAGTTGTCGGGTTCTGCTTGTGTCGATACCGGTTTGCCGGAGGCAGTTGTTGCCGCCGTTAAACCTGTGTCGATGCCCATGTGGCTCAGTGGTAGAGCACTCCCTTGGTAAGGGAGAGGTCACGCGTTCGATCCGCGTCATGGGCACCATCAATTCCCTTCTTCTGATCTGTTCGCCTCCAGGAGCGCAAGA
>PNNH01000009.1 GCA_013824165.1 Methylibium sp. | reverse complement strand
CCGTCACGGGCATCGTGGCCGGCGCAGTCTGCCTGCTCGGCGTCAAGGCGGTCACCAAGCTCTGGCGCCTGGCCAAGCCGGCCGCCTCCTGATCAGACGCCAGGCTCACGCTGGTAGGGCGGCAGCCGCGCGCCGCAGTCGCGGCAGAAGCGCGCCTCGGGCAGATGGCCCTCGCTGAGACACTCATGGCAGCTGCGCGTGGTGGTGGGCCGTCCCTGGCGCTGCGCCGTCATCTCGGCGGTGACGATGCCGGTCGGCACCGCCAGCACGCCCCAGCCCAGCAACATCATCAGCGAGGCAATGGTGCGTCCCAGGTCAGTCTTGGGCGTGATGTCGCCGAAGCCCACCGTCGTCATCGTCGTGATGGCCCAGTAGATGCTGGTCGGGATACTGGTGTAGCCGTTGGCAGGGCCTTCCACCAGATACATCACCGTGCCCATGATGGTCACCACCATCAGCACCACCGACAGAAAGACCAGGATCTTTCGGACGCTGGCGCGCAGTGCCTGCCTCAGCATCGCGAACTCGGCCAGGTAGGCTCCCAGCTTGAAGATGCGGAACACCCGCAGCAGGCGCAGCACGCGCACGTCGACCAGCGCATACAGTTCCGGAAAGAACAAGGCCAGGTAGGTGGGCAGCACCGCCAGCAGGTCCACCACGCCATAGAAGCTCAGCGCATAACGCATCGGATAGCGCACGCAAGCCAGGCGTAGCAGGTACTCGATCGTGAACACCGCCGTGAAAAAGTACTCCAGCATGTCCAGCATCTGCCCATGCCGCGCCTGGATTGAGGCCACGCTCTCCAGCATCACCACCAGCACGCTGAGCAGCACCAGCACGATCAGCCCGGTATCGAACGCCTTGCCGGCGCGCGTGTCGGCCTCGAAGATGACCGTGTAGACCTTCAGCCGCCAGCCCTGCAAGGGGCGCCCCAGGGAGGACGAGTCTGTATCGGTCGCTTCTGCGGCCGGACGGGGGGTGGGCACTGTCTTCGGCATGGGCTCGGGCATTGATTCTCGGTTTGTCCATCCTACCCACGCCGCCCGCCTGCTACGCTCGCTTCTTTGCACGTCAGACCATGAAGACCCACCAGATCGAGATCCAGAAGTTCAAGGCCGCCGCCAACTCACCGCATGGCGAAGTGATGTTCAAGGTCGATGTGCTCGCCAGCGCCCGAGCGGCGTCGCCCGACGATGTGTCGCCCAGCTCGGTGCTCATCATGAGCGAGGCCAATGCCCGCGTGCTGATGGCCCTGCTGAAGAAGCAGCTGGCCGACTTCGACGCCAAGAAACCCAAGAGCCGCCACGGCCGCCCCGGCTGAGCCCGCGGCACATAGACGTACAACCATGGAATATCCCAGCTACAACCCCAGCTCCGACAACCTGCCGCTCACTGACGAAGAGCTGGACGGCCTGGACCGGCAGCTGAACGCCTTGCCAGGCGACGCTGCAATGAACATCGAGGCGCTCGATGGCTACCTGACCGGCCTGCTGCTGAGCCCTCGTCCCCTGGCCGACTTGCCCGGCCGCGACTGGCTGCCCCCAGTTTGGGGCGGCGACGGCGATGACGGTGCCCCCTTCGCCAGTGGCAAGCAGCGCAAAAAGCTGGTGCTGCTGGTGCTGCGCCATCTGCACAGCATTGCCTGCCTGCTGCGCGACCGGCCCGATGGCTGGCAGCCGATCTTCAGCATTGCTGAGCAGTCCGACGGCGAAGAGCTGACCGATGCAGAAGACTGGTGTATCGGCTTCATGCAGGCCGCCGATCTGGACAGCGAGGGCTGGGCGCCGCGCTTCGAAGACCCGGTGCTGGCTGAAGTTCTGAAGCCCATCGTG
Organism: Methylibium sp.; assembly: GCA_013824165.1. Taxonomy (GTDB): domain Bacteria; phylum Pseudomonadota; class Gammaproteobacteria; order Burkholderiales; family Burkholderiaceae_C; genus JACDQM01. Next base: position 19,323 of record PNNH01000009.1, on the reverse strand, counting down.
AGCCTGGGGGGCGATGAAACCCTGCTCGATGACGAGGCACGCGAACAACTCGCCGACATCGTCGCCCGTGATGGGCTGAGCCGCAGCGTGCCGGATGCCGTACTGGCGCTGTGGAGCTACCGGCCCCACTGATCGCGCACTCAGGGCCAGCCCCTAGCACAGAAGCAGGACGGAACCATCCGTTCCAGTTACTATTGGTGCGCAATTTCGGTGTCAGCGCCACCTGCACCCGATTCGCCATGATCGCCAAAACTTTCGCCAGCTTCGGTCTGCTGATCTGCCTCGGACTGGCCCTGCACATGTGCCTGGGCCGGCGGCAGCAATTGAAGCTTGAACAATTGGCGAGCCGGCTCATGGCCTGGTTTGTCTCAGCGACAAGCCGCCCCTTCGATCGCCGGGAACGTCGGCTGGCTGCCCATCAGGCGGCCATGGACGCCATCAAACGGGCCCAGCGCTCCAGTCATACGGAGCCTGCCCCGCTGGACGGCAGCTGGGAAGGCAACGTCTACCGGCCCAAGCGCTTCGATCAGAAACCGCAGAAGCCGCATTGAGCGCGGCCCGTCCGGGCCCGCTTTTCAAACCTCTAGCGCGGCGTCGATGGCCTGCAGCGCCGCCAAGGCGCCCATTGCCAAGCCCAAATCATCACTCATGGGCACCGCTGACTCGCGCAAATTGATACGCAGCAGTCGTCCGCCGCACTCGCTGACCACGCCCTGGCCGAAGTGGCGCACCGACGGCACGGCCGTGCCCGCGCCCAGCTCGATGAACAGCGGCCTGCGCGCCCGCCCCAGCCGCTGCAGCACCGCCTGCGACTGCCCCTGCGTGCGCGCCTCGACCCAAGCGCCGTCACCGAACATCAGCACATTGGGCCGCGCCAGCGCGCCGCAGTGCGGGCAGCGGGGCAGCTCGTTGAGCAGCTCGCAGCGCGCCTCATCGATCTCGGGCTCGAACTCGTCGGCCGGCCAGACCGCCTCGCTGCAGGGCCGCGTGCACTGCAGATGCATCAGCGAGCCATGGCATTCCCAGATCGTGCCATCGCCAAAGCCGGCGCGCTGGAACTGCCCATCCACATTGCTGGTGTAGACCAGGGCACCCAGAACGCTGCGCGCGCCCCAGCGGGCGAGGATATCGAAGCCGGCATGGGGTCGGGTCTTGCGGTAGAGGTTCAGGCGATGGCCGTAGAAGCCCCAGGCCTCGCGCGGCGCCTCGGCAAAGCGACGCGGATTGGCCGCCGCGTAGAAGTCGATGCCCGACTTCGCCAGCGCCGGATAGGCGCGCCAAAAGCCCTCGCCGCCGCGGAAGTCCGGCAGGCCCGAGTCCACGCCCATGCCCGCGCCGGCGCCGATCACCAGCAGGTCGGCCTGCTCGATCAGTTCGAGCGCATGCTGCAGTTGCGCCGCGTCCATGGGGTCAGGTCTTGCCTCGGGCCAGCACCGGCGCCAGCGCCCGGCCGGTGTGGCTGCCGCTGACCACAACCGCCTCGGGCGTGCCTTCGACAACCACCGCACCGCCAGCCGTTCCGCCCTCGGGGCCGAGGTCGATGACCCAGTCGGCCTCGGCGATCACGTCCAGGTCGTGCTCGATCACCACCACCGAATGGCCGCCGGCCACCAGGCGGTGCAGCACTCGAATGAGCTTCTCGACGTCAGCCATGTGCAGGCCAACCGTGGGTTCGTCCAGCACATAGAGCGTGTGCGGCGCCTTCTGGCCGCGGCGCGTGACGTCGTCGCGCACCTTGACCAGCTCCGACACCAGCTTGATGCGCTGCGCCTCGCCGCCCGACAGCGTCGGGCTGGGCTGGCCCAGCGTCAGATAGCCCAGGCCTACATCCTTGAGCAGCTGCAACGGGTGCGCAATCGAGGGCATGGAGGCGAAGAACTCCACCGCCTCGTCTACCTCCATCGCCAGCACATCACCGATGCTTTTGCCCCGCCAGGTCACGCCCAGGGTCTCGGGGTTGAAGCGCTGGCCATGGCACTGGTCGCAGAGTATCTTCACGTCCGGCAGGAAGCTCATCGCGATGGTCTTCATGCCCTGGCCTTCGCAGCCGGGGCAGCGGCCCTCGCCGGTGTTGAAGGAGAAGCGCCCGGCTGCATAGCCGCGGGCCTTGGCCTCCAAGGTCTCGGCGAAGAGCTTGCGGATTGCATCCCAGAAACCGATGTAGGTAGCCGGGCAGCTGCGCGGCGTCTTGCCAATCGGCGTCTGGTCCACCTCCAGCACGCGGTCCACCTGCTCATGGCCGATGACACCCTCGCAGCCGGTCCACTTCGACGGGTTCTTGCGCAGCGGCACCGCCACCGCCACATTCGCCAGCAGCACATCGCGCGCCAGCGTGCTCTTGCCCGAGCCCGAGACGCCGGTGATCGCCACCAGCCGATGCAGCGGCACATCCACCGTCACCTGGCGCAGGTTGTGCAGTGATGCGTTCAGCACCGTCAGCTTGGGCGCACCAGAGTCGATCTCGCGGCGTGCCTGCAGCGGATGCAAGAGCGGCTTGGAAAGAAAGCGTCCGGTCAAGGATTCGGCACCGGCCGCCATGATCTGCGCCACCGTGCCCTGCGCCACCACCGTCCCGCCGCGCTTGCCGGCACCTGGGCCGATGTCGATGATGTGGTCGGCGCGTCGTATCGTGTCCTCGTCGTGCTCCACGACCACCAGCGTATTGCCCTTGTCACCCAGCGTGGACAAGGCCTTGAGCAGGATCTGGTTGTCGCGTGGATGCAGGCCGATGGTCGGCTCGTCCAGCACATAGCAGACGCCCTGCAGGTTAGAGCCCAGCTGCGCTGCCAGCCGGATGCGCTGCGCTTCACCGCCCGACAGCGTGGGCGCGGCACGGTCCAGCGTCAGGTAGCCCAGGCCCACCTCTTCGAGAAACTCGAGCCGGCCACGGATCTCGCTGACCACATCGCGCGCGATGTCAGCATCGCGGCCCAGCAGCTGCAGGCCCTCGATCCAGGCCCGCGCTTCGCCCACGCTCCATGAAGCGACGGTGGCAATGCCCTCGGTCTCGAAGGTCACCGAGCGCGCAGCCGGGTTCAAACGCGCGCCATGGCAATCCGGGCAGGGCTGGTCGGTCAGGCCTTCGATTTCGGCCTCTTCCGAGGGGAAGCTCTGTTCGCGGCCGCGGTTGTCCTTGTCCTGCAGGGTTTCGTCCAGAGCCTTGCGCTGCTCGCGCGTCAGGGCAAGACCTGTCCCCACGCAGCTGGTGCACCAGCCATGCTTGCTGTTGTAGCTGAACAGGCGCGGGTCCAGCTCGGCATAGCTGGTGCCGCAGGCCGGGCAGGCGCGCTTGGTGGAGAACACCTTGACGCTGCCGATGCCCGCCGTGCTGCGGCCCTCGGCAATCGCGGCATGCAGGCTGTCCAGCGGGCTCAGCAGATGCAGCACGCCCTTACCATGGTCCAGAGCCTTGGCCAGCAACTCGCGCAGCTCGGCCTCCTTATCCGGCACGATCAGGAGATCACCCACCGGCAGCTCCAGCGTGTGCTCCTTGAAGCGGTCCAGGCGCGGCCAGGGCGCGGTGGGCAGGAACTCGCCATCCACGCGCAGATGGCTGAAGCCGCGCGCCTTGGCCCATTTGGCCAGGTCGGTGTAGAGGCCTTTGCGGTTGACCACCAGCGGCGCCAGCAGGCCCACATGCTGTCCCTTGAAATCGCGCATCAGCTGCGCGGCGATGGATTCGACGCTCTGCGGCCGTACCGGCATACCGTCGTGCACGCAGTGCTGGACGCCCAGCTTCACGTAGAGCAGGCGCAGAAAGTGCCAGACCTCGGTGGTGGTGGCCACCGTGCTCTTGCGGCCGCCGCGCGAAAGCCGCTGCTCGATCGCCACCGTCGGCGGAATGCCGCGCACCGCATCCACCTCGGGCCGGCCCGCCGGCTGCACGATGGAGCGCGCATAGGCATTCAGCGATTCCAAGTAGCGGCGCTGGCCCTCGTTGAACAGGATGTCGAAGGCCAGCGTGCTCTTGCCCGAACCCGAGACGCCGGTGATCACGTTGAACTTGCCGCGCGGGATGTCCACATCCACCGACTTCAGGTTGTGCTCGCGGGCATTGATGATCTGGATCACCTCGGCCGCGGCGCGGCGTGCGCGCACAATGCTCTGCAGCGGCCGGCCTTCTTCCACCGCCATCGCCGGGCGGTCCATGTGCGCGGCGTACTCGCGCAGCGCCAGCGCGGTGTGCGAAGTCGGATGCTCCTTGACCTCTTCGGGCGTGCCCTGGCAGACCAGCTCGCCGCCGTCCTCGCCGCCCTCGGGGCCGAGGTCGATCAGCCAGTCGGCCGCGCGGATCACGTCCAGGTTGTGCTCGATCAGGATCAGCGAATGCCCGGCCGAGAGCAGCTTGCGCAGCGCGCGCATCAGCTTGGCGATGTCGTCGAAGTGCAGGCCGGTGGTCGGCTCGTCGAACAGGAACAGCGTGCCCTTCTTGGCCACTGCCTGGCGGCTCTTGCTGGCCGCCGTCGCAGCCTCGGCCAGGAAGCCGGCCAGTTTCAGGCGCTGCGCCTCGCCGCCCGACAGCGTGGGCACCGGCTGGCCCAGCTTCAGGTATTCCAGGCCCACATCGATGATGGGCTGCAGCTTGGCGATGATGTCGCGCTCGTCCCTGAACAGCTGCACCGCCTCGCTGACGGTCAGCTCCAGCACATCGGCCACGCTCAGCTCACGGCCACCGCGCTCCAGCTTGACGTCCAGCATCTCGGCGCGGAAGCGCTTGCCGTCGCAGTCCGGGCAGCGCAGGTAGACATCTGAAAGGAACTGCATCTCCACATGCTCGAAACCCGAGCCGCCGCAGGTAGGGCAGCGGCCGTCGCCGGCATTGAAGCTGAACATGCCCGCGGTGTAGCTGCGCTCGCGCGCCACCGGCGCATCGGCAAAGCGCTTGCGGATCTCATCGAAGGCGCCCACATAGGAGGCCGGGTTCGAGCGCGCCGTCTTGCCGATCGGCGACTGGTCGACGAAGACTGCATCGGCCAGGTGATCGGAACCCAGCAGACGGTCGTGCGCGCCGGGCGTCTCGGTGGCCTGGCCGAAGTGACGGGCCAGCGCCGGATAGAGCACGTCCTGCATCAGCGTGCTCTTGCCCGAGCCCGACACGCCGGTGACCACCACCATGCGCTGCAGCGGGAACTCCACGCTGACATTGCGCAGATTGTGTTCGCGCGCGCCTTCCAGGATCAGCCGCGGCGTGCCCGGCTCCACCGGCCGCTTCAGGCCCATGCCCACATGCTTGCGCCCGCCCAGGTAAGCGCCAGTCAGCGTGTCGGCGCTGCGCACCTGTTCGGGCGTGCCGTCGAAGACGATCTGCCCGCCCTTCTCGCCCGGGCCTGGGCCCATGTCGATCAGGCGGTCCGCCGCCAGCATCACCGCCGGGTCATGCTCAACCACCACCAGGGTGTTGCCGGCATCGCGCAGGCGCTTCATCGCCTCGACGATGCGGTTCATATCGCGCGGGTGCAGGCCGATCGAGGGTTCGTCCAGCACGAACAGCGTGTTGACCAAGGAGGTGCCCAAGGCGGTGGTCAGGTTGATGCGCTGCACCTCGCCGCCGCTGAGAGTGCGGCTCTGGCGGTCCAGCGTCAGGTAGCCGATGCCAACGTCGCAGAGGTATTTGAGACGATTGCGGATCTCGTCCAGCAGCAGCTTCAGCGCCTCGTCCAGCAGGGTGCTGGGCAGGCTCAGCTCGTCGAGGAAGCGGCGCAGCCGGTGCAGCGGCAGCTGCATCAGGTCGTGCAAGGACAGGCCCGGCAGAGCCTCCAGCTGCGCGCGGCTCCAGCCCACACCTTTGGGCAGGAAGCGTTGCTCGGGCGGCAGCACCGCATCGGCCAGCGCCTTCGAGCCCATGCGCCACAGCAGCGCCTCGGTCTTGAGCCGCGCACCGGCGCAGGCCGGGCATTCGGTATAGCTGCGGTACTTGGACAAGAGCACGCGGATGTGCATCTTGTAGGCCTTGCTCTCCAGGTATTCGAAGAAGCGCTTGACCCCGTACCACTGCTTGTTCCAGTTGCCGTTCCAGTTCGGCGAGCCATTGATCACCCAGTCGCGCTGCGCCGGGCTGAGTTGGCTCCAGGCGGTATCGCGCGGAATGCCGGCCTCGCCGGCGTACTTCAGCAGATCGTCCTGGCTTTCCTGCCAGGCCGGCGTCTGCATGGGCTTGATGGCGCCGTTGCGCAGGGTCTTCTTGTCATCCGGGATCACCAGCCCCAGATCGACGCCAATCACGCGGCCAAAGCCGCGGCAACTCTCGCAGGCGCCCATCGCCGAGTTGAAGGAGAACAGCGGCGGCTGCGGGTCGGCATAGCGCAGATCGCTGTCCGGGCAGTGCAGGCCGGTGGAGTAGCGCCACAGCAGCGGATCACCGTCCTCCTGCAGCACGTACACATTGAGCCGTCCGCCACCGCGCTTCAGCGACAGTTCAATGGCTTCCATCGCGCGCTGCTTGTCCGCACCCTGGATGCGGAAGCGGTCGGCCACCACATCCAGCAGCTTCTTGTCGCCGACTTCCCGTTCCGCCTGCACCTTGGTGAAGCCGCTGGCCGACAGCCATTGCTCCAGCTGCTCGGCCGTGGTGTTGGCCGGCAGCTCGACCGGGAAGGTCAGCACCAGGCGGGGGTCAGTGCTTGCCGTGCGGCTGAGCAGCTCGGCATAAATGGTCTGCGCCGTGTCATGCCGCACCGGCAACGCTGTCTCACGATCGAACAGTTCGGCCGCGCGTGCGAATAGCAGCTTGAGGTGATCGTTCAGCTCGGTCATCGTGCCGACCGTCGAGCGCGAGGTGCGCACCGGGTTGGTCTGGTCGATGGCGATCGCCGGCGGCACGCCGTCCACCTTGTCCACCGCCGGCCGGTCCATGCGGTCCAGGAACTGGCGTGCATAGGCCGAGAAAGTCTCGACATAACGCCGCTGTCCCTCGGCATAGAGCGTGTCGAACACCAGGCTGGACTTGCCCGAGCCGCTGGGACCGGTCACCACGGTCAGCTCGCCAGTGCGGATGTCCAGGTCCAGGTTCTTGAGGTTGTGCTGGCGGGCGCCGCGGATGCGGATCAGACCTTCGGACATGGGGGACACACCTTCTCTGGCAGGGAGCACGGATTCTAGAGATGCGCCGTGTCAAAGACTGTCAGTAGCACCGTTTGCGGCTGTCAATGCCCGTCTACGAGGGGAAGCGCAAGCATTGCGCTCAGCAACGCGACAGGCAACAATTGACCCCAGATCGGCATCTCCTCCCAAAACTCTGTTTCAACACAGGGCTTTTGCGCTGATCGCCTGAGAGACGGGAAGGCTGACAAGCCACCAGGTCCGCAGGGATGGGCTGAGCACGGCGCGCACGAACGCAGCTCAGCCCAGGTCGACAGCTGTCCTGCATGCACAGGCGCGCGACACGGGAATCAGCGCTAGGTTTGGTGAAGTCAAGGCATTCATATGAATTCTGCAAGTCTCGATATCCGTCAGCCAGCTTTCTGGGTGCAGACGGGCCATCCGGGTTCCGGGGCGCCTGGCGCCGATGCGCTGGGTGGCACACAGCCGGATGCCAGCGGCCGCAAGCCCGTCGTGTTGCTGGTGGAAGACAACCACATCAACCAAGTCGTCGCCTTGGAGTTCCTGGCCTTGATGGGCGTGGACAGCCGGCTGGCCAAGAACGGACTCGAAGCCCTGGCTGCCTGCCAGGAAGCCGCCCCCGATCTGGTCTTGATGGACATCCAGATGCCCGGCATGGATGGGCTGGAATGCGCGCGCCGTATGCGCCAACTGCAGGGCGAGGGTGCGCTGCCGGCCTTCCCGATCCTGGCCCTGACCGCCCATGCGCTGGAAAGCGACATCGTCGCCAGCTCCGACGCCGGCATGGACGAGCACCTGACCAAGCCGCTGGACTTCGCGGCGCTGCGCAGCCGGCTGGACCGCTGGCTCAATCTGCCGGGTGTGAACTGACGCGACGAGCGCTGCGCGAATCGCACGCCTGCGGGACTACCCGCATGTGAAACAGTCGGCGCGGGTTGGAACATGTCGGGACTTTTTTCCCTATGTTCGACGAACTTCGCCAAGCCTCCGAACGACGCCAGTTGCTGCGCCAGATGCGCCGCGTGCTGTTGGCCGCCCGGCGCTTGCTGTCCGAGCGCGGCGAAGCCAATAGCGTCCACCTGGCGGGCGAGCTGATCGGCCTGATCGACTTGCTGCCGGCTGAGGGCCTGCAGCTGCTGTTCGAGCGCCTGGCGCTGGACTTCAACCCCGATCCGCAGGCCGTGCTGGCCGCGGCGCAGGCCTATGCCGACACGCCCGGGGCGGCCCAGTTGCAGGCGCTGCTGCGCGCCAGCGAGCCGCCGCGGCAGGAGCTGTTCCGCCGCCTGAACCGCGCCCCTGGCGCCACCGGCGTGCTGGTGCGCCTGCGACGCAGCCTGCTGGCCGGCCTAGCCCAGCATCCGCACTGGCACAGCGTCGAGGCTGACCTGCTGCACCTATTCAGCTCCTGGTTCAACCCGGGCTTTCTGCAAATGCGCCAGGTCGACTGGAATTCGCCCGCCCAGCTGCTGGAAAAGATCATCCGCCACGAGGCAGTGCATGCGATTGATGGCTGGGACGATCTGCGCCGGCGCCTGCAGCCGGATCGCCGCCTGTTCGCCTTCTTCCATCCGCAACTGCCCGAGGAGCCGCTGATCTTTGTCGAAGTGGCGCTGGCGGACCAGATGCCCGCCGCCATCGCACCCCTGATCGACAAGCAGGCGCCGGTGGCCGCGGCTGAGCGCTCCAAGGTGGCCGCGTTCTACTCGATCAGCAATTGCGAGCCCGGGCTGAAGGGCGTGTCGCTGGGCAACTTCCTGATCAAGCGCGTGGCCGAGCAACTGCAGCGAGAACTGCCGCGGCTCAAGACCTTCTGCACGCTGTCACCGATTCCTGGTTTCGCCGCCTGGCTGCAGACCGGCCCGGTGCTGGACGAAAGCCTGGGCCTGAAGAAGCCAGCACTGGAGCGCGCCCGTCAGGCCTTGCAAACCCTGCTGGAGGCCAGCCAGGGCGATTTCGGCCGGCTCAGCCAGAGCGCGGGCCTCGCCAAACTGGACGATAAAGCCCGCGAGGCCCTGCTACGCCTGTGCGCCGTCTACCTGATCGCCCAGACGCCCCGGCCCGGCGGCGATCCGGTGGCGCGCTTCCATCTGGACAACGGGGCCCGGCTTGAGCGCCTCAATCTCGACGGCAACCCCAGCAGCAAGGGCTTGCGCCAGAGCTGCGGCATGATGGTCAACTACCTCTACGATCTCGACCGCATCGAGACGCATCACGAGGCCTTCATCGCCGGCGAAGTCGCCTGCTCGCGCGCCGTCACTGCTCTGCTTTGAACGTTCTCAATACAACAGGCCGGACACCGGCCCTCACTGGAGACAAACCACGATGAACCGCAGTTTCACTTTGTCGCGCCGCTCGGCCCTGGCAGCCGCAGCCGCCGTGCTGGCTTTGCCCTTGCTGGCCCAGGCCCAGGCCTGGCCGGCCAAGCCCGTCACCTTCGTCGTGCCCTTCCCGGCCGGCGGCGGCACCGATGCCTTTGCGCGCCCTCTCACCGCCGCGCTGACCAAGGCCACCGGCAAGCAGTTCATCATCGACAACAAAGGCGGCGCCGGCGGCACCGTGGGCGCCAGCATCGCCGCCAAGGCCGCGCCGGACGGCTACACCTTCTTCATGGGCGCGGTGCACCACGCCATCGCGCCCTCGATGTATCCCAAGCTGGACTACAAGCTGGAGAGCGACTTCATCCCCGTCGCGCTAGTGTCCAGCGTGCCCCAGGTCATCGTGGTGAACCCGACCCGCGTGCAGGCCACCGACCTGAAGGGCCTGCTCGAGTTCATCCGCAAGAACCCGGGCAAGCTGAACTACGGCTCGGCCGGCAACGGCACCTCGCACCATCTGGCGGGCGAGTTGTTCAAGCTGCAGACCCAGACCTTCATCACCCACATCCCCTACCGCGGCGCTGGCCCGGCCCTGCAGGACCTGATCGCCGGCCAGGTGGATCTGATGTTCGACGGCCTGGGCAGCTCGGCCACCCACATCAAGAGCGGCCGCATCAAGGCGATCGCAGTGGCAGCCAACAAGCGCGCGCCGGGCTTCCCGGAGGTGGCCACCAGCGTCGAAGGCGGTGTGCCCAGCTACCAGGTCGCCACCTGGTACGGACTGTGGGCACCCAAGGGAACGCCCAAGGAAGCGGTTGCCGCGCTGCAGGCCGAGTTGCGCAAAGCTTTCGCGCAGGACGACATCAAGGCCAGCTGGACCAGCCTGGGCACCGAGGTGCCGAATATGTACGGCGATGCCTTCGGCCAGTTCGTCTCCAGCGAAATCAAGCGCTGGGCCGACGTGGTGAAGAGCTCCGGAGCCAAACTCGACTGATCACGATCCCATGAAGAGCACCAACGCAAATCTGTTCGCTGCGCTGCGCGCGGCCTTCCCCGCCGACCTGGACGCCACCGCCATCGAATGTGCCGATGGCGAGCGTCTGCGCTACAGCTGGCGCGACATCGAACGCGCCACCGCGATGCTGGCCAACCTGCTGGTCTCGCTGGACCTGCCCGCCGGCAGCCGAGTCGCAGTGCAGACCGAGAAAAGCGTCGAGGCGCTGATGCTCTACCTGGCCGTGCTGCGCGCCGGTTATGTCTATCTGCCGCTCAACACCGCCTACCAGGCCGCCGAGATCGAATACTTCATCGGCAACGCCGAGCCGGCCGTGATGGTCTGCCCGAGCAAGAGCTTCGGATGGATCAGCAAGATCGCCTTCACCGCCGGCACGCAGTATGTGTTCACGCTCAACGAGGACCGCAGCGGCACGTTGCTGGACCGCGCCGCGCACATGAGCGACCGGCATGAAGTGGCGCACAAGACGGCCGACGAGATGGCCGCCATCCTATACACCAGCGGCACCACCGGGCGCAGCAAGGGCGCCATGCTGTCGCACGGCAATATGCTCAGCAATGCGCAGACGCTGAAGGACTACTGGGGCTGGAAAAAAGGCGACGTGCTGATCCACGCGCTGCCGATCTTCCATGTGCACGGCCTGTTCGTGGCCTCGCATGGCGCGCTGCTGAACGGCAGCCAGATGATCTGGTTCAGCAAGTTCGACCCCAAAGCGGTGATCGCGCGCCTGCCCGACGCCACGCTGTTCATGGGCGTGCCCACGCTCTATGTGCGCATGCTGGCCGAGCGGGCGCTCGACAAGAACGCCTGCCGCCATATGCGCCTGTTCATCAGCGGCTCGGCGCCGCTGCTGATCGAGACCTTCCGCGACTGGCAGACGCGCACCGGCCACACCATTCTTGAGCGCTACGGCATGAGCGAGACGGTGATGCTGACCTCCAACCCCTATCGGCCCGCCGACGGCGAACGCCGCGGCGGTACGGTCGGCCATGCGCTGCCCGGCGTGGGTGTGCGCGTGCAGGACGACAAGGGCGCACCCTGCCCCACCGGCGAGATCGGCAATATCGAGGTCAAGGGCCCGAACGTGTTCGCCGGCTACTGGCGCATGCCGGAGAAGACCAAGGAAGAGTTCACCGCCGACGGCTGGTTCAAGACCGGCGATGTCGGCAAAGTGGACGAGCTCGGCTACTTCACCATCGTCGGGCGCAGCAAGGACCTGATCATCTCCGGTGGCTACAACGTCTATCCGGCCGAGATCGAGGGCACGCTGAACGACATGCCCGGCATTGCCGAATCGGCGGTGATCGGCGTGCCGCATGCCGACTTCGGCGAGGCGGTAGTGGCGGTGCTGGTGGCCAAACCGGGCGCCGCGCTTGACGGCGATGCCATCGTCGCGCAGCTCAAGCGCCAGATCGCCAACTTTAAGGTGCCCAAGAAGGTCTTCGTCGTGGCCGAGCTGCCGCGCAACACCATGGGCAAGGTGCAGAAGAACCTGCTGCGCGAGCAGCACAAGGCCTTGTTCGCATGAGCGAGGAGGCGCGCGCTGACGTGAACAGCCGCTGCCCGCGCTGCGGCGGCGGCTTTCACTGCGGTGCAGCCGAGGCGCGCTGCGACTGCTTCGATCTGAAGCTGAGCGACGCCCAGCGCCAGCAACTCAGCCGAGATTACAACGGCTGCCTGTGCCTCAAGTGCCTGCGCGAGCTTCAGCAGGCGACGCTGGCGCCGCCGGCACCGGTCCATCGCGGCTGATCTGTCCGTCCACCAATTCGACCACCCGGTCGCAACGCGCCGCCAGGCGCGGGTCGTGCGTGACGATCAGGAACGAGGTGCCAAGCTCCGCATGCATGTGGCGCATCAGCGCGAACACCTCGTCGGACGAGGCGGTGTCCAGATTGCCGGTCGGCTCATCGGCCAGCACCAGCGGCGGGCGCATCACCAGCGCGCGGGCAATCGCCACGCGCTGCTGCATGCCGCCCGACAGCTCGCCCGGTTTCTTGTCCAGCGCCGCGCCCAGGCCCACACTGTCCAGCACCGCGCGCGCATGATCGCGCTGCGCCGCGCTGACGCGGCCATCACGCATCAGCGCCGGCAGCGTGACGTTCTCCAGCGCGGTGAAGGCAGGCAGCAGGTGGTGGAACTGGAACACAAAGCCCAGCGCGCTGCGCCGCTTCAACGTCAGGCCCGCATCGTCCAGGCCGCCGACCTCCTCGCCCTGCAGGCGGAAGCTGCCGCTGCTCATGCGCTCCAGCAGGCCGATGATGTTCAGCAGCGTGCTCTTGCCCGAGCCTGAAGGGCCGATCAGCGCGACGAACTCGCCCGCATTGATGTGCAAGGACAGGCCGTGCAGCACCTCGGTTTCATTAGGCAGGCCCAGGTTGTAGCTCTTGCGCAGCTCGCTGATCTCGATCAGCGGCGCGGCGATGGCGTTCTTCGGGCTCATGCGCGGATCGCCTGGGCCGGGTCCAGCGCTGCGGCGCGGCGCGCCGGCGCCACCGCGGCCAGCACGCCGCACAGCGTGGCCAGCGCGGCAATCTGCAGCGCCAGCAGCGGCTGCAGGCTGATCGAAAACAGCGGCAGCCCATCAGAGCCGCGCACGAAACTGGTGAAGGCCCAGATCAAGCCGCTGGCCAGCAGCACGCCCAGCATCGAGCCCAAGGCCCCGACCAGCGCCCCCTGCAAAAGAAAGATCCGCAAGACCTGACCCTGCGTGGCGCCCATCGCGCGCAGGATGCCGATCTCGCGCTTCTTCTGCACCACCGACACCACCAGCACGCTGGCAATGCCCAGCACCACCACGATCATCACCACGCTGCGGATCAGCGTGGTGCTGACCGACTGCGCGTTAAGCGCCGAGACCAACTGCGCGTTGGCCTCCTGCCAGCTCTCCACCTTGTAGGGCCAGCGGCGTGCCAGCTGCTGGGCCAGTTCCTTGGCCGTCCAAACATCGTCCAGCGTGATGTCCAGGCTGGTGGCGCCGCCCGGCAGGCCGACCAGGCTTTGCGCGCTGCGCAGCGGCAGGAAGACGGTGCGGCGGTTCAGGTCGCGCACGCCCAGGTCCACCAGCGCGGTGACGCGCAGCGATTCGCTCACCGTGTTGCCGCCGCTACCCAGCACCACGTTGATGCGGTCGCCCACCGTAAGCCCGAGATCGTCGGCCAGCTCGCGGCCGATCATGGCCTCGCCGGGGCCGAGCCGAGCCTGCCCCGCCACCACCTTGCTGCGCAGCTGCACGATGCGGTCATAACGATCCAGCTCGACGCCCATCAGCGCCACGGCGCGCGAGCCGTCGCCGCGCAGGCCCAGGCCAGCGGCTGACACCATGGGCGAGACCGCCGCCACGCCCGGCATGGCCTCCAGCGCCGGCAGCAGCTGCTGCCAGTTGGCGATCGAGCGCGGCCGCTGGCTGCGCGGCTGGGTCTGCACCAGCGCCTGCACGCCGGGCCCATCCGGCAGCCTGGCGCTGGCCACCGTATCGTCCAGCGGCTTGACCGTGATGTGCGCCTGCGCGCCCAGAGTCTTGTTCAGCGTGTTGGTCTGCAGGCCCGAAATCAGAGCCGAGATATAGGCCACCACCGCCACGCCGGCAGCTACGCCGACGATGATCAGCAGGGTCTGAAAGCGGCCCTCGCGCAGAAAGCGCACCGCCACCCGGCCTTCGAATCCGAACCATGCGGCCATTGCGGACATCCCGGCCTCAGCGGCCCATCGCGTTGCTGATCGCCGAACCACCCGCGTCGCGGCTGTCCTTGCTGCCAGCGCTGCCTGCGGCCGCCAGCGGCGCGCCGCTGGCCGGCCGGGTGCGCACCCGCTGCCCAGGTTGCGCGGCCGTGCCCAGCATCAGCTGATCGCCCGCCTGCAGCCCCTGCAGCACCTCGGCCGCTTCCAGCGTGCGCAGGCCCAGCTTCACGCGCCGGGCTTGCACGCGCCCGTCGGCATCGACCAACCAGACCGTCGCCTCGCCGTCCGGCCCTTCGCCGCGCAAGGCCTGCAGCGGCAGCACCAGCGCCTTCTCGCGGCGCCCGGTCTCCACCTCCACCGACAAGGTCATGTCCTCGCGCAGGAAGGCCGGCCCGGGGGGCGCCAGCGCCAGCCGCAACTCGATCGAGCCGCGCTGCGCGTCCACCAGCGGCGCGATGCGCTGCACCGTGGCCGCAAAGCGCTGGTTCGGATAGGCATCGGCCAAGACCTGCGCCGTCTGCCCGACGCGCAGCTGGGCCAGGTAGCGCTCGTCCAGCTGGGCCAGCAGCTCGATTGGGCCTTCCAGGGCCAGGCTCAGCAAGGCGCGGCCTGGCTGCACGATCTGCCCCGGCTCGGCGCTGCGCGACAGCACGCGGCCGGCGGCCGGCGCGGCCAGCGTGGCCTGCGCCAGCTTGGCTGCTGCCGCTGCCGTGGCCGCGCGGGCCTGGGCCAGCTGCGCCTCGGCCTGCGCGATATCACTGCCGCCTTGGTCTTGATTGCCCTGCACCTGCGCCTGCGCACTGGCCAGCTGGGCGCGTGCCACCGCGACAGCCCGGCGCGCTTCATCCAGCCGGGCCTCGCTGACAAAACCTTGCGCCACGAGCGCCTGCTGGCGCTTCAGATCCGCCTCGGCGGCCAGCAGCACCGATTGCGCCTGCGCCACCCCCGCCTGCAAGCCGTTGCGGCCGCTGCTGCGCAGCCCGGCCAGACGGGCACTGGCTGCACGCTCGCTGGCCTGGGCCTGGCTGAGCGAGGCCGCCAACTCATCGGATTCCAGCCGGATCAGCGCCTGGCCGGCCACCACGCTGTCGCCCTCGCGCACCAGCACCTGCAGCACGCGGCCGGTCAGGGTGCTGCCCACTTCCACCCGGCTGCGCGCCGCCACCCGGGCCGACAGCTGCAGGCTGCTCAGCATCGGTGCGGCCTGCAGCGGCAGCACCTCGACTTGCGGGCGCCGTTGCGTCCACAGCAGCGCCAGCAGGACGACCAGCATCAGACCAGCCAGCAGCAGTAGCCGGCGTCGGGTCAAAAGCGAAGACAGGTTCATGGCAGCAGGCATAGCGGCAAGAGTGAGCGGACGATGGAGCAGCCGGCCATCGGTGATCAGCTGGCGCGCAGCTTGACGAACTGTGCAGCCACCATCTCGGACATTACGCGCGCCACGGCTTCGGGGTCCTGCTGCGGGTCATCCACCAGCAACTCCTGCGCCGCGTACAAGGCATCAATGGCCAGCCGTATCGTCAGGCGGGCCTGCGCCACATCGACGGCGGGATAGCTGTCCTGGAATGCAGCCAGCACCAGATTCGTCACAGCCTCATGCGAAGCCATGCGCACATGCTGCAAGGACGGCACGGCGCGCAGCGCCCGCATCACCCAGACGCCGCCGGCCGTGTCCTCGGTCACATGCAGGGTGCTCAGAAACACCTGCGCCACACTGTCGGCGAATTCCGTCTCGGGCAGGCGCATCGTCGCCACCTGCGCCCAGGGCGTGAGGTGTTCGTTTTGCCGCCACATCATGCGCCGGCCCAGCTCATGCAGGATCGCGTACTTGTTGGGGAAGTACTGGTACAGCGCAGGCGGCGTGATGCCAGCGCGGCGGCAGATCAGATTGGTGGACAGGCGCTCGATGCCCACCTCGGCCAGCAGCTCTGAGCAGGTGCTGAGGATGCGCTCGAAGGTCTCGACGGCACGCAGCTGCGTGGGTGCCTTCTTGGTTGCGAGTTCGGGCGGCTCCAGCCCGCTGCTGCGGCTGTCGTCGGCATTTTTGCGGGCAGGCCGTGGGCGGGTGGCGAGGGTCATATGGAACGGCAGTCTAGCGCCGACGCGTGAAACCGCTGGGCGGCGCCCCGGCACGGCCCCGCCATCAGAGCAGAAGCAGCGGCTGGCTCTTGATGCGTTGCAGGGCCATCTGCAGGGTCTTGGCGTCGCTGCTGGCGCGGTGGCGCACCAGCGCAGCTTCGCTGCGCACCTGATCCAGCACCGGATGCCAGCGCGCGGCCTCGTCTTCACTGAGCAGGGCCCGCAGATCGGCCAGCCTGAAACTGGGCACCCGCCCGGCTGCGTCATAGAGGCGCGACAGCCAGGGATAGTCATGCGCCCAGGCATCGCAATACACCACCTGGCCGGCCAGGCGCTGGTTCAGCTGCTCAGCCACCCAGACACACGCCCGCCCGTGGCGCTGCAGCAGGTCGCGGGTGATGCCGTGCAGGGCCTCGGCCGACGCATCCCAGTGCTGCCAGTCCGACTCAGGCTGGATCAGCGTGCAGAAGCACTCGCCCGTGGCCTGCACAAAACCTACCTCGATGGGATAGCTGCCGCGGCCGAAGCCGGAGGCTTCGAGATCGATCACGGCGACCGACTCCAGCCCTGCGCAATGGCTGGGCTGAAACACTTGTGGCGACGGCGGCGGCGAGGGCGGCTGCGTCTGCATCATGGTCGGCGGGACCGGCCCGTGGATGGGGCCGGAGGGCGGCTGGGATGGCTGCAGTGTATGCCCGCACTTGCACCGCCTTGCCCCCTGAAACAGGTGACCTGCCAGCAACGACGCGAGACAACCACGAGCGCCGCAGCGATGATCCGCCCTTCAACGTCAGCCCGACCGATATGAGCGCCACCCTGATCTACCGCCCAGCCTGCCCCGCTGATGCCGAAGCCTGCGTGGCCCTGCGCGGCCAGACGCGGCAGAACGCCGTCTCGCGCGAACGCTTGGCTGAGTTGGGCATCACGCCTGCAAGCTGGGCTGAAGACACCCGCTGCGGCCGCCTGCCCGGCCATGTCTGCCAGGATGGCGAGCAGCTGCTCGGCTACTGCTTTGGCGATGCCGCCAGCGGCGAAATCGTGGTGCTGGCCCTGCTTCCCGACTACGAAGGCCAGGGCATCGGCCGCCGCCTGCTGGACCTGATGGTGCAGACGCTGCGCACGGCCGGCCACCAGCGCTTGTTCCTCGGCTGCGCGCGAGATCCGGCCACGCGCTCGCACGGCTTCTACCGCCACCTGGGCTGGAGGCCGACCGGCGAGTTCGACGCGCTGGGGGACGAGGTGCTGGAGCTGACGCTGCTAGTCAGCGCCGCCACCAGCAGCAGCAAGGCCTAGATCTTTCCAGCTGCCTTGAGCCGATCAATCGTGGCCTTCTCGGCGGCGAAGGTTCGTTCGGCATAGGCGCTGTAGTCGGCCGCGCTCATATAGATCGTCGGCATGTAGAACTTGTCCAGCGTCTCCACCACCTTGGGGTCTTCCAGGGTCTTGCGGAAGGCGTCGTGCAGCAGCTTCACCAGCGCCGGGTCCATGCCCTTGGGGCCGCCGATGCCGAAGGGCGATTCGGTCACCGTGTCCCAGCCGCTTTCCTTCACCGTCGGAACATCGGCAAAGGCCTTGTTGCGCTCGCGGCCCAGCGTGGCCAGCAGTCGCAGCTTGCCGCTCTTCACATGCGGCGCGAATTCGGTGGTGCCGCTCATCAGCGGGATGTGGCCGCCCAGGATGGCCTGAAGGATCTCGGCCGAGCCCTTGTAGGGAATGTCGCTCAGCTGGATGCCGGCCTTGGCGGCAAATTCCTCGATCGCCAGATGCGGCGTGGTGCCGGTGCCGGTGTGTCCGTACTGCACCTTGCCCGGGTTGGCCTTGGCATAGGCCACCATCTCCTTGAGCGTCTTGTAGGGCGCATCCGCCGCCGCAGCCAGGCCGAAGGTGTAGCCGGTCAGGCAGACGATGTGGGTGATGTCCTTCACCGGATCGAAGGACATCTTCTGCATATGCGGCAGGCGGTAGATACCCAGCGGCAGCTGCGTCAGCGTGTAGCCATCGGGCTTGGCCTGCAGCATCGCAGCCGCGCCCATGGTGCCACCGGCGCCCGGCTTGTTCTCGATCAGCACCGTGCCGCCCAGCGCGCGGCCGGCGCTCTCGGCAAAGGCGCGCATCACCGCATCGCTGCTGCCGCCAGTGGGCCAGGGTGCGATCAAGGTAATCGGGCGCGCCGGAAACTTGTCCTGCGCACGCGCCCAGGGGCTGACTAGCGCCGGAGCTGCCAGCGCCGCAGCGCCCACCAGCAGACGGCGGCGCCCGGGCTGGGCCGGTGCTGAGGATGAGGAAGAAGATGAAGAGGCGCAGAGGCCTGACACGGCCGGGCGCTTGGCTGATGAACTCGTCGTCATTCGCTTGTCTCCTGTCGGTTTGTCATGCCCTGCTCGATAGGCAGAGAGACCGATGTTCAGACAAGCGAAGCGCGGCCGTGCGTCACCTGCGCGACCTGCCGGCTCAGGACATTCCCTGAGCGCGCAGACCGCACAGCCGGCAAGCCTTAGGCCGCGACGGCTTCCAGCTCGGGGCGCTGCACCTGGCCGCCGGTGCTGAACTGGTAGTCCTTGAACACATGCTCGGCTGTCAGCAGCTGGAAGCTGCCGTCCGGGCGCTGCAGCGTGGTGTCCTTCAGGCGCCAGGTCAGCTGGCCGCAGGTCCAGATTGCGAAGTTGCGCATGTGCGTGCACAGGCAGGTCTTGTCCATCACCGCGATGCGCTTTGCCTCGGGATGCGCCGCCACCTCGCGGTTGTACGAGTCGATATAGGCGCACTTGCCGCTGGCATCGAGCAGATAGCCATAGGCCTCGCAGTTCGGGCGGATGCCGTCACCGATGCCAGGGCTGCTCTTGATCATGCGCATCGGATAGCCGGTGGGCGAGATCTGGTTGACCTCGATATCGTCCTCATCGGCGCGGAAATACTCCTGCTTCACGTCATCCGGCAGGCCGCATTCACGCGTCACGGTGAAGCGCGTGGCCACCTGCACGCCAGCGGCGCCCATCTCGGCAAAGCGCACCGCATCGCTGCCGGTGAAGATGCCGCCCGCCGGGATCACCGGAATGTCCAGGTTCTCGGCCTTCATCCAGGCCATGATCTCGGTCACGATGGTGGCCAGGTCGTACTGCGCCCAGTCCATGCCGAAGCCCAGATGGCCGCCAGCCAGCGGGCCTTCCACCACCACGT
>PNNH01000091.1 GCA_013824165.1 Methylibium sp. | reverse complement strand
TATCACGAGGCAGGCCACGCGCTGGTCGCTCGGCTGATGCCCAAGACCGATCCGGTTCACAAGGTGACGGTGATCCCGCGTGGCCGCGCCCTGGGTGTGACCATGCAACTGCCGGAAGGCGATCGTTACAGCATGGACAAGGAGCGCATGCTCTCCACCATCTCGGTGCTGTTCGGCGGCCGTATTGCCGAAGAAGTGTTCATGAACCAGATGACCACCGGCGCTTCGAATGATTTCGAGCGCGCCACCGCCATCGCTCGCGACATGGTGACCCGCTACGGCATGACCGATGAATTGGGTCCGATGGTCTACGCCGAGAACGAAGGCGAAGTCTTCCTTGGCCGCTCGGTGACCAAGACCACCAGCATGTCGGAAGACACCATGCGCAAGGTTGACGAGGTGATTCGCCGCATCATTGACGAGCAGTACGTGATTGCGCGCAAGCACATCGAAGACAACCAGGACAAGATGCATGCGATGGCCAAGGCGCTGCTGGAATGGGAAACCATCGACAGCGACCAGATCAACGACATCATGGAAGGCCGTCCGCCCCGTCCGCCCAAGGACTGGACGCCGCCGGCAGGGGGGCGTTCGGATGGCAGCCCACCGGCTGTCGGCACGGGCGAAGCCCACGCTGCGGCCTGAACGAGGCACGGCGCACAAGTCAAACGGGGCTCATGGCCCCGTTTTGCATTTCCCCCTGGATTCACTCTGAGCACTCGATCCATGCACTGGCAGACGACGCGCTTCACCCTGGCCTTGTCGGCTCGCCCGCTGGTGATGGGCATCGTCAACGTTACGCCTGATTCCTTCTCGGATGGGGGGCAGCATGGCGAGAGGCGGGCAGCCATTGCGCACTGCGAGCAGCTCTTGCGCGAAGGGGCGGACATCCTTGATATCGGCGGCGAGTCCAGTCGCCCGGGGGCGCCGTCGCTCATGGATGACGAGGAGTGGAGCCGAATCGCCGATGTGCTGGCGGCCGCTCTGCAGTTGGGCGTTCCGGTCTCTGTCGACAGCTGCAAGCCCGAGGTGATGCGCCGTGCCCTTGATATGGGTGTGGACATCATCAACGACATCCAGGCCTTGCAGCGGCCCGGTGCCGTCGAGCTGCTTGCCCGGCACGGTCAGGCGGGCGTGTGCCTGATGCATATGCGCGGTGAGCCGGCAACGATGCAAGGATTGGTTGATTACCGCGACATCGTCAGCGAGGTCGCGGAGTTCCTGACGGTGCGAGTCAGAGAGCTTCGCGCCGCCGGCATTGCGCCGGGGCGGATCGTGCTGGATCCTGGCTACGGCTTCGCTAAGACGCCTGAGCAGAACTTTGAGTTGCTCCGGCATCAGGCGCAGCTCACGGCGCTCGGACACCCCTTGTTGATCGGTTGGTCCCGCAAATCGTCGCTGGGGACCTTGACCGGGCGTCCGGTCGGCGAGCGGCTGGCTGCGAGCCTGGCGGCAGCACTGGCCGCTGTGTCGCATGGTGCACGCGTCGTTCGTGTGCACGATGTCGCGCCAACTGTCGATGCCCTGAAGGTGTGGGCTGCCGCGGGCGGTGCCGGGGCGGCTATCGTCGACAATGCGCCGAACGAATCAGGAGGATGCTCAAGATGAGCCGCATGTACTTTGGAACCGATGGCATCCGTGGCACCGTGGGGCAAGCGCCCATCACGCCAGACTTCATGCTCAGGCTTGGGCATGCGGTAGGCCGGGTGCTGCGCAAGGAAATGGCGCGCCCGAGTGTGTTGATTGGCAAGGACACGCGCATTTCAGGCTACATGCTGGAGTCCTCGCTTGAGGCTGGTTTTGCCTCGGCCGGGGTCGATGTCTGGTTGACAGGGCCTTTGCCGACACCGGGTGTGGCCTATCTGACCCGTGCGCTGCGCCAGCAACTCGGTGTCGTGATCAGCGCGTCGCACAATCCTTTTGCCGACAACGGCATCAAGTTTTTTTCGGCCCGAGGCGAGAAGCTGCCGGATGCCTGGGAGCTGGCGGTCGAGCAGGCCCTGCAGGAGGCGCCGGCCTGGGTGGACTCCGCCAATCTGGGTCGGGCACGACGCCTTCAGGACGCGCGAGGCCGGTATATCGAGTTCTGCAAGAACAGTTTTGGCTCCGACCTGACGCTGCGTGGATTGAAGATCGTCGTCGATGCGGCGAATGGTGCGGCCTACCATGTGGCGCCGGACGTGTTTCACGAACTCGGCGCCGAGGTCATTCCAGTGGGCTGCAGCCCGGACGGCTTCAATATCAATGAAGGCTGTGGCGCAACGGCGCCGGCAGCCCTGGTCAAGGCCGTCAAAGAGCATGGTGCGCACTACGGCGTGGCGCTCGACGGCGATGCTGATCGCTTGCAGCTGGTGGATGCACAAGGGCGTCTCTACAACGGTGACGAGTTGCTGTACGTCATGGTGGCCGACCGTCTGGCGCAAGGCCAGCGCGTGGCCGGTGCCGTGGGCACCCTGATGACCAATATGGCTGTGGAGCTGGCCTTGCGGGCGCGCGATGTCGACTTCGTCCGCGCCAAGGTTGGTGATCGCTATGTGCTCGAAGAGTTGGCGGCGCGCGGCTGGCAATTGGGCGGCGAGGGCTCTGGCCATCTGCTGGCGCTGGACAAGCACACCACGGGCGACGGCATCGTCAGCGCCTTGCTTGTGCTTCAGGCGGTGGTGCGGACCGGGCGAAGCCTGGCCGAGCTGATGGATGGTGTTGACCTGTTCCCGCAGACTCTGATCAATGTGCGCCTGCAGCCTGGGCAGGACTGGAAAAGCAACGCCCGTCTGGCACAGGCTCAGGCTGATGTCACCGCGGATCTGGGCAAGAGTGGTCGCGTGCTGATCCGTGCTTCGGGCACCGAACCCTTGCTGCGGGTAATGGTCGAGGCCAGCGATGCGGGCCTGGCGCAGCTGTGCGCCCAGCGCTTGGTGGAAGCGGTTCAAGCCTGAGATTCAGCCCTTGCCCGTGAGCACAGTCCGCCAGCTCAGGCGGTTTGTGACAACTTCGGGAATGGTTTGTGACAGTTCGACGCCGCTCCGCTCCCAGCGGAAGTGAGCTTGATTGGCCTGGCGTCCCTGGTTTGTGTCATTCCCTTGTCACACAAGAGTCATAGCATCCCTATCATTGTCAACCACGGACTCGGATAGGGACCTTATGAACTTCTCTCACCTCAGCAAGGGTTTGGTTCTAGCGGCCGGCTTCGGCTTCGCGACCATGTCGCTGGCACAAGATGTCACCGGCGCGGGCGCTTCTTTCCCGGCCCCGGTTTACGCCAAGTGGGCTGATGCCTACAACAAGGCGACCGGTGCTCGCATCAACTACCAGTCCGTTGGATCGGGTGCTGGCATTCGCCAGATCAAGGCCAAGACGGTCGACTTCGGTGCAACTGATGCGCCTCTGAAGGACGATGAGCTGGCCAAGGACGGCATGATCCAGTTCCCCACCGTGATTGGTGGCGTGGTTCCGGTGGTCAATATCGCCGGCGTCAAGCCCGGCCAGCTGAAGCTGACCGGCGCGGTGCTGGGTGACATCTATCTGGGCAAGGTTGCCAAGTGGAACGACGGCGCGATCGCGGCGCTGAATCCTGGCGTGCAATTGCCCGATGCACAGATCGCGGTGGTGCGTCGCGCCGATGGTTCCGGCACGTCCTTCCTGTTCACCAACTACCTCTCCAAGGTGAATGCCGAGTGGAAGGACAAGGTCGGTGAAGGTACGGCTGTCAATTGGCCGACGGGTGCGGGCGGCAAGGGCAATGAAGGTGTGTCGGCCTTTGTCACGCGCCTGCCCAATTCGATTGGCTATGTTGAATACGCCTACGCCAAACAGAACAAGATGTCCCATGTGCAGATGCGCAACAAGGACGGTGTCTATGTCCAGCCGGACGATCTCACCTTCAAGGCGGCCGCTGCAGGTGCTGAGTGGAACAAGAGCTTTTATCAAGTGCTGACTGAGCAGGCTGGCAAGGACAGCTGGCCGATTACCGGTGCGACCTTCATCCTGATGCACAAGGTGCAGGACAAGCCGGCGAGCGCCAGCAACTCGATGAAGTTCTTCGACTGGGCCTACGCCAACGGCGACAAGATGGCTGATGAGCTCGACTATGTGTCGCTGCCGGACAGCGTCAAGAACATGGTCCGCAAGGTTTGGTCCGAGCAGATCAAGGACGCTTCGGGTAAGGCCATCAGCTTCAAGTAAACGTGCATTGACGATCTGGCAGCCCGGCGGCCTTCTATGAGGCGCCGGGCTGTTGTCGAATCAGGCGCAGTCTTT
The DNA here is from genome assembly GCA_013824165.1 of Methylibium sp. Lineage (GTDB taxonomy): Bacteria > Pseudomonadota > Gammaproteobacteria > Burkholderiales > Burkholderiaceae_C > JACDQM01. The sequence continues at coordinate 17,390 of PNNH01000091.1, read as the reverse complement.
ATCTTATTGCCCATCATGCGGAGGTCCCGTGGCCGCAATACTTCCAGCCAGCTCCAGTTCCACACTCAGCAACGCTGAGTCGGCCCGCCCCGAGGGCAGCCCTCCGACACGCCGACGTGTCGCGCCATGGGCTGACACGGTATTCTCAATGTTGACGCACGGCGCGGCTTGGCTGACGCTGCTGCTGCTGGTCGGCATCATTCTGTCGCTGCTGGTCGGCGCAGCGCCGGCGATTCAGCATTTCGGGCTCGGCTTCCTGACATCGACCGAGTGGGACCCTGTTCAGGAGAAGTTCGGCGGCCTGGTGATGATCTACGGCACGCTGATGACCTCGTTCATCGCCCTGCTGATCGCCGTTCCGGTCAGCTTCGGCATTGCGATCTTCCTGACGGAGCTGTCTCCGAGTTGGCTGCGGCGGCCCCTGGGTACTGCGATCGAACTGCTGGCCGCAGTGCCGTCGATCGTCTATGGCATGTGGGGCTTGCTGGTTTTTGGTCCGTTGCTGGCGACCTATGTCCAGCAGCCGCTGCAGAGCATGTTCAACGGCGTGCCCTACCTGGGCGCGCTGGTTTCCGGCCCGCCGGTGGGCATCGGCATTCTGTCGGCCGGCATCATCCTGGCCATCATGATCATTCCGTTCATCGCCTCGGTGATGCGGGATGTGTTCGAAGTGACTCCGCCATTGCTGAAGGAATCAGCCTATGGTCTGGGCTCGACCACCTGGGAAGTGGTCTGGCGCGTGGTACTGCCGTACACCAAGACGGGTGTGGTTGGCGGCATCATGCTGGGGCTGGGGCGTGCGCTGGGTGAGACCATGGCGGTGACCTTCGTGATCGGCAATATGAACCAGCTCAACTCGCTGTCCTTGTTCGAGGCTGCCAACAGCATCACCTCGGCATTGGCCAACGAGTTTGCCGAGGCCGGTGAGGGCCTGCATCAGGCTTCATTGATCTATCTGGGTCTGGTCCTGTTCTTCATCACTTTCGTGGTCTTGAGCTTCTCGAAGATTCTGCTGTCGCAACTCAAGAAGAATGAAGGGGCACGGTCATGAGCACTGGACGTTCAACTGCTCTCGATTCGGGCCGCATGGCCATGCATCGCAAGCGCAAGCTTGTCAACCAGATTGCCCTGACGCTGTCGCTTGCAGCCATGGCCTTCGGCTTGTTCTGGCTGGCCTGGATCCTGTTCGAGACGATTCGTCTGGGTGTGGGTGGCCTCGCCATCGCCACCTTCACCGAAATGACGCCGCCCCCGATGGCTGAGACGGGCGGTCTGGCGAATGCGATCTTCGGCTCACTGTTGATGGTCGGTCTGGCCACGCTGATTGGCACGCCGGTTGGTGTGATGGCCGGCATCTACCTGGCGGAATATGGGCAGAAGACCTGGCTCGGCAGCGTGGTGCGTTTCATCAACGACATCCTGCTGTCGGCGCCGTCCATCGTGATCGGACTGTTCATCTATGCAGTCTTCGTCGCCCGTGTGAAGAGCTTTTCCGGCTTTGCTGGTGTCCTGGCGCTTGCACTCATCGTCATCCCGGTGGTGATCCGGACCACCGAGAACATGCTCAGCCTGATCCCCAACGCGCTGCGTGAGGCCGCCTACGCCTTGGGCACGCCCAAGTGGAAGGTGATCAGCTCGGTCACGCTGAAGGCAGCGCGTGCCGGCGTCATGACGGGCATCCTGCTCGCCTTGGCCCGCGTCTCTGGCGAGACGGCGCCCTTGCTGTTCACCGCCTTGTCCAATCAGTTCTGGACTGCGAATCTGGGTGAACCGATGGCCAGCCTGCCGGTCACGATCTTCAAGTTTGCGATGAGCCCTTACGAGAACTGGCAGAAGCTGGCTTGGGCGGGCGTCTTCATCATCACCATCGGCGTGCTGCTGCTCAATATCCTGGCGCGCGTGCTCTTCAAGAACAAGCATTAAGCAATCGGGGTCAAACCATCATGGACGCCAAAGTCGACACTCCCGTGGTCGAGAAGACCAAGCTCTCGATCCGCAATCTGAACTTCTACTACGGTAAGTTCCTTGCGTTGAAGAATATCAACCTGGACATTCCCGAGAAGAAGGTCACCGCCTTCATCGGCCCGTCAGGCTGCGGAAAATCAACACTGCTGCGCACGCTCAACCGCATGTTCGAGCTCTATCCGGAGCAGCGTGCCGAAGGCCAGATCCTGCTTGATGGCGAGGACATTCTTAGCAGCCGTGAAGATGTATCGCTGATTCGCGCCAAGATCGGCATGGTGTTCCAGAAGCCGACGCCGTTCCCGATGTCGATCTACGACAACATCGCTTTCGGTGTTCGCCTGTTCGAGAAGCTGCCGCGCGTGGAGATGGACGAGCGCGTGGAGTGGGCCTTGAAGAAGGCCGCGCTCTGGACTGAGGTCAAGGACAAGCTCAACCAGAGCGGCTCGGGGCTGTCGGGTGGTCAGCAGCAGCGCCTGTGCATCGCGCGCGGCATCGCGATCAAGCCGGAAGTGCTGCTGCTCGATGAACCTTGCTCGGCACTGGACCCGATCTCCACAGGCAAGATCGAAGAACTGATCGATGAGCTGAAGAGCGACTACACGGTGGCCATCGTGACGCACAACATGCAGCAGGCCGCGCGCAGCTCGGATTACACAGCCTATATGTATCTGGGCGACTTGGTCGAGTTCGGCCCGACGGCCGAGCTGTTCATGCAGCCCAAGCGCAAGGATACCGAGGACTACATCACCGGACGCTTCGGCTGAGCGGCTAAGAACCCGGGGTTACAGCGGAGCCGGCCGACTTCGCGCGACATACTAGGCGAAGCGGCCGAAGCCAGTGGAGGCTTGGCCTGACCAGGAGAATGCAATGAGCGACAAACATCTTTCAAGCCAGTTCGATACCGAGCTGAACGTGATCTCCACCCGAGTGCTGGAAATGGGCGGGCTGGTCGAAGTCCAGGTGGCGCAGGCGGTCAAGGCCTTGGTGACCTTCAGCGGCGAGTTGGCCAGCGAAGTGCTGCGCAACGAGGAGCGGGTCAATGCGATGGAGATCGAGATTGATCGCGAACTGCACAGCATCATTGCGCGCCGCCAACCGACGGCGCGCGACCTGCGCCTGCTGATTGCCATCTCCAAGGCCATCGCCAATCTGGAGCGTGTCGGCGATGAGGCGGCCCGGGTTGCGCGGACTGTGCAGCGCCTGATGAACGAAGGGGTGTCGAGCCGGCTGCGTCTGCCGATGGCCGACCTGTCCTTTGAGTCTGATCTTGCCGTAGCGCAGCTGCGCAAGGCCCTCGACGCGTTTGCGCGTCTGGATGTGGAAAGCGCGCTGGCGGTGCTCAAGCAAGACGATCAGATCGACAAGGAATTCGATGGTCTGATGCGCAAGCTGATCACCTACATGATGGAAGACCCACGGACCATCTCTTCATCCATTGATCTGGTGTTCGTTGCTAAAGCGATCGAGCGCGTGGGCGACCATGCCAAGAATCTGGCTGAAGTGATCATCTACGTGGTCAAGGGCCAGGACGTGCGTCACAACACGCCCGAGGCTGTCGAGACCATGGTTCGCTGAGGCAGGGGAGCGCAAGCATGAGTCGAGTTCTGGTGGTTGAAGACGAGTCGGCGATCGCCGAGCTGATCTCCATCAACCTGCGTCACGCCGGTTTCGAAGTCACGATCGCGGGCACCGCTGACCAGGCCCAGTACGAGGTGGATCGGGTGCTGCCCGATCTGGTGGTGCTGGACTGGATGCTGCCGGGCCAGTCCGGGCTGGCGCTGGCCCGCTTGTGGCGCGGTCAGGCGCGCACCAAGGAGCTGCCCATCATCATGCTCACCGCACGTGCCGAAGAGACCGATAAGGTCTCAGGCCTTGATGCCGGCGCGGACGACTATCTGACCAAACCCTTCTCGACCAACGAACTCCTGGCGCGCATCCGTGCCGTGCTGCGCCGCAAGGCGCCGGAAGCGCTGGACTCGGTGGTTGAGGTCGGCGGCCTGAGCCTCGACCCGAGCACGCGGCGGGTCAGCCGCGAAGGCGTCGAGATCAAGCTCGGGCCGACCGAATTCCGGCTGCTGCACTTCTTCATGACCCACCCGGAGCGCGTGCACAGCCGCTCGCAGCTGCTGGATCGCGTCTGGGGTGACCATGTGTTCATCGAAGAGCGCACGGTGGATGTGCATGTCAAACGCCTGCGCGAGGCGCTCGACAAGGTGCAGTGCGCACGTCTGATCGAAACGGTTCGCGGTGCCGGCTATCGAATGGCCCAGCAGGCGAGCGTGCTGTCGGCATGAATCCAGGATTGGCGCTGAGGTGAACTGGATTGGATTTCGCATCTTTCTGGCGCTCGTGGCCATCGGGCTGGGTGCGCTGATCAGCCTGTCGCTTCAGGCTTGGTTGAAGATGCCGGTGCTGGCCAACCTGATCGGGGTGGCCAGCGCTTCGGTGGGCCTACTGGTCTTGGACGGCGTGCGTGGTCACCGCCTCTTGAGTTGGCTGCGTGGCAATCAGGAGGTTTCTGCGCCACGGGATACCGGCTTGTGGGGTGAGTTGGGCTATCGCATTGAGCGCGCGCTGCGCCTTCGCGAACAGGCTTTGGCCCGTGAGCGCCTGCAGTTGCAGCAATTCCTGTCAGCGATTGAGGCGTCGCCCAACGGTGTGCTGATGCTTGATGCGCAGGACCAGATCCAGTGGTGCAATCGGGTGGCCGCTGACCACTTTTCGCTCGACCCGCAGCGAGATCTGCTGCAGCGGGTGACGAATCTGGTGCGCTCACCGGCCTTCGTCGACTACTTGCACCAGGGGCTTTACGCCGAGCCACTGCTGTTGGCGAACCCGCGCGGCCCGGGTTCCTTGTCAGTCATCGTCCGCTCTTACGCCGATGGGCTTCGGCTGGTGCTCTCGCAGGATGTGACCGAGCGCGAGCGAGCCGAGGCCATGCGGCGCGACTTCGTCGCGAATGTTTCGCATGAGATTCGCACGCCGCTCACCGTCTTGACGGGTTTCATCGAAACCATGGGCTCGCTGCCTTTGACTGAGGCTGAGCGCAAGCGCGTCATTGTGCTGATGGAGCAGCAGACCCAACGCATGCTGACCCTGGTCAGTGACCTGTTGACCTTGGCACAGCTGGAAGGCAGTCCGCGGCCCGGTGGCGACCGCTGGATTGCGCTGGATGGCCTGCTGAGCCGGGTTGCGGCCGATGCGCAGGCGCTCTCAGCAGGGCGTCACCGCATCAGCTGCTTGGCTCAGAGCCAGCTTGAGCTGGCGGGCGTCGAGTCTGAGCTGCTGAGTGCGCTTGGAAATCTGGCGACCAATGCGGTGCGCTACACGCCGGATGGCGGCGAGATCGAAATTGCCTGGCGTCTGCAGTCGGACGGCTGTCTGCAGCTCAAGGTGCGCGATACCGGCCCCGGCATTGCAAAGGAACATTTGCCCAGGTTGTCCGAGCGCTTCTACCGTGTTGACGGCAGTCGTTCGCGTGAGACGGGCGGCACCGGTCTTGGCCTATCCATCGTCAAGCATGTGATGCAACGCCACGGTGGATCCCTCGAAATCCAGAGTGAACTGGGCGCGGGCAGCGAGTTCTCGCTGATCGTGCCGGCCGTGCGCGTGCGTGCCCTCGCGGTATCGAACGTTGCAGACGGGACCGCCGCGATCTCCCTTTGACGCGTTGCGTCGCTCGCCTCAGCGGCGCTGCAGCAACAGATACCGCTGTTGTCGGTCGGTCGGTCGACGTACCGAGGCTATCAGGCTCCAGCCTTCCGGCACCTCTGGCGCTGCATCCTGCTCCGCCAACTGAACCGCGTAGGAGCAGCGGGTCTGTTGAATCGTCTGCTTCGCGTCGACCCGCCAGCCCCCTTGGTACTCGAGCGCGGCCAGCAAGGGCAAGGCTTGCTGCGGCGCTGCTAGGCAATCGATCTGCTGGGGCAGCTGGGCTCTCAATCGATCGACGAGCGGCCGGTTGCTCCGCGCGTAGTCCAGCAAAGGCAGCCAGAGGCTCATCATCAGCAGCCAGAGCAGGGCGACGCCACCTGCTGGCAGCACAAGGCTCTTCCACAGCGCATGCTGATGCTTGGCCGTACGCCAGCGCACCAGTGCGAGCCAAGCCAGACTCGCCAGCAGCGCCAGACCGAAGGCCAAAGGGTGAAAACTCGGTTCGTAGCCTTGTGCGAGCTTGCGCACGTTGGCCAGCGGCTGCGAGGGCCAGCCCGCCTGCATCGAGGCGTAGTAGACCCAGACAAACAGCGCCAACAGACTGAAGAAGAAGACGGCAAACCAGTCCATGGCGGCAGCGACGCTGCGCTTGAGCGTTGGCAGCGCGAAGCTGGCCAGTACGGCCAAGGCCGGCAGGCTCAGCAGCAGGGCCCGGTCCGAGCCATTCATCAGGGCACTCGTCGCCAAGGGCACGGACAGCCCCAACATGGGCACGCTGACGTGGCGGTGTTGCCAATGGCGGCGCCACCGCCAGAGCGTCCATAGCGCCAATGGCCATGCTGGCCAGCAGAACCAGGCCAGCAGACCGGCGAAGCGCAGTGGATCCTCGACATGCGAGTTCAGTTTGACGCGCCACTCCCAGACATGCAGGCCCCAGGCCAGTGCAAGGCTGGCAAGGCCCGCGGCGAGCAGCCAAGGGACGAATTTGCGGACCTGGTCGTAGCTGGAGCGAGAGCACAGCAGGATGCCACCAGCGCCGAATACCAGGGCCACGACCGGCGCGCCGCTGGCGGCAAGCATGGGCAAGGCGACCATCACGGCCAGCTTGGCCTTGCCTGCTCGGTAGGGTGCTGCTGCGAGGCCGTATACGAACAGCGAGCAGGCCAGCAACTGAATCAACTCTGGCGTTGTCTCGTGGCCCAGCTGCAGCAGTCCGAGGCTGGCGATCAGTGCGAGCAGGGCGCCATCAGCAATGGCGCGGGCGTAGTCGATGCCTTGTGCTTCGCCGCCGAATGCGAAAGCCACCGGCTGGGCGGCCTCGGTACGTGCGAGATGAAAGCTGCTGTACCAAACCAGGATCAGCACACAGGTCAGTGCGACGCCGAACGGCAATCGTGCAGCGAGCGCCGGTTCAAGAAAGGGCAAGGCTTTGATGGCGATGGCACCGATCCAGTAGGAGAGCAGTCCACCTTCGGCCGGGATGCCTGCAATCGCCGGCTGCAACCACCCGGCATGGCCCTGCGCAATGCTCGCCATGAAGCCAAACGCCGTGAGATCGGCATTGCGCCATGGATCACGGCCAAACAGGCCTGGAAGGACATAGGCCGCACAAAAGAGCAGCAGCGCCAAGCGTGGCAGTCGCTGCGCGTTGCGCTCGGTCACGATGGCAGGATTGGGCAGATTCACGCGTTGGCGGCGGTTCAGTTTTTGACGATCATGCCGCACATTCGCGGCCATGAAAAAAAGGCAGCCGAAGCTGCCTTTTGTCGTGCTGCGCAGGGCTTACTTCTTGAGGCCGACGCGAGCAAACTTGTTGCGGAACTTTTCAACACGACCACCCAGGTTGTCGATGCTCTTCTGGGTGCCCGTGTAGAAGGGATGCGATTCGCTGGTGGTTTCCAGCTTCACCAGCGGCATGGCCTTGCCGTCAATGGTGATGGTTTCCTTGGTCTGGACGGTCGAGCGCGTCACGAACTGGAAGCCGTTGGACTGATCCACGAACACAACGTCGCGGTAGTTGGGGTGAATGCCTTCTTTCATGGGAAACCTCTCGCCGATTCGCGCTGACGTGCCGGGAGCCACAGCCACACCATGTGGCGCACTTTCCGACAGCGGAAAAACGCTGATTGTAGCTGAAATGTGAGCGCCGCTATAGCTGCGGCGCAGGCGGCGCCTCCAGAGGAGGCGCCGGGAAGCCCTGCCAAGATCAACCGCCGCGACGCATCATGTCGAAGAAGTCGAGGTTGTTCTTGGTGGACTTCATCTTGTCGAGCACGAACTCCATCGCCTCGATCTCGTCCATGTTGTAGAGCAACTTGCGCAGGATCCAGCTCTTTTGCAGGATCTCGGGCTTGAGCAGCAGCTCTTCGCGGCGGGTGCCGGATTTGTTGATCAGAATCGACGGGTAGACACGCTTCTCGGCCATGCGACGATCCAGATGGATTTCGCAATTGCCGGTGCCCTTGAACTCCTCGTAGATCACCTCGTCCATGCGGCTGCCGGTGTCGATCAGCGCGGTACCGATGATGGTCAGCGAGCCGCCTTCTTCGATATTGCGGGCTGCGCCGAAGAAGCGCTTGGGGCGCTGCAAAGCGTTGGCGTCGACGCCGCCGGTCAGCACCTTGCCGGAGGAGGGCAACACATTGTTGTAAGCGCGTGCCAGGCGGGTGATCGAGTCCAGCAGGATGATCACGTCCTTCTTCAATTCGACCAGGCGCTTGGCGCGCTCGATCACCATCTCGGCCACCTGCACGTGGCGGGCCGCTGGTTCGTCGAAGGTCGAGCTGATCACTTCGCCGCGCACCGTGCGGACCATCTCGGTCACTTCCTCGGGGCGCTCGTCCACGAGAAGAACAATCAGGTGCGACTCGGGATGATTGGCGACCAGCGCATGCGCGATGCTCTTCATCATCTCGGTCTTGCCGGTCTTGGGCTGCGCAACGATCAAGGCGCGCTGGCCTTTGCCGATCGGTGCGATCAGGTCGATGATGCGACCGGTGATGTTCTCTTCGCCCTTGAAGTTGTCGCGCTCGAGCTTGAACGGCTCCCTGGGGAACAGGGGCGTCAAGTTCTCGAACATGATCTTGTGCTTGCTCTCCTCGGGCGTCAGACCATTGACCCGGTCGACCTTGACCAGCGCGAAGTAGCGCTCGCCATCCTTGGGGACGCGCACCTCGCCCTCCACCATGTCACCAGTGTGCAGGTTGAAGCGGCGAATCTGGCTGGGGCTGAGGTAGATGTCGTCGGTCGACGCCATGTAGCTGGCTTCGATCGAGCGCAGGAAGCCGAAGCCGTCAGGCAGAACCTCCAGCACGCCATCGCCGAAAACCTGCTCGCCAGCCTTGGCGCGCTTCTTCATGATCGCGAACATCAGCTCCTGCTTGCGCAGACGAGCGACGTTGTCGATCTCCAGCTCTTCGCCCATCTGGATCAGGGCCGAGACGTGAAGCGCTTTCAGTTCGGAAAGATGCATGGGTGAGTACCCTGAGAATCGTCCCAGGCCCTGCCAAGGGCCACGGACAGATACTTCGGCGGCAAGCACTACGTTCAGGCACGTGCGACAGGAAGCGCGGCGCGAACGAAACGATCAATAAAAAACGCGGGAGCTTGGGCGCCGAGTCCACGCGCCGTCACCTCGTCAGAGGCCGGGCGTGTTGGCAGTCTTGCTGATGTGGGTCGCGGGTTAGGCTTTGCTTATCAGGCGGCCCGCATCAGCAGATGTTGGAGATTATAGGTTAGCGTCCAGGAAGGCCGTCAACTGGGCCTTGGACAGAGCGCCCACCTTGGTGGCAGACAGCTGGCCGCCCTTGAACAGCATCAACGTCGGGATACCGCGGATACCAAACTTGGCAGGCACTTCGCGGTTCTCGTCAACGTTCATCTTGGCGATCTGAACGCGGCCCTGATAGTCCTTGGATACGTCATCCAGGATGGGCGCAATCATCTTGCAAGGGCCGCACCACTCAGCCCAGTAATCCACCAACACGGGCTTGTCGGCTTGGATCACGTCGGCTTCGAAAGACGCGTCGGAAATGTGTTTGATCAGTTCGCTGCTCATGGATTGGATCCTAGGAGGGGCCGGCATACAGGCGCGGCATCAAGGCACAATGATTCTGACACAAAGCTTGCCGGCACGATGACGCCGGTGTGACTCATCCTTTGGCCCTGCCTTAATCCTCTGTGCCCTTGACTGAATCCCCATTGTTTCCGCTGGATCCGCAGCACATGGCTGCAGGTTTCTGGCCGCAGTTTTCCAAGCGAGTGCTGCAGTGGCTGGATTCGCAAGGGCTGTCTACACGAGACGCAGTACTGCTGCTTCCGTTTGCCCAGCACCTGGCTCCGGCACGCCGTGCCTGGATGCAGCTGGGGCGCTGGCAGCCTCGCATTGAGACGACCCACAGTCTGGCTTCAGCGCTCGGGCCCAAGCTGCTGCCGCAGCCCCTGCAGATCAGCTTTGATGCGGCCATCGACGCGCTCAGCGCGCGCAGCCTGTTGCAAGGCCAGAGCTGGGCCCAGGCCCTCAGGCGACGCGATAGTCGAGCCTTTGATCTGGCTGTGCTGCGCCTTGTGGAGGCAGCGCATGCCTGGGCCCGCGCAGCGTCGCAACGCGCACCGGGTGCGCGTGAGGCGTTCTGGTCACAAGCCCGTGAGGCCCTGACTCAGTCCGGCCCAGGTGCGCTGGAACGTGCGCTGGCGATGGTCGCGTTGGAGTGGGCCGCGTCGGATGGTCGGGCGCCTGCCACGGATGCGTTGTTTGAACTGCGACCCAGCGCCTGGGTGCTGCTGCAGTGTGGTGGGCCGGAGCCGCTGGCCAACTCCGTGCTGGATTCCGCTGAACTGCATGGAATGCCGGTGCTGCGCCTCAGCGCAGACCTGTCACTTGAAGAGGCCTTCGCGACATCGCCGCCGCCGGGGTTGATCGAGCAGGCGGTCTGCGATGACTTCGAGTCGCTGGCGCAGTGCAGCGCTGCGGCCGTGCTGCAGCACCTGCAGCTGGGGCGGCAGCCCGTTGCGCTGATTGCGCAAGATCGGGTGCTGATCCGTCGCGTTCGAACCCTGCTTGAGCGCCAATCGGTGGCGATCGGCGATGAGACGGGCTGGATGCTGGCGACCTTGCCGCAAGCCACCCAGCTGACGGCCCTGCTGCGTGCGGCGCGTCCGCAGGCTTCGCTGGACGACTGGCTGGGTTGCATGAAGAGCGAGTTGGCGGCTGATTTGAGCCAGCGCTATGGCGCGGCGGCCTTGTCGGCGCTTGAGCTGCAATGCCGCAAGCGGGGCTGGAGCAGTCCAGCGGCCTTGCAACCGGCGCAGCTTTCGCCGGGAAGTGCCCGGCTCTGGTCGGCGGTCAATGCGGCGCTCGAGCCACTCAGTGACGGCGCGGCAGTTCGGCCGCTGGCCGATTGGTTGAGCGCCCTGGCCGAGACGCTGCAGCGCCTGGGGGCGACCGCGCAGCTTGAATCTGACCCGGCCGGAGCTCAGCTGCTTGATGCGCTGTGGCTGCGCCGTTCGCCTTGGCCCGGCAGCGCACATGAAGCCGTGATGCAGCAGGCGCGCCTAGCTTACGGCGAGTTTGTCGCCTGGGTGGAGGCCACGCTGGAAGCGGCGCAGTTCGTGCCCGCTGCCACCGGACCGGTCGCCGTGCTGATCACGCCGCTGGCTCGCGCCATGCTCCGGCCTTTCGCGGCGGTGGTCCTGCCGGGCGCTGATGCTGTGACGCTCGGGCCTGTGCCAGCCGGGCCGGCCTTGTTGAATGACGGCTTGGCCGCGCAGTTGGGCATGCCCACCCTGGCTGCCAAGCGCGAGGGCCAGGCGCTGATCTTTGCCCAGCTGCTGCGTGTGCCGGCACTGACGCTGTTGCGCTGTCACAGCCGTGGTCAAGGGCCTTTGGCACCCAGCCCTTTGCTGGAGCGGCTGGAACAGGCGCTGCAGGTCGCCGGCCTGCCGCCGCCACGGCAATGGCAGGATGCCCGCGGGCATGAGCCGGTGCAAACGCATGTGGTCCAGCGCGCGCAGGCGGTGACGCCGGGCCTGTTGCCGGCACGGCTCAGCGCCAGCGCGCTGGAATCGCTGCGTCAGTGCCCGTATCAGTTCTTTGCCCGTGTGATGCTGGGCCTGCGCGAGCAGGACGAGCTGGAGGCGCCGCTCGACAAGCGTGATTACGGCACCTGGCTGCATGCCGTTCTGCATCAGTTCCACGAGCTGCGGGCCAAGGACCCGGGTGCTGAAAGCGACATTGAGCGCTTGCAGGCCGCAGCGCAGCAGCAGATGCAGGAGCTGGGCTTGTCCGAGGCTGAGTTCCTGCCGTTCTTGGCGAGTTTCGAGCGTTTCATTCCAAGCTATCTGGAGTGGCTGTCCGCACATGAGGAGGGCGGGGCACGCTACCAGGCGGGCGAGCTGGCGCGCGAGATCAAGCCCTTCGCGCCGCTGGGCCAGCCTTTGCAGGAACTGCTTCTGGGCGGGCGCATTGATCGGGTAGACACGGCCGGGGGCGCCCAGCTGCTGATCGACTACAAGACCGGTAGCGTCGCTGGGCTGAAGGACAAGGTGGCCACGCCGAGCGAGGACACGCAGTTGGCGGTCTATGCGCTGCTGATGGGGGCCGAGGCCGAAGGCGGCGAGCAGCAGGCACTCTATCTGGCACTGGACGAGAGCAAGGGCGTGGATGCCGTCATCCATCCCGACGTCGGGGACAGCGCGGCGCTGCTCGTTGACGGGCTGGCCGACGATCTGCTGGCGATGCATGCCGGGCTGCCGTTGCCGGCGCTGGGCGAGGGCGCGGCCTGCGACTATTGCGAAATGCGTGGGCTGTGCCGGCGCGATGACTGGACAGGAAGCCTGCTGTGACCATGACCGAGACTGGCGTGGCCGCCTACACCGCCGATGGCCAGACCGTGGCGCGCGAGCGCTTCTATGCCGTCGCCTGCGATCCCCAGCGCAGCGTGGTGGTTGAGGCCTGTGCGGGGGCAGGCAAGACGTGGATGCTGGTGTCGCGCATCCTTCGCGCGCTGCTGGAAGGCGCTGAGCCGCAGGAAATCGTGGCGATCACCTTCACCCGCAAGGCCGCTGGCGAGATGCGTGAGCGGCTGGGTCAATGGCTGGAGGAATTCTCCCAGGCCAGCGATGAGGCGCGTGCCGACGCCCTGCTGCAGCGCGGCATGTCTGCCGCGCAGGCGCAGGCATTGGCGCCGACCCTGGCGGCGCTGCGCCAGCGCCTGCTGCAGGGCGGGCGGGGTGTGGAGATCAGGACCTTCCATGCCTGGTTCTCCCAACTGCTGCGTGCCGCACCATTCGAGTTGCTTGAGGCGCAGGGCTTGTCGCCTGAGCTTCAGTTGGTGGAGGACGACGCCGAACTGGCGCCGGAACTCTGGCCGCGCTTCCATGCGGCTGTGCTGGCCGAGCCAGAGCTGCTCGCGGCCTATCGCGAACTGACTTCAAGCTACGGGAGGCGGCGCTTGCAGAGCTGGCTGGAGGCGGCGTTCGACAAGCGAGTCGAGCTGCGCCTGGCGCAGCAAACGGGCCATCTGCTGGACAGCGTCCCCGACGCCGTCAGCGTGTCGCCGCGTTTCTCAGGGCTCGCGCATCCCGTGGAGGCTTTCGCTGCGCTGCGGCCGGCGCTGTGGGCGCTGGCCGGCACCCTGGGCGCGGCCAAAGGCGCCACGCCGCGCAAGGCTGCCACAGCCATCGAAGCGGCACTGGGGAACGTCGATGCCGAGACGGCCTTTCGGGGCGTCTTTGCGGCACTCTTCACCGCGACCGGGACGCCTCGCAAGAACCTGGGCGAGGGCGCAGATCTCGAAGAGGCGCTGGTCGAGCTGGAGCTGCTGTCGCGCGCACTGGCTCAGCATCAGGCCTGCCGCTCTCATCGCCTGATGTGCCGGCTGGCCGTGTGCCTGATCGAGCAATACGAGCAGCTCAAGCGCAGCCGTGGCCTGGTCGACATGAACGACCTGGAGCGCGGTGCCTTGGCCCTGCTGGGCGATCCGGGCTTGTCAGGCTGGGTCCAACAGCGGCTGGACGCGCAGGTCCGCCATCTGCTCATCGATGAATTCCAGGACACCAGTCCGCTGCAATGGCATGCGCTGTATGCCTGGCTGGCGAGCTACGGTGGCGCGGGTGGCGGTGGGCAGCGAGCGCCCTCGGTCTTCATCGTGGGCGACCCCAAGCAGAGCATCTATCGCTTTCGCCGTGCTGAGCCGCGTGTCTTCGCCGCAGCCAGTGATTTCGTCCGCGAAGGCCTGGGCGGCACCTTGCTGGCCTGCGATCACACTCGCCGCAATGCGCCGCCGGTGCTGGCCGCCGTGAATGCGGCCTTTGACAGCGCGAGTCGGGCGGGCGAGTACAGCGGCTTTCGCCCCCACACCACCGAGGCGAGTGCCGCGTCCGCAGGCGACCCGCTGGCCGGCGTGTTCTGGCTGGAGGATGCCGGTGTCGAGCCCAAGACGGCTGCTGAGGACGCTGACGGCTCGGCACAGGCTTGGCGGCCGAGCCTGACACAGGCGCGGCACGAGCCTGAGTTGCAGCGCCGTGCAGCGGAGGCGGCTCGGATCGCCGCCTGCATTGCCGCTTTGGTCCGTGAGGGTCAGGCCTTGCCGGGCGAGATCTTCGTGCTGGCGCGCAAGCGCGACGGACTGCGCGCACTGGCGCAGACGCTGAAGAGCCTAGGCATTGCGCATGCAGCGCCTGAGGACACGCCCTTGCTCGACTCGCCCGACGTGCGTGACTTGCTGGCGCTGCTCGATGTGCTGGCCTCGCCGGGGCACAACCTGTCGCTGGCCCATGCCTTGCGCAGTCCACTGTTTGGCGCGGGGGAGGACGATCTGCTGCTGCTGGCTGAACACTCAGGGTCAGTGCAGTGGCTTGGGCGGCCGCAGGCCGAGAGCAGTCAGAGCTGGTGGGCTGCCCTGATGCTGGTGGACGCAGCGCAGCTGAGCCCGGCCCTGCAGCGCGCGCGCGGTCTCCTGGCGCGCTGGCAAGACCTGGCACGCCTTCGCAGTCCGCATGACCTGCTGGATGCGATCGTCTTCGAAGGAGAGCTGCTGCAGCGCCTGGCGGCGGCCGTGCCGCCCAGCGAGCGGCGCTCGCGCCTGCACGCGGTCGAGGCCTTGCTGGCCCTCTCGCTCGACCTGGATGGTGGCCGCCATGCTGGTGTCTACAGCTTTGTGCGCGCGCTGAAGACCCGGGCACTAAAGCTTGCATGGCCCAGCCAGGGCGAGGCTGTGCAGCTGCTGACCGTTCATGGGGCCAAGGGACTTGAGGCCCGAGTGGTGTTCCTGATGGACTGCGAGGCCGGGCCGGCGCGTGCCGAAAGCAACAGCCTGGCGGTGGCCTGGGCGGTGCAGGACGCAAGCCCCGGCACAGTGGCATTCTTGGCGTCCGAGAGCCGGCCGCCGCCCTCATTGCAGGCCTTGCTGGACGAGGAGCGCGAGCAACGCCAGCGTGAAGAGCTCAATGCGCTTTATGTGGCGATGACGCGTGCCCGTTCGCGGCTGGTGCTCAGCCGGACCCCGGCGCGCAGCAAGTCGGCTGCGAGCACGTGGTGGACGCGTCTGCAGCCTTTGGGCCTGTCCATGGCCGTGCCCCAGATCGATGGGGCGCCTTCGGCTGATGAGGCCTTCGCCTTGCGCAGCCTGCCTGTCGCGCCGCAGGTAGAAAGCCTCTCGGCAGAGATCGGCTGTGCGCCCGAACCGGTGGACGACAGTGCGGCACTGGGCGAGGCGCTGCACCGCGTGCTTGAATGGGCCTGTGGACCGCGGGGTCAGGACTTGCCCCAGCTGCTGGCGTCTGCGGCGCAGATGTACGGGCTTGACGCTGCGCGTTCAGAACGGCTCGAGCGAAGCGCGGCAGCGATTCTGGGCAGCGCGGAGTGCGCCCCCTTCTTTGAATCGCATAGATTGAACTGGGCCGGCAACGAGGTTGCCATCAGCCTTGGCGGACAAGAGCTGCGCATCGACCGCTTGGTCTGCATGAAGGGATCGGAGCAGGGCGAAGCACCGGTCTGGTGGGTGCTGGACTACAAGCTTCATGCGGCGCCACAGCAGCAGCCTGAGTATCTGGAGCAGCTGAGCCGCTACCGCCAAGCGGTGCTTGCCCTTCAGCCTGGTGAGACCGTGCGCACGGCATTCATCACTGGGCAAGGTCGTCTGATTGACTGCAGCGAACATGTCGAACGCATCTTTGCGTCAGACTTGTCCAGAAAGGCCTGAACCTCGGGTTAGAATGCAAAGCTTAGTCGGGGCGTAGCGCAGCCTGGTAGCGCATCTGCTTTGGGAGCAGAGGGTCGCGAGTTCGAATCCCGCCGCCCCGACCATCTAACTTGTTGAGCCGCCTAGGTTTTTTGGCCTTGGCGGCTCTTCTCTTTCTGGCGGCTGTTTCTAACCACAGAGAAACCCTCTAACGGGTTGCTGCTGGATTTCAAGCCGCGGCGCTGGTTTTGCGGGCCTTGCGGCGGCGCACATAGCTCGTGGTTTGGGCCTCGGTGGCGTGGATGCCCAGGTCGCTGGCGCTGCGCACGCCCTCGCGCACGGCCTTGTCGGTGATGGCTTTGGCGCGGATGTCGCGGAACATCGTTGCCGGCACCTTGGCCCGCTTCACGCCGCGCTGCCATGATGCCGCCAGGGCCTCATAGGTGAGCGGTGTGCCATCCTGCTGGGTGAGCAGCGCGCGCGTCTCCACCCGCTGGCTGGCCCGCTGCTTGAGCTTGCGCTCGGCCTTTAGGCGCTGCAGGCGCTTCACCACGGCGCGCAGGCGGGGCGTCCAGGTGATGATCAGCCAGTCGCCGCCCTTGTGTTTGGTCTTGTCGCGGCGCAGTGCAATGCCCTCGGGGCACAGGTGCGGCTCGTCGGGTTGGGTGGGGTCGCGCTCCTCGAGGATGCGCACCAGCACGCCGGCGTCGGCGGCGGTCAGGTAGGCCAGCTCGATCGCGCAGCAAGTGGTGAGCCCGCTGCGGGTGCGCTTGCCGTCGTCGCCATAGACGCAGCCCACCTTGATGCGGCGCATCTCGCTGTCGGTGATGTAGCGCTCGCGCGGCTTGTAGCCCATGGGCGGCACGGCCGTCACCGGGTTGCTGCCCGCCTTGCGCCAGCCCTTGAGCTCGGCGTACTTGAAGATGCTGTGCAGCTGGCTGCGGAAGAGGTCGTGCGTGCGCGCCTGGGCCTGCAGGGGTTCCAGGAATGTCATGCAATCGGGCGGCTCCACTTCGCTGCAGCGGAAGTCGCTGAAGCTCTCGGCAATCACGTTGGCGCGGCGGCGCTCGTCGACCTGGGTCTTGGCCGAGTGCTTGACCATGACGGCATCGCACCAGGCGCTGACCACCTTGGGCATGGCCTCGGGGTCATCGGTGCGGCCCAGTTCCTTGGCCAGCGCGGTGTAGAAGGCCGGCAGGCCCTCGCGAACCCTGGTCAGTCCGATCCAGTGCCGCTTCGGTCCGTCAGCGCGCACCAGGTAGTAGCGGCCGTTCTTGATCTGCGTGCCTTCGACTGGGCCTTTGGCCATGGTGTTGGTCTCCTGAGCTGATGCTACGCCTGGCGCCGGGCGCCGATGACTTGAGGCGGCTTCACGCGCGGGCGCTCGCGTTGCACCTCACCGCGGCACACGGCCTCGAAGTGCGGGCGCTCAAGCACCACCTGGCCGGCGCGGATGTAGGCCCGGGCAAAGCCGCGGGCATGCAGTTCGCGCAGCTGGGCCGACGCGCGGCGGTAACGCGTCAGGTCGGCGATCTCGTCTGGCGTGAGGGTGATTGGGCGAGGTTGGTCGATCATGGCCTGGCTCCATAA
>PNNH01000020.1 GCA_013824165.1 Methylibium sp. | reverse complement strand
ATGCGGGTTTCGCGACAGCCCCCGCCAGCAGGAATCACGATTGGCGCATCCAGGGCGCAGGACACCATCAGGCCGCTGTCGGTATCGACCGTGAGGCCGCGCACTACGCCGGTGACACGCTTGCCCTGGTAGTCCTGGTGGCGCACGCGTTGCCCGATGTAGAGGCTCAGTTCGATGCCCGCGCTCATGCCAGCGCACCAATGAAGCGGGAATCGTTGGCGGCGTGGGCCGGCCGGCCCACGCGGCCCACCAGGCCGGGGGCGCGCAGCAGCAGGGGTTTGACGCTGGCGCCACGCAGCTGCTCGCCAAGGGCCAGCTGGGCGCTCATCAGTGCGTCGGCGCTGCTGGCCGCCAGGATCTGCAGCGCGCTGCGGCTGCCGTCGGCGTGCCGCAAGGTCAGGTGGTAGGCGTTCATCGATACCTCCGTTGGGTGTTCGGAGGCAATACTAGCGCCGAGCTATTCAGTTGGCAATAGCAACGCGCTAAACAGTTGGGCAAAACAAAACCCGCCGCAGCGGGTTGGGTGGGTTGCTGGCGCTTACCGGGCCGATATGGCCTTGGCAATGGCCGCTCTGACGGCCTCAACCTGCCCACTGTTGGTGGACTTGAGCGCTGTGGTTTCGCCGCCTCCGCTCACGATGATGAGGGTGCGCATTCTGACCTTCTGCCAGATCCAGGCGCCCGAGCCGGCCAGCAGCAACAGGCCTGGCACAAGGGTGGGATCTCCGCCGGCGGCCATCATGGCGCCGACCAGGGCCAGTAGGACAGCAAACCACGGCTTGCCATTCGTTTCGACTTTGACTGAGCCGACGTTGCGAACGGCATAGGTCTGCCCGTTGATTTCGATGCGTGTGCTGGTGACGAGCGTGTTGCCGTCCCGCAGATATTCAATTTCTTCCATCCCTAGCTTTCTCGTTGTTTCGAGGGGTTGTATCGCGATGCTGCGATGCCTCAATTCTTGAAATTCAAGTGTCTGAGTCAACTCCGAAAACCCGCGGTCGTGCGCCTCGGTGAGTTCGGTATCGGCTTAGGTCAACGACGTCTGCAAGCCTTGGCTTAGGCGGCCCGTGCACCAGCGGCAGCTGGTTGTGACGGCGCCCCGACCATGGCCAAGGCGGCCAGGAGAAGGGTTTCAATGTGCGCAGCCTGCGCGCTATCCAGGCGCCGCAGGTCGGCAAGGCTGACGCGCTTGAACGGCCAGGCGGTGTAGGTGGCTGCGGGCTCTGCTGCAAATGCGTGACCGAAGCGCAGCGCGTCGAGGTCAGGGTCATTGTCGAACCACCCGGTTTCCTTGTTGAAGGCGATCTCCAGGGCGCGGGCTTGTTCGTCGCCCATCTGGCGGGGTTTGCCTGTGCGCGTGTTCGGGGCGCTGTTTGCAATTTGGCTGAGCGTGGCGTCGCGGCGCGATCGCCCGAGCTGCTCGCCGATGTCGGCAAGGGATAGCCCGGTCTCGCGCCTGAGGATGGCAAGCCGCTCGCGCCTGATCTGGCCGATGGTCTTCATGCGCCGATTTAATAGCGTGCTGCTGTGCTCGTGGTGCAGCACGTTGCTTGCATCAATGAATGGCGCGGTGCTATGCTGCCGATATGAGCTCTTCAACATGTGCCAGTCCGATTACGCCGCGGGAGCGGTCAGAGATTGCCGCGACATTGGGTTTGGATGACCGCTATCTCTACCAGGTGCTGACCGGCCGGCGCGAGATGGAGCCCATGCAGGCGGTGGATGTTGAGCGGCGCAGTGGCGGCCGGCTTCGCCGCTGGCACTTGCGCACCCGTACCTGGGCTTCGATCTGGCCCGAGCTTGTCGGCACAGAGGGCGCCCCTCCGCCCCCGGCCGCGAATGACCCACAACAGGAGCAGCGCCGTGCAGCGTGAAGCATCTGCAGCCGTGGGTGTGGCGCGTGCGCTGCTGCCGGCGCGTGGCTGCCAGGTTGAGTTGTGCCTGTTCGCCCATGTGGCGGCGGCGGGCAACGTGGTGCTGTCGGCCGGCTGCGATGTGCAGGCCCGGCCGTCTGGCGATGGCTTGGCTGCGTCGGAGCCGCATAACGGCGTCGCCGCGCAATTTGAAGGGGTCCGTGATGGGGTCGTGTAGCTTCGCGAGCTGGTCCACCTGGCTCTTCGTGATCTGCGTCGGGTTGCTGCCCTACGTGGTGGAGTGGCTGCTATTCCCGCTATCTGAAGCGGCCAAGAAAGCCATACAGCGCAAGCCACGCGCCTGCGCAGTAGCAGATCTTGGCAGCAAGCCCGTTGGTGCCTGCATCGTCGATGAGCCAGCCCGCTGCGGCTACGGCCCCGCCAGCAATGACGAACGCTAATTTCCGAGTGTGCATGCGTGCCCTCCCTGGGCTTGTTGATCGGGGGATCACAAGCATAACCAGGGAAGGGCGCGCACCCCTTTTGTGCTGTGCCGCGCAGGAGCAGCGCCATGCTGCTTGACGCGCGCCGCTCAGTGCTGCGTTTCATGGTTCAGGTGGGCCAGCAGGTGCGACAGCTGCTGGCTCTTTTCAAGTCGCGCCGCGTGGGGGCTGCTGTCAGCCCTGGTATGGGCTGCAGCCGGGGCTACTCATCCCCTGAATGGTTTGCGGGCATGCCGGCGCGCTCTTTTTTGGGTGCTGTGGCTGTGTTGCCCTGGTTGGCGGCCCGTTCGGGGCGGCCAGATATGGGCGTGGTTTTGGTTTCGCATGCACTCAGCATGCGCGTCTTTGGCTTGCGGGCAAAAGCAGTGCGCGCGCCGCGCATGCTTGCCAGCTGGCCTGTCTAGGAGATCACAACATGGATATCACGCGGTCTTTGCAGCGCGCGGTGCGCGACTTTCCTCACGGCACCAAGGCGCTGGCAGCGGCCCTGGACATGAGCCCGACGACTTTGTCGCACAAGGTGTCGCCGACTTATCCGACCCAGTTCTGCAGCCCTGAAGAGATGCTGGAGATCATGCGCGAGACGGGCGACAACGGGCCGCTGGTGGCGCTGGCCGATGCAGTGGGCTGCATGGTGCTGCCGCTGCCGGCCTTGAGTGCTGACGGCACGGATGAGTGCACACGCAAGCTGCTGGACGCGGTGAAGGAGTTCAGCGATTTCACGCAGGCCACGGCAGAGAGCGCGGCGGAGGATGGGATCTCGGACAACGAGCTGCAGCGCATCGAGGCCGAGGGTGCGCAGGCCATTGCCTCCATTCAGAAGCTGATGGCTTGGGCCGCAGCAAAGAATGCCGAGCGCAAGCCGGCGCATCTGCGGGCGGTGTGAAGGCAGGCCATGTCGACATTGTTGATGGGCCTGTGTTGGCCCTTGCAGATGGCGCCGACGCCTAAGGCGGTGCTGATTTCGCTGGCCGACCAGGCCAATGATCAGGGCTACTGCTGGCCCTCCATTGCCACCCTGGCCGAGCGCACGTGCTTGTGCGAGCGGACGGTGCGCAATGCCGTGCGGGCGCTTGAGGCCATGGGGCTGCTGCGCACGGATGTGGGGGCCATGAAGAGCAACCGCTATGTGCTGCGGGTGCGCGAGTATCTGGCCGGGCTGGAGCGGCAACGGGCGGCTGATCAGGCGGCGCAGGCGGCGCAGCCGGCTGCTCAAGCAGCTGCGCAGGTCGCTGGTGATGTGTCCAGTGTTGCGAATTATCCACGGCAGCAGATGCCCCCCGGCAGCAGATGCCCCCCGGCAGCAGATGCCGGGGAGGGGGGCAGCAGCTGCCCCCTAACCATCATTGAACCAAATACCAATACCCCCCATACCCCCCACCCTTCGGGCGGTGGGCGTGTTGGCCCCGCTGAATCCGATGGTTCGGTGTCCGGGCAGGGTGGCGGTGGCGAGGCCGGTCGGGAGAAGCGAAAACGGGGCGGTGCCTTGGCGCTGGAGACCTGGCTGGAGCGTTGCCGCGTGGACGGCGAGAAGCCGGTGCCGGCCAATGACCCGGTGTTCCGCTACGCCGAGACGGTGGGCATCAGCGAGGAGCTGATTGCGCTGTGCTGGCGCGAGTTCAAGCGGCGCTACGGGCCAACGGGCAAGACGCAGGCGGACTGGCGGCGCAAGTTCCGCAACGCGGTGGAGGGCAACTGGTTCGGCCTGTGGTTCGTGCCGGCCGGCGAGCCGGCGCGGCTGAGCAGCAAGGGCGAGCAGGCGCAGCGCTACTGGGCAGCACAGGATGCGGGAGGGCAGGCGGCATGAACCCGAACGATGCACGCACGCCGCCGCACAGCGCTGAGGCCGAGCAGTCGGTGCTGGGCGCTCTGCTGATCGACAACCGGGTGTTCGATGTCGTGGGCAATGTGTTGGCCGCCGAGCGGTTTTACTACCCGGTGCATGCGGCGATCTACAGCACGATCGCGCAGCTGCTGGCGAAGGGCCAGCCGGCGGATGTGGTGACGGTGTTTGAGGCGGGCGGGCATGACCTGGCCCTGCTGTCGGAGCTGTCGAATGCGGTGCCGAGCGCGCGCAATGCGCTGCGGTATGCCGAGCTGGTGGCTGAGCACTGGCTGCGGCGCGAGATGCAGCGGGTGGCGCTGGATCTGGTGGACGAGCTGGCAGAGCCTGCTGCTGGCGCGCGTGCGGTGGCCGAGATTGCTGATGCTGCGGCTGGCAAGCTGCTGGGGCTTTGCGCGGGGATGAGCGCCAGCCAAGAGCCGCAGTGGATCAACGATGTGGTGCCCGCGTTCATCGACCTGATCAACGACATGGCCGAGGGCAAGGTGCGCACGGTGCTGACGGGCCTGCGCGATCTGGATGAGGCTACGGGCGGCGGCGGCAGGCCGGGCGAGCTGTGGGTGCTGGGTGGCCGGCCGAGCATGGGCAAGAGCGCGCTGGTGCAGTCAGTGGCGCTGAATGTGTCGCGCACGCACGGCGTGCTGATGCTGACGCAAGAGGACTCGATGACCACCTGGCTGTCGCGCGCGGTGGCAAACCTAGGGCGCGTGAACCTGGCGGACATTCGCAACCCGGCGCGGGCGCGCAATGCGGATGCGATGTGGTCTGGCTTGGCGGCTGGTGTCGACCAGCTGCCCCAGCATCGGCTGCTGCTCGATGACCAGGGCGGGCTGACGCTGGCGGATGTGCGGCGCAAGGCCAAGCAGGCCAAGCGCAAGCTGGGCGGCGGGCTGGACTTGCTGATCGTCGACTACCTGCAGCTGATGACGGGTGAGGGCGACAACCGCAACCAGATGCTGGGGTTCATCGCCAACGGGCTGAAGGCGCTGGCCAAGGAGATGGACTGCTGGGTGATCTTGCTGTCGCAGCTGAGCCGCAAGGCCGACGAGACCACAGGCCTGCCGCAAGTGGCGCACCTGCGCGATAGCGGCGACATCGAGGGCGCGGCCGACACCATCGGGCTGGTGCACCGTGAGGCGCAGCGCAAGAAAACCGACGAGAACAAGTACTGGGCGCAGCTGCACATGGCGAAGCAGAAGAACGGGCCGACGTGCACGGTCAATCTGCGCTTTGATGGCGCGCATCAGCGCTTCTCGGATTGGGAGGGGCCGGTGCCTTCATCGCAGCGTGTGGGTGGCCGTGGCGATGTGTCGTCGAGTGGTTTGGACTGAAGGGTGCAGCAATGATCAACATCGACACCTCGGAGATCGTGGGCCTGTCTGCTGCCATGGATCACGACGCCAAGCAGGCGACATTTGCTCTGGCCGTCGCGTTGAACCGGGTCGTGAAGCCGCTCATGGCTGATGTGCAGGCTGAGATGGCCACCTCGTTTGATCAACCCACGCGCTGGACGCTGAACAGCTTGCGCCAGTACGGCCGGGCGACCCGCGACAACCTGGAGACCACAGTCGACTTCCGTGGCAATCGAGGCGCCGGCATATTGCCCGAGGTCTACATGCGACCCAACATCGAGGGCGGTGACCGCAGGCTGAAGCGATTCGAGCGCGCACTGGTGGCAGCTGGTGCCATGCCTGCCGATCACTTCGCTGTGCCAGGCGAGGCGGCCAGGCTGGATGCTCACGGCAACATCGCGCCAGGGCAGATCGTCCAGCTGCTCAGCTACTTCCGTGCATTCCCTGAGGCGGGCTACAAGGCCAACATGACCGACAAGGGTAGGGCGCGGCTTGCCAAAGACAACAAGCGCACCGGTGCCCGTGGCTTCGTCTACTTCTCTGGCCGGCCTGGGCCTCGCGGTCCCCTTGGCATCTGGCAGCGGATCCAGTTCGGCTTCGGCACCTCGCTCAAGCCGGTGCTGATCTTCGTGCCGTCGACCAACTACGAGCAGGGCCGCTTTGACTACAAGGCTGCCGCTGAGCGCAGCATCGAGCGCCACCTGAACCCAACCTATGACCAGGCCTGGACCGAAGCCATGGCGACGGCTCGCTGACCCTATGAAAACCCACGGGTCCTTCCTGGCTTGCTCCCGCGCGGGTAATTCGAACCCCGGGCTCGGACTGTTGCGCGAGCTTCCTAAGGGGGTTGTATGGTGACGCAGGCTGACCAGCTGACACAGGCTGAGTTCGGCGAGCTTGTGGGCATCAGCCAGCAGGCGGTTTCGGCGCTGGTGCAGGCTGGCGTGCTGGATTCCGGGGCGCCGTGGCGGCAGTGGCTGCGTGCCTATTGCGAGCGGCTGCGCGAGCAGGCTGCCGGCCGGCTGGGCGCCGAGGGTGGGCTCGACCTGGTGCAAGAGCGCGCGGCGCTGGCCCGCAGTCAACGGATCGCTCAGGACCTCAAGAACGCGGTGGCGCGCGGCGAGTACGCGCCCATCGGGTTGCTCACCGATGTGCTGGCGCTGGCCTCATCGTCGGTGGTCGATCGCTTCGACCTGCTCGACGGCGCTGTGCGCAAGGCCTGCCCGGATCTTCCCGAGCAAGCGCGTGCCGCGGTGCAGGGCGTGATCGCCTCCGCTCGCAACGAATGGATCCGCGCCACCGCCCAGCTGGTGGACGAGCGCCTGGCGCAGATGGATGACCAGAGCGACGACATCGACGCCGACAGCGAGGGCGCCGACGCATGAGCCTGGCCGTCGCGCTCAGCACCGCCGTGCACCCGGGCACGCGCGCTGCCGTCGGCAAGGCGGTGCGCGAGGGCCTGAGCAGCCTGCGGGCCGAGCCGCCACAGCGGCTGAGCGACTGGGCGCGTGAGCACTTCAAGCTGGCCGGCGAGTCGAGCCACCAGAAGGGCAGCTGGGAGAGCTGGCCCTTCCAGGTGGGCTGGATGGACGCCTTCAGCAACGACGACATCGAGGAAGTCACCGTCCAGAAGAGCAAGCGCGTCGGCTACACCAAGACCGTCACGGCCTTCGTGGCCTACAACATTGCCAGCCGCCGCCGCAAGCAGGCCGTCTGGCAGCCGACAGACGATGACCGAGACAGCTTCGTCAAGAGCGAGATCGACCCGGTGCTGGACGGTGTGGCCAGCGTCCGCGCCGCGCGTCGCCGCGGCAAGGCGGCCGAGGCTGGCGACACCATCAAGCTCAAGACCTTCCGCGACTCGGTCGCCCACTTCCTCGGCGGCAAGGCCGCGCGCGCCTACCGCCGCATCACCGTAGCCGTGGCCATGCTGGACGAGTGGAGCGGCTTCGACCAGCAGATCGAGAAGAGCTCCGACCCGGCCACCCTGGCCAAGGGCCGCCTTGAGGGCGCGCCCTACCCGAAGTTCATCGGCGGCAGCACGCCGCGCATCAAGCACCTGTGCCACACCGAGCGATCGCGCCTGAACGCCGACGCCGACATGCGCTACATGATCCGCTGCCCCCATTGCGACGAAGAGCACCAGCTGCTCTGGGGTGGTGGCGACAAGGTGCCGCACGGCCTGAAGTGGACGCGCGGCATGCCCGAGACTGCTCACCACGTTTGCCCGCACAACGGCTGCATCATCAGCCAGGGCGACTACCTCCGCGCCTGGGTGGGTGCCTGGGTCTGCGTCAAGACCGGAATCCGCTACGGCACCGACCAGATCTGGCGCGATGCCGACGGCTTACCCATCCGCCCGCCACGGCACGTGGCCTTCCAGATCTGGGCCGCCTACAGCCCCCAGCGCACCTGGGAATCGATCGCGCGCGAATGGGAAGAAGCGGTCAAGGCCAAGGCCGCTGGCGACACCGGCCCGCTTCAGGGCTTCATCAACGAGACCCTGGCCGAGACTTGGGAAATCATTGGCGATCGCACCGAAGAGCACGCCCTGCAGGCCCGGGCCGAATCCTTCCCGCTGCGCGTGGTGCCCATCGGCGCGCTGGTGCTCACGGCCGGCGTCGACGTGCAGGGCAACCGCTGGGAGATCAACGTCTGGGGCTGGGCTCAGGGCCTGCAGAGCTGGATCGTCGACCACCACGTTATCGAAGGCAACCCGGCCGACGAGCGAGACTGGGACGCCGTCACCCTCTACCTGCAGCGCCGCTACCCCCAGGCCTGGCACGGCGGCACGCTTGGCATCGACGCCATCAGCATCGACTCAGGCCACCACACCCAGGCCGTCTACAACTGGGTGCGCAGCATGCAGGGCCGCATGCGGGTGTTTGCCATCAAGGGCGCCAGCGAGCCGGGCAAGCCCATCAAGGGCACCGCCAGCAGCCAGGATGTGAACTGGCGCGGCCAGCGCTGGGCCGGTGGCGTCAAGCTGTGGAGCATCGGCAGCGACACCGCCAAAGACCTGCTGCACGGCCAGCTCTCCATCACCGCGCCAGGCCCTGGCTACCTGCACTTCAGCAACGAGCTGCCGCGCGAGTGGTTTGAGCAGCTCACCGCGGAGCAGCGCATCCCCGTGCGTACCCCTACAGGTGAGGTGCAGCGCTGGGTCAAACGCCGGCCGCGCAACGAAGTGCTGGACTGCCGCAACTACGCACTGCACGCCGCCTACATGCTGGGCCTGCACACCAAGACCGACCGCGCCTGGCTGCAGCTGGAGCAGGCCGTGCAGCCGCCTCGCGATCTGTTCAGCAGCGTGGCTGAGCCGGCAGCTGATCGCGCCGCGCCGGTGGAGCAGCCTGTCGCACATACCGTCAACGGCCGCATCACTCTCGGCGGCTTCTCTCGATTCGGAAGGGCAGCCTCGTGAGTAAAGACATCATCCGCTGGGTGATCGATCGGATGCTGGCGCACGACGACAGCATCACGCAGGAACTGGCGCTCACCGTCGAGCGTGAGGCCAGGGCGGAGTGGGGCGGGCAGCGCATCGAATATGTGCCCAAGACGTGCGAACTCGTCACGGCACGCAAGCCCGTGCACATCGAGCGCACTGTGGTCGAAGCTGTTGCTCAGGGTGTGCCGACGCGCGAGGTCATGACAGAGCACGGCATCAGCCGCGCGACGGTCTACCGCATGCTCAAGAAAAACCGCAACCCATCCTGACCACGTTGCCTCGCTGTCTCAAGTCCCCCTTACTTGAGACAGCCCCTCGCGTCAAAACTGCGCGCCATGGCAGGAATCACCTTGGCAATTGCGCAGGCACGGCTCGACGCCTACCTGGCGGCTGAACTGGCCGTCTTGGGCGGGCAGCGGTACGAAATCGAAGGCCGCATGCTCCAGCGGGCTGATCTCGGCGAGATCCGCAAAGGCATTGACGTCTGGAACCAGCGCGTTCAAGCGCTCAGCCGTGGATCCCGCGCCATCGTGCCGCGCCCGAGGTTCTGACCGATGAGCCGCAGCCTCACACCCCCGCCGCTCAAGCCCAGCCTGCTGGACCGTGCGATTGAGCTCGTTTCGCCCGCCTGGGCGTTGCGCCGCCACCAGACGCGCGCCACCATGGCGCTCAGTGGCGGCTACGTTGGGGCGGGCTATAGCGAGCGCTTCGCCTACTGGCAGCCTGGACTGCGCGATGCTGATGGCGACACCCTGCGCGATCTGCGTGAGCTGCAGGCGCGCAGCCATGACCTGGTGCGCAACTCCCCCATCGCCGCTGGCGCAGTGGAAACGCAGGTCACCCATGTGATCGGCAGCGGGCTCACCATGCAGTCTCGCATCGATGCGAAGCTGCTGGGGCTGAGTGACGAAGAAGCCGCGACCTGGCAGAGCTACACCGAGCGCCGCTTCTCGCTGTGGGCCGAGTCCACCTACTGCGATGCCGCTGACGAGCTGACATTCTTCGAGCAGCAAGACCTCTCGTTGCGCACCCGCATTGAGGCCGGTGACGCCTTCGTCGTGCTCGCCAGCAAGCCTCGGCAGGGGTGGCCCTTCACGCTTGCGCTTCAGATCTTTGAGGCACACCGCTGCTGCAACCCCAACCGCAAGCCTGACACCGATGAGATTTCCGCTGGCATCGAGCGCGATGCGAGTGGGGCGCCTGTTGCCGTGCACCTGTGCGACCGCGATCCGCAGGCGGCAGGTGCCAAGTGGACACGCATCGCGCTGCGCGGTGCAAGTGGGCGCCGCAACGTGCTGCACCTCAAGCGCAAGCTGCGCCCAGGCCAAAGCCGCGGCATCCCGGAGCTGGCACCCATCATCAGCACGCTCAAGCAGATGAGCCGCTACTCGGAGGCTGAGATCGACGCTGCCGTCAACTCAGCCGCGCAGGCCGTCTTCGTGAAGATGGACCCCGAGGCTTTTGCTCAGCTGTTCGATGACGATGCCAAGGGCCAGCTGGTCAACGGCGCCAGCCGATGGGATGGCACCCTGCGCAGTGGATCCGCTGTCAACCTGCTGCCTGGCGAAAGTGTGGAAGCGCCGGCTCTGGGGCGGCCCAACCCGAACTTTGATCCGTTCATGACGGCGTTCATGCGGTTTGTTGGCATGGGCCTCAACATCCCGGCCGAAGTTCTGAGCAAGCATTTCCAAAGCAGCTACAGCGCTGCGCGCGCGGCTTTGCTTGACGCCTGGCGCACCTTCCAGATCCGCCGCATCCACCACGCCTCGAAGTTTTGCCAGCCCATCTACGAAGAGTGGCTGGCCGATGAGGTGGCACGGGGCGCTATCAGCGCGCCCGGCTTCTTCGGCGACGCACTCATCCGCGCCGCCTGGTCTCGCGCCACATGGAGCGGCGACGGCCCGGGCGCCATCGACCCGCTCAAGGAAGCCAAGGCCATGCGCGAGCGGATGGACATCGGCGTCACCACCCTGGCCGAAGAGACCGTGGCCTACGACGGCGGCGACTGGGAGCAGAAACACCGTCAGCGTGCACGCGAAAAAGCTGCGCGCGTGCAAGTGGGCCTTGAGGCCCATGCCGACGGTGCCACCGCAGGCGCTCCGGCATCGCCACCCGCCGACACCGAAGACTCAATGCAACCCGACTGAGGCTGTCTCAAGTCCCCCTTACTTGAGACAGCGCGAATCAAGAAACTGCGAGCCACGATGACACTAATCGACCTGCTCCGCGCCCCCTGGGCCATCGTTCCAGACCGACTGGCAGAGATCCAGTCGGTCTACGAGGTTCACCTTCGTGGCGAGAAGATCGATGTGGCCGCCATCGAGGCGCGCCTGGGCCGCCCGCTCTCCAACGAGCAGCAGGCCTACGAAATGCGTGACGGCGGTGTTGCCGTCCTGCCTATCAGCGGCGTCATCAGCCCCAAGGCCAACCTGTTCACGCAGGTCAGCGGTGGCGCCAGCGCGCAGATGCTCGTCAAGCAGGTCGAAAGCATGGCCGCTGATCACCGCGTCAAGGGCGTGGTGTTGGCGTGGGACTCTCCTGGCGGTGCGGTGCAAGGCATCCCGGCGCTGGAGAAGGCCATCAAGGCGCTGGCCGAAGCCAAGCCCACTGTCAGCGTGTGCGACGGCACCATGGCCTCGGCGGCCTACTGGTGCGGCAGCGCTGCCAATGCGGTGTTCATGAGCGGCGAAACGGACACCGTTGGCAGCATCGGTGTCGTTGCCAGCCACACCTACGACCCGCGCAACCAAGCCAAGCAGACCACCGAAATCGTGGCCGGCAAGTACAAGCGGATCGTCAGCGACAACAAGCCGCTCAGCGCCGAAGGCGAGCGCTACCTGCAGGCCCAGGTCGACGAGATCTACAGCGTGTTCCTGGAGACCGTGGCGGCCAACCGGCGCGTCACCGTCCAGCAGGTGCTCACGCACATGGCTGACGGGCGCGTGTTCATCGGCCGGCAAGCCATGGCCGCCGGCCTGGTGGATGGCGTGGCCACCGTCGACACCATGGCTGAGCGCATGGCTGCTGACCCATCGGCCTACGCCACCCGCCGCCGAGCATCGATTGCAGCGGCAGACGACAGCCCAGCTGTCGCCGCCAGCAGCCAAGAGCTGGAGCTCGCCGGTGTTGCGGCTGCCAGCCCCGCCTCAACCCAAGCCACAGGGCCGGTGTGCCCATCGGCAGCCCCTCAACCTATCGAAGGAGTCGCCATGACGCCCGAAGAACGCGCCGCAGCCTTTGCGGCTGAACACCCCGATGCCGCAGCCGCGCTGCGTGCCGAAGGGTCCACCACTGAACGCGCTCGCATCCAGGCTGTGCGCGAGTTGGCAATGCCTGGCCACGAGGCGCTGATCGAACAGCTCGCCTTCGATGGCAGCACCAGCGCCGAGCAGGCCGCGCACCGGGTGCTGGCCGCCGAGCGCGCCCGCCTCAGCGGCATGGCCTCTTCCCGTGCGGCCGACGCACCCAGCCCCGTGCAGACGAAGCCCGAGCCGGATTTCCCCTCGCAGGCCACGGTCCGCACCCGTCCGGGGCCGGCCGGCTACGCCATCAGCAATGAGCGCGCCGACCTCGATGCCAAGGCCAAGGCACACATGGCCGCCAATCCCGGCGTGGACTACATCGCCGCCCTCAAGCACATCCAACAAGGAGCCTAAGCCATGGCTGCGACCGCAATCAATGAACTCGTGCTGAGCCTCACGGCCTCTGCTGCCATTGCGCAGTACCAGCCCGTGCAAGCCTCTGGCGCCCCCGCTGTTGCCGCCGGCAACGCGATCGGCTTCGCCAACACCGCGGCCGCATCCGGCCAGCTGGTGCCGGTGGCTGCAGGTGGCACGGCGCTGGCCGTGGCAGGCGCTGCCATCACGGCCGGTGCGCTGGTCGAAGTGCACACCACCGTCACACAGGTGGTCACCAAGGCTTCCGGCGTGTCCATCGGTCGCGCGCTGAACGCGGCCGCCGCCGCAGGCGATGTGATCGAAGTGTTCCTGATCCCGAACTGATCGATCAGGCCCCGCCTCACTCAACTTCATCAGGAGCGCTCTCATGCCTCAAATGACCCCCTCCGGCGCGCGGATCATCGATCCCGTCCTCTCCACCATTGCACAGGGCTACACCAACAGCGAAATGATCGCTGGTGCCCTGTTCCCGCAGGTGCCCGTCACGCAGCGCGGCGGCAACATCATCACCTTCGGCAAAGAAGACTTCATGCTGTACGCCACGCAGCGCGCGCCGGGCTCCAACACCAAGCGCGTGCAGTTCGGCTACACCGGTGCACCCTACGCGCTGGCCGACTACAGCCTCGAAGGCCAGGTGCCCATCGAAGTGGTTCAGGAAGGGCAGAGCGGCCCTGGCATCGACCACGCAGCCATGGCGGTGCGCAAGGTGTCCGCGATCATGGCCTTGCGGCTTGAGTACCAGGCTGCGCAGCTGGCTCGCACCGCGGCAACCTATGCCGCCTCGAACAAGGTCACGCTGTCTGGCACTGCACAGTGGTCTGACTTCAGCGGCACCAGCAACCCGATCAGCGTGATCGAGACGGCCAAGGAAGCTGTCCGCGCCGCCACTGGCAAGCGCCCCAACACCATCGTGATGGGTGCGGCCGTGTTTGCGCGCCTGCGTCAGCACCCGCTGATCGTCGACCGCATGAAGTACACCGGCCGCGATGTGGCGACCGTCGAGATCCTGGCGGCGCTCTTCGGTGTCCAGCGTGTGCTGGTGGGCGATGCGATTTTTAGCAACGACGCCGGCACCGCCTTCACCGATGTGTGGGGCAAGGATGTGGTGGTTGCGTACACCGAGTTGGGCAGCGTGGCCGACATGGGAGCCCCCAGCTACGGCTACACCTACAACCTGACGGGCTACCCGATCGTTGAAGAGTCGTACTACGACCGCAACGCCAAGTCCTGGATCTTCCCTGTCACCCGCGCCGAGGCGCCGGTGCTGGCATCGCCGTCGGC
The DNA here is from genome assembly GCA_013824165.1 of Methylibium sp. Taxonomy (GTDB): domain Bacteria; phylum Pseudomonadota; class Gammaproteobacteria; order Burkholderiales; family Burkholderiaceae_C; genus JACDQM01. The sequence goes on along the minus strand of PNNH01000020.1, from coordinate 8,954 downwards.
GGGCTACCTGATCACCAACGCCGTGGCGTAAGGGAGAGGCCCATGAAGATCACCATCCTCTCTCCGGTGCAGCACGACGACAAGGTGCTGGAACCCGGCGACAAGGTCGACCTGCCACAGAAGGCCGCCGAGGCGCTGATCGCGGCTGGTGCTGCCGAAGGTCGGCAGGGCGCCGCACCCCGTGCCGCAGACGCCGACACCCAGAAATCGGGCGACGGTGCTGGCGGCTCGGATGCCGGCCAGGGCTCTGAGGGCGGCGCGCCGGAGTCGGTGGGCTGACGCATGGCGCTGCTTGAAGACCTCACCGCCTTCTTCAACCCAGACGAATTTGGCACCCGTGCCTTGCTCGACTGGGTGGAGGTGGTGGGCATCTTCAACAACAAGCCCAGCCAGGCCTTTGACTTGATGTCCACCAGCATGCCCACCTTCACGCTGCCAACCGCTCGCTGCGCAGACGTCCGCGTCGGCAGCGAGCTGCAGGTCGGCGCAACGATTGCAGCTTATCCCATGTCGGGTGGCGGCGTGCTTTCAGCGGCTGCTGGCCAAAGCACGCGCTATCGCGTGTGCGCCCCGCCGGAGCCCAGCGGAACCGGCCTCACCACCTTACGGCTGGAGTTGCTGCCATGAACGCGCATGACGCGGTCATCGACGCCATCCTGGCTGCCATCAAGCAGTCGCCTGCGCTCGCAGGCGGCAATGTGGCGGAAGAGGTGGACTTCGACCTGCTGCCGCAAGACACCTCCGCAGGCATCAGCGTCGAGCTTGTTCGAAGCCTGCCCAGCGAGGTCGTGCTGAGTGGCGCGGTGGTTGATTGGGCCACGCAGGTGCGCATCAGCTGTGCAGCCCGCTCAGATGGCCGCACGGCAGCCGGCCGCGCCAGCCGCGCCCTGCATGCCCAGGTCTACCAACGCCTCATGGCCGATCCCTCGCTGGGTGGCGTGGTCGACAACATCGGCCAGCCTCGGCTCACCTCTGAGGCCGCACTGATTGGCAGCCGCCTTGGCGTGCTGCATGCCGACTACACCTTCCAGCACCGCAGCGACGGTGCCACCTTGGAGCAACCCACCCCATGAGTACCGACACCAACCCACTCGCCGACCCCAGCCAACCAACCGGCACGCCGCCTGGCGGCGGCAGCTGGACATGGGACGCCAGCCGCGGTGGCTGGGTCTCGCTGGACGAACCGCAGCAGCAGCCTGGTGCTGCTGATGCCCCCAACACCCCGCAGGAGTAATCCACCATGCCTCGCTTCATCCGCAAGACCGCCGTGCTGTTCAAGATCGAGACGACGCCCGGCGTCGACGCTGTGCCCACCGGTGCGAACGACGCCGTGCTGGTCAGCGACATGACGATCACGCCGCTGGAAGCTCAGAACGTCGATCGCGGCCTGCTGCGCCCTTACTTCGGCGCCTCCGAGCAGCTGGTGGGCACCGCCTTCAAGCGTGTGGCCTTCACGGCGGAGCTGGCGGGTAGCGGCGCCGCGGCCACGCCGCCGGCCTGGGGCGCGCTGCTGAAGGCCTGCGGCTGCGCCGAGGCCCTGCTGGCCACGCCCAACCGCGTGGAATACACGCCCGTCACCGACGTGCTGAAGACCGGCACCCTGTACTACCACGACGACGGCGTGCTGCACAAGCTGCTGGGCGTGATGGGCAATGTCAAGATCAGCGCCAAGGTGGGCGACAAGCCCAAGTTCATGTTCGACTTCATGGGCGTGGACGGTGGTGACACGGCCGTGGCCAACCCGGCGGTCACGCTCACCAACTGGAAGACGCCGCCGATGATGACCAAGGCCAACGTGGTCGACATCACCTTCGGCTGCACCTACACCACGGGCGCTCTGTCTGGCGGCACGCTGTTCAGCACCACGGGTTTGGAGCTGGACTTCGGCAACGCCGTCAACTTCACCGCGCTGCTGAGCGAAGAGAGCATCAGCCTCACCGATCGCCAGGTGAGCGGCCATGTGGACATGGACCTCACCGCCGCTGACGAAGTGGCGGCCATGGCGCTGGTGAAGGCCAACACCACGCAGAGCCTGGGCATGACCATCGGCACCGCTGCTGGCAACAAGATCATCCTGCACGCCCCGGCGGTGCAGCGCATCAACCCCACCAAGCAAGAGCTGAACGGCCGCCGCCTGATCGGCTTCGACCTGCGCTTCGTGCCCGTTGCCGGCAACGACGAACTGCGCATCGTCACCCAGTAATCGCGCCGCCACCTCAGTCCCTCAGGAGCCACAAATGTCCATCCGTCTCGAAGTGAGCGACACCGTCATGGTGCGCGTCAAGGGCCTCGGCCCGGTCAAGGAAAACGGCTCGCGCGAGCCTTTTGACTTTTCGCTGATCTGCCATCGCATGGGCGGCGATGAATTCCGCGAAGCCAGCAAAGACGACGAACGCACCGTCACCGACCTGCTGCTGGAGAAGGTCAAGGGCTGGACGCATGTGCTCGATGGCGAGGGCGCGCCCGTGGCATTCAGTGTTGACGGGCTGCGCCAACTGCTGCGCCCGCTTGGCATGCCTGGCCTGGTCTGGATCTCCTACCTCGAAGCCTGCGGTTTCAAGGGGAAGGAAAAAAACTGAGGGAGCTCGCGCGCCTCTCCGCGCGCGGGTACTTCAAACCACGGGCCTACAACGACGATGACGACGACTCGGCACATGACAACAGCACGGTGGACGAAGCCCTCGCGGCTTTCGGCCTCGTGCGCGCTGCTGCCGATGATGTTGACGACGAAGCCGCAGACGCAGGCGCTGCCGCGGCGCCGGTCGAAGTCTTCTACCTGCTGCCCGAGCACCAGCTCGCGCTTGAAGTCTGGAACGACATCGACACGCAGTGGCGCGTCGGCCTCATTGGCCGCACCGGCCTCGACTATGCGGCCGTGCAAGCCCACCTCCAGCTGGCTGGCATCCCGCGCAAGCGGCATGCCGAGCTGCACGCGCAGCTTCGCATCATGGAGCACGCGGCGCTGCGCGAGTGGCATCGCATCCGTGAGCGCCAAGCATCAACGCGGGGGCGCTGAAGCCGCATGAGCAACGTCACCCACCAGATCGGCATCAAGCTCTCGGCCAGCGGCGCCGAGGCTGTGTCCAGCAGCTTCGACAAGATCTCCAGCGTCGCCAAGACCGTGGGCGCTGCCATTGGCGCAGCCTTCACGGTGAAGCAGTTCACCGACTGGATGCAGGGCGCCATCAACGCCGGCGATGAGATGAAGGCCTTCAGCCAGAAGACCGGCGTCGCTGTGCAAGAGGTGGCCGGCCTGCAGCTGGCATTCAAGCAAGGCGGCGTTGAGGGCGATGCGCTCACCAGCGCGCTGGGCAAGATGTCCAAGCAGATGGTGGAGGGCAATGATGCCTTCGACAAGCTGGGCGTCAAGACGCGCAACGCAGACGGCTCGCTGCGCGATGTGAAGGATGTGCTCTATGACGTGGCCGACGCATCCAAGGAGATGGGTGACGGCGCGCTTCGCAATTCTGAGCTGCAGGACATCTTCGGCAAGTCCGCTGCCGATCTGATCCCTACCTTGGCCGAGGGCAGCAAAGGCCTGCGCGATATGGCGGCCACTGCCGATCTGCTGGGCCTGTCCATGAGCGCTGAGGCGGCTGACGCAGCCGACAAGTTCAACGACAACCTCGAGCTGCTGGGCATGGGCCTGCAAGGCGTGGCCCGGCAGACCATGCAGCAGCTGCTTCCCACGCTGAGCAACCTCACGCAGGTTTTCCTGGACACCGCCACCAATGGTGATGCTGTGGCCAAGGCCAGTGAGGTGATCGCCTCCGGGCTCAAGCTGCTCGTCACCAGCGGCCTCATCGTCACCGAGGTTTTTTCGTCGGTCGGCAAGGTGATCGGCGCCACCGGCGCGGCCATGGTGGCCATGATGTCGGGCGATTTCAAAGGCGCCTTCGAGATCGGCAAGCAGGCCGTCAGCGACCTGAAGGAAGGCTCCAGCTCGGCCGCCAGCACCATCTCCAAGGTGTGGGAGAAATCCTCCAGCGTGGTGGTGGATGCGCTCGCCAAAGAATCCGGCGAAAAGAAGCGCTCCGCCGTGCTCACCAAAGAGCAAGAAGAGGCCAACAAGAAGGCCGCCGCCGCGGCCACACAGCACGCAAAAGAGCTGGACAAGCTGGCGGCCTCGATGCGCGCAGAGTCGGCCGGCCTCAGCGGCGACTTCTTCGACAAGTGGGACAAGCTGGTCGAGCTCAAGAAGGCCGGCAAGATCAGCACCGAAGAGCTTGAGGCCGCGCAGGCGCGGCTTCTGAAGCAGCAGCCCTACATGGTTGAGGCGGCCAAGGCCGAGACGGCTGCCATTGCCGCCAAGAACAAGGCCCTCGACGAGCTCTTTGACACCGAAGAGAAAGCCCGCCTCAAGAACGAGGGGCAGATCAAGAGCGCCCGCGAAATGCTGGAGTCCATCCAGTTCGAAACCGCTGCGCTCAAGATGAGCAACACCGAGCGTGAAATCGCCATCGCGATGCGCGCGCTGGAGAAAGACGGCGTGATCGCCGGCACCCAGGCCTATGACAACCTGGCCGAGTCCATTCGCGGCGCCATCGTCAATCGCGAGGCGGTCAAGGCTGGGGTCGACGCGCAGCGCGCCGCCACCGATTCGATCAAGCGCATGAACGACGAGATCGGGCAGAGCCTGACCGACAGCCTGTTCCGCGCCTTCGAATCCGGCAAGGGCTTCTTCAAGACCCTGTGGGATGGCATCAGGAACACGCTCAAGACCACCGTGCTCAAGGTGCTGATGCAACCAGTGCAGGCTGGCATGGGCTCGGTCGTTGGCAGCCTGCTGGGTACAGCGAGCGGCGGCGCCAATGCAGCTGGCGCCGGCTCCGGCCTGCTGGGCAACCTGGGCGGCATTGGCAGCATGCTGGGCTCGGGCCTGGGCGCCTTTGGCTCGGGCTTCGGCCTGGCCATGAACGGCGGCATGGGCCTGGCGCTCGAAGGCGGCATGGCGATGCTCGGCAGTGCGTCTGGCGTGTCCAGCGCCTTGGCCGGTATCGGCCAGATCGCCGGCGCGCTCGGCCCCATTGCGCTGGGCATTGGCGCCGTGTACGCCATCGCCAAGAGCTTGGACCACAGCGGCACCCCGCACATGGGCGGCTCGGCCACGGCTGACGCCAAGGGCGCCCGCACGGTCGGCAACGATGGCTGGTTCGACCAGCAGCGCAATGCCGACACCGAAGAGCTGATGCTCGGCACCGCCCGCGGCGCCGCCAACATCCTCAACAGCCTGGCCCGCGTGGCGGGCGGCGGCAACTTTGCCGTCACCACCGCCTATGCCGACGACAGCAGCAAAGACCCCGGCCAGGGCCAGTTGCGCATTGCGCGCGACGGCAAGACCCTGGTCGATTGGGGCAGCAACTGGTCGCGCCTGTTCAGCGATGGTGCGGATGGCGTCAAGCAATACCTGCAGGCCGTCAGCACCAGCACCAAGGATGTCATCGCCAGCATTGGCCTGCCCGAGTGGGCCAAGGAAACGCTCGACGCCCTGGGCGGCGCCCCCACGCTGGAGCAGCTGGCCAGCGCTGCAGACCAGATCGTGGCCACCAGCACGGCCATCACCACTGTGCGCGATGCCTTCGCGCCTCTGGGCGGCGTGTTCAGCCGCATTTCTGACCTGAGCGACGACGCCAAGATCAAGCTGATCGGCTTTGCTGGCGGCATCGATGCGCTGCTCAGCAAAACCAGCCAGTACGTGGCCGACTTCTACAGCACCGACGAGAAGAACGCCATCACCGCGGCCAGCATCAACAAGGCGCTGGAAGCCGCGGGCATCACCACCGATTTCTCTGGCAAGGGCGACTGGCGCGCCACCGTGGACGGCTGGACGGACATGAGCGAGACCGGCCTCAAGCAGCTGGCCGTGCTGCTCGATGTCTCCAGCAGCTTCGCCGGCATTGCCGACTACCTGACCCAGCAGGGCACCACGCTCGACCAGCTGGCCGCCACGGCACCGCAGAACGCCCTGGTCAACTCGCTCACCACCAGCAGCCAAGAGCAGACTGATCTGGCCGCCCAGCAGCTGGACCAGCTCACTCTGCTGGCAGAAAACGCCGACGCGCAGCGGCAAGAGCTCACCAACATCCGCGCGGTGCTGGGCGAGGCTGTGGCTGCCATGCTGTCCGTCGCGGTCAACACCGCCGCCACCGCCAGCACGCTGCGCGATCTGGACACGGGTGAAGGCCTGCTCGTTGCGGGGCCGCAGCCATGAAAGTGATCCGCCCCGTCGACATCACCGCCCCGGGCGTGCTGATCAGCAGCACGCTGGTAGAGCCTGCTGCTGGCGAAGTGGCCTGGACGGCCAGCGCCACCTACACCAAAGGCCAGAAGTTCTACCGCGCGTCCACGCATCGCATCTACCGCTGCCTGCTCGATCACACCGGCATCAGCACCCCGCCGGAAAGCGATCTGGAGGCCGTGGCGCCCAACACCACGGCCCGCTGGGAAGACTTCGCGCCCACCAACAAGTGGGCCATGTTCGACCAGGAGATCAACACGCAGAGCGTGGCCACCGGCAGCATGTCGGTGGAGCTGGCCCCGGGCATCTGCAACGCCCTGGCCCTGTTCGATCTGGAGGGCGGGCAGGTGGATGTTTCCATGACCAGCTCTGCCGGCGGTCCCACAGTCTTCAGCAGCACGATCGATCTCGACACCTCGCGCGTCACCGACGCCTACGAATACTGCTTCGAGCCCTTCAGCACCCGCCGCAACGTGGTGCTGCTCAACCTGCCGCCCTACATGGGCTGCCGCCTGACGGGCGCCATCAGCGGCAGCGGCACCGTCAAGTGTGGCCAGCTGGTGGTGGGCACGCTGTGCAATGTGGGCGGCACGCTCAAGGGCATCACCTCGCGCACGCGCGACTTCTCAACGCGCAGTGAAAACAAAGAGACCGGTGTCATCTCGCTCAAGCCTGGCAAGAAGCGCCGCACCATCAGCGCCCGCCTCGAGGTGCTGAAGGGCGCCGAGAACGCCACCGTGCAGCTGTTGGATGACCTGCTGGGCAAGCCCTGCGTCTGGCTTGGCGATGACAACGGCCTGCTCGACCCGCTCACCACGGTGGGCTTCGCCAGCGACCTGGCGCTCGAGTTCTCCACCGCCACCAGCCGCACCTACAGCCTCACCATCGAAGGACTCACCTGATGCCCACCACGCCGCCCACCGGCACCTCGCCGCCCGAAGCGCCCAACCGCGACATCCCTGCAGGCTTCGCCGCCAAGATGGACGCCTTCCTGGCCTGGATGGTCGGCTTCTATGCCTTCATCGTGGCCTCGCTGGCCAACGTCTTTGCCAATGCCACTGAGGCGTACAACTCGGCGGTGGCGGCTGCCGGCAGTCAGACCGCTGCTGCGGGCAGCGCATCGGCAGCTGCTAGCAGTGCAGCCGCAGCAGCCAATTCAGCCGGCGCGGCCATGTGGGCGGCTGGCTCGTACAACACCGGCCAGCCGGCCCGCGCTCCGAGCAACCAGCGCGTTTACATCGCCAGGACCACCGGCAGCAAGCCCACTGACCCGGCACTCGATCCAACCAACTGGCGCCTGGCCTCAGCCGGCGGCCTGCCCGACGTGCCCTACAGCGGCACCACCGCCACGGTGGCGCTGGGAGAGCGCAGCCGCTTCACCAACGCGGCGGCTGTTGCAGTCACGGTGCCTGTGCCCACGGTGGCCAACGAAGAGTGGGAGGGCGAGTGGGAAAACGGCCGGGTGGACAACAGCTTCAACATCGGTGCGGCCACGCTGCGCCGCAATGGCGTGGCTGACTCCGGCGTGATCACCAACAGCCAGCGAATGATCGTGCGCCTGATCTCGGTCGGCGCCAATGAGTGGAGGTTTAAGCAATGAGCGGCGACGTCTCGCAATTCGGTGTGGGCGCCAAGCCCATCCGCACCGTCACATTGACTAGCGGAACCGGCACGTTCACGCCACTTGTCAGCAACAGCTGGTGCAGGATAACTCTGGTCGGTGGCGGTGGCGGCGGCGGCTTCAACTCAGGTGGCGCAGGCTCAGGATACGCCGTGCTTTGGGTCCGGCTTGCTGGCGCTGTGTCATACGCGGTCGGTGCTGGCGGCGCCGTCGGTGCCGGCACATCAGGCGGCGGTGCAGGGGGGGCAACTATTGTTGGCGGGCTTTCACAGAATGGTGGGTCGGGCGGGTATGCAAATGGCTCTTCGGGTGGTCTCCAGGGGTCGGCGTCTTCTGGTGGTGGCGCTCAGGGTGGCGGCACTTCTACGCAGGCCGGAGGTGATAGCGCCTATGGCATTGGATCAAAAACTTCTGGCGCTTCTCCTGCAGGCTATGGCGCTGGCGGCTACCAGTACAACGGCGCCATAGGAACCAATGGCACGGGGGGCCTGATCATCATCGAGGAGTTCGGAGTATGAAGCGCTGGGCACTGATGCAAGGCGCCCAGTGCGCCAACGTGGTCGAGCAAGAAGACCAGCCGCAGATCGGCGGCGAGTGGGTCGAGGTGACTGGCTTTCCTGTCGGCCCCGGCTCTCGGCTTGTGTCCGGTGACTGGCTGCCGGCGCAGCCTGCCGTCCAGCAGACGATCACTAGCCGTCAAGGCAAGCGAGCGCTGGTCGCCGTTGAGCTGTACCAGCCCGCTCTGGCCGCGATGAATGCGATGGCCGAGCCAGCCAAGACCCTGGCCTTGATCGACTGGGATGCGCCCACATGGCAGCGCGACGACCCGACGCTCGCCGCAATGGCTGGCGCGCTCGGCCTCACTGAGGCCCAGCTTGATGCACTGTTCGCGCAGGCGGCCACCCTATGAGCGCTCTCCGCCACTGGATCACTCAAGTGGGCATCTGGCTCACTCAGACGGGCAATGTGTGGCTGCTGTTCGGCTATGCCGACGAGTCCGTGAGCTCGCGCTGCTGGCGCCTTCAGGCGCACCCGGGATGGGCGCATCTGCGTGCCTTCGTTGACTGGGTGGCGCTGCGCTGTTTCGGTCAGCGC
>PNNH01000059.1 GCA_013824165.1 Methylibium sp. | reverse complement strand
CTGGCGTTCGCTTCGGTCGAGTACATCATGCGTGATGTGCCCTGGGGCTGGCTGATCCGCTACATGCACTCGACCGGCGCCTCGGCGTTCTTCGTTGTCGTGTATCTGCACATGTTCCGCGGTCTGATGTATGGCTCTTACCGCAAGCCGCGCGAGCTGGTCTGGATCTTCGGCTGCGCGATCTTCCTGTGCCTGATGGCCGAGGCTTTCATGGGCTACCTGCTGCCGTGGGGCCAGATGTCCTACTGGGGCGCCCAGGTGATCGTGAACCTGTTCGCTGCCGTGCCTTTCGTCGGTGAAGAACTGGCTCTGCTGATCCGCGGCGACTATGTGGTGGGTGACGCCACGCTGAACCGCTTCTTCAGCTTCCACGTGATCGCTGTTCCGCTGGTGCTGCTGGGCCTGGTGGTTGCGCACCTGCTGGCGCTGCATGACGTCGGATCGAACAACCCTGACGGTATCGAGATCAAGGAAAAGAAGGACGCATCCGGCAAGCCGCTGGACGGGATTCCTTTCCATCCTTACTACTCGGTACACGACCTGATGGGGGTGTCGGTCTTCCTGATGCTGTTCACGGCCGTGATCTTCTTCGCACCGGAGTTGGGCGGCTACTTCCTGGAGTACAACAACTTCATCCCGGCTGATCCGCTGAAGACGCCTGCCCACATCGCACCTGTCTGGTACTTCACGCCTTACTACTCGATGCTGCGTGCCACGACTGACCCGATGGTGAATGTCCTGGCAGCCTTGGTCGGCATCGGTGCTGTGCTTGCGGTTCTGAAGGGCAGTTTTTCCAGCAAGGGCAAGATTGCTACGCTGGTGCTGGCTGTCGTGGCCGTGGCGCTGCTGAAGACCTTCGATGCGAAGTTCTGGGGCGTGGTGGTGATGGGTGGCGCAGTGGTCATCCTGTTCTTCCTGCCCTGGCTGGATCACAGCCCGGTCAAGTCGATCCGTTATCGCCCGGACTGGCACAAGTATGTGTATGCCGTGTTCGTGGTCTTCTTCCTGGTGCTGGGCTATTTGGGCATCCAGCCGCCGACCGATGCCGGAACCCTGGTTTCCCAGATCGGTACGCTGTTTTACTTCGGCTTCTTCCTGCTGATGCCCTGGTGGAGCAAGCTGGGCACGTTCAAGCCTGTGCCTGACCGCGTGACCTTCCACGCCCACTAAGCACCGGAGTTACAAGAATGAAAAAACTGTTTGCGAAGCTGCTGACCGCGATGGCCCTTGGCCTCGGCATGGTGTCCAGCGCGACGGCTGCAGGCGGCGGCATCGAGTGGGACAAGTTCCCCAAGGAGAAGATGACGGACATGGCCGCGCTGCAAAATGGCGCCAAGCTGTTCGTCAACTACTGCTTGAACTGCCATTCGGCAGCCTATATGCGCTACAACCGTCTGCGCGATATCGGGCTGACGGAAGAACAGATCAAGGCCAATCTGATGTTCGCAACCGAGAAGGTTGGCGAAACGATGAAGGCGGCGATCGACCCCAAGCAAGCCAAGGAGTGGTTTGGCGCGGCGCCGCCGGACCTGACCGTGATCGCGCGTTCGAGTGCCAGTGCCTCAAAGGGATCGGGTGCAGATTATCTGTACACCTATATGCGGACTTTCTACCGCGACGAGACCAAGGCGACCGGTTGGAACAACCTGGCTTTCCCGAGCATTGCGATGCCGCATGTGTTCTGGGAGTTGCAGGGCGTGCGTACTGCCAAGTATGTCGACGAGAAGGATCCGCACGATCCGGCGAAGACCGTCCACGTCTTCAAGGGTTTCGAGCAAGTCACGCCCGGTACGCTGACACCGCGCCAGTACGATGACGCCGTTGCCGATCTGGTGGCCTATCTGCAGTGGATGGGCGAGCCCGCCCAAGGGCAGCGCTTCCGCCTCGGCGTTTGGGTGCTGATGTTCCTCGGCGTCTTCACTGTGATCGCCTGGCGTTTGAACGCTGCTTACTGGAAAGACGTGAAGTAAGCATTCGGGCCCGGCCTTGCGCTGGGCCGAGTACGCAGTGGGCCGGCTTTGCCACCCACTGCGTTTGCCTTTTCTGTGCTGCCCTTCGTTGGGTTAGCCGTATCAACCCCTTCGGGAGCCTGCCGCCATGATGGTGCTTTATTCTGGAACCACCTGCCCCTACTCGCACCGCTGCAGATTCGTGCTGTTCGAGAAGGGTATGGATTTCGAGATCCGCGACGTCGACTTGTTCGCCAAGCCGGAAGACATCGCGCTGATGAATCCATACAACGAGGTGCCCATCCTCGTTGAACGCGACTTGATCCTGTATGAGTCGCACATCATCAACGAGTACATCGACGAGCGCTTCCCGCATCCGCAGCTGATGCCGGGCGATCCAGTCGCGCGTGCTCGCGTTCGCCTGTTCCTGCTCAATTTCGAGAAGGAGCTCTTCGCGCACGTGAACGTGCTGGAGGGCCGCAGTCAGGCGGTGAAGGCTACCGACAAGCAGCTTGAGAAGGCGCGTTCGCAGATTCGTGATCGCTTGACTCAGCTGGCACCGATCTTCTTGAAGAACAAGTACATGCTGGGCGACGATTTCTCGATGCTTGATGTCGCGATCGCTCCGCTGCTGTGGCGCCTGGACTACTACGGCATCGATATGTCGAAGAACGCCGCGCCGTTGCTCAAGTACGCAGAGCGGATCTTCTCGCGACCGGCCTATATCGAGGCGCTGACGCCGTCCGAAAAGGTGATGCGCAAGTAATCGACTGCCCCGCCATGGATCAAAGCTCAGACGGCGGTTCTTCCGCCAGCGCCTCTGGAACATCGACCAGGCCCTATCTGATCAGGGCCTTGCATGACTGGTGCACGGATAACGGCTTTACGCCTTACATCGCCGTGCATGTAGATCGCTTCGTCCAGGTGCCGAACGAATACGTTAGCAATAACGAGATCGTGCTGAACGTCGGTTTCGACGCTACCAGCGGACTTGAACTGGGTAATGAAGTCATCCAGTTCAAGGCCCGCTTTGGTGGAGTTGCGCGAGAGATCGTTGTGCCGATTGATCATGTGGTGGCCATCTATGCCCGCGAGAACGGCCAAGGAATGGCTTTCCCCGCGCCTGGCGGGGAGCACCGCACGCCGGTGGCAGCGGTTCCAGCCGCAGGCGCTGATGTCGCAGACAAGGCGATCGGCAAACCAGCGGCGACACCCGGGCGCGCGGGCCTGAGGCTGGCCAGTGTGCCGGCGGATGCTGCTGCCGCGGACTCGCCCGATCTGGCTTTGCCGGGATCGGATGACGATGATCCTGCTGGCCCTGCGGGCGGTGGTGGCCGTCCTTCGCTCAAGCGCGTGAAGTGAAGCGTGGCTTCGGTCGACAAGACACACAAACTGCGCCGAGGCCTCGCGAATTGGCCCTACAATCCGCGCAGAATTTGAAATCAAAAGCCGTGCCGGCTTAGCTCAGTTGGTAGAGCAACCGCCTTGTAAGCGGTAGGTCATCAGTTCGAATCCGATAGCCGGCACCACCCATTTCGTCACCTGCTCCACTGAGCGCAATGCTCAGGGCTGAAGTATCTTGATACGCAGCTTCCCAGGTGGCAAACCCTGTTCAGCAAGCAATTCCAGCAACCTGGGCTGCAAGTGCCTGAGCTTGGCCGCGATCGCGGCGTTGGCGGCCAGCAATGTCCAGCCTTCCTCGTCAACCGGTCCAGGTTTGACGAAGCGCCTCAAAGCACCAGGCAGCGCCACCGCGACGATGTCCATCCTCCGGTTCGATTCCTGCATCAGATAACCCAGGCGTGCCAAGCCGCTGTGCTGCGCCAGGGCTTGCGCTATCGGCGTTGGGTCGGGAACCAGGGCCGACTTCGGTGGAGAAAGATAGCGTGCACGCATGGCGAGCCAGTGTAGCCCCCGGCTCGAGCGGAGGCCTTGGCTGACCCGGATGCTAAACTCAGCCGGTTTTTCGCGGGCCAGTCCGGCCCTTCCGTGTTGGCATGCGGAATCTATCGGACAGGCTCTTGCGGAAAGCCTCGGACACCCCATCTGAAGCTGGCTTCAGGGAGAGGGCAGATGAGGCTCCCGAGGCAGTATCGATCCACCACCTCTCAAGGGCTGCATGCCGGGCCAAGAGCCAGGCGCTTCCCGCCCGGCTGGCGCCGACCAAGCTCCGACCACCAAGTCCAAGAAACTCACGCTGCATGTTGCCCAAGCTTCTCACCCAGATTTTCGGTAGCCGCAATGAACGCCTGCTCAAAGGCTATCGGCGCATCGTTCAGCAGATCAATGCCTTGGAACCGCAGTTCGAAGGCCTCGATGACGCCGCTCTGCAGGCCAAGACTGAAGAGTTCAAGCAGCGGATCGCTGCGGGCGAGTCGCTTGAAGCGATCCTGCCTGAAGCATTTGCTGTCTGCCGCGAAGGCAGCAAGCGTGTCTTGAAGATGCGGCACTTTGACGTGCAGTTGATCGGCGGCATGGTGCTGAACTCCGGCAAGGTCGCCGAGATGCGCACCGGCGAAGGCAAGACGCTGATGGCAACCCTGCCCGTCTATCTGAATGCCCTGACCGGTAAGGGCGTGCATGTCGTGACCGTCAACGACTATCTGGCCCGTCGCGATGCCGAGTGGATGGGCAAGCTGTACAACTTCCTTGGCCTGAGTGTTGGCATCAACCTGCCTCAGATGAGCCGCGAGGATAAGCAGGCCGCCTATGTGGCTGACGTCACCTACGGCACCAACAACGAGTACGGATTCGACTACCTGCGCGACAACATGGTCTACGAGACCAAGGATCGCGTCCAGCGTCCCCTGGCCTACGCCATCGTTGACGAGGTGGACTCGATCCTGATCGACGAGGCGCGCACGCCTTTGATCATTTCCGGTCAGGCCGACGACCAGGCCGACGTCTATCTCGCTATCAACAAGGTGGCGCCGCTGCTGACGAGGCAGATCGGCGAGCGCGACCCGCGCACCGGCGAGGGCGTGATCGAGCCGGGTGATTTCACGGTCGATGAAAAGTCGCACCAGATCCACCTGACCGAAGATGGCCACGAGAATGCAGAGAAGCTGCTGGGCCAGGCTGGCTTGCTGGCTGAGGGTGCGAGCCTGTATGACGCCGCCAATATCTCCTTGATGCACCACTTGAATGCGTCGCTGCGCGCGCACCATGTGTTCCACAAGGATCAGCACTATGTGGTGCAGAACGGCGAAGTGATCATCGTTGACGAGTTCACCGGCCGCCTGATGACGGGCCGGCGCTGGAGCGATGGCCTGCACCAGGCTGTTGAAGCCAAGGAAGGTGTGGCGATCCAGAGCGAGAACCAGACCATGGCCTCGATCACCTTCCAGAACTACTTCCGCATGTACGGCAAGCTGTCCGGCATGACCGGCACGGCCGATACCGAAGCCTATGAGTTCCAGGAGATCTACGGCCTCGAGACCGTGGTCATTCCTCCGAACCGCCCGACCATCCGCAAGGACGAACTGGATCTGGTCTACAAGACCAACGAGGAGAAGTTCAACGCGGTTATCGCCGACATCCGCGACTGCCACGAGCGTGGCCAGCCGGTGCTGGTGGGCACGACCTCGATCGAGAATTCCGAGCTGATCTCCGGTCTGTTGGCCAAAGCCAAGTTGCCGCACCAGGTGCTCAACGCCAAGCAGCATGCCAAGGAGGCCGAGATCGTGGCCCAGGCCGGCCGTCCGGGCGTCATCACCATCGCCACCAATATGGCCGGTCGCGGCACGGACATCGTGCTGGGCGGCAACGTCGAGAAGCAGGTGCAGATCCTGGAGGCCGACGACAGCATCGCTGCCGACCAGAAAGAGCGCCGCATCCAGCAGCTCAAGGACGAGTGGCAGGGCCTGCACGACAAGGTCAAGGCCGAGGGCGGGCTGCGCATCATCGCCACCGAGCGCCACGAGAGCCGCCGCATCGACAACCAGCTGCGCGGCCGTTCCGGTCGCCAGGGCGACCCGGGTTCCTCGCGCTTCTACCTGTCGCTGGACGATTCGCTGATGCGCATCTTCGCGGGTGAACGCGTGCGCGCGATCATGGACCGCCTGAAGATGCCGGAGGGCGAGGCCATCGAGGCGGGCATCGTCACGCGTTCCATCGAGAGCGCGCAGCGCAAGGTGGAAGCGCGCAACTTCGATGTCCGCAAGCAGTTGCTCGAGTACGACGACGTCTCGAACGATCAGCGCAAGGTGATCTACCAGCAGCGCAATGACATCCTCGAGGCCGAAGCGCTGGTGACGCAGATCGGCAAGCTGCGTGAAAGCGCGATGACCGATGTCGTGCGCAGCTATGTTCCGGTGGAAAGCCTGGAAGAGCAGTGGGATCTGGCCGGCCTGCAGGGCGTGCTGAAGGATGAATGGCAGCTGGAGCTGGACCTGAAGGGTCTGGTCGAGAAGAGCGATGCCGTCACCGACGACGACATCCTGGAGGCTGTCATCAAGGCCGCCGATGCCGTGTTCAACGAGAAGGTCGAGCGGGTGGGGGCCGAGCAATTCACCCCCTTCATGCGCATGGTGCTGTTGCAGAGCATCGACCAACACTGGCGCGAGCACCTGGCCGCGCTGGACTACCTGCGCCAGGGCATCCACCTGCGCGGCTATGCGCAGAAGAACCCCAAGCAGGAGTACAAGCGCGAAGCTTTCGAGCTGTTCTCGCAGTTGCTCGACGTGGTGAAGATGGAGGTCACCCGCATCCTGTTGAACGTGCGCATCCAGAGCCAGGACGAGGCGACGCGTGCGGCCGAGGCCATCGAAGAACGCGCCGAGCAGGTCTCCAACATCACCTACACCCATCCCAATGAGGATGGCTCGGTGTCGCAGGAGCGCGCTGACGCTGGCGACGACGCCCAGACCTATGCGCATGTCGGCCGCAATGACCCCTGCCCGTGCGGCAGCGGCAAGAAGTTCAAGCAGTGCCATGGCAAGCTGAGCTGAGCCAGGGTTTTGAGCTGGTGTGAGCAAATGGGCTGCTTCGGCAGCCCATTTCTCCATCAAGCGCTTTGCGGTGCCGCTTTATGCGTGCGATTGTTGGCACGCAAGCCCCTACGCCACACGCATGGGGGGTGCCCAGGGACTAACCCGGTCCCTAAAGTCAGGGTCAAGGGATGAGTCAAGGCTGAGGAGCCTGAATGATTCCGAAATCAAGCAAACGAGCCGCCATGAACTTAGTCAAGTCACTGATTGCTGTAGCCACCATCGCCCTGGCCTCGGGCAGTTCGACGGCGGCCACCTATGACGTTGCGCTGACCGGCAATGGCAATGCCAAGTCGGCATCCATCTCCAGTGTTCTGACCACCACGGGTACCTTCCAGGACACCTACAACTTCACGGGCATCAGCGGTGCGTTCACCGTCAATAGCGTGCTCAGCACCTTGATGGGTTCGGCGGGCCACGACATCGACTTCACGAGTATCACACTGAATGGGCAGCCGCTCACCTTGACCGCAGCCACGCTTCTTGGCAACCCGGACGGCCGCGAGATGGCAACTTTCGGCGATGCGGCCTTCAATGGCAGCCTGACCCTGGTCGTCAACGGCGTTTTCACGGCAGGTGTGGGCAGTGCCACACCGGTCGGTACCTATAGCGGCACCATCAACGTCACTGCGGTGCCTGAGCCGCAAAGCTACGCGATGTTCGCAGCCGGAATCTTGCTGCTGGCTTGGTTCTCACGTCGCCGCCCATCGCGCTGATCCGCGCAGCCCCGTCTATTTTTCTGGAATCCAAGATGCTGAAGAACCTCTTCTCTGCCGCGTTTTTCGCACTGTCCCTGTCGGCGGCCTCGGCGGCTCCGGTGCTGTTCAATGGCACGCTGGTCAGCAACGGTGCCGGGCAGGACCTGACCGCGGGCTTGAGCAGTGAGACCGGCTCGCAGTTCGTCACCTTCACTGGAAGCGGCGCATTCGAACACCTGTTCAAGTTTTCTTATACCGGCAGCGGCCTGCTCAATGGCTTGGTGCAGCACACGGGCGCCCTTAACTCTTGGGCAACGCAAGGCATCAGCTTCGACGAAATCTACTTTCTCGACGCCAACCAGGAAAAGATCGCCGGCTCTGACTTCACTGTTGACACGTTTTCGGACGGGACAACCAGGTTCACCATCGTGTTTTCCGAGTTGCTGGCTGTGACTGGAGACTTCTATCTGGCTGTCAGTGGCGTTGCTGGCGGCGAGGGGGTTTCTGGTGGCAGCTACAGCTACAGCGGCCTGCTCAACCTCACACCGCAAGCGCAGGTTCCCGAACCCGCCAGCCTGGCCCTGGTGCTGGCAGCCTTGGGCGGCGCCGCCTGGGTGCGCCGCCGCAACGCCAGCCGAGCTGTTTGACGGGCAAAGCGGCCAGCGCCGCTGCCCACAGGTATCACGGGCCCCTTGCGGGCCCGTTGTCATTGGGCAGGCAAGGTGGGGCACGGCGAGGTCCAGGCTGACGGTTTCAGGTCTCTACAATCGCGCCGTCCCATCCGCTGCCCAGAGCCCACCATGCCCGTCAACCTCACCGCCCCCGATCCTGCTTCCCTGCATCCCGTGCCCGGCGTCCGCCTGGGCATCACGATGGCCGGGGTGCGCAAGGCCAACCGTCGCGACCTCAGTGTGATCGCGCTGGACGAGGGCAGTGCGGTGGCCGGCGTGTTCACCAAGAATCGCTTCTGCGCCGCGCCGGTGCAGATCTGCCGTGAGCACCTGGCGGCTGGCGCCGGCATCCGTGCCATCCTGGTCAACACCGGCAATGCCAACGCCGGCACCGGCGAAGATGGCTTGGCTCGTGCACGCCAGAGCTGCGTCGCACTGGCTGCAGCCATGGGCATCCAGCCGAATCAAGTGCTGCCGTTCTCGACCGGCGTGATCATGGAAACCCTGCCGGTGGATCGCATCATCGCCGGCCTGCCGGCGGCCATCGCCGCGCTGCGCGCCGATGCCTGGGCTGAAGCCGCCGAAGGCATCATGACCACTGACACCCTGCCCAAGGCCGCCTCGGTGCAGGTGCAGATCCAGGGCCAGACGGTCACGATCACTGGCATTTCCAAGGGCGCCGGCATGATCCGGCCGAACATGGCCACCATGCTGGGCTATGTGGCCACCGACGCCAACATCGCGCCAGAGCTGCTGCAGAGCCTGGTACGCGATGCGGCCGATGCTTCCTTCAACCGCATCACCATCGACGGCGACACCTCCACCAACGACTCCTTCGTTCTGATCGCCACCCGCAAGGCCGCACACGCTGAGATCAGCTCGCTGGCCAGCCCCGAGGGTCAGGTCTTGCGCGATGCGGTGATCCAGGTCTCGCAGCAACTGGCCCAGGCCATCGTGCGCGACGGCGAGGGCGCCACCAAGTTCATCAGCATCACCGTCGAGGGCGGCCGCGACGAGCATGAATGCCAGCTTGCCGCCTACGCGATTGCGCATTCACCGCTGGTGAAGACGGCCTTCTTTGCCAGCGATCCCAATCTGGGCCGCATCCTGGCGGCGGTCGGCTATGCCGGCATTGCCGATCTGGACCAGACCCTGATCGAGATGCATCTTGACGATGTGCATGTGGTCACCAAGGGCGGACGCCACCCCGCCTACCGCGAGGAAGACGGCCAGCGCGTGATGAAGCAAAGCGAGATCGGCGTGCGCGTGCACCTGCACCGCGGCCCGGCCCGCACCACGGTGTGGACCTGCGACCTGAGCCACGACTACGTCAGCATCAACGCCGACTACCGCAGCTGAACGCCAGCCTAGGACCTGAACAGGCGCGAGTACTGCGCCTCGTGCTGGGCGCTCAGGATGGCCAGCATCGGCGTGAAGGCCTGGCGTTGGTCGTCGCCCATCGCGAGCGCCGCATCGACGGCGCCCGGCAGCGCCGCTGACAGGGCTTGCAGGATGCGCTGGCCGGCACTCTGGCCGAGCGGCACGGCCTTCACCGCAGCGCCCACCATGTTCTCGGCCCAGCCGAAACCATGTGCCAGCATGGCCTCTCGCAGCGGCGCGCCGGTCTGCGCGGCCGCCAGCGCAAATGCCACGGGCCAGCTGGGCGCCGGCTGCAGCGCGGCCAGGGCCTGCAGCTGCGCACGGCTGTGCTCATCCTGCGGCTTGTTGCGCAGCCACTCCAGCAGGGAGCGGCCCATCTGCTCGGCCTGCAGGCGCAGCTCGCTGGTCTCGCGGGTCTGCAGCAGCCAGTCATTGACCGCCTGCACGGCGCCCATGTCCTGCTCGCGCCAGGCGCGCATCGCCGCCACGCAGGCGGGCAAGTCGGCCCGGCCCAGCGACAGCTGCAGCTGATCCAGCAGCCAGCTCGTGGCCTGCGCCTCGTTCGTCACGCGACCCGTTTCCACGGCAGCCTCCAGGCCTTCCGAATAGCTGAAGCCGCCCACCGGCAGCGCGGGGGAGGCCAGCTGCATCAGGCCCAGCCAGGCCAGCGGCGCCATTGCGAGAGTCATGAGGGTCTGTGCTGCTCAGTGCTTGCAGCCCGGGCCGTGCACATGCGGTACGGCGGCGGCCTTGATGGCAATGCCGACGGGCTTGCCGGCTGGTTTGGGCTGCTGCGCCTGGCCATGATCGTGAGCGTGCCCATGTCCATGGCCGCCATGCTCATGGCGCTGCCCATGCTCGCCGTAGGCGCCAGCCTCGGGCTCGAAGGCACAGTGCGCCTCGGTCACGATCAGATGCATGTTTCTCAGCATCTCGGCCAGCACATGGTCAGGCTCCAGCAGCAGGCGCTCGGGCTGCAGTTCGAGTTGCACATGGCGGTTGCCCAGGTGGTAGGCCGCCCGCATCAGGTCGAAGGCCTGCCCATGCTCGCCACAGATGCGCACCTCGATCACCGCCTGTGCAGCCGCCTTCACCAGGATTAGCGAACCATCCTCGGCCACCAGTACATCGCCGCCGCGCACCACCGTGCCGCGCGGCAGAAACACGCCCAGCGTGCGGCCCAGGCTGTCGGTGGCATCAAAGCGGCTTTTCTGGCGCACGTCCCAGTCCAGCTCGACGCTGGCAGCACGCTTGAGCAGCACGGGCGCCAGGCCCTGGCCATGGGGGATCAGTTTGTTGACGGTCAGCATCGGGCGATCGAGTCGTTGAAACGTTGGACAAATACCGGCAGGCGAGAAGCGTGCCAAGTCTATGGAAGCTCTGTGCAAATCAACGCGGCATGCATAGCTTCCCTAGAAATCGACGGCCCTTGTGCGCAGGCCGCTGGCGATCAGTGTGGCATTGACCAGTTGCGCCTGCTCACGGCTGGCAAAGGGCCACACTGCGGGTCGCCAGCCGTCCTTGGTCTGGAACACCTGGGCCTGCAACTGGTCGGGATCGCGCACCGTCTGGCCCAGCAGACTGCGCATGCGGACCAGTGTGGCTTCAGCTTGCGCCTTGCTCGGGCTGCTCGGTCCGACCAGGGCCACTTGGCGGCCTTGCGGCGCGGCGGCATCGGTCGCTGGCGTTGTTGCTGTGGTGCTGCCGGCGCTGCGCTTGCCGCCCAACTCGCCCAAGGCCTTGCCGGGTGTCTCGGGGCGCGGCGCCTCGGCAGGCGCGGGCGCCTTGCTGTCCTTGCGGCCCGCACTCTTGTCCTCGGCCCGGCTCTCGCCCTTGGCCGGCGCTGCGGCGGCGCTCTTCGTCTTTGCAGGCGGCGCCTCGGACTCCAGCGGCGGCTTGGCCGCTGCCTTCTGTTGGGTGTCAGCGGCCTTGGCCTTGGTCTCCGTTGGCGCGACCGCCTTCTTGGCCTCCTCGGCCGAGGGCTTGCCGGCATCGGCGGGGCTGATGTCAGCCCGTGCTGAGGTGGCCGGCTTCAGTCGCGGGCGAATGTCAGGGATGCCTTGCGTGGCCGGTGCGAAGGGAATGCCCGAGGCGGCGCCGGCGACCGCCTGCGACGCGACCGCATCGGCTGGCAAGGGGCCGGGGGACGCCGACGCGGCAGCTTCTGCCACCGTGGCGGCTGCAGATGCAGGCAGCGAGGGCACGCCCGACGCCGCCGACGTCAGCGGCACACTGGCTGCAGCAATCGGCGCGCTGGCTGCGGCCAGCACGCCCGACGCCGCGCTGGCTGCCGCCGGCGCTGACGCGGCGGCAGCCGGTCCGTCGGTCGCAGCCTCCCTGCCGCTCAATGCCCAGACCAGCGCCAGCGCGCCGGCGGCGAGCAGCGCGGTTGCCAGCAGGGCCAGGCCCAGCTTGCGCGGATCGAGGCAGCGCCGGCCCAGCACCAGCAGTTGCTGGCCACTGCCCCAGGCCATCAGCACGCGAGTGCGGGCCGGGCCGGCGTCGATGCCGGCCGTCATCAGATACAGCTCGATCGGCCAGGCGCCAGCCGCCTTGCCGGCGGTGCGGGCCATCAGGTCTTCGTCGATCTCGATGCTGCGCTGCGGCCAGTCCGCCGCGCCGGGCGGGCTGTTGTGGCCATGTGCCAGCGCAAAGCGCGCCACGCGCCGGGGCGACAGCCGGTTGATGAAACGCTCGTTGAACAGGGGCCAGCCTTGCTGGCTGTGCGGGCGCCTGGCCAGCAGGGATCGCAGGCGTGCGCCCAGCCCGGGCTTGGATGCAAACGGTTCGGCCTTGGCGGTGCCAGCGGTGGCGGCTTCGGCGCTTGCCTGGTCGGGGTTCTCGCCGGCCGGCGCGGTGGCGGCGCCCTCGGGCGCAAAGCCGGGCTCGATGTGCGCAGCCGGGCGGCCGCTGCGCATGAAAGGCAGGGCCACAACGCCAAGCGTGTGCACATCGAAGATGCTGATGTGCCGCGCCAGCGGGTGGCGGTTGTGCCACTCCACCAGCTGATCCGCCAGTCTGCTGTCCATGCGCTCCCTGTCCGACGCCGTGCCACGCGGAACAATTCCACGTTTTCAGGGCCTGAAGCTTACCCTGGCAAAAAGTGGCCGCAGGCCCACATCAGCGCCGGAACTGGCCCCCAATCAAAACAGGAAGTAGCGCTGGGCCATCGGCAGTTCCGCGGCCGGCTCGCAAGTGAGCAGCTGGCCATCCGCACGCACCTCGTAGGTCTGGGCGTCGATCTCCATGCGCGGCAGCCAGCCGTTGTGCACCATATCGGCCTTCTTCACGGTGCGGCAGCCCTTCACGCCGACCAGGGTCTTGGACAGGCCATAGCGCCGTCCCACATCGTCGGCCAGCGCCGCCTGCGAGACAAAGCTCAGGCTGCCCTGCGCCAGCGCCTTGCCGAAGCTGCCGAACATCGGCCGGTAGTGCACCGGCTGCGGTGTCGGGATGCTGGCATTGGGGTCGCCCATTGCAGCGGCGGCGATGAAGCCGCCCTTCAGGATCAGGCTGGGCTTGATGCCGAAGAAGGCCGGGCGCCAGAACACCAGATCGGCCCATTTGCCAACCTCGATGCTGCCGACCTCATGCGCGATGCCATGCGCCAGCGCCGGATTGATTGCCAGCTTGGCCATATAGCGCTTGACGCGGAAGTTGTCGTTGCGCGCGCTGTCCTGCGGCAGTGCGCCGCGCTGGGCCTTCATCTTGTGCGCGGTCTGCCAGGCACGGATGCTCATCTCGCCGACTCGGCCCATGGCCTGCGAGTCGGAGCTGAACATGCTGATGGCTCCCAGGTCATGCAGGATGTCCTCGGCGGCGATGGTCTCGCGGCGGATGCGGCTCTCGGCGAAAGCCAGGTCCTCGGCGATCGACGCATCCAGGTGATGACAGACCATCAGCATGTCCAGATGCTCGTCCAGCGTGTTGACGGTGAAGGGCCGCGTCGGGTTGGTGGAAGAGGGCAGCACATTGGCCTCGCCCACCACCTTCATGATGTCCGGCGCATGGCCGCCGCCCGCGCCCTCGGTGTGGAAGCTGTGGATGGTGCGGCCCTTGAAAGCGGCCACCGTATCCTCGACGAAGCCGCTCTCGTTGAGCGTGTCGGTGTGGATAGCCACCTGGGTATCGGTCTCCTCCGCCACCGACAGGCAGCAGTCGATCGCCGCGGGCGTCGTACCCCAGTCCTCATGGAGCTTCATGCCGATGGCGCCGGCCTCGATCTGCTGGCGCAGCGCCTCGGGGCGGCTGGCATTGCCCTTGCCGAGAAAGCCGATATTCATCGGCAAACCTTCGGCCGCCTGCAGCATGCGCGCGATGTTCTCCGGGCCCGGCGTGCAGGTGGTGGCGAAGGTGCCGGTGGCCGGCCCGGTGCCGCCGCCCAGCATGGTGGTGACGCCGCTCATCAGCGCCTCTTCGACCTGCTGCGGGCAGATGAAGTGAATGTGGGAGTCGATCGCGCCGGCGGTGACGATCAGGCCCTCGGCCGCAATCACCTCGGTGCCCGGGCCGATGACGATGTCCACGCCCGGTTGCACGTCCGGATTGCCGGCCTTGCCGATGGCGCAGATGCGCTGGCCGCGCAGGCCGATGTCGGCCTTGATGATGCCCCAGTGGTCCAGGATCAGCGCATTGGTGATGACGCAGTCCACCGCGTCGGCCGCACCCGGGCCGTTGGTCCGCTGCGACTGGCCCATGCCGTCGCGGATCACCTTGCCGCCGCCGAACTTCACTTCCTCGCCGTAGCCGCCGGCGCGCAGGGTCAGGTCTTGCTCGACCTCGATGACCAGATTGGTGTCGGCCAGACGCAGGCGGTCGCCCACGGTCGGTCCGAACATTTCCGCATAGGCCCGTCTTCCAATTCTTGCCATCACAGAGCCCCTTGCACGAGGCCGCGGAAACCCCAGACCTGGCGGCCGCCGGCCAGGTCCACCAGTTCCACGGTGCGTTGCTGCCCGGGCTCGAAGCGCACGGCCGTGCCCGAGGCGATGTTCAGCCGCATGCCACGCGCGGCCGCGCGGTCGAAGCGCAGGCCGGCGTTGGTTTCGGCGAAGTGGTAGTGCGAGCCGACCTGGATGGGCCGGTCGCTGGCGTTCTCGACCACCAGGCTCAGCGTGCGCCGGCCGGGGTTCAGCTCGTGGCTGGCCGTCTCATCGTCGATGAGAAGCTCGCCGGGGACGATGGTGCTCATGGTGCGTCCTTCAGCCCAGCAGCAGGCCCAGGCCCGTCAACGCGACACCGGCACCGGCCAAGCGCGGCAGCCAGTGCGCACCGCGGCGCAGCGCCAGGCCTAGCGCGATGCCCAGCGCGTGCAGGATCACGGTGCCCAGCAGCATGCCGGCCAAAGCGGCGCTGCCATCCAGTTCCTGGCCGTGGGCGGCGCCATGGAAGAGCGCAAAGCCGCCCATCGCCAGCGCACCGGCGGCCAGCGGCAGCTGGCGCGGCGACAGCAGCAGCGCGCCGACCACGATCAGCGAGCCGGCGATCATCGGCTCGACGCCGGGCAGCGTCAGGCCGGCGGCGCTGAAGAGCGCACCAGCGAGCAGCATCAGCGCGAACAGCGCCGGCGCCAGCCACTGGCGGCGCGCCGAGCCGCTGCTCCAGACGCCCACCATCAGCATGGCCAGCAGATGGTCCAGGCCAGTGAAAGGGTGGGCAAGTCCGCTGCTGAAGCCATGCGCGTGGGCCGCGCCGCCGTCGCTGCCGGTGTGCGCGGCGGCCAGGCCGCTCAGGCTGATCAGAGCCAGCAGGGTCAGGGCTTGTCGGTGTTTGTTCATCATTGGTGCATCCCTTGGGTTCAGGCAATCGGTTGGTGCACGGTCACCAATTTGGTGCCGTCGGGGAAGGTGGCTTCGACCTGGATGTCGGGGATCAGCTCGGCGATGCCGTCCATCACGTCGGCGCGTGTCAACACCGTCTTGCCCTCGCTCATCAGCTGTGCCACGGTCTTGCCGTCGCGTGCGCCTTCCATGATGGCGGCGCTGATCAGCGCCACCGCCTCGGGGTAGTTGAGCTTGAGCCCCCGCGCCATGCGGCGCTCGGCCAGCAGCGCGGCGGTGAAGATCAGCAGCTTGTCTTTCTCTCGGGGAGTGAGTTCCATCTCGCTAAGCTCGATTCTTGTTGTTGGCCCGAGCAGCCTGCGGCTGAGCTCGCGGCGTCAGTTCCATGGGCAGGCTCGCGGTTCGATAGCACACAGGCTTGCAGGAGGCATGCCAGCCCGGCACGGGTCTTGATAGTAGATCGGTGTATGAGCGCCAGCAGTAGTCCTCCCAGCCCCAGCGAACCGGTGCAGCGCGTCATCAAGATCCGGCGCGACTACAACGCCTGGGTGGCCAGCGAGACGCTGGAGGACTACGCGCTGCGCTTCACACCGCATGGCTTCCGTCGCTGGTCCGGCACGCGGGTGGCCAACACGGCCTTCGGCGCGGCCTCCTTCCTGGTGCTGGAAGCGGTGGGCGCCACGCTGCTGGTGGAATACGGCTTCATCAACGCCTTCTGGGCCATCTTGGCCACGGGGATGATCATCCTGCTGGCGGGCTGGCCGATCAGCATCTATGCCGCCCGCTACGGCGTGGACATGGACCTGCTGACGCGCGGCGCCGGCTTCGGCTACATCGGCTCCACGCTGACCAGCCTGATCTACGCCAGCTTCACCTTCATCTTCTTTGCGCTGGAAGCGGCCATCATGGCCTACGCGCTGGAGCTGGCCTTCGACATCCCGCCGGCCTGGGGCTATCTGATCTGCGCGCTGGTGGTGCTGCCGCTGGTCACGCATGGCGTCACCGCCATCGCTCGGCTGCAGGTCTGGACCCAGCCGCTGTGGCTATTCCTGCTGATCCTGCCCTATGTCTATGTCTTCAGCAGCTATCCGGAGCTGAGCACGCAGATCCGCGACTACGCCGGCACGCATGGCAAGGGCGGCGACTTCAGCCTGCCGCTGTTCGGCGCCGCGATGACGGTGGGCATCGCGCTGATCACGCAGATGGGCGAACAGGTCGACTATCTGCGCTTCATGCCCGAGCCTGAAGCCGGCAAACGCTGGCGCTGGCACCTGGCGGTGTTCGTTGGCGGGCCGGGCTGGGTGATCCTAGGCGTGCTGAAGATGCTGGGCGGCGCGCTGCTGGCCTTTCTGGCCATGCAGCTGATGGTGCCGACCGAGCGCGCCGTCGACCCCAACCAGATGTACTTGGTGGCCTACGAAACCGTGTTCTCGAACCCGGGCTGGGCCATCGCGGCCACGGCCCTGCTGGTGATCGTCTCGCAGCTCAAGATCAACGTCACCAACGCCTATGCCGGCTCGCTGGCCTGGAGCAACTTCTTCGCGAGGCTGACGCACAGCCATCCGGGCCGGGTGGTCTGGGTGGTCTTCAATACCGGGATCGCGCTGGTGCTGATGGAGATGGAGCTGTTCCATGCGCTCGATCGCGTGCTGGGTCTGTACGCCAACATCGCCATTGCCTGGATCATGACGGTGGTGGCCGATCTGGTGATCAACAAGCCGCTCGGCCTGTCGCCGCCGGGCATCGAGTTCAAGCGCGCCCATCTCTACGACATCAACCCGGTGGGCGTGGGCGCGATGGTGATTGCCTCGTTGCTGTCGATCTCGGCCCATCTGGGCGTTTTCGGGCCGATGGCGCAGGCCTTCTCGGCGCTGATCGCGCTGGTGGCGGCCATGGTCTGCTCGCCATTGATTGCCTGGGCAACTGGCGGGCGCTTCTATCTGGCACGCAAGACGGTTGACGCAGCGGGGACCTATCCGCGCCTGAAGCTGCAGCGCTGCGTGGTCTGCGAGCGCGAGTACGAAGGCCCCGACATGGCCCATTGCCCGGCCTACCAGGGCTCGATCTGCTCGCTGTGCTGCTCGCTCGATGCGCGCTGCGAAGATTTGTGCAAGCCGCATGCGCGGCTGGCCGTGCAGGCGCGCGGCTGGCTGCAGGCCCTGCTGCCGCGGCGGGTCTGGCCCTTGTTGGACAGCGGCCTGATGCAGTACCTGGCGCTGATGGCCATCGTCGTGCCTGTGCTGCTGCTGCTGTTCGGCCTGCTGTACCAGCACGAGATCGGGCGCCTGGGTGCTGCGGCACCGACGCTGTCGCCTTACTTGCGCGACACCCTTGCCAAGGCCCTGGTGGGCCTGCTGCTGCTGTCGGGCGTGATCGGCTGGTGGCTGGTGCTGACGCACAAGAGCCGCCAGGTGGCGCAAGAGGAATCGCGCCGCCAGAGCCAGGCCCTGCATGCCGAGATCGAGTCGCACCGCAAGACCGACGCCGAGTTGCAGCGCGCCAAGGCTGTGGCCGAGGGCGCCAACCAGGCCAAGAGCCGCTACATCACCACCATCAGCCATGAGCTGCGCACACCGCTCAACGCCATCCTCGGCTATGCGCAGATCCTCGATGAAGACCCGCGCATGCCGGCCCATCGCCAGCAGGCGGTCGGCGTGATCCGGCGTGGCGGTGAGCACCTGCTGTCGCTGATCGAGGGCACGCTGGACCTGGCGCGCATAGAGGCCGGCCGCTTCACGCTGGAGCCGCGGCCCTGGGCGTTTGCCGAGGCGATGGACGATCTGGTGCGTCTGCTCTCGCTGCAAGCCGCTGCCAAGGGCCTGGAGTTCCGCTACGAGCCGTCCACCGACCTGCCACCCTGGGTGCGCGCCGATGCCAAACGCGTGCAGCAGGTGCTGATCAATATCGTCGGCAATGCGATCAAGTTCACGCCGGCCGGCCATGTGCGGTTGACGCTGGAGCACCGGCGCGAGATGGCGCGCTTCCTCATCGAGGACAGCGGCCCCGGCATGAGCGAGGATGAGCAGGCCCGCATCTTCGAGCCCTTCGAGCGCGGCGCCGCGGCTGCGGGCGGCACCGGCCTGGGCCTGACGATTGCAAAGATGCTGGTCGACCTGATGGGCGGCGAACTTAAGCTCAGCAGCGCGCCCGGCCAGGGCACGCGCTTCGAGCTGCGCCTGTTCCTGCCGGTCCTGCAGGGCGGCGCGCTTGCGGCGCAGGCCAAGCGCGCCGCGCGCACCGGCTATCTGGGCCGGCCGCGGCGCGTGCTCGCGGTCGACAACGAGGAGGCCGACCGCAGCCTGCTGCAGGCCATTCTTGAACCGCTGGGCTTCGAGGTGCGTACGGCCGCCAGCGGTCAGGAGGCGCTGGCCCTGCTGGCGCCGCAGGGCGACTGGCAACCCGACGCCATCCTGATGGATCTGGCGATGCCGGGCCTGGACGGCTGGCAGACCCTGGCGGCGATCCGCGAGCAGGGCCTGTCTGGCGCGCCAGTGGCCATCGTCTCGGCCAATGCCTACGACCGCGCGCTGGCCGAGCATCCCGAGATCAGCCCCGAGGATTTCATCGTCAAGCCGGTGCGGGTGGACGAGCTGCTGGACTGGCTAGGCCAGCGCCTGCAGCTGGAGTGGCGGCTGCGCGAGCCCGAAGCCGCGCCGCCCGCCGGACCGGCCAAGCCCGTGCGGCTGCCTTCGCGTGACAGTCTGGAGCGTCTGAACGCGCAGCTGCAGCGCGGCCATGTGAAGGCTATTCACCAGCAGCTGGATTTGATGCAGGACGCCGACCGCGACTGCAGCGACTTCGTCACGCAGCTGCGCACACTGGCGCGCGCCTTCGAGCTGCAGGCCATGGGCCGGCTGGTGGCACGCGCCTTGCAAGAGCATCCGGGTGGAGACTTCCTGCATGAACACCGGACCTGACGAGCAAGACCTCGAATTCGAGAACGCCCCGCTGGCGGGCGGGCCGCAGGCGGCCGCGCACGCCGAGCGGGTGCTGATCGTCGACGACGTGCCCGATAACCTCGCGCTTTTGCACGACGCGCTGGATGAGGCCGGCTATACCGTGCTGGTCGCCTTCAGCGGCGAAGCCGCACTGGCCAGCGCCGCCGCCGAGCCGCCCGATGTGGTGGTGCTGGACGCGATGATGCCGGTGATCGACGGCTTCGAGGTGGCGCGCCGGCTCAAGGCCGACCCGGCCACCGCCAGCATCCCCATCATCTTCATGACCGGTCTCACGGAGACCGAGCATGTGGAGGCGGCGTTTGCGGCCGGCGGCATCGACTATGTGACCAAGCCGATCCGCCCGCGCGAGGTGCTGGCCCGCATCGCCGCCCATCTGCGCGGGGCGCGTGCGCAGCGTCAGGCCCGCAACGCGCTGGACGCCTTCGGCCACGCCAGCCTGGCGGTGCGCGAACACGATGGCCGCTGCGTCTGGCAGACCTCGCTGGCGCGCAGCCTGATGGCCGAGTACTTCGCCGGTGGCCATTTCGAACGTGGCCGCCTGCCACCCGAGGTGATGCTGTGGCTGCACCGCGAGGCGCTGCGCCGCCGCGCCGGCGCCGAGCCGGCCGGCCTGACCGTGCTGCCCCATCCCGGCAGCGACGCGCCGCTCGACAGTGCCAAGGGCCGCGGCGCCAAGCGCCTGTCCTTCACGCTGCATGCGGTGGACCCGGATGCGCTGGGCGAAGGCCAGTGGCTGATCGTGATGCGCGAGGCCGACGACGCCGCACTGCTTGACGCGCTGATCAGCGGCTTCAAGCTGACCGCCCGCGAGGCCGAGGTGCTGTACTGGGTGGTCAAGGGCAAGACCAATGTCGACATCGGCGACATCCTGGGCAGCAGCCCGCGCACGGTGCAGAAGCACCTGGAGCATGTGTTCGAGAAGCTCGGTGTCGAGACCCGCACCTCTGCGGCTGCGCTGGCCCTGTCCAGGGTCAGGGGCCTGGACGGCGGGCGCTGAGCGCGCCCGCGCGCCTCAGAACCCCAGCTGCAGCACGATCGGGCAATGGTCCGAGACGCCCAGAACCGGCTCCTGCTCGCCGGGCGCCGCTGCGCGGCTCTGTCCTTCGGCGCCGATGCTGATCTTCTGCGCGCCGCGCAGTTTCGACGTCAGGCTGGCTGACACCACGAAGTGGTCCAGGCCGATCGGATTGCGGCAGCCCAGATTGGCCACCAGCGGCGCCAGATCGCGGCGGCCCACGGCCTCGGTCTTGGAGCGCTGGCACAGCTCGCCGCCCGGGCCGGTACAGTCCAGCGCCACCAGCTCGGTGGCGGCGGGCTTGCCGTCGAACACCTCGCGATAGAGGTTCTGTGTCTTCACGCCGACGGGCAGCGGCGTCGTCAGGTCGGTGCTGGTGTCGCTGCGCACAGGCTTGGCGCCGTCGACCGCCTGCGCGTCATGCCAGAGATTGCGGTTGAAATCGCCCAGCACGACGAAGTGGTCCGCACCCTGGCCCAGCTTCTCCACCGCAGCTTCCAGCGGCGCGACCTGCTGCTGCAGGGCAGGGCAGGGGTCCTTGGGCCCCTGGTCCTGGTCCAGCTTGCCGCGGCCGTCCAGCGGCGTCACACAGCCCGATTTCAGATGCAGGGTCATGAAGCGCACGACCTGACCCTGGCGCTTGAGTGTCAGCGTCAGCGCCGGGCGCAGCTGTTCGGCGGGTGGCAGTTGCGCCAGCACCAGGCCGGCGTCCAGCTCGCACTGACCTTCGCCCAGGCTTTTTCGCCAGGCAAAGGCCAGGCGCTGCACCTTGTAGCGGCCATCGAAGGAGCAGACCTCGTACTGTCCGGCTTGGGCGCCTAATGCCTCGCGCACCGCGGCCGTGCCCGAGACTTCCTGGAAGGCGATCACATCGGGCCTGACCGTCTCGGCCAACAGCTTGGCAATGCGCGTGTTGCGGGCGGCCAGCGCGCCCGGCGTCACCGTCAGGCCTTCGCGGTTGGCGCCCTGGTAGACGCCGCAGGGAGGCATCACCGACAGGTCCACACCCTGCAACTGCGCACGCGATTCGCGCACATCCCAGCCTAGGGTGGCGCCGGGCGTGCCGGCGGCCACCGGCTTCCACACGCCAGCGGCCTCGTCGCGCGCATAGTGCAGGCCGCAC
Source organism: Methylibium sp. (assembly GCA_013824165.1). Lineage (GTDB taxonomy): Bacteria > Pseudomonadota > Gammaproteobacteria > Burkholderiales > Burkholderiaceae_C > JACDQM01. The sequence continues at coordinate 1,400 of PNNH01000059.1, read as the reverse complement.
TTGGCGGCCCAGTTGGGCTGCTCGGCCAGCGCGACATGCCAGCCCAGGTTCCAGCTGGCGATGCGCAGCGGTTCAGGGATGGCGGCTTGTGCCGGCGCCGCAAGGGCCGCAAAAACGGGGATGAGCGCGAAGATTCGCGGCAGTTGTGCAGGCAGCATGTCGGGTGAGTGCAGGCAGGGACGAAGCCGGCAATGGTAGAGCCTGCCGGCGGCCATGCCGCTCAGCGCAGACCCAGCATGCTCTTCGCCACCGCCTCGGCCACCTCGATGCCGTCCACACCGGCCGACATGATGCCGCCGGCATAGCCCGCGCCTTCGCCGGCCGGATAGAGGCCGCGGGTGTTCAGGCTCTGGTAGTCCTCGCGGCCGCGGTTGATGCGCAGCGGCGAGGAGGTGCGCGTCTCTACGCCGGTCAGCACCGCATCGTTCATGCTGAAACCCTTGATCTGGCGCTCGAAGGCAGGCAGGGCTTCGCGGATCGCATCCAGCGCGTACTCGGGCAGGCTGCCGAAGCCCTTTTGCTGCAGATCGGTCAGCGTGACGCCAGGCTTGTAGCTGGGCTCGACGCGGCCCAGCACGCTGCTGCGTTGGCGCTTGATGAAGTCGCCCACCAGCGCGGCGGGCGCGCGGTAGTCGCCTTCGCCCAGCTCGTAGGCGCGGCTTTCCCACAGGCGCTGGAAGGCCATGCCATCGAGTGGATTGACCAGGCTGCCATCGGTCTTGCCGTCCTGCCGGTAGTCCTCGGGCGTCAAGCCGACGACGATGCCGGCGTTGGCATTGCGTTCGTTGCGCGAGTACTGGCTCATGCCATTGGTGACCACGCGCAGCGGCTCGCTGGTGGCAGCCACCACGGTGCCGCCCGGGCACATGCAGAAGCTGTAGACCGAGCGGCCGTTCTTGGCGTGGTGCACCAGCTTGTAGTCGGCCGCGCCCAGGATGGGATGGCCGGCATTGGGGCCGAAGCGCGCCGCGTCGATGATGCTTTGCGGATGCTCGATGCGGTAGCCCATCGAGAAAGGCTTGGCCTCCATGTAGACGCCGCGCCCGTGCAACATCGTGAAGGTGTCGCGCGCGCTGTGGCCCAGGGCCAGGATCACATGGTCGGCGCGGATCTGTTCGCCGGATTCCAGCGTCAGGCCGCGCACATGGCGTTGGCCCTTGGCGTCCGGCTCGACCAGCAGGTCGGTGACCTTTTGCTGGAAGCGGATCTCGCCACCCAGCGCCTCGATCTCGGCGCGGATCTTGATGACCATCGAGACCAGGCGGAAGGTGCCGATGTGGGGCTTGCTGACGTAAAGGATTTCCTCGGGCGCACCGGCCTTGACGAACTCCTCCAGCACCTTGCGTGTCAGGTGGCGCGGGTCGGAGATCTGGCTCCAGAGCTTGCCGTCCGAGAATGTG
>PNNH01000019.1 GCA_013824165.1 Methylibium sp. | reverse complement strand
CAACTGCACGCCCAGGCGAGCCTCAAGATCGGAGATGCGCTTGCTGGCTGCCGCCAGCGCCAGATGCTCCTGCTGCGCGCCGCGCGTGATCGAGCGTGTCTGCTCGATCGCCAGCACAAGGTTCAGCGTGGTCAGGTCCAGTCGCATTGGGCTAAGAGTGACAGCGGCGGCCGCAGGGATTTGGGAAATTGCCCTCGACTCTACCCTTCGTCGTCAACCAAGGAAATACCAAAAAACACAATGCAGCATTCGCGTAACGCGAATCCACATCCGGATCAGCCGAACAATTGAAACCGTCCGACCGGTTCGGCCGAAACGGCACTGCAACCGCCACCAGGGAGCATCCCGGCACCGTCAAGAAAGACTGGAGCGCCACGATGATCAAACTCCTCGGCAGTGCCGGCCTCGCCGTTGCGACGCTGTCAGCGCTGCTGCTGTTCAGCATTGCTGCGACGACCACCGGAAGTCGCGACGGCGGTCGTCTCCTGGCTGCCGTCCTCACCGGCCTGCCCTTGCTCGGCGGGCTGCTGCTGGCCTACGGCTGCGGGCTGGGCAACGCCGGCTTCGACTGGGTGCTCGGCGAGCGCGGCACGCCCACCACGCGCTGGCTGCTGGTGCTGGCCGCGCTGCTCGCAGCGGCAGTCGTCGCCACGCTGAGCGCCGCAGTACGCACCGAGACCCCCGGCTCCACGCCCTGGGCGCTGTGGCCGGTGCGCGACTGGGCGCATTGGGTCTGGCTGCCGGCGCTGCTGGCCGGAGCCGCGCTGGGCCTGTACCCCACGCTGCGCCAAGGCCTGCCCTGGTGGGCCTGGCAAGCGCCGCTGGGCGCACTGGCCGGCCTGTCGCTGCTGCTGTGCGCGGGCTTGCTGGTGCAGCTGGTGCAGGCGCAGCAGGAAACCCAGGCCCAACAGCTACAGGACGAGCTCAACTACGTCGACAGACGCAACACCATGATGCTGGAGAAGGTGCAGCAGGCTGACCCGGAGCGCGACCTCCTGAGCCTGCTGCCTCACACCTCGCCTTACGAACAGGCCGAGATCCGTGAGCCGGCCCTGGCCAAGCTGCGCCAGCTTCCTGACCTGGACGCCGCACTGATCCAGGTGCTGCAGGGAGCCTACCCTGGGGAAGCCTTTGCTTACCTGCAGACCCACGAGGTCAAGAACCCGGCCGCGCTGGCCGAGGCGATTCGCCACGGCATCGAGGCTTATGCGACACAGCTGAAGGACGGCATCTCGCGCACCCACACGCTGCGTGCCGACGATTACCAGCCCGCCGTGCAGCGCATCCTCGCCACCGTCGACCGCTACGCGGCCCAGGGCGTGGACTACCGCCCGGCACTGCGCCAGCTGCGCGATTCCTTCGACGCGCCGCGTACCGACTATGTGCAGCCCACGCCCGCCATGGCAGGCCAGCGCGATATCGATAACTGGCTGAACAAGCACTGATCGACCACTTGATGACCGTTTGAGCGAGCCCACACCATGAACATACCCACTCCACGCCCGCTGCTGCAACGCCTGTTCGCCGGCACGGCAGCCGCCTTGGGCCTGTTCGGCGCGCTGCACGTCCGCGCCCAGGACATCGCCGCCAGCAGCGGCCCCTTCGCACTGCAGCTGATCGAGAAGCGCAGCGGCCTGCAGTTCAATGCCAACTACGGCTTCGTGCGCGTGGGCTACTACGAGATCCGCCTGCTGCACCGGGGCAAACCTCTGAAGCTGCGCGACGCGGCCGGCCGCACCCAAACCGATTTCCGCGATGCCTTTGTGCTCAGCGAAGCAGCCGAGCCCGCGCTGCTGGTCGGCAACCAAGGCTGGCAGCTGATCACCGAGCGCGAGGGCAAGCTTGTCGTCAGCGCCCTCACTGCTGGCCCGGCTGACGAACTTCGCTGGGCCGAAGGGCCGGCATCCGAACGCCGCATCGAAGTCGGCCGAACACGTACCGAGGCCCCCGCCTCGCTGGAACTCAAAGGCCGGCGCCGTCTGCTGCTCGACGAGAAGACTGTGCTGGACCTCAGCACGCTGCAGACCAGCCATCCGGGTCGGCGCCAGGCCGAGCCCAAGCCTGCAGTCGAAGGCACACAAGCCCAAGCACCGGCCGACGCTCGCCTGCCGGCGGGCTACACCCTGGCGATCCGCGATGCGCTGGGCACCTCGCCCGACGGCCGCGCTATCGCCCGGCTCTACCGCGGCGCGTCGAACTCGCCGCGCGATTCGCTGATCGTGGTCGCCAGCCTGGATGGCAGCGGCCAGACCCAGCTGCTGCCCGTGGACCTGCTCGCACTTACCGGTCTGACGGACTATCCCGAGACCGTCGAGCCCCTGCAACGCCACTTCGAATGGCTGCCGTCCAAAGGCGCCGAGCTGCAAAAGCTGCGCACGCTGCCTGCGGCCGACAGCTCACGCCAGGGCTGGCGCTCGCAGTTCCAGTTCGGCGTCGCCGCGCCGCTGTCGCCGCAGGGGCAGCGGCTGCCGCGCTACAGCGTCGGCCCGGTGCGACCGGGCCTGTTCGCTGCCGTGCGCGAACACATGCTCGCGCACTGCAAGGCCACGCCGCAGCCCGCCCAGCCCGGCGATGGACCGGCCACTCACTTCGAGCGCTTCAATCTGTGGATCAATCCGCTGGTGCTGCGCTTCGACGCGCAGCAACGCAGCCTGCTCGTCGAATCCGCGCCCACCAGCGACCTGCTGTGGGCACAGACTGCGGTTGCTTGTGTCGGCGACGCCATCGAAGCCCGGCTGGCCGAGGGCGGGCCGTGGCGCCAGTTCCTCACGCCGCAGCGCTGAAGCTCGGCTCAGAACAGATCGCTCCAGAAGGCGCGCAGCACCAGCGCGCTGAGCAAGGCACCGCAGGCCAGCGACACACGCTGCGCACGGCTGGCAGCGACGCCGGCCAGCAGCTGGCGCGCCGCCAGGAACAGGCCGAAGCCAGCGGGCAGAACGGCCAGCAACGCCAGCGCATGACGCCCGGCCGGGCTGGGCGTCAGATGTCCCTTGGCATCCAGCGCAGCAACCACGACCACAAAGGCCCAGGCCGGCGCCGCCAGGCCCAGCGCCAGTGACAGATGGGGCCAGCGCATCAGGCGCTGCACGGCGAACCAAGCTGGGCTCGCGCCATGCTTGTGCGGCTGCGCCATGGCCGCCAGCATCGCCCCTGGCGGCCCGGGCGGGTCGAGCTGCAGTTCGCGCAGTTCAGGGCATTGCCGCTGCAGGCGTTGCAAGGCATCGCGGGCCAGCTGGCCCTGCGTGATCGGAACACCGTGTTCGTCATGCAACCCGCTTGGCCGATTGCTGCCGCGCAGCGCCAGCAAGGCAGCAGCGGCGCGCGGGTCGCCGAGCCTCTGAAGCGCATCCAGTGTGCCGCCGACATCTTGCCGCGCGCCGGGCTGCGCATCGCGCTGTGCCAACCACCAAGGCAACAGCTCCAGTGCCTGCGGACGGCGGCCTTGCGCCACCTGGCGCAGCAGCTGCGCACGCATGTCGAAGTTCGCCTCGCGAAGCAGGACATGCTGCCAGGCGGCCAGTTCGTCGTCAAGGATGGGCGGAGTCGGCATGCGTGAGGTCTTTCTGCGCAGCCAATTCTGCAGCGACAGGCTGGGCCGCGCACGGCGCTGCAACAAATGAAACCGCGCCGGAGCACCGCTGCAACGCCTGCCGCGCAGACTGTCGCCATCACCTACCCATCCACATCGATCCGCCCTCGCCATGGAAATCGCCGCACCCTCCACACCCCGCCACATATCCCCCTTGATGATCTGGCTGGGGCCTGTGCTGACGGCGCTGCTGAGCGCCTGCAGCATGACTCTGCTGGCCACGGACGTTGAGGCTGGCGTAATGCAGCCAGCCCCAGCCGGCGAGCTGCTGACGCTGGCCGAGACGCAGCCGCTGCATAGGCCCGGCACTGCCGCCCCGCGCTGGCCCGTCGGTACGAACTGGATGCTGCTGCCGAGCGCGCTGATCGGCCCGCCGCCGCTGCTGTGCCAGCAGGCCAGGCAGAGCCTGCTGCTGACGCCGCCGCCGGGCCTGTTCCAGGGCGCCTGGCAGATGGAGCGGCCCGAGGCCGCCGCTGCGCGTGCCGCAGCACTGGGTCTGCAGGGCCGCACGGTCGCCACGCTGCGCCTGAACTGTGCCAATGCCAGCTTCGACTTCCACCGCAATGCCGCCGGCCAGCTGCTGACCGCCTTCGACGGCCAGGTGCTGGTGCTGCGCGCGGATGCCACGGCCGGCGACCCACAAACCACGGTGCGCCAGCTGCTGCTTCAGCACCTTGCCGGCCCAGAAGTCTTCGGCCCGCCGAGCATCGCGGCGCTGCGCCGCTGGCTCGCGCCATCGCTGCAGCAGGCCTTCGAGCGCTGGCTTGCGAGCCCCGAACGCCCGGACCAAGTGCCAGCCCTGAACGGCGACCCCTTCACCAATACCCAAGAGCCGCCGCGGGCGTTGAGCCTGGGGCCGCTCACCGAGCGCGGCGACAGCGCCGAGCAGCTGGTGTTCGCCGAGCTCGAAGGCGGTCGCCGCCATCGACTCGTCTACCGCCTGCAGCGCGACGCCCAGAGCCGACGCTGGCTGCTGGACGACATCGGCTATGACCACGGCCCGACACTGCGCCAGCTGCTGCGCGAGGACAGCCGCTAAGGCACAGGCAGGCAATCAGCGGCGCTTGCGCGGCGCGTGGCGCACGAAGGCGATCTCCGCGGCGCGGATCTCCGCATACCAGCTGGGGCACTGGTCGCGCCGCGCCGTTTCGGCGACGAAGTCGAGGATTTCGCTGCGTCGCTCCAGCGGCACGCCGGTCGCGCGCTCCCACTGCTCGGCGCTGGGCACGGAGATGGCCAGCAACTCGTCGTCGCCACCGCTCATCTCGTAACCGAAGCTCAGGTGCAGCGCGCCCTCGTGGTAATTCACCATGCCGGCTCGCCCCTGGTTGGTGTAGCTGAGCTTGCGCAGGACGCGATCGACCAGCGTCTTAAGCACGGCCTCGCGAAAGCGCAGGTCCTCGCCGCTGTCCGCCTCGGCGGCCGGCTGCGGCAGCGTGATGGCTTGCGAGGCGTCCTTGTTCATCTGCACGCGCAGGCAGCCGCCCGAGCTGTGGCTGATCTCCAACCACAGCTCGCCTGCGGGCCAGGGCAGCGCGTTAAGCAGCACCCGCGTGCGCGACATCAAGAGCTGGCGCATCGGTTCGTCCAGCAGCATCTGCCCGAATGCATCGCGCAGCCTCAGGCGCTGCCAGTCCTCGGGGTTCGCTGCCTCCGGCAGCCACAGCTGCAGCTGCTGGCTTTCCGGGTACTGGGCCACTCGCGCAATCGGCGGCGTGAGGCCGGCCGGCAGCTGCGCGGCCTCGCAGGACAAGACCTGCAGCAGGCCACCGGCCGGCTGCGGCACTTGCAGGTGCTGGTTAGGTGTTTGTTTCTTGGTCATCTCGCCAGTGTCGGCAGCGCCCGTTTCAAGCGTGCTTCACGCGCGGCCGTCTCCCCGCAACGCATGCAACACAAACGGCCCCTGCATGAAACCGGGCTGCAACACATGCCGGCCACGATGAGCGCATTCCTTCCCGTCACCCACCACAGGAGAGACAGACCATGGGACTGCAAGAGCGCCGCATGATTGCCGAGCTGCAAACCACCACCCTGCCCGAGCGCAGCCGCGAGATCGAGGAAATCTGCGGCAAGGCCGTGCCCTACGAGGTCGACTGGGCCTCGTTCGAGAGCGATGCGCAGGCGCTGAACTTCCTCGACAACATCGCCTGCCACCGCGTCAACATGGCGCTGCGCACCATCGCGCTGGATCAGCTGGGCCGCGAGGCGCTGAACGAGGGCCTGAAGAGCATCCGCCTGAAGAACGTCGCCGACCCTGCGCAGCGCAGGCTGGACTTCGCCGACGGCGTGCTTGAGATGCATGCGCCCTGGGCGCAAGGCACGCAGGGCATGCATGGCGACGCTGCCATCCGCGAGGCGCTGATGGCGCGCCTCTGAATCGCCTCATGATGCATCGACTGGGCCAGCTTCTTGCGCGCGGCGGAGCTGCGCTCGGCCGCGCGCAAGCGCTCAACTTGGATTGCAAAGTCTTTGACTGTCGTTAACGCAGGCATTGGTTGATATGGGGCCAAAACGTGGCAAATGATCAATTCAAAAAATCAGGATGAAACTATCATTTCGTGCACCCATGCCACGCTGGCATGGACTCCCAACACGAAAGGTCCCTGCCATGATGTCTCTGCCCTTGCACCTCATCACCCGTGGCATGCTGCTCGCCACGCTATCGCTGGCCGGCGCCGGCGTCCATGCACAAGCCAATCCGGACTCGATCAGCATCTGTCATGAGAACGAAGATGCCTTCCCCTGGCTGCTCAAAGACAAGGACAAGCCAGGCTACAGCCAAATCATGATGGCGCAGCTGGAGAAGCAGTTGGGGGGAGTCAAGATCAGACTGCTTGCGATGCCCTGGAAGCAATGCCTGAGCGAACTGAAGGCCGCCAAGGTCGACGGCGCAATGAATGCCAGCTTCAGCGCCGATCGCGCGGAGTTCGCGCAATATCCGGTCAAGCTCGACGGCGAACCCGATCCAACCAAGCGCATGTATCGCGCGACCTACGCGTTGTACAAGGCCAAGGGCTCTGCATTGAGCTGGGATGGCAAGACGCTGACCACTTCAGGCTTGATCGGCGCGCAGACCGGCTTCTCCATCGTCGCGCAGCTCAAGCAGCTCGGCGCCAAGACCGAGGACAGTTCGCCCACGGCCGATGAACTGCTGAACCGCGTTGCCGCAGGCCGCTATGTCGCCGCCGCCGTGCAGACGACCGAAGCGGACAACTCGCTGGCCAGTATTCCCGCGCTGCAAGGCAAGATCGAGCGCGTGACCCCGCCTCTGGTCGACAAGCCCTACTACACCATCTTCGCCAAACCCTTCTTCGCCAAGCACGGCCAGACGGCGCGAGAGGTGTGGCGCTTGCAGGGCAAGCTGCGCGAGTCGCCGGAATTCAAGGGGCAGGTTTCGCACCTGATGAAGTCGGTTGACTGAGCGGCGCTGGCGCAGAGATCAGGTGAAAAAAATGCCGTCGTCTCGGTAAGAGACGACGGCTCACTTGTCTCGACGCGCGCCCAGGGTCGCGGGTGTCAGCCCAAGGCCGCGACCACTTCGGGCGGCGCCTGCACCAGCTCGATCAGCACGCCCTCGCCGCCGATGGGGAACTCGTCGTTGCTCTTCGGGTGGATGAAGCAGATGTCGTAGCCGGCTGCGCCCTTGCGGATGCCACCGGGGGCGAAACGCACGCCGTTGGCGCTCATCCACTCCACCGCCTTGGGCAGATCGTCCACCCACAGGCCCACATGGTTGAGCGGCGTGGTGTGCACCGCCGGCTTCTTGTCGGGATCCAGCGGCTGCATCAGGTCGACCTCGACCTTGTGCGGGCCGCTGCCGATGGCGCAGATGTCCTCGTCCACGTTCTCGCGCTCGGAGACGAAGTTGCCGGTCACCGTGAGGCCCAGCACATCCACCCAGAGCTTGCGAAGCGCGGCCTTGTCTGGGCCGCCGATGGCAATCTGCTGGATGCCGAGGATCTTGTAAGGCTTGGCTGTCATGACCTGACCCTCACTCAAACTTCATGATGGGCTGATCGACCGCCAGGCTCTCGCCCACCTTGGCCAGCACCTCGGCCACCTTGACGTCCTGCGTGGCGACGAGGATGTTCTCCATCTTCATCGCCTCGATGACCGCCAGACGTTCGCCAGCCTGGACGATCTGTCCTGGCTGCGCAGCGATGGCAACCAGCAGGCCAGGCATCGGCGAGAGCAGCGACTTGCTGGTGTCGGGCGGTGCCTTGTAGGGCATCAGCGCGGCCAACTCGGCGGCACGCGGCGACAGCACCGTCACCTCGATGGCCGTGCCGTTGTGGCTGATGCGGTAGGCCAGCGGTTTTTTGAGCGTGCCGCGCTCGGCCTGTGCGGTGAAGGGCTTGCCGTTGACGGTGCCGCTCAAGCGGATGTCGTTCAGGCGTGAGGCGCAGACGATCTTGTAGGCCTTGCCGTCCACACGGACCTCGGCTTCGCCACTGTGGCCGGCGTACTCGGCGATGTGCACCTGATGGAGGCGCTTCCTGCCTTCGCCCTCGTTGACTATGGCGACGTAGTCGCTGTCGATGCGCACCTCGTGGCCGGCAAGCTGACCGCTGATGCCGGCGGCGCGCTCACGCGTCTTGCGGCGGACGAAGGCTGACAGCGCCACCAGGAACAGCGCATCCTCATGCGGTACGTCCTCGGCACGGAAGCCGCCACCGTAGTGCTGCGCAATGAAGCCGGTGTTGAAGTTGCCGGTGACGAAGTCTGGATGCGCCAGCAGCGCAGCCTGGAAGGGGATGTTGGAGCTGATGCCGCGGATCACGAAGCCGTTGAGCGCCTCGCGCATCTTGGCAATCGCATCATTGCGATCCTTGCCGTGCACGATCAGCTTGGCGATCATCGAGTCGTAGAACATCGGAATCTCGCCGCCCTCGTAGACGCCGGTATCGACGCGCACGCCGCCGAACTGGCCATTCGCATAGCTGTCGCCGACCAGCGTCTCGCTGCCCTGCTCCAGGTTCGCCGCGGGCGGCTGGTACTTCACCAGGCGGCCGGTCGAGGGCAGGAAATTGCGGAACGGGTCTTCCGCGTTGATGCGGCACTCAATCGCCCAGCCCTCACGCCGGATGTCGGCTTGGCCGAAGGAGAGCTTCTCGCCGGCGGCCACGCGGATCATCTGCTCCACCAGGTCCAGGCCGGTGATGCACTCGGTCACCGGGTGCTCCACCTGCAGGCGGGTGTTCATCTCCAGGAAATAGAAGTCCTGGTTCTTGCCCACCACGAACTCCACCGTGCCGGCGCTCTGATACTTCACCGCCTTCGCCAAGGCCACGGCCTGCTCGCCCATGGCCTTGCGGGTGGCGTCGCTGATGAAGGGCGATGGTGCCTCCTCGATCACCTTCTGGTGGCGGCGCTGGATCGAGCACTCGCGCTCGTGCAGATAGACCACATTGCCATGGGCATCGCCCAGCACCTGGATCTCGATATGGCGCGGCTGCTCGACGAACTTCTCCATGAAGACGCGGTCATCGCCGAAGCTGTTGCGCGCCTCGTTGCGGCAGCTCGTGAAGCCTTCGAAGCAGTCCTTGTCGTTGAAGGCCACGCGCAGGCCCTTGCCGCCGCCGCCGGCGCTGGCCTTGATCATCACCGGGTAGCCGATCTTCTTGGCGATCTCGACGGCTTCCTCGGGCGAGAGGATGGGCTCGTTGTGGCCGGGGATGGTACTGACCTTGGCTTCGTTGGCCAGCTTCTTCGACGCGATCTTGTCGCCCATCGCTGCGATCGAATAGTGCTTGGGGCCGATGAAGACGATGCCTTCTTCCTCGCAACGGCGGGCGAAGTCCTCGTTCTCGGACAGGAAGCCATAGCCCGGATGCAAGGCCTCCGCACCGGTGGCCTTGCACGCAGCGATGATCTTGTCAGCCACCAGATAGGACTCGCGGCTGGGTGCCGCACCCAGCAGCACAGCCTCGTCGGCCAGCTCAACGTGGCGGGCCTCCTTGTCGGCCTCGGAATAGACCGCGACGGTCTTGATGCCGAGCTTCTTGGCGGTCTTGATGACGCGGCAGGCGATCTCGCCCCGGTTCGCGATCAGGATCTTCTTGAACATGTTGCTATCTCCTTGGGTCCCGATCACAGAGGAATATTGCCGTGCTTGCGCCAGGGGTTCTCGAGCTTCTTGTCCTTGAGCATGGTCAGCGAGCGGCAGATGCGCTTGCGCGTCTCATGCGGCTGGATCACGTCGTCGATGAAGCCACGCGCGCCGGCCACAAAGGGGTTGGCGAAGCGCGCCTTGTATTCGGCCTCGCGGGCCGCCAGCTTCTCGGGGTCGCCCTTGTCCTCGCGGAAGATGATCTCCACCGCACCCTTGGCGCCCATCACCGCGATCTCGGCATTGGGCCAGGCGAAGTTGACGTCGCCGCGCAGATGCTTGGAGGCCATCACGTCATAGGCTCCGCCATAGGCCTTCCGGGTGATCACGGTGACCTTGGGCACGGTGCACTCAGCGTAGGCGTACAGCAGCTTGGCACCGTGCTTGATGATGCCGCCGTACTCTTGAGAAGTGCCGGGCATGAAGCCGGGCACGTCCACGAAGGTGATCACCGGAATGTTGAAGGCATCGCAGAAGCGCACGAAGCGCGCCGCCTTGATGGAGCTCTTGATGTCCAGACAGCCGGCCAGCACCAGCGGGTTGTTGGCGACGATGCCCACCGTCTGGCCTTCCATGCGCGCCATGCCGATGACGATATTGGCCGCGTAGTCAGGCTGCAGCTCGAAGAAGTCGCCATCGTCGACGACCTTCAGGATCAGTTCCTTGATGTCGTAGGGCTTGTTGGCGTTCTCCGGCACCAGCGTGTCCAGCGAGTAGTCCAGACGGTTGCCCGGGTCGCCGCTGGGGCGCACCGGCGGCTTCTCGCGGTTGTTCAGCGGCAGGTAGTTGAAGAAGCGCCGCAGCATCAGGATGGCCTCGACGTCGTTGTCGAAGGCCAGGTCGGCGACACCGCTCTTGCTGGTGTGCGTCACCGCGCCGCCCAGCTCCTCAGCAGTCACTTCCTCGTGCGTCACCGTCTTCACCACCTCAGGGCCTGTGACGAACATGTAGCTGCTGTCCTTCACCATGAAGATGAAGTCGGTCATCGACGGCGAATACACCGCACCGCCGGCGCAAGGGCCCATGATCATGCTGATCTGCGGGATCACACCCGAGGCCATCACGTTCTTCTGGAACACGTCGGCATAGCCGCCCAGCGAGGCCACGCCTTCCTGGATGCGCGCGCCGCCCGAGTCGTTCAGGCCGATCACTGGCGCGCCGACCTTCATCGCCTGATCCATCACCTTGCAGATCTTCTCGGCATGCGTCTCGGAGAGCGCGCCGCCGAAGACGGTGAAGTCCTGGCTGAAGGCAAAGGCCAGGCGGCCGTTGATCATGCCGTAGCCTGTGACCACGCCGTCGCCGGGAATCTTGTTGTCGGCCATGCCGAAGTCCACGCAGCGGTGCTCGACGAACATGTCCCATTCCTCGAACGTGCCTTCGTCGAACAGCAGCTCCATGCGCTCGCGCGCGGTCAGCTTGCCCTTGGCATGCTGGGCGGCAATGCGCTTCTCGCCGCCGCCCAGGCGCGCCAGCGCGCGCTTGTCTTCAAGCATCTTCTGAATGTCTTGCATGGTGGTCTCCAAAGAACTTGGCCAGCAGCTCGCGGGCTGCGGTCGAGGGTGCAAGCCTGCCGGCCAGCACACGCTCGGTGGTATCGGGCAGAAGCGCGCGCACGGCGCCCGCTTCGGAAAACTCGTGTTTCAACCCGGCCTGGATGCGTTCCCACATCCAGGCCAGCGATTGCTGCTGGCGCTTGGCAGCGAAGCGGCCATTGGCCTGCTGCGTCGTCTTGAACTGCATCACCTGCGCCCAGAAGCGGTCCAGACCTTCGGACTTCAGCGCAGAGAGCTGCATCACCTGCGGATGCCAGATGCTCTGATCATGATGGGCGTGATCCGGATGGCCGTGCAGGCCATACAAACGCAGGCTGGAAGCGATCTGCGCCTGCGCACGCGTGGCGGCTGCGGCGTCGAGGTCCGCCTTGTTGATCACCACCAGATCGGCCAGCTCCATCACGCCCTTCTTGATCGCCTGCAGATCGTCGCCGGCATTGGGCAGCTGCAGCAGCACGTACATGTCGGTCATGCCCGCCACCGCGGTCTCGCTCTGGCCCACGCCGACGGTCTCGACGATGACGATGTCGTAGCCGGCCGCCTCGCAGACCAACATGGCCTCGCGCGTCTTCTCGGCCACGCCGCCAAGCGTTCCGCTGCTCGGGCTGGGACGGATGTAGGCGCGCTCGTCCATCGACAAGTGCTCCATGCGCGTCTTGTCGCCGAGGATGGACCCGCCGGACACACTGGACGAGGGATCAACCGCCAGTACCGCGACACGGTGCCCCTGCCCGATCAAGGCCAGGCCCAGCACCTCGATGAAGGTGCTCTTGCCCACGCCCGGCACGCCGGAAATGCCCAGACGCAAGGAACGGCCAGCATGCGGCAGCAGCTCGGTGAGCAGCGCATCGCCCTGCGCACGGTGGTCGGCGCGGGTGGACTCCAGCAGCGTGATCGCCTTGGCCATGGCACGGCGCTGGCGCGGCCCAGGGCCGGACAGAATGGCCTGCACGAGTTCGGGCCAGGCGAGGCTGCTCATGCCTGCGCCTCCGTCAGCCGCGTGTCGCAAGGCCAGCGGTATTCGATGTCGAACTCCTGCACCTCGACCACGGTAAAGCCGTGGCGCAGGTAGAAGCGGTTGGCGTCGCTGTCTTTCAGCGCCGCCAGGGTCAGGTCTTGCCCGGCCGCGCGCGCCTGCGCCTTGGCCTGGTCCAGCGCCCAGGCACCGGCGCCGCGGTTCTGGCAGCCGGGGCGGATGTAGAGATGCTCGACGCGCAGCGCGCCGTCATGGCCCGCCGGGCGCAGCGTCAAAAAGCCGATGCGCTCGCCATCCAGCACGATGTGACGCATCTGCTCGGGTGCGAAGCCGGCGCGCAGGCGCTCGCGCGCGCGCAGCGGGTCGAAACGGCCGAGCCGCTCCAGGCTCTCACGCAGCGCGGCGATGCGCAGCGCCAGCATGGGCTCGAAGTCGTCTGCCGCCACCGGCTCGAAGCTGAAGGACATGAAGCGATCCCGCTGTCGCCGTTCAGGAGGCCGCGCCGAATGCCTTGCGGATCTGCTCCAGCACATCCTTTGCGCTGGCCGGAATCGGCGTACCGGGGCCATAGATGCCCTTGACGCCGGCTTCATAGAGCATCTCGTAGTCCTGCGCCGGAATCACGCCGCCTACGAACACGATGATGTCGTCGGCGCCCTGCTTCTTGAGCTCGGCAATGATGGCCGGCACCAGCGTCTTGTGGCCCGCTGCCAGCGTGGAGACGCCGACCGCATGCACATCGTTCTCGATCGCCTGGCGCGCGCACTCCTCGGGCGTCTGGAACAGCGGGCCCATGTCCACGTCGAAGCCCAGGTCGGCGTAGGCGGTGGCCACCACCTTGGCGCCACGGTCGTGGCCGTCCTGGCCCAGCTTGGCGATCATCACGCGCGGGCGGCGGCCATGTTCGTCAGCGAAGGCCTTGATCTCGTCCTGCAGCTTGGCCCAGCCCTCGGCGGAATCGTAAGCAGCGGCATACACACCGGTCACCTTTTGCGTATCGGCACGGTGGCGGCCGTAGACGACTTCCAGCGCGTCGGAGATTTCGCCCACCGTGGCGCGCAGGCGCACGGCCTTGATGCTCAGGTCGAGCAGATTGCCCTGGCCGCCCGTACCTGGATTTCGGGCGGCCTCGGTCAGAGCGGCCAGCGCGGCTTGCACCGCCGCATTGTCACGCTTGCCCTTGATGGCCTTGAGCCGCTCGATCTGGCTATCGCGCACACGCACGTTGTCCACATCCAGGATCTCGATCGGGTCCTGCTTGGCCAGCTTGTACTTGTTGACGCCGACGATCACGTCCTTGCCCGAGTCGATGCGCGCCTGTTTCTCGGCCGCGCTGGCCTCGATCTTCAGCTTGGCCCAGCCGCTGTCCACCGCCTTGGTCATCCCGCCCATCGCATCGACTTCCTCGATGATGGCCCAGGCCTTGTCGGCCATGTCCTGGGTCAGCGACTCCATCAGGTAGCTGCCGGCCCAGGGGTCGATGACGTTGGTGATGTGCGTCTCTTCCTGAATGATCAATTGGGTGTTGCGCGCGATGCGGGCGCTGAACTCGGTGGGCAGCGCAATCGCCTCGTCCAGCGAGTTGGTGTGCAAGCTCTGCGTGCCGCCGAACACCGCGGCCATGGCCTCGATGGTGGTGCGCACGACATTGTTGTAGGGGTCCTGCTCGGTCAGGCTCCAGCCCGAGGTCTGGCTGTGCGTGCGCAGCATCAGGCTCTTGGGGTTCTTGGCGTCGAAGCCCTTCATGATCCGGCACCACAGCAGACGCGCGGCGCGCATCTTGGCGATCTCCAGATAGAAGTTCATGCCCACGGCCCAGAAGAAGGACAGGCGGCCGGCGAAGTCGTCGACGTCCATGCCCTTGGCGATGGCGGTCTTCACATATTCCTTGCCGTCGGCCAGCGTGAAGGCCAGCTCCAGCGCCTGGTTGGCGCCCGCTTCCTGCATGTGGTAACCCGAGATCGAGATCGAGTTGAACTTGGGCATGTTGGATGCCGTGTACTCGATGATGTCGCCGATGATCTTCATCGACGGCTCGGGCGGGTAGATGTAGGTGTTGCGGACCATGAACTCCTTGAGGATGTCGTTCTGGATGGTTCCGCTCAATTTGTCCTGCGAGACGCCCTGCTCTTCGGCCGCCACCACATAGCCGGCCAGCACCGGCAGCACGGCGCCGTTCATGGTCATCGAGACCGAGACCTTGTCCAGCGGGATGCCGTCGAACAGGATCTTCATGTCCTCCACCGAGTCGATCGCCACCCCGGCCTTGCCGACGTCGCCGGTCACGCGCGGATGGTCGCTGTCATAGCCGCGGTGGGTGGCCAGGTCGAAAGCCACCGACACGCCCTGCCCGCCGGCGGCCAGCGCCTTGCGGTAGAAGGCGTTCGATTCCTCGGCGGTGGAGAAGCCCGCGTACTGGCGGATGGTCCAGGGGCGCACCGCATACATGGTGGCCTGCGGGCCGCGCAGAAAGGGCTCGAAGCCGGGCAAGGTGTCCGCATACGGCAGGCTGGCGGTGTCGGCAGCCGTGTACAGCGGCTTGACCGTCAGGCCTTCGGGCGTCACCCAGTTCAGCGCCGACACATCGCCGCCCGGAGCCGATTTGGCGGCGGACTTGTGCCACTGCTCCAGCGTGGCGGCGGCGAACTCGTTGGACTTGGCTTTGGAATTCTCAGACATGGCGGCTCCTGCGGACGCGGCATCATACTGCAGTTGTTATTCATAATTATGAATGCAAACTGACTACAATCCACCAACACCTCTTCGTGAACCGCCTGCCCTCAGCGCCCGACTGCACACCGACGGATGAACGCTAGCACCCTGCCCTCACTTGCACCACGCGCGCTCTACCAGGAGGTGGCCGAGCAGCTGCGGCAGCGCATCTTCGGCCGCCAGCTAGAGCCCGGCGCCTGGATTGACGAACTCAAGCTCTGCGCTGAAATGGGCATCAGCCGCACTCCCCTGCGCGAAGCCTTGAAAGTGCTGGCCGTCGAAGGCCTGGTGACGATGAAAGTGCGCCGCGGCGCCTATGTCACCGAGATGAGCGAACGCGATGTCCGCGAGGCCTACCAGTTGCTGGCCCTGCTGGAGAGCGATGCCGCCGCGCAGGTGGCCCGAGTGGCCAGCGACGAGGAACTGGCCGAACTGAATGCCGTGCATGCTGATCTGGAACGTCAGGTCGGACAGCGCGACGCCTTTTTTGCCACCAACGAGCGCTTTCACATGCGGCTGCTTGAAATCGAAGGCAACCGCTGGCGCCAGCAGATCGTCACCGACCTGCGCCGGGTGATGAAGCTCAACCGCCACCACTCGCTATTCAAGCAAGGTCGCCTGGCCGACTCGCTGACCGAGCATCGCGCCCTGATGCAGGCCATGCTCGAGCGTGACGTCGCAAAAGCCGCGCAGCTGATGCGCGAGCATTTCGACAACGGGCTTGCGGCGGCGACGACGGCGCCTTGACTGCAGCGGCTTGTTGCAGCACTGCGGCCCGGGCAGCCCTACGCGCGCGCCCGGCGCAGCTGCGCTGCTCAACCCCTCACACTCACCCGTCAGCTGCCCGGGCCGCAGTGCGTGACACGCGGAGCGCTGTCACAAGCGCGGGGCGCAGTTCGGTGCTCCTGGCAACGGGCCGAGCCGCCGCCTCGCTCCAAACCCAGCATGCGCCCGGCAATCAGCTCCGCCAGACCGCACTCAACGCCGCCACCGCCTCCGGAATCGGATAGTGGTGGTTGCCGACGAACAGGCTGTTCTTGTCCAGGTATTCGGCATGGCGCAGTGAGCCATGGATCTCATGGTCAAAGTACTGCACCACGGTGTTCTTGGCGAAATTGCCGGCCACCACTGGCCGGCATTCGAAACCAGCCTCGCTGAGTGCAGCCACCAGTTCGCGCCGGTCACGGCCGACACCCGGCTTGATGGTGAGCGCAAAGCCGAACCAGCTGCTCTCGCCCAGCTCGCGCTGGATCATCAAGCGGGGATGGTCGGCGAAAGCCGCCTGCAACGCACGGCCGTTGTCGCGCCGCGCGCTGATCAGTCCCGGCAGGCGCTTGACCTGCTCGATGCCCAAGGCTCCCGAGAGTTCCAGCGGCCGCAGGTTGTAGCCCGGCAGTACGAAACGGAAACTCTCCTCGAAGGCGTCATCGCTCTTGGTGCCGCAGACATGGTTGTGTTTGGGCAAGTTGCGCGTCCAGCCATGCGCGCGCAGCGACAGCATCAGGTGATAGAGCTCCTCGTCGTCGGTGACGACCATGCCTCCTTCCATCGTCGAGATGTGGTGCGAGAAGAAGCTGCTGAAGCTGCCGACCACACCGAAGGTGCCGGTCTGTTTACCGCCGAAGGTGGCGCCCATCGATTCGCAGTTGTCCTCCATCAGCACGATGTCGCGGCCCGCGATCATGTTGCGCATGGCGTCGAAGTCGTTCGGGTTACCCAGCAGGTTGACCACCATGATGGCGCGCGTGCGCGGGCCGATGGCCGAGGCCAGGGCCTGCAGGTCGTAGTTCAGCGTCTCGGGGTCGATGTCGACGAACTTGAGCTTGAGCCCGTACTGGTGCAGCGGGTAGTAGGTGGTGGGCCAGGACACCGCCGGCACGATGACTTCGTCGCCGCGCTTGAGCAGCAGCTTGTCGTTCTTCGTGTAGCACAGGGCGGCGATCATCAGCAGGTTGGCCGACGAGCCCGAGTTGACCATCACGCAGTGCTTGGAGCCGGTGAAGCGCGCGAAGTCGCGCTCGAAGGTGGCGACCTTCTCTCCCATCGTGAAATGGCCGCTGGCGATGACGGCTTGCATGGCCGCGTACTCTTCATCGCCCCAGGATGAAGTGGCGAGCGGAAACTGGTGTGTCATGACGAAGCGACCTTGTCGAGAAAGTAGTCGTAGCTGCGGGCGATGCCGTCCTGCAGGCTGATCTTGGGCGCCCAGCCCCAGGCGGTCTGGCGGCGCGTGTCGACCAGCTTCTGGCGCATGCCCACCGGGCGGTTCAGGTCGTGCACGAAATCGCCCTGCCAGCCGACCACGGCGGCGATGGCCGTGTAGTACTCGTTGATCGTGTGATCGTGGCCCAGGCCGATGTTCATCAGCTCCGGCGCGCTGTCACCCAGCTCGACATGGCGCAGCACCGCATCAGCCAGATCGGCCGCGTCCATGAACTCGCGCCGCGCCAGGCCGTCGCCCCAGATTTCCACCGTCGGCGCGCCAGCCACCTTGGCCTCGTGGATCTTGCGGATCACGGCCGGGATCAGGTGCGAATGCGCCGGATCGAACTTGTCGAAGCGGCCGTAGAGATTGCAGGGGATCAGCGTCTTGTACTGCAGCTCAGGTTCCTGCCGGCGCAGGTACTGGCACAGGCGGGTGGCGTAGATCTTGGCGATCGCATAGCCCTCGTTGGTGGGCTCCAGCTCGCCGCTGAGCACCTGCTCCTCGCGCAGCGGATTCATGCCGTTGCGCGGGTACATGCAGGAGCTGGCCAGATTGATGAACTGCTTCACCCCGGCCCCATGCGCGGCCAGGATGACATTGCGGCCCATGTCCACATTGCGCACCAGAAAATCCACCGGCTGCGCGATATTGGCCTGGATGCCGCCGACCAGACCGGCCGAGTGGATCACCACATCGGGGCGGGTCTCGCGCATGAAGGACTGCACCGCATCGAAGCGCTCCAGGTCCAGCTCGGCGCGGCGCGGCGCCAGCAATTCCCAGGCCGCCGCGCCCGGATGCTCGGCGAGATTGCGGCCCACCATGCCGCCACCGCCGGTCAGCAGCACGCGTGGCTTGCGCATCGCGCCGCTCATTCGAGAGTGACCGGCATTTCGTAGCCATGGCGCTTGAGCAGCGCGTGGCGACGGGCCTGGTCCAGATCGCAGGCCACCATCTCGGCGGTCATCTGCTGCACCGTGATCTCGGGCGTCCAGCCCAGCTTGGCCTTGGCCTTGCTCGGGTCGCCCAGCAAGGTCTCCACCTCAGTGGGGCGGAAGTAGCGTGGGTCCACGCGCAGGATCACATCGCCCTCCTTCAGCGCCGGCGCCTTGTCGGCATCGGCAATCGCCGCCACCACGGCGATCTCGTCCACACCCTGGCCCTCGAAGCGCAGCGTCAAGCCCAGTTCGGCCGCGCTCATCTGCACGAACTCGCGCACGCTGTGCTGCACGCCGGTGGCGATCACGAAGTCCTCGGGCTGCTCCTGCTGAAGCATCATCCACTGCATGCGCACATAGTCCTTGGCATGGCCCCAGTCGCGCAGCGCGTCCATATTGCCGACGTACAGACAATCCTCCAGCCCCTGCGCGATATTGCACAGGCCGCGGGTAATCTTGCGCGTCACGAAGGTCTCGCCGCGGCGCGGGCTCTCGTGATTGAACAGGATGCCGTTGCAGGCATAGATGCCATAGGCCTCGCGGTAGTTCACCGTGATCCAGTAGGCGTACATCTTGGCCACGGCATAGGGGCTGCGCGGATAGAAGGGCGTGGTCTCGCGCTGCGGCACCTCCTGCACCAGGCCGTAGAGCTCGCTGGTGCTGGCCTGATAAAAACGCGTGGTCTTCTCAAGGCCCAGGATGCGGATGGCCTCCAGCAGGCGCAGCGTGCCCATGGCGTCGACGTCGGCCGTGTACTCAGGCGACTCGAAACTCACTGCCACATGGCTTTGCGCACCCAGGTTGTAGATCTCGTCGGGCCGCACTTCCTGCACGATGCGGATCAGGTTGCTGGTATCGCTCAGGTCGCCGTAATGCAGATGGAACTGCGGCGATGGCACATGCGGGTCCTGGAAGATATGGTCAATGCGGGCGGTGTTGAACGACGAGGCGCGGCGCTTGATGCCATGCACCTCATAGCCCTTCTCCAGCAGGAACTCGGCCAGATAGGAGCCGTCCTGACCGGTCACGCCGGTAATCAGTGCCACTTTCTTCTTGCTCTCGTGCATCGTCGTCGCTCCCATGATCCTTGCCGCCGCGCGGCGTCACTGTAATCGTGCGGCGGCCTCAGGCGGCCACGGCCCTCACCACATACTGAAGCGGCAGCGCGTCGCGCACCGCAGCGTCTGCGTCGCGTCCCTGCGCCAGCGCCATCTGGCGGATCGCCGCCAGGATGGGCTCGCGCCCCGGCTCGTCGAAGATGCGCGGCACGCCCGCCTCGATGCGCAGGCCGGCCTTGGCAAACAGCTCGAACAGCGTCACGCGAGTGAACCAGCGCAGGTGCGTGCGGTCCAGCAGGCCAGCACTTTCATAGCGGAACTCGCCCACCGCCAGCTTGGCCTGAAGGCTCCAATGCTGGGCATTGGGCACGCTGGCGACCACGCAGCCGCCTGGCGGCAGCACCTCGCGGATCTTGCGCAAGACCGTCCAGGGATCACGCAGATGTTCCAGCACATCGCCGAACAGCCAGCAATCGCGCGAGGCGTAGTCACGGTAAAGCGATTCGTCGGCGCCCTCGATGTCCAGCGCCGCCATGCCGTCGCAATAGCGGGCGGCAATTTCGGCGGCCTTGGGATCCAGCTCCAGCCCCATGTAGTGCACCTCGGGGCGCTGGCTCTTCAGCGCAAAGGCCAGCGCGCCGGTGCTGCAGCCCACTTCGAGGATGGCCTTGGCCTGCGGCGGGATCAGGGCCAGCAAGTCCGGGTTGTAGCCCTCGCCCGGACCTTCGGCGGGCATGCGCTTGGCCTGCTTGGCAGCCTGGCGCGCCTGCACCTCGGCCATCCACTCGTCCAGGTGGTAGCCGCCGGTGGCATTGCTGGTGCCCATGCCGATGTGATCGATATAGACCTTGCGCGTGCCCATCAGCACATCGTTGCCGGTCCACTCCAGGTGCTTGAGCAACGTTGACTGGCCCGCGTCGTGCAGGGCCAGCATCGGCGCCACCATCGGCGCGCCGTGCTTGACGGGCATCGGCCATTTGCGCATGACTTCCACATTGCACAGCATGCAAGGCGGATGCAGGTAGGGCACGGCCCCATAGGCGTAAGGGATGTCGAAACCCTCGCGGTTCACATAGGCCACGCCGCCGGCGCCGTAGTCGCCCGGCTGCAGCGCGCGGTCCAGCTCTTCGATGAAGCCTTCACGCAGCACCACGATGTCCGTGTCCAGGAACAGCACGCGGCCGCTGAGGCCCAGGTTCTGGATGGCCCAGGCCATGCCCGGACCGTGGTGGATGTTGTAGCCCATCGCGTGCAGCTGCACGCCCTCGAAGGCCTCGCAGACGGCGCGGATCTGCGGCGCATGCGCCTCGTCAGAACCGTCGACCACATGCACAGTGTTCGGGTAGAAGCGGCGCAGCGAATCCAGCAGCCCTCGCAGCAGCTCGGGCGCGTTGTAGGAGACCGTGACGATGGGGATGGCGTGAATGCTCATTCTTGGGCCTCAAGCTTGGGCTCGCGCAGGCGGCTGACAATGGTGGCCGGATTGCCGGCAATCATCGACAGCTCGGGCGCCTCGAAATGCGGAAACACCACCGCGCCGGCTGCGATTACGCAACCCCGCCCGATGCGTGCGCCCTTCAGGATCGTGACCCGCGAACCGATGAACACATCATCGCCGATCACGACCGGCGCGGGCCTGGGGTCCGGCTGGCGGCGCCGGTCCGGCGCCAGGTCATGCGAGTTGCTGTCCATCACATGCAGCTCGGGGCCGATCAGGCAGTTGGCGCCGAAGCTAATGCTGGCGCCTTCGGAAATCAGCACGCAGCGGTTATTGAACACGCTGCCCGGGCCGATCTCGATCATCGAATCAGGCGTGCGTGCTTCTATATAGCTGGCGCCGTAGCTGCCCGGCGAGCGCGGCACGCCCAGCACAGCGGTGGCAGCCAGGCGGATGCGGCCGGCGCCCTTGAAGTGCGTCGGCGTCAGCAGGTTCAGCAGGCGCTGGCCTTCGCCGAAGACTTCAAGCCGCGCCCGGTCCGAGACCTGGAAGAAGTACTGCACCAGCAGCATGCGCAGCCACTGGTCCAGCTCGAAGGGGTTGGCGGCCGAGATCGCGGCACGTAGGCGTTCGAAGCGCTTTTGCAGCATCGCCTCTTCCCTCCGTCAGAAGCCGTGACGGGCCAGAAAGCCCGCCCAGGCCTGTTCGAACAGCTGACCGGCGTCCGCATGCCCGGCCGCCATGGCCAGCAGCACCGGTGCGAACGGCGCGATGTCGTCCTGGCTGGCATAGCGCTGCTGCACCGCCAGGCCAATGCCGTGATAGCACTGGCGGGCCAGCGCATCGTCCAGCCGGCCCAGCTTGTGCGCACCGCGGGCCAAAGCGGCATAGCCCAGGTGCGCGGCCTTCATGTGTTTGCCATTGAGCTGGGCCGAATGGCCCTCGCCGCCGGTGCGGAAGGCGCCCAGGCGCTCTTGTATATAGGCCACCGGTGCGCGCAGCCCAGCGGCCAGGAAGAAGCCCAGATCCCACAGGCCGGCGTAAGAAACACCGGCAAAGTCAGGCTTGAACAGCAGCTCGGCATGCTCACGGCGGAACACGCAGTTGGAAAACTCGCCGAACCAGTTCTGGCACAAAGGCACGGTGCTTGCCAGCATGGCGCTGCCGTCCAGGGCCAGCACGCGTTGCGGGCTGTTCCACACCCCGGGCGGGATCGGCATGCCTTCGATGGGCTGCCCCTGTTCGTTGGCCGTCCAGCGCGCGCTGATGCTGCAGCTGAAGGCGCCTTGGGCATGGGCCGCGCGATGGCGCTCGAAGAAGTCCGGATACAGGATGTCGTCGTCCAGCATCAGGTGGGCCAGCTCAGAGCTGCCGTCCCACAGCCGCACCAGGTGCAGGAAATTCTCATAGGCGCCGGCGCGCGGGCCTTGATGAATCTCAATCGGCAGTCGTGCCCTCAGACCGGCCATGGCCGGCGAAGCCAGCAGCTCACTGAACTCGCCGCCCGGGCTGTCGTCGGACACGATGATGCGCTGGCAAGGCTGGGTCTGCACACGCAGGCCCGTCAGCAAGTCCACCAGGTACTTGGTCTTGTAGGCGGGGATCAGGGTGGTGATGTGCATGACAGGTTCCGCCCTCGCCAGTGAGGGCTGTCGCATTAAACCTGCCGGCCTGGAACTGCCATCAAAAAAACAGCCAAACAAAGCTACAGCTTTTGAGCCCTTTGCCGATAACGCCCGTCCCTAGCATTCAAGGTCCGTGCAGTCCGTGGCGCGGGTGCGTGCTCAAGTTCGCGCCCGCCGGACCGAAAACCGATGGAAGCACGTAGGAATCCTGCGGGGTGCATGGCATCCCGTATCGATTGCCGAATGCCAGGAATGAAGAAAAGGTTCGCGCTGAAACGCGAACACAGGTCGGGTGCCAAGCGAAGGTCGGTGGCACAGGGCCCGTAGAAGACGTCGAAACAAGTCGCCATGCCGAGAAAGGCCACGCGACTTGAGAGCCCGGGCAACCGGGCCACCTGCAACGAACACAAGTGAGTTCAACATGGCCACTCTGATCACCAGCTTTACGACAGACCAGATCGCTGGGCTGTCCACCGCCACCTTGGCCAGGCTGACCACCGAGGATTGGGCTGCATTCAACTCCGACCAGATCGCGGCCTTGTCGACCCGGCAGGTGTTCTCGCTGGGCACCTTCGCGATCAACGCGCTGCGGTCGGACCAGATTCGCGCCTTCCAGACCGACGATCTGCGGGCCTTGAACACGGCCGCGCTGCGGGCCCTGTCGACCGACAAGCTCGGCGCGCTGGACTCCGATCAGCTGCCGGCCTTCACGACCACACAGGTGGCGGCCTTCACCAGCACCCAGCTGGGCGGCTTGGCCACCGATGACCTGAACGCTTTCAGCAGCGATCAGTTCCGCGCCCTGACCTCGGCCCAGATCAACGCCCTGAAGACGGACCAGCTCAGCAAGCTCGAGACCGATGACCTGCGGGCCATCAACACCGCGGCGCTGCGCGCGCTGCGCTCCGACCAGATCGGCGCCCTCGATTCGGACCAGATCGCTGCGCTGACCACGGCCCAGGTTTCCAACCTGACCTCGGCCCAGATCAAGAGCCTGTCGACCGACGATGTGCAGGCCCTGACCACGGACCAGTTCAAGGTGCTCAGCTCGGCCCAGATCGCGGCCATGGGCACCGATCAGATCGCCAAGATCACGACGGAAGACCTGGCCCAGATCAGCACGGCCGCCTTCCGCGGCCTCGGCTCGGCCCAACTGGCCGCACTGAACACCGACCAGATCGAGGCACTGAGCACCGCCCAAGTGGCGCAGCTGGGCTCGGCCCAGGTCAAGGGGCTGAGCACCGACCAGATCGGCAAGCTTGAAAGCGACGATCTGCGAGCACTGAACACCGCCGCGCTGCGTGCCCTGGGCACCGACCAGCTCGGCGCCTTGAATTCCGACCAGCTGGCTGCACTGACCAGCAACCAGGTCAATGCCCTGACCTCGGCCCAGATCCGCGGTCTCTCCAGCGATGACCTGAACGCCTTCACGACCGAGCAATTCCGCTTGATGAGCTCGGCCCAGATCAGCGCCATCGGCACCGATCAGCTCAGGAGCCTCAGCACCGAAGATCTGGCCGCCATCTCGACCGCCGGCATCAAGGGCCTGAGCTCCAACCAGCTGGCCGCGCTGACCACCGATGAGGTGCAGGCCCTGAGCACGGCCCAGGTGAATGCACTGACTTCGGCCCAGTCCAAGGGCCTGACGACCGACCAGATCGCCAAGCTCGAAACCGATGATCTGCGCGCGCTGAACACCGCATCGCTGCGCAGCCTTGGCACCGATCAATTGGGTGCGCTGGACTCTGACCAGATCGCCGCCCTGACCACCAACCAGGTCAATGCGTTGAGCACCCAGCAGCTGCGCGGCCTCAGCAGCGATGACCTGAACGCACTGACCACCGACCAGTTCCGCCAGATGGGCTCAGCCCAGATTGCGGCGCTCGGCACCGACCAGATCAAGACCCTGACCACCGACGATCTGGCCGCCATCTCCACCGCCGGCATCCGCGGCCTGTCCTCGGCCCAACTCGCGGCCTTGACGACCGACGAAGTGGTGGCCCTGGGCACGGCCCAGGTCAATGCGCTGGGCTCCGCCCAGGTCAAGGGCCTGTCGACCGACCAGATTGCCAAGCTGGAAAGCGACGACCTGCGCGCGCTGAACACGGCTGCGCTGCGCAGCCTGGGTACCGACCAGCTCGGCGCGCTCGACTCCGACCAGCTCGGCGCGCTGACCAGCGCCCAGGTCAATGCGCTTGCATCGGCCCAGCTGCGTGGCCTCTCCAGCGACGACCTGAACGCCTTCACGACCGAGCAGTTCCGCCTGATGAGCTCCGCCCAGATCGCGGCGCTCGGCACCGACCAGTTCAAGACTCTCGTCAGCGATGACCTGGCCGCGATTTCCACCGCCGGCCTGCGCGGCCTGAGCTCCAACCAGCTGGCCGCACTCACCACCGATCAGGTGCAGGCACTGGGTACGGCCCAGGTCAACTCGCTGGGCTCGGCCCAGACCAAGGGCCTGACGAGCGACCAGATCGCCAAGCTGGAAACCGACGACCTGCGCGCCCTCAACACG
>PNNH01000114.1 GCA_013824165.1 Methylibium sp. | reverse complement strand
CAGCGCCGAGTTCAGCGCGCGTCTGTCCGAGCGCCGCGGCCTGACGCCGGCACAGATCCGCACCGCGGTGCGCTTTGCGCAGTTGGCCGGCCCGCCCGAGGCGGCTGAAGGCTTGATCCAGCGCCAGCTGCTGAATGCCGACAAGGCCCTGGGGCACAGCGGCCAGGACAAGGCCGAGCGCCGCGTCGTCACGCAGTACGCGCTCGACCTGCTGAACTGCGAATCGCGCTTCGAGATTCCGCGCATCGTCGAGGCACTGCAGCGCCGCGGCAGCGGCCAGTTGTGCTTCTACGGCCCGCCGGGCAGCGGCAAGACCGCCCTGGCCGAGCACATCGCGCAGGCCCTGGGCCGGCCGCTGATGGTGCGCCAGGCCAGTGATCTGTCCAGCAAGTACGTGGGCGAGACCGAGCAGAACATGGCGCGCATGTTCGAGTCCGCCCTGCAGGAAGATGCCGTGCTGCTGCTGGACGAGGCCGACAGCTTTCTGCGCAGCCGTCGTCGGGCGGAGCGCAATTACGAGGTCAGCGAGGTCAACGAGATGCTGGCCGGCATGGAGCGCTTCGCCGGTGTCTTCATCTGCACGACCAATCTGTTCGACGAGCTGGATGAAGCCGCGCTGCGGCGCTTCGCCTTCAAGATCCGCTTCAAGCCGCTGCGACCCGAGCAGCGCGAGACGATGTTCCGCCGCGAGGCGCGCGCCGCAGAGCTGGACGCCGATCAGCACGAACGCCTGGCCGCGCTGGACCAGCTGACGCCGGGCGACTTTGCCGCGGTGCGCCAGCAGGAGGAGATCCTGGCCGAGACACTGACGCCTGACGAGTTCCTGGCCCAGCTGGAGGCAGAGCACCGGTTGAAGCCCGAGGTGCGCTCGCGCAGGGGGATCGGCTTTCGCTAGCAGGCCGCAACCCGATGTCGCCCTGCGAGCAAGCAGAAGGGCAGGCAAGTCTGATGCTGCGTTGCTCGGGCCGGAGGCACGATCCTTCGCCAGGTACCGGCAGTCCACAGGACTGTCGGTGTCCGGGCTCAGTCCACCGGCCGCTTTGCGGCCTCCTCCTTTTACCTTCGCATCAGGCCTGCCCACCCTCCTGCTTGCATCATCTGGCCGACGGTGTTTCGTCGCAGCGTAGAGGCCGTGTTTCAGCCGGGCTGTGGGTGTGCGCGCTTGCACAGGTAGAAGGAGGAGGCCACGCAGTGGCCGGGGGACACGGAGCATGCGCGTGCGCCCGCGGCCCGGCGAACGCTCAGGTCTTCGGCCGTCATCAGGCAAAGCCCAGCGTGACTCTTCAGCTGTCTGCCAACTCGCCCAGCAGCGCCAAGTAGTAATCCAGCGGCGGCGTCACCTTCGACGGATCCTTGGCCAGATCGTCCCAGCGGCGCAGCGAAACAGCGTCCTGCGCAAAGGGCAAGGCCGCGAAGGCCGCGCATTCCTCGCCGCTCATCGCGCCACCTTGGAGCATCAGCGAATGCACCGAAGCCGGCGACAGCGTGGCCAGATAGCCAGGGTCAGTCGCCACCAGATAGCGCTTGGCCGCCACATGCAGGCGGATCGGCTCCAGCACGGCAGCGCCGAAGCCTTCGCTGAGAAGCGGCAGTGCGCGCAGCTCATGCACATCGTCCACCGCATCGCCCAGCGTCACCACCTCATCGTCGGCAAAGTGGCCGATGTCGTGCAGCAGCGAGGCCGCCACCAGGCTGGGTGCAGCACCGGCCCATTCGGCCAGCTGCGCGCACTGCAGACCATGGGCCAGCGCGCTGACGGGCTCGGCGCGCTGGCCGTCGTAGGCCACCTCGGCCTGGCTGCGCAGCATGTGGGCGATGCGCTCGATCAGCTCAGGCGCGCCGCTCATATCAGGCGTTTGCGCAGCTGCGCCGACAGCAGATCGATCAGGCTGACGCTGACGATCAGCATCAACAGGATGGCGGCCGTCTGGCCGTACTGGAAACCGCGGATCACCTCCCACAGCAGCATGCCGATGCCGCCGGCGCCGACCATGCCCACCACCGAGGCCGAGCGCACATTTGCCTCGAAGCGGTACAGCGTGTACGAGATCCACAGCGGCATCACCTGCGGCAGCACACCGTAGGCAATCTCTTCCAGGCTGCGCGCGCCGGTGGCGCGAATGCCCTCCACCGGCTGCGGGTCGATGGCCTCCACCGCCTCGCTGAACAGCTTGGCCAACGTGCCTGTGGTGTGCACCCACAGCGCCAGCACTCCGGCAAACGGCCCCAGACCCACCGCGACGACGAAGAGCAGCGCGAACACCATCTCGTTGATCGAGCGGAAGGCGTCCAGCAGGCGGCGCACCGGCTGATGCACCCACCAGGGCGTGATGTTGCCGGCCGCCAGCAGCGCCAGCGGCACCGAGCAGATCACCGCCAACGCCGAACCCCACAACGCGATCTGCAGCGTGACGATCAGCTCATGCAGGTATTGGCGCCAGTCGCGGAAGTCCGGCGGGAAGAAGCCGCCGGCGTACTCGGCCATATTGGCGCCATCACGCCACAGGTCCAGCGGACGCATGTCGGCGCCCTGCCACGAGCCGGCCAGCAGCGCCGCCAGCAGACCCCAGCCCAGCAGCGCCCAGAGGCTGGGTTTAGGCGGCAGGGGCACCGCTGCGTTCACAGGTTTCATGGCAGAGCTGCTGGCAGTCATGATGCGGATGAGGCTTGTGGCTTAGTTGGCAGCAGCCGACTGGCGACCCAGTTCGGCCAGGCGCTGATCGATGGCTTGCAGACGCTTGGCCTTCTCTTCGGGCGACATGTTCACGTCCGCCTCCAGCTTGCTGCGGTCGGCCACCAGGGCCAGCTGACGAATCGGGATCAGCTGGCTGTTGTCGGACTTGACGAAGCCGGCGAAGGTGAGCGTCTTCAGGACTTCCTTCTCGCGCGCATCGCGGCCATAGGCGTAGAAGAAGTCGCTCATCTTCTTCTTGAGACCGGCGTCGAGATCGGCGCGCCAGACGATCGGGTCGCTGGCGATCAGCGGCGAGCGCCAGATGATGCGCAGGTCCGCCGCCTTCTCGGGCATCTTCAACTTCATGCGCTCGACGCCGTCGCTGGCCACCGTGGCCACATCCACCTGCTTGCTCGCAACGGCCAGGATGTTGGTCTCGTGGTTGGCGCGCACCATGCGCTTGAATTCCTTGGTCGGGTCGACCTTGTTCTGCGCGAATGCGTAATAGGACGGCACCAGGTTGCCGCTGGTCGAGTTGGGCTCACCCAGGCCCAGCGTCAGGCTGGCGCGTGCGCGCAGCACATCGTCCAACGTCTTCATCGGGCTGTCCTTGTGCACCACCATCAGGCTCCAGTACCCGGCAGCGCCATCCGCGTGCGTGACCTTGGCGAAGACCTCGCCCTGCGAGCGGTCCACCGCCTCCATCGCCGACTTGTTGCCCATCCAGGCGACCTGCACCTTGTTGAAGCGCATCGCCTCGATGACGCCGGCGTAGTCAGGCGCGAAGAAGGCCTTGATCGTCAGGCCGGTGGCCTTCTGCATATCGTCCAGCAGCGGCTGCCAGGCGGCCTTCAGGTTGGCCGAAGACTCAGTGGCGATGATGCCGAAGCTGACTTCCTTGCTGCCGGACTGAGCCTGCGCCTGGGGCAGCAGCACGGTGGCGCTGAGCGCCAGGACGGCGAGGGCACGACGCTGGATGGTGAACATGGGATCTCCTGAGGGGGCAAAGAAAAGGACGGGTGACGGATGACAGATTCAACGGGTGCGACTGGGCTCAGGCAGCCTGAGCCACCGGCATCAAGCCGGCAGGCGCAGCAAAGGCCTCGGGCAGTGCGTGCGTGTCACGCTGCGGCGTCAGCAGTTCGCCGGCTTGCGTGCCGTAGAGCTGCTGCAGGCGCTGCTCGCTCAAGGCGGCGGTGGGGCCGTCATAGACCACCTCACCGGCGCGCAGCGCCACGGTGCGCGGGCAGTAGGCGAAGGCATAGTCAATCTGGTGCAGCGACACCAGCACGGTGACGCCGCGCTCGCGGTTGACCTGGGCCAGCAGCTCCATCACGCGACGGCTGGAAGCCGGGTCCAGCGAGGCGATGGGCTCGTCGGCCAGGATGATCTTGGCGCCCTGCACCAGCGCGCGCGAGATTGCTGCGCGCTGCTGCTGGCCGCCCGACAAGGTGGAGGCGCGCTGCCAGGCGCAGGCCTCGATGCCGACATGGCGCAGCGCCTCGTGGGCACGCTGCAGCTCGGCCGCCGGGAAGGCGCGCAGCAAGCTACGCCACATCGGCAGGCGGTGCAGCGCACCGACCATCACATTGCTCATCACCGGCAGGCGGTCCACCAGATTGAACTGCTGGAAGATCGCCGCCACGTCGCGACGCAGCGCGCGGGTCTCACGGCTCAGGCGCCCGCCGCTTTGCAGCGTGCGGCCCAGCAGCTTCACCTCAGAGGCTGAGCCCGCATCAGCGCGGTGCAGTCCGTTCAGATGGCGCAGCAGCGTGGACTTGCCGGAACCCGAAGCGCCAAGCAGCGCCACCATCTCGCCCGGCTGCACCGACAGCGAGACCTCGCGCAGCGCAGCATGATTGCCAAAACGCTTGGACAGCGAGCGGACTTCGATAGCAGCGGTAGAGCTCATCACGGCATCTCCAGGGAGGTGAATGCCGCGAATCATCTAGACCTGCGGTGACAGGCGCGTGACAGAGTTCACAGCCCGCGCATCAGCCCTGCCGTTTCACGCCAGGCCCAAAAAGCGAGCGGAAATGCCGCCCGTCCAAACAGTCAGTACGGAGCGGCGCCGCGAGGCGACTTCGCGCGCCAGCTGCTTTCAGCTCGCGTACACCGTCTCCAGCGACCTGAAACTCTTGATCTCGATCGGATTGCCGAAGGGGTCGAGCAGGAACATCGTCCATTGCTCGCCGGGCTGGCCGGCAAAGCGCAGCTGCGGCGGCAGCACAAACTCGACATGGGCGGCCTGCAGCTTGTCGGCCAGCGCCTGCCAGTCCGGCAGTTCCAGGATCACGCCCAGATGCGGCATCGGCACCAGCTTGTCGCCCACATGGCCGGTGTTGGCGGTGGCAAAGGGTTCACCCAGGTGCAGCGAGATCTGGTGGCCGAAGAAATCGAAGTCCACCCAGCTGGCGGTGCTGCGGCCTTCGCGGCAGCCCAGCAGGCCGCCGTAGAAGGCACGCGCCTGGTCCAGATCGGTGACGTTGAAGGCCAGGTGGAAGATGCTGCGCATGAGGAGAACTCCGGCAAGGACATTGGAAACCGTGGCATCGTAGCGGCATGAATCGTCCGCCCAGCAAGGAACTGCCGCACAGCGCCAAGCTCGTCACCATCTGGTTGCTGGTGACCCTGATCGTCTTTCTCGGCTTCAAGGCCTGGGAACACCGCCAGCAGCAGTCGCAGATCGCGCTGCATGAGGGGCGCATCGTGCTGCAGCGCGGCAGCGACGGCCATTTCCACTGGCGCGGCCGCATCAACGGCGTGGAGGCCGACTTCCTGGTAGATACCGGCGCTACCGGCACCGCCATCCCACAGGCGCTGGCCGAGCGCGCCGACTTGCGCGCCGAAGCGCCGATCCGCTCCAAGACGGCCGGCGGCATGGTGGAAGGCTATCTGGCCCGCGCCGATCTGGAACTGGCCGGCGGCGTGCGTGCCGAGCGCCTGCCGGTGACGGTGCTGCCCGAGCTGCATGCGCCGCTGCTGGGCATGGATGTGCTGTCCAAGCTGCGCTTCGTGCAACAGGGTGGGCAGCTGAGCATCGAGGCGCCGCACTGACTGACGTAGGATGGCCATATCCCCTTGAGCGGAGCAGATCCATGGCAGACAACAGCTTCACGAAGTTCGTCCCCGGTTTCGACTTTCTGCAAGGCCTGGTCAAGAACGCCGGCGCGGCCCTGCCCGGCATCGGCCAGTGGGTGGCGCCGACGCTGAACCCTGAAGAACTGGAGAAGCGCATCGAGGAGTTGCGCACCGTGCAGTTCTGGCTGGAGCAGAACGCCCGCATGCTGGGCGCCACCATACAGGCGCTGGAAGTGCAGCGCATGACGCTGTCCACGCTGCAATCGATGAATGTGCCGCTGGGCGAGCTGCGCGAAGCGCTGAAGGTGCCGACGCCGGCCATCAGCCCGCTACCCGCGATGCCCGAGGCCCTGGCCGCCGCGCTGCCCAAGGCGGCGCCCGAAGCCAAGCCCAAGGCCGCCAGCCGCAAGAACGCCGCATTGGCAACTGCGCCCGCGGTCGACCCGATGCAATGGTGGTCGGCGCTGAGCCAGCAGTTCACGCAGCTGGCCGCCAACGCGATGAAGGACAGCGCCACCGATGCCGCCAAGAACCTGGCCGGCGCCATCGTCAAGCAGAGCTTCGACGCCGCTGGCGACACGCTGCGCAAAGCGGCCTCGGTGCCTGGCGCCGTGGTCGGTGCTGCGGCACGCAGCGTCACCGGCACGCCGGCGGCCCGCACCGCCGCCAATGCGCGCAGCAAGAGCGTCAGCAAGACCAGCAGCAACAACGCCAAGCCCGCGGCTGCCGCGCGCCGGCGCAGTTAGCGCAAAAGAATCTTCCTGATGAGCCTACCTCCCCTCAAGCCCTTCTCCTACGCCCACGCGACCCATCCCGACGCGCATATGGCGCTGGCGCTGGCGGCGGCGCAGATCGAAGCGCAGCGCGCGCAGACCGGCCTGCAGCCCAGCCTGGGCTGGATCTACCTGACCGAGGCCTTCTGCGGCGCGGCCGAGGGCCTGCTGGCTGAGTTGCGCCAGCGCTGGCCGGGCGTGGCCTGGCTGGGCGCCAGCGGCCCCGGCATCTGTGCCGGCGGCACCGAATACTTTGCCGAGCCCGCACTGGCGCTGATGCTGGCCGAACTGCCGCGCGAGCAATTCCAGCTCTTCTCGGGCGTGCAGCCGCTGGGCGACTGGCAGCCCGAGCTGCTCCAGGTGCATGCCGATCCGCGCACGCCCGATCTGCAGGAGCTGATTGCCGAACTGGCAGGGCACAGCCGCAGCGGCTATGCCTTTGGCGGCCTGGCTGCCGGCCGCGGCGATGCGGTTCAGATCGCGGACGGCGTGTGGCGCGGCGGCCTGTCGGGCGCGGGTTTCGGCGCCGGGCTGCAGCTGGTCTCGCGCGTCAGCCAGGGCTGTCAGGCACTGGGGCCGGAGCGCCGCATCGACGCCTGCGATGGCGGCCTGGTCACGCTGCTGGACGGCCAGCCGGCGCTGGACTGCCTGCTGCAAGACCTGGCCCTGCCCGTCACCACCGGCGGCGCCGGCCTGCGCGACGCCTTGCCGCGCATGCGCCGCACGCTGGCCGGCATTGGCCACGACGATCATCAACAGGACAAGCGCCATGCCCGTGGGGCAGGCGCCTATGGCCCGCAGGTGCGGGTGCGGCATCTGGTGGGCATCGACCCGGCGCGCCGCGGTGTGGTGGTGGCGCAGTCCCTGCAGCCTGGCCAGCGCCTGAGCTTCTGCGAGCGCAGCCCCGAGGCAGCGCGGCGCGATCTGCTGCGCATCTGCACCGAGCTGCGCGCGCTGGCGGAAGACCGCGAAGGCGGCCCGGCGCGCATCGCCGGTGCGATCTACATCAGCTGCAGCGGCCGCGGCGGCCCCCATTTCGGCGCGCCCAATGCCGAGGCGCAATGGGTGCAGCATGCGCTGGGCGATGTGCCGATGGTGGGCTTCTTTGCCGGTGGCGAGATCGCGCACGCCAGCCTGCATGGCTATACCGGCGTGCTGAGCGTTTTTCTTTCCTGAGGCCCGGCCTTCAAGAGCGTCTCAGGGCTTCTCGCGCGTCAGGTCGAGGTCGTACTGGCGGTAGTCGAAGTCCAGGCCCTTGGGCGGTGGCGCCTCCAGGTGGAATACCCGCCGTTTGCCGAGATCCACATAGGGCAGCGAGGGCCGCAGGTAGTCGCGGAACTGGCTCAGCAGCGAGCCATCGCGGTAGGCGATCTGCAAGCCCTTCTCGATGCGCTGCGCCACGGCCCGGTCCTTGTGGTGCATGTGGAAGAACTGGGGCAGGTCGTAGACCAGCGCGATGCTGCGGTCCAGCAGCAAGTCGGGCTGGTCGGCGCGCGCCAGCGCCTCATGACGCACTTCGAGCACGCTGCGGCAGAACAGGTCGATCCGACCCTTGGCCACCATCGCGAACAGGTTCTCGTAGGCACTGACTTCAGTGACCTTGAAGCCGTTGGCGCGCAACACCGCCACATCGCCCCAGCCTGTGCCCTGGCCAATGTTGAAGCGGCGCAGCTGCTCGATCGTCCTGACCTCCGCCACCGCCTGCTGGGCCTGCGGCGAGACGAAGCACACCCGATAGCCCACGGCGCCAAGCAGGATGGGAAACTTGACCGGCACCAGACCGCCCGTCTGCCGCCCTTCCTCGTAGCCGGCCATCACCACGAAGTTCGGGTGCTGGCGCCGCGCCGCCGTGAGCAGCGCCCGCTGCTTGTTCATGCGGTCCGAGAGCTTCAGCGTGTAGGGCCCGTGGCTGTCGATCGTCTTGTCCAGCGCAAGGCGCAGGGCTTTCTCGATGTAGATCGAGCGCTGGTCATTGGCCGTCTCCGGCGCACGCATCGTCAGGACCGTCTCGGCCGCCTGCAAGGCCTGCATGAGCCCGCCAAGAGCAAGTAGACAGATCAGTGGCTTGAACACGGTGTCGAGCGGCCGGGATGCTTGGGGTGGGGCTTGATTAAACCATCGCCGGCATCGCGCGCTGCCCTCAGGCCCTCAGGCGCGCGGGCCCATACGCGGCAGCAGGCCCTGGTTGATCAGCAGGCCCAGCAGCACCGCCGCCGTGCCCAGCCATTGCAGCGGCAGCGGCTGCTCGCCGAACACCGCGGCCGCCGCCCACAGTCCCACCACGGGCACCAGCAGCGACCAGGGCACGATGCGGCCCGGGCTGTGGCGCTGCAGCAGGCGCGTCCACAGGCTGTACGCCAGCAGCGTGGCCAGCAGTGCGAGATACAGCACGGCGCCGACGCCGCGCGCGTCCAGGCCCGCCAGCTGCTGCAGCAGCGTCGCCGGGCCGTCCTGCCAGGCCGCCAGCGCGAAGAAGGGCACGATGGGCACCAGGCTGCTCCAGACGATGAAGCCCAGTGGGTCATAGCTGCCATGCTTAGCGGCTGCGATGCGGCTGACCAGATTGGACACCGCCCACATCAGCGCCGCGCCCAGCGTCAGCACGAAGCCGATCAGCGTCATCTGGCCCGGCCCCTGGCCATGCGCGCTGGCAATTGCCACCAGCCCGGCCAGCGCCACCGCCAGGCCCAGCCACTGGCGCGGAAGCGCGCGCTCGCCCAGCAGCGGCGCGGCCAGCAGCAAGGTAAAGAAGGCCTGCGTCTGCATCACGACCGACGCCATGCCGGCCGTCATGCCCAGCTGCAGCGCGGTGAACAGCAGGCCGAACTGGCCCACACCCTGGGCCAGGCCGTAGCCGATCAGATAACGTGGCGGCAGCTTGGGCAGCGGCACGAACAGCAGCAGCGGCAGCGCCGCCACGCTGAAGCGCAGGGCGCCCAGCAGCATCGGCGACAGGCCTTGCAGGCCCAGCTTCATCACGACGAAGTTCAGGCCCCAGATCAGCACCACGGCCAGCACGCGGGCCACATCGCCCGCGGACATCGGTGTGATCGCACTCACAGCGGCCGACCCTGCTGGCGGCGCGCGGCGATGAAGGCCAGCAATGCCTCGCGGCTGCTCTTTCGCGGCACATAGCCCAGCTCTTCCTTCAGCCGCGTATTGGCCAGCACCGGCCGGTAGCGCAGAAAGTCCAGCTGCTCGGGGCCGTAGCGCGAGACACCCAGCCGTGAGCCCAGCCATAGCGCCGCGCGCAGCAGGCCAGGCGGAAAGCTGCGCGTGCGCTTGCCCAAAGCGGCGGCGATCTCGTGGATGCTCAGCGCGCCGTCGCCGGCGACGTTGAAGCAGCCCGGCGTGCCGGTCTCGATGGCATGCAGAAAGGCGCCGACCACATCCTCGTCCCAGATGAAGACAAAAGGGCTGTCGCTGCCGCGGATGGCGATCAGGCGCGGCTTTTCGAACAGCGCGGTGATCTGGTTGTCCACCCGCTCGCCCAGGATGGTGCCGATGCGCAGCACCGTCTGCTTCAACTGCGGCTGATGGTGCCGGTACTGCGCCAGCATCTCCTCGACCAGGCGCTTGTGGTGCGCATAGGCGAAGACTTCATTGCCACGCAGCGCATCGTGTTCGTCCAGCCAGGCCGGGTTGTCGGCGTGATAACCATAGGCGGCGCCGCTGGAGCTGACCAGCAACTGCTTCACGCCGCTCGCGATGCAGGCCTCCAGCACATGGCGCGTGCCGTCCACATCGACCGCGTACTCGAAGGCGCGGTTCGAGTCGCGCCCCGGTGTGACGATGGAAGCCAGGTGCACCACGGTGTCGAAGCGGTGGTGCGCCATGCTCGCGCTGACGCCTGCGGCATCGCGCACGTCCTGCTGCTCGTAGACCACGCCGGCGAGACGGCGCTCGCCCGGCACCTCGCGCACGTCCTGCACGACGAGCTGATGCCCACGCGCAGCCAGCGCCGCCACCAGGCTGCGGCCGAGGAAGCCGTCGCCGCCTGTGACGAGGATGCTCTGCGTCCCTGCACTCATTGCGGCCGCCCTTCGGCCGGCTTGCGGCCCCACCAGCTGGCCAGCGCCAGGCCGGCGATGATGTCCCAGAAGCCCCAGACGCCGGCCACCACCGCCATGCCGCCCAGGCCGCCGAAGAAGCCAAAGATCAGCACCAGGCCCAGGCCCGCATTGCGGATGCCCACCTCGATGGAGACCGCGCGGCGCTCGTATTCCTTCAGCCCGGTCAGCGTGGCGCAGGCATAGCCGATGCCGAAGGCCAGCGCGTCGTGCAGCACCACGGCCAGGATCACCAGGCCCACGTAGTCGAGGAAGTAGCGCCAGTTGCCGGCCACGGCCGCCAGGATGAACAGCACCAGGCAGGCGAAGCTGGCGATGCGCGCCGGCTTCTTGATGCGCTCGGTCAGCGCGGGCAGGCGGTTGGCGAAGGCGATGCCCAGCACGAAGGGCAGGCCGATGATGGCGATGATGTGGCCACCCATCTCCAGCGGGTCCAGCGCGATCGAGCGCAGCAACGGCGCGGCCGTGGGATGCAAGCCGCCCCAGAAGGCCACGTTGAGCGGCATCAGCACGATGGCCAGCGCGTTCGAGATCGCCGTCATCGACACCGACAGCGCCACATTGCCGCCGGCGCGATGCGTCAGGATGTTGGAGATATTGCCCGGCGGGCAGCAGGCCACCAGGATCATGCCCAACGCGATGCTGGGGCCGGGTTGCAGCAGCAGCGTCAGCACGAAAGTGGCCGCCGGCAGCACGATGAACTGCGCCGCGATGCCCACGGTCATCGCAAACGGCATGCGCAGGACGCGCTTGAAGTCCTCGGCCTTGGTGTCCAGCGCGATGCCGAACATCAGGAAGCCCAGCACCACGTTCAGCAGCACCAGTGAGGCGGGATTGAAGTTGAGGCGGACCTCGTCGACGGGCAGCATCATGGCGGTGGTTTCCTCAGGCGAGTTCAGCGCTAGCGGCGCGCACGGCGGCGCGGTAGGTGTCCTTGTGGACGTAATAGGCCATGCGTTCCAGCTTCAAATACTTGAAGCCCCCCGTCAGGTCAGGCGCCGGGCCGGCCTTCCTGGCGGCGAATTGCGCACCCTTGTCGGAGCCACTGGCCTTGAAGGCGCGGGCAATCAGCTCGGCCTGCTCATAGCGGCCCTGCCAGCCGATGCCGCTGGCTTCGATCATGCCCATCACTGCCAGGTTGTCGAAACGCGGCGCGAAGATGTTCAGATACAGCTGCGGCGCCATGCCCTGCCAGTTGAGCAGCTCGCGCGCGATGAAGGGGTAGTGCAGCTTGTAGCCGGTGGCGGCCAGCACCAGGTCGTAGTCGCCCTGGCTGCCGTCCTTGAAGTGCACCGTCTTGCCCTCGAAGCGCGCGATGTCGGCCTTGACGCCGATATCGCCGTGGCCCAGGTGATGCAGGATCAGCGAGTTCACCACCGGGTGCGACTCGTACATCTTGTAGTCGGGCCTGGGGAAGCCAAAGCGCACCGGATCGCCGGTGAACCACTGCAGGATCACGCTATCGATCTTCTGCTTCAGCCAGGGCGGCAGCTTCAGGCCGCCCACCGTGTCGGCCGGCTTGCCGAACACATACTTGGGCACGAAGTAGTAGCCGCGGCGCACCGAAATGTCCACCCTGCGGGCGCGGTGCACCGCATCCACCGCGATATCGCAGCCCGAGTTGCCGGCGCCGACGACGAGCACGCGCTTGCCTTCGAACAACGCTGCGCTCTTGTAGGCGCTGGTGTGCAGCAGCTCGCCCTCGAAGCGGCCTTCGAAGCGCGGCATGTTCGGCTCGGCCAGCGTGCCGTTGGCGATGATCACGCCCTTGAACAAGGCCTCGTGCGCCTCGCCGCCGTCGCCCTCACTCCAGCGCACGCGCCAAAGCGGCACTGCTCCATCGCCTACCGGCTCGACCTGCAGCACGCGCGTACTGAAGCGGTAATGCTCGCGCAGGCCGAAGCGGTCGGCGAAGGCTGAGAAGTAGCCACAGAGCTCGCGGTGGCTGGGGTAGTCGGCCACGGTGTCCGCCATCGGAAATTCGGCGAACTCGGTCATACGCTTGCTGGAGATCAGGTGCGCAGATTCATAGACCGTGCTGCGCGGGTTGGCGATATTCCACAGCCCGCCGACATCCGAGTAGGTCTCGAAG
Organism: Methylibium sp.; assembly: GCA_013824165.1. GTDB lineage: Bacteria > Pseudomonadota > Gammaproteobacteria > Burkholderiales > Burkholderiaceae_C > JACDQM01. The sequence continues at coordinate 12,758 of PNNH01000114.1, read as the reverse complement.
CCGGTGAAGGGCAGGCCCAGTTTCTGCAGATTTCGTGCCGCGGCCAGGCCGGAAGGGCCGGCGCCGATCACGGCATAGCGGTCGCGGGTGTCGAGGGTGCTGGTGGACATGGTGGCTGGGGTCAGGCTTTGCGATTGTTCTGGAGGGACTGGGCATCAAGCCCCGGGATGGCGGTGCTGCCGGCTTCACCGACGCGCGGCTTACGCGGCTGGCCGAGCAGGATGCGGTCGTGCCAGGCCGCAGGCAGCAGGCCCAGCGCACGCGCGAGCCAGGCCATGCGGCGCGGCAGCACGATCAGCTCGGCGCCGCGCGCTGCGCGTGCCAGCAGCTGGCGCGAGGCCGCGTCGGGCTCCATCAAGCCCGGCATCTTGAAGCGGTTGCCGGCGGTCAGCGGCGTGCGCAGATAGCCGGGGCAGACGGTGGCCACCTGCAAGCCGCTGCCGCGCAGTTCGGCGCGCAGGCTCTGCAGATAGGCAATCACGCCGGCCTTGCTGGCGCAGTAGGCGCCGTTGCCCGGCAGGCCGCGCCAGCCGGCCAGGCTGGCCACGCCGACCAAGCTGCCACGGCGGGCAGACTTCATCGCACCCAGAAAGGGCTGGAAGGTCGTGGCCACACCGAGCAGATTGATCTCCAGCATGCGGCGCATCACCGCCAGGTCTTCGGCCACGGCGGTGTCGAAGCCGCCGGCCACGCCGGCATTGGCGATCACCAGATCCGGCGTGCCGTGGCGGACCATCCAATCGGCGGCCACGGCCTGCATCGCAGCGGCGTCGCTGACATCCAACGTGTAGATGGCCGTGCGCTCAGGCGCCAGCGCCTGCAGCGCGTCCAGGCGTGCTCGGTCCAGGCCCAGCAGCGCAACCCTGGCGCCCTGCGCCAGCAGCTCACGCGCCAGGGCTTGGCCCAGGCCGCCACAGGCGCCAGTGATGACGGCATTGCTGAACTGCATCGGGCTTGTCTCCTCTGGATGCGTCGATATTTGCGCGCAGCTTAGCCAGCGCCGACAATCGTCTTGTTTTCTTTTACGAATTCGTCTCGTTTTTCGAGATTTCAGATGTCAAACGATGCCTCCCCCGGCCTGCGCCTGATCGAGCTGCTGGAACTGCTGGCCACCCAGGGCCGGCCGCAAAGCCTGGCCGAACTGCAGGCGCTGGGCCCCTGGCCCAAGCCGACGCTGCATCGCATGTTGGTGCAGCTTGAGAGCGGCGGCCTGCTGCAGCGCGAGCCCGATGGCCGCCGCTATGCGCTGGCCGGCCGCAGCCTGCGCCTGGCCGAAAGCCTGCTCGCCGCCAGCGCGCAGCAGGGTGTGCGCCATGCGGTGCTCAAGGCGCTGGTGGCCGATATCGGCGAGAGCTGCAATCTCACCGCGCTGTCGGGCGCCGAGGTGATCTATCTGGACCGCGTGGAGACAGCCTTTCCACTGCGCCTGGAGTTGAAACCCGGCACGCGCGTGCCGCTGCACTGCTCGGCCAGCGGCAAGCTGTTCCTGGCCTTTGCGCCGGCCCGGCAGCGCCGCCAGCTGCTGGATGGCCTGCAGCTGACGCAGCACACCGCCAGCACACTGCCCGACCGCCGCACACTGGATGCCGAGTTGGAGCGCATCCGCCGCGAGGGCTACGCGGTAGACGACCAGGAGTTCGTCGAAGGGCTGAACTGCGTCGCGGTGCCGGTGCGCGAGGCCGGCGCCGATGAGAGCGCGCCGGTGCGCTGCGCGGTGGCGCTGCAGGCGCCGGCCGCGCGGCTGCCCTTGGTCCAGGCGCTGACATTGCTGCCGCGGCTGCGCGAGGCGGCGGCAGCACTGGGCCGGAGTCTGTAGCGCATTGCGCGCCTTTCGGTCACAAGCGCTTTGCGGCAGCTGCAGCAAGCTTTCAGCCCGGCTTCAGGCCGCGCAGGCTACAGTTGCCCACCAGCCTTGGAGTGCCTCGCTTGAACGCCGTCCCCTCCCCTGACAACGACCCGTCCAGCCGCTCCCAACTGCAGGCCCGCGTGGTGGCCGCGCTGTCGGCCGAGCTGCCTTCCCATGCGCTGCTGTGGCAGACCGAAGACACCATTCCCTACGAATGCGATGGCCTGTCCGCATACCGGGAACGGCCGCTGGTGGTCGCGCTGCCGGAGACTGAAGCCCAGGTGGCCGCCGTGCTGAAGGTCTGCCATGCGCTGCAGGTGCCGGTGGTGGCGCGCGGCGCCGGCACCGGCCTGTCCGGTGGCGCCCTGCCCAATCCCTTGGGCGTGACGCTGGCGCTGGCCAAGTTCAACCGCATCCTCGACCTCAGCCCGAGCGCGCGCACCGCGCGCGTGCAATGCGGCGTGCGCAATCTGGCCATCTCGGAAGCTGCCGCGCCGCATGGCCTGTATTACGCACCTGACCCGAGCAGCCAGATCGCCTGCACCATCGGCGGCAATGTGGCCGAGAACTCCGGCGGCGTGCATTGCCTCAAATACGGCCTGACGCTGCACAACGTGCTGCGCGTCAAGGGGTTCACGATCGAGGGCGAGGCGGTGGAGTTCGGCTCCGAGGCGCTAGACGCGCCTGGGCTGGACCTGCTGTCGGTGATCGTCGGCAGCGAAGGCATGCTTGCCGTCACCACCGAAGTCACCGTCAAGCTGGTGCCCAAGCCGCAGCTGGCGCGCTGCATCATGGCCAGCTTCGACGATATGCGCAAAGCCGGCGATGCGGTGGCCAACATCATCGCCGCCGGCATCATCCCGGCCGGCCTGGAGATGATGGACAAGCCGATGACCGCGGCGGTGGAAGATTTCGTCCACGCCGGCTACGACCTGACCGCCGAGGCCATCCTGCTGTGCGAGAGCGATGGCACGCCGGAAGAAGTGGCTGAGGAAATCGAGCGCATGAGCGCGGTGCTGCGCGACAGTGGCGCCACCGGCATCGCGGTCAGCGCGGACGAGGCGCAGCGGCTGAGGTTCTGGAGCGGACGCAAGAACGCCTTCCCCGCCTCGGGCCGCATCAGCCCCGACTACATGTGCATGGATTCGACCATCCCGCGCAAGCGCCTGGCCGACATCCTGCTGGCAATTGCCGAGATGGAGAAAAAGTACCAGCTGCGCTGCGCCAATGTCTTCCATGCCGGCGACGGCAATCTGCATCCGCTGATCCTGTTCGATGCCAATGACCCCGACCAACTGCACCGCTGCGAACTGTTCGGCGCCGAGATCCTGGAGACCAGCGTCGCGATGGGCGGCACCGTGACCGGCGAACATGGCGTGGGCATCGAGAAGCTGAACTCGATGTGCGTGCAGTTCTCTGATGAAGAACGCGAGCAGATGTTGTCGCTCAAGCGCGCCTTCGATCCGGCTTCGCTGCTGAACCCCGGCAAGGTGATACCGACCTTGCACCGCTGCGCCGAATACGGCCGCATGCACGTGAAGAAGGGCCTGCTGGCCTTCCCCGAGCTGGAGCGCTTCTGATGATGCTGAAAGCCCTGCAGCAACGCATCCAGGACGCGGCCGCCGCCGGCACGCCGCTGGAGATCCGCGGCCATGGCAGCAAAGCCTTCTACGGCGAAGCGCCGAAGGGCGAATGGCTGAGCACGCTGGAGTTCAGCGGCATCAGCAGCTACGAGCCCAGCGAGCTGGTCGTCACGGTGAAGGCCGGCACGCCGATTGCCGAGCTGGAAGCCACACTGGCCGCCCAGGGCCAGCATCTGGCCTTTGAGCCGCCCCGGTTCGGCGGGCGGGGCACCGTGGGTGGCATGGTCGCCAGCGGCCTGTCAGGCCCGGCGCGGGCGGCCACCGGCTCGGTGCGCGACCATGTGCTCGGGCTGTCCCTGATCAACGGCCGCGGCGAGGCGCTGAACTTCGGCGGCACGGTGATGAAGAACGTCGCCGGCTATGACGTGTCGCGGCTGATGGCCGGCGCCATGGGCATCCTTGGCCTGATCGCCGAGGTCTCGCTCAAGGTGCTGCCCTATCCGGTCGCCAGCAGCACGCTGCGTTTCGAGATGGACCAGGCCGAGGCGCTGAAGGCGCTGAACGCCTGGGGCGGCAAGCCGCTGCCCATCCAGGCCAGCGCCTGGTGGGAAGGCGCGCTGATCCTGCGCCTGGGAGGCGCCGCCGCCGCGGTGGATGCCGCGCGGCGCACACTGGGCGGCGAGACCATTGCGCAAGACCTGGCCCTGCCCTTCTGGGACGGGCTGCGCGATCAGCACGACGAGTTCTTCCTGGGTGCCGAGCGGGCCGTGGCGGGCGGCGCCCGGCTGTGGCGCATCGCCACGCCGCAGACCGCGCCGGTGCTGCACCTGCCTGGCGAGCAGCTGGTGGAATGGGGCGGCGCGCAGCGCTGGCTCACCACGCCGGCCGGCGATGCCCAGGTGCGCGAGCTGGCCGCCGCCATGGGCGGACACGCCACGCTGTACCGCGCCCAGGACAAGAGCGCCGGCGTCTTTGCGCCGCTGTCGGCGCCGCTGTTGCGCATCCACCGCGAGCTGAAGAAATCCTTCGACCCGCAAGGCCTCTTCAACCCCGGCCGTCTCTACCCCGAGCTTTGAATCCGCATGCAGACCCATCTCGCCCCCGAGTTCCAAGGAACGCCCGAAGGCCAGGCCGCCGAGGAGATCCTGCGTCGCTGCGTGCACTGTGGCTTCTGCACCGCCACCTGTCCCACCTACCAGCTGCTGGGCGATGAGCTGGACGGCCCGCGGGGCCGCATCTACCTGATCAAGCAGGTGCTCGAAGGCGCCACGCCGACGCGCAGCACCCAGCTGCATCTGGACCGCTGCCTGACCTGCCGCAACTGCGAAAGCACCTGCCCCTCGGGCGTGCAGTACGGCAATCTGCTGGAGATCGGCCGCAATGTGGTCGAGGCCAAGGTCGAGCGCCCGACCAAGGAGCGCGTGGTGCGCTGGCTGCTCAAGGAGGGCCTGACCTCGGCCGCCTTCAAGCCGGCGATGAAGCTGGGCCAGGCGCTGCGCCCGCTGGTGCCGGCCGGCCTGAAAGACAAGGTGCCCGCCAAGGCGCCGGCCCGCGCCCACCAGTGGCCCACGCGCACGCACAAGCGCAAGGTGCTGATGCTGCTGGGCTGCGTGCAACCGGCCATGCTGCCGAATATCAACAGCGCCACGGCGCGCGTGCTGGACGCCGCTGGCGTGCAGACGCTGGTGGCCGACGGCGCCGGCTGCTGCGGCGCGGTGCGCAGCCATCTGAACGACCACGAAGGCGGACTGGCCGATATGCGCCGCAATATCGACGCCTGGTGGCCGGTGGTCGAAGGCCTGACCGAGGCGGGCAAAGTCGAAGCCATCGTGATGAACGCCTCGGGCTGCGGCGTCACCGTCAAGGACTATGGCCGGGCCCTGGCCCACGACGCTGCATACGCGCAGAAGGCAGCCCGCATCGCCGCGCTGACCAAGGACCTGAGTGAGCTGCTGCCCGAACTGCTGCCGGCGCTGAAGCCGCGCCTGACTGGCGGCAAGAAGCCGCGCCCGAAGCTGGCCTACCACCCGCCCTGCACGCTGCAGCATGGCCAGCAGCTGAGGGGTGGGGTCGAAGGCGCCATGCGTGAACTCGGCTTCACGATCGATCTCGCGCCCTGTGACGCCCATCTGTGCTGCGGCTCTGCCGGCACCTACTCGGTGCTGCAGCCCGAGCTGTCCAAGCAGCTGCGCGAGCGCAAGCTGCAGAGTCTGGCGCCGCTGCAGGCCGACACCATCGTGTCCGCCAATATCGGCTGCATCCAGCATCTGCAGTCGGGCAGCAAGACCGCGGTGCGCCACTGGATCGAGGTGCTGGACGACGCGCTGACCGGCGCCTGAGCACCGCCTGTGCCAAAAAGACACAGGCAGGGGAAACCGGGAGCCTGTTTGTCGCAGCCCCTCTTCAGAATCGCGAGCTGTGCGTAGGAGGAGAAGACGCTGCGCCTCAGGGTTTGCCTGCCAGGGCTGATCGCCAGCCCCGCAGGAGCAAGCCGGTGAAGCATGAGAGGCCGGAGCTGCGGAGCGGTTCCGGCCTTTCTAATTGGCGTTACGCTTGCGCTCGATTTCTTCTTTGCTTGCTTGCTCCCCCGCCTCATGCTTACCCGCGCCCGCCTCAGTCTCCTTGTCCTTGCCCTGCTGGCCGGTTGCGCCGGCAGCCCGCAGCTGCCGCCTGCCAGCCCGCCGGAGCGGCCCAAGCTGGTGGTGCTGCTGGTGGTCGACGGGCTGCCGCAGCGCCAGGTGCTGGCCTATCGCGATCAACTGGCCGCCGACGGCCTGCGCCGCTTTCTGGACCGCGGCGCCTGGTTTTCCAATGCGCACTACGGCCACGGCCACACGGTGACGGCGGCCGGCCATGCGGTGATGCTGAGCGGCGCCTATCCCGAGCGCAGCGGCATCATCAGCAATGAATGGCGCGACGCGCGTACGTTCGAGGCGGTCTACTGCACCAGCGACAGCGCCCACCAATACATCGGCCACAAGACGGCGCCGCTGGCCGGCACCAGCCCGCGCAATCTGAAGGTCGAAACGTTGGGCGATGTGCTGCGCACGCTGGACCCGGCCTCCAAGATGATCGGCATCTCGGGCAAGGACCGCGGCGCCATTCTGCCGGCCGGCCACAAGGGCACGGCCTATATGTATATGAGCGCGAGCGGCGGCTTCGCATCGTCCACCTACTACATGCCGCAGCACCCGCAATGGGTGACGAGTTTCAACGACGCCAAGCCGGCCGATGCCTTCTTCCAGAAGACCTGGGCGCCGCTGCTAGCGGAGTCGGCGTACGCGCGCTCGGTGCCGGACGGCCAGCCCTGGCAGTCCACCGGCGGCAACGGCAACACGCTACCGGCGGTGATCGGACTGAAGAGCGATGCGCCAGGCCCGCGCTTCTACGAAAACCTGATCGCCACACCCTTCAGCGACGAACTGACACTGGCCTTCGCGCGCGCGGCCATCGAGGGCGAGCAGTTGGGCACCGACGACAAGCCCGACATCCTGTCGGTCAGCCTGTCGGCCCATGACTATGTGAACCACGCCTTCGGCCCCGAGTCGCGGCTCTCGCACGACCACCTGCTGCACCTGGACCGCCATCTGCAGACCTTCTTCCAGTACCTGGATCGCCAGATCGGCGCAGGCAACTATGTGGCGCTGCTGACCGCTGACCATGGCTTTGCCGACACCCCGGAGTGGGCCGCGAGCCAGGGCCGCGATGCCGACCGCATCAACCCATCGCAAGCCCTGGGCTGGCTGAACGCTGAACTGGCCAAGCGCTTTGGCGTCGACAAGCTGGCGCGGGGCTATTCGGCGGCTGGCCTGCTGTTCAACGACGAGTTGATCGCTGCGCGCGGGCTGAAGACTGCGGACGTTCATCAAGCCGCCAAGCTGCTCCTGCTGCAGGTCGACGGCGTAGCCAGCGTCTTCACGCTCGATCAACTGCGCAGCAGTGACAGCACAACACCCTACCTGGCGGCGATGCGCAAGTCCTGGCACCCGGAAGTCGCCGCGCCGCTACAGATCGTCGTCAAGCCCGGCTGGCTCTACAGCTCGCGCGCCAGTGGCAGTTCGCACGGCACGCCGCATGCCTATGACACCCATGTGCCCATCCTCGCCTGGGGACCTCGCTGGGTCGGCCAGGGTGAAGTGGCGGCGCGCGTCGAGGTGGCCGACATTGCGCCGACCCTGGCCCGGGTGCTGAAAGTGCCGGTGCCGGCGCAGTCTCAAGGCCAGCCCTTGCCACTGCCGGTGCGGCGTCAGCCCTGAGCCGCGCTCGCCCCGTCGCTTGCATCGGCGCGGCTGTGGCAGGCATCACAGGCCGCCCGCCCGCGCAAGCTCAAAACCGTTGCCCGCTTGCCAGGCGCCGGCTTAGTATGCTGGCGTGAACAGCAGCAGCCAAGACCCCAAACGGCGCCGCAGCGAAGACTACGCGCGCGGCCTCTTCAGGCCGCACGGGCGCATCGAGATCTGGAGCGAGGGCTCGGTCGTGCGTCTGGTGGCCGAAGGGCCGTTCAATCTAGAAATCCTTCAGGGACTTGGCGTCGCGATGAGCGAGCTCTTCGCTGAAAGCCCGCCGCAGGGTCGCTTTGCCGACATTCTCGAAATGCGCAGCAGCATCCTGGCCTCGCCTGAGGTGATGGCAGCCTTCGGCGCCTTTCTGGCGCGCATGAGCGCAGCCAAGACGGCGCCCGTGGCCGTCGCCTATATCGTGGGCAAGGACGTCGAAGGGCGCGACCTGATGCTGCCGATCTTCACCCGCATCTACGCCCAGCATCAGCGCCGCTTTGCCGCCTTCGAGACTGAAGCGGAGGCGCTGGATTGGGTGCGCAATCAGCTGGCTGAGGCCTGAACGAAGAATTGGCCTCAGGCCTCGTCGGCCACCAACTGGTCCCCGCCGGCCGCCCGCGCCAGCTCCAGCGCATGCGCAACCCGCTGCAAGACCGTCTCGGCACTTTCGCCCCAATTGGCCTGGACCAGTCCGGCTGAGCAACTGCCGCCCGGCGCAGGTCCGGCCTGCTTGGCCAGCGCGTAGCGCATGCGCGTGAGCAGCCGCTCCACGATGGCGCGCGCCTGCCCAGGCCCGGCGTTCGGCAGGATCAGCAGGTAGTGGTGCTGCTCGTTCAGCCGGCCACAGGCATCCTCGCGGCGAATGCAGGCCTGCAAATGGCGGCCGAACTCCCGCTGTCGAGCCTGCGCCAACTCAGCCGCCTCCTGCGCCTCGCCAGCCGGACCGGCGTCCAGCGCCAGCATGGCCACCGACAAGGGCCAGGCCTCGTCAAGGGGCAGCAGGCGTTGCAGTGCCTGCAGGGTGCTGCGCGGATCGGTGAGCTCGGGCACGCGCAGCCCGTCGTCGGCACGTCCAGCGAGCGAACCGGCGGGCACACGCAGGCCGCTGAGATCGCTGCCCACGCACAGCAGCCAGCCGCTGGCATGCAAGGTCTCCGTCATCCAGATCCGGCGGCCATCGACCAATTCCAGCTCAAAGGCACGGTAGGGCTGGCTGCGCCGGCGCGCCAGGGCCAGAGCCAGCCAGGCCTCGAAATCGTCTGTGTGGATCAACTGCCCCAGACCGGCCTGATGCCGGCTGTGCATCTGCTCCGTCCAGGACGGGCAAGCCTCCGGCTCCAGCGCATAGGCCTGCCGATAGGCGGCATTGGCATGCCGCAGCACATCCCCAGCGTCAAAAACCGCCACCAGCAGCGGGCTGTCCTGCTGGAGTTGCAGCAAGACATCACTCATTGGAGGGGTGAGCGGGAGGCTATTCATCCGTCGCAGAAGTGGGAGACAGGCCGATGCACGCTGGACATCGTAGCGCCCCCAGGCGACGTTCGGCACCCGGCCTGCACAGTCGAGCCGGGGGGTACTGGTTCAGCCAGCCGTCGTGCAGCTCGCTTGCTGGTGCTCACTAACTGCAAAAAAACACCGGAAACACGCCGCCCTGCCCCCCGTTGTCCGACCACCTGTTCGAGGGGGCCGCATGGCTACCTTCAGCCCGGATAGTGTGAAACACTGCCTCAGCGGAATCGAAGCCCGGCGTTACCATCTCCTGACAACGACTGCCGCAGAAGTCAGGACGCGGATTTGCCGAGTCCGCTCCCGCCAGTACTGCAACGGTGACCATATGATGAGCGATCCCAACCTGCCCAAGGACACGCCGGCAACCGGCGCCAAGCGCCCGGACCTGTCGCGCCGTCGCTTCACCCGTGCGGGCGCAGCCGCTCCAGTCGTGCTGGGCTCCTTGATCAGCACGCCTGTGCTGGCCACCGGCGACCGCCCTCCCTACAACTGCACGATTTCGGGGCAGATGTCGGGCAATGTGTCTCAGAAGCCGACAACCCCCGACTGCAAAGTCCTGGGCAAGTCCCCGGGCTTCTGGAAGAACCACAACGGTTGGCCCAGTGGAGTGCTGCGCGGATCGTTGCCGGGCAACAACTGCAGCTTCACAACCACGGCTCCGGCCGGCACATGGTTCAACTCGGCATCGTTTGGCGGCGCCACCTTCGCCGACGCATTCCGCCGCAAGACCTATGGCTCCAACAACACGGCTACTTGCAAGGTACTGGACCTCGGTGATTCGGATTTCGGCGCAGCCGGTCCCAACAAGGCCACCCTGCTGCAGGTGCTGAACACCGAAGGTGGTCTGAACGACACCACCTACAAGGCCCTCGGGCGTGCCGCCATCGCATCGCTGCTGAACGCACTGGCCTTCACGCCGACCTACCCGCTGTCGCCCAAACAGGTTATCGACATGTTCAACGCCGTCTACAACGGCGGCACCTACAAGGTCAACGCGACCACGTACTGGAATGCCAATCAGGTGAAGACCTACTTCGAGAGCCTGTACGGCTGAGTTGCTTCAACGCTGTCTCGAACAGGTCGGGCGTCTCGCAGGGACGCCCTTCTTACGTCTGGGCCTACACTGCCCCTCATGCCCCGCCAAGTCCGCGCCCACTGTCTGTGACCGAGCCTCATTCCCCCGGCCCAACAGCTGCTGCAGACCGACTGTGGTCCGTCACCCGCGGCGCCGATCTCACGGTGCGCCAGTGGGGTGACGAGTGCTTGGTCCACCACGCGCTGTCCAACAATACCCACCGGCTCAGCGCCTGGGCTGCCGAGGTGCTGTTCGAGCTGGCTGAGGCCGGCCCGGCCAGCCAGGCGGTGCTGGCCGAGCGCCTGGCGATGGCGCCGACGGACATCGACTTGGCGCTGACGACGCTGTCACGGCTGGACCTCGTCTGCCCATGCTGAGTGCCGCACCCACCCCGGTTCACGCGCTGAGTGCAGCCGAGCTGCAGCACGAACTCGCTCGCGGCCTGACGCTGCAGACCGGCGACTTCCGCTTTCGCATCGAATCCCACCTGCCCGGCATCGCGCGCGGGCTGGCCGCGGTCTATGGCGACTTTCCGCTGACCTCCGATGCCGGCCTGCGCGACTTCCACATCCGCATCGACCGCGTGCCCGGCTGGCGCAGTTGGCTCGGCCCGCAGGTCAATTTCTGGTTCGACGGCTTCTCGCCTTTCAAGCCGCTGCCGCTGAACCACGCATTCGCGCTGCTGGAATGGGGCATGAACTGGTGCCTGGCCGGCCATGCCCACCATTACCTGCTGCTGCACGCTGCCGTGCTGGAGCGCAACGGGGCCTGCGTGATCCTGCCCGGCACCCCAGGTGCCGGCAAGAGCACGCTGACCGCGGCCCTGATGCTGTCGGGCTGGCGCCTGCTGTCCGACGAACTGGCCATGATCGACCGCGACGACGGCCTGATCCAGCCACTGGCCCGGCCGGTGAGCCTGAAGAACGAGTCGATCGCCATCATCCAGCGCTTCTCGGCGCAGGCGCAGTTCAGCGAGAGCGCTCATGACACGCACAAGGGCACGGTGGCGCATCTGCGGCCAACGGCCGAAAGCGTGCACCGGATGCAGGACAAGGGGCGGCCAGCCCAGCTGATCTTTCCACGCTGGCAGGCGGGTTCGAGCACCACGCTGACGCCGCGCCCCAAGGCCGACAGCTTCGAGCATGTGGCCACTCACGCCTTCAACTACAGCCTGCTGGGCCGGCACGGCTTCGAGCTGAACGCCGCGCTGATCGACCGCTGTGACTGCTGGGATTTCCGCTATTCGCAGCTGGACGAAGCGCTGCGCACCTTCGAGGGCCTGGTGTCATGAACCCCGCCTGGACGCTGCTGCTGGGCGTGCTGCGCGAGCCGGCGCGAATGGCCGAGCTGAACGAGGCGCAATGGGACCTGGTGCAGCGCCAGGCCTTGACCGCCGGCCTGCTGGCGCGCCTGGGCGCGCTGGCCGACACTGCCGGCACCACCGAGCGACTGCCAAAGACCGTGCGGCGGCACATGCGGGCGATGCAGGCTCTGGCCGAACAGAAGTACCGCGCGGTGCACTGGGAGCTGGAACATCTGCAGCGCGACCTGGCCGAGCTCGAAGGACCGGTGCTGCTGCTCAAGGGCGCCGCCTACGCGGCGGCTGATCTGGCACCCGCGCCGGGCCGGCTGTTCGGCGACATCGACCTGCTGGTGCCCAAGTCCCAGCTCGACGCCGCCGAGTCCGCGCTGATGCTCAGCGGCTGGGTCAGCGCCTCGCAAAGCGACTATGACGAGCGCTACTACCGCCAATGGATGCACGAACTGCCGCCGATGATGCACATCCGGCGCCAGAGCGCGCTGGACCTGCATCACAACATCCTGCCCGAGACGGCCCGCCTGAAGACCCAGCCGGCGCTAATCCTTGGAGCCGCGCATCCCTTGGCCCGCTGGCCGCGCTTCAGCGTGCCCTGCGACACCGACCTGATCCTGCACAGCGCCACCCACCTGTTCCACGAAGGCGAATGGGAGCATGGCCTGCGCGATCTGGTCGACCTGGACGCGCTGATCCGCAGCAGCATGCGGGACGCCGCGCAGTGGCAACAGCTGCTCGATCGCGCCGCGCAGCTCGGCCTCGGCCGGCCGCTGTTCTACGGCCTGCGCTACTGCGCCCGCCTGCTCGGCACGCCGGTGCCGGCCGAGGTGCTGGCGCGCTGCCCGGGCCGCCCTGGCGCGCTGGGGCAGCTGATGATGGATGCGTTATTCATCAACGCGCTGAGCACCGCCCACAAGGGTTCGCGCAGCCGCCTGGCCGGCTTGGCGTCGTTCGCGCTCTATGTGCGCAGCCACTACTTGCGCATGCCGCTGCACCTGCTGCTGCCGCACCTGTTCGTCAAGGCCTGGCAGCGCCGCTTCGCCAAGAGCGAGAGCGAGCCGGCTGCCACGACCGAAGATACCCAGGCACCGGCGCCGCACTGAGGCGCGCCGGGCTCACCCCCGCACCGGCCTGATCCTCAAGGCCCACACCA